>JBEKZP010000028.1:0-39862 GCA_049509755.1 Terriglobales bacterium | reverse complement strand
TCGATGTCGGCTCATCGCATCCTGGAGCTGTAGAAGGTTCCAAGGGTTAGGCTGTTCGCCTATTAAAGCGGTACGTGAGCTGGGTTCAGAACGTCGCGAGACAGTTCGGTCCCTATCTGATGTGGGCGAAGGAGATTTGAGGGGGCCTGTCCTTAGTACGAGAGGACCGGGATGGACGAACCTCTTGTGTTCCAGCTGTCATGCCAATGGCACGGCTGGGTAGCGAAGTTCGGTTGTGATAACCGCTGAAGGCATATAAGCGGGAAGCACTCCCCAAGATGAGATCTCCCAACCCGTAAGGGTCAAGAAGGGCACACGAAGACTACGTGTTTGATAGGCTGGGGGTGGAAGCGCCGTAAGGCGTGTAGCTTACCAGTACTAATCGCCCGTTCGGCTTGACCATAAAATTTACCCGGTGCAGTTGAAGTCCTCAGCCGTCAGCGTTCAGCCCTCGGTCGAACCTGGCTGACCTGAAGCGATGTCTGAGGCTTCCGCGCCGCAAATCCTTCTAATGTAAATCCCAATCTATTCAGTTGTGAGGCATCGCCCTCACGCTCTTTGAAATCTTGAGGCGATTTCGCGGCGTCTGAGCCGCGAGCCGAAATCCTGAGCGGCAAGGCCGCGAAGGATCTCTTCGCCCGCAAGTTTCCGGCGATCACACCGCGGGGGCTCCACCCGTTCCCATCCCGAACACGGAAGTTAAGCCCCGCAGGGCCGATTGTACTGCACGCGAAAGTGTGTGGGAGAGTAGGTCGTTGCCGGATTAAATAAAGGCCACACGTCAATAGCGTGTGGCCTTTTCCGTTTCCGCTAATTTCTATGCGGACTGCCGGGCACGCAGGACCGCGCGCCCGCCGGCTGGAGAAATCCATTGCCATGCTCGCCGCCGGCCGCAACCTCAGCCAGCGCTAGAGCAGTTTCACTTTTTATGTAGCCGATGTCATCCCGAGCGAGGGAGGGCTCCCGCGCGTTTTTTCCAGCGCGGGAAACCCGAGTCGAGGGATCCCTGCTGGCTACACCAACTCTGCAACCGCGCTAGCGCGCCCGGGCCGAGGCGCGTACAATTCCCTTCCGAAATTGATTGGGTGATTTACTGATTTGCCGATTGCGATGCAAATCACCCAATCAGCAAATCGGCAAATCGGCAAATCGACCTATGCTGCGTCTACTCCTCAACTGGATCCTCAGCGCGCTCGCCCTGCTGATCGTCGCCCGCGTGGTTCCCGGCTTCTACGTGCGCGGCCTCACGACGGCGCTATGGGCCGCCGTCATCATCGGCCTGATCAACGCCACGCTCGGCGCCTTGCTGAAGCTGATTACGCTCCCGCTGACCATCCTCACGCTCGGCATCTTCTGGATCGTCATCAACGCGCTGATGCTGTGGTTCGCCACCGCCTTTGTGCCCGGATTCCGCATCAGCGGATTCGGCGCGGCTTTCGTCGGCGCCATCGTGCTCATGCTGGTCAACATGGTCTTCCGCGCGCTCCTGCCCAGGCGGCGCGACCAATACTGAAAACCGATAACCGATAACCTTTTCTACTGGTGCCCGAGGATGATCGGCAATCCATTCTTGCTGTTGCCCATCACCACGATCTTGGTGTTCTGGCTCTTCGCCAGCGCCTCGGTGGCTTCGATCCCTTTCCACTCCAGCAGCGCCGGGCTGATCCCCTGCGACACGATCTGCTGGAAATCGCGTACGCCGGCCGCCTCGATGCGCTTGCGCTCCGCTTCCTGCTTTTCCTTTTGCAGCCGGAACGACATCGCCAGCGACTCCTGCTCCGCCTGCTGCTTGGTCTCAATCGACGCCTTCAAGGCCGCCGGCAATTGGATGTCGCGCAGCAGGACCTGCTCCACCGTGATCCCGCGCTTGTTCAGCTCCGTGGAGAGTTGTTCGTGAATCTCGCGCGCCACCTTTTCCCGCTCCCCGGTGTACAGCGCATTGGCCGAGTGCGACGCCGTCGCTTCGCGGATCGCCGCCCGCAGGCTCGGTTCCACGATTGTGGCTTCGTACGCCGGACCGATTTTCTGGTACACGTCGGCGGCGCGTTCCGGGTTCAGGTGATACAGCAATGAGGTGTCCAGCGCGATGACCAGCCCTTCGCTGGAGGGGACGCTGGCCGATTCCTTCACTTGCTGCGTGCGGATGCTGAGGACGTTGTTCTCCTTGAATGGGTTCACCAGGTGCATGCCCTCGGGCAGCGTTTCGCCCGTCACCCGCCCGAACAAGGTGAGCACGCCCACGTTACCCGAGGGCACTTTCGCCACCGCTGCAAACAGCAGCAGGATCACCAGCAGCGCGGCCACCGCCACGCCCGCCAGCCGAAACACGTTCGGACCGCCCACGTCGATCACCTTGTCTTTGTCGAAACCATAGTTCGCCATTCGCTTTTGCCTCCGCGAATGATTGTATGCGTCGTCCCGCCAACGATGATGAATATCGGGCAACTGCCGGATGCTCGCTCAACACGAACGATCGGAGGGGGGACAGCGTGTTTCGCGTTCGTTCATGGCCCGGCGTACGTCGTTGTCGCACGCTGAACGCTTACGTCATATAATTTCTCCGCCGGTCAAATTCCACGTCCGGCAGAGAGTCACCGTTGGTGACACGAAATCTGGGCAAGAATTCAGCGCTGAGGCGATACCGCCTTTATCACGGGCTGTACTCTCGTGTCGCTCGCCAGCTCGCGGTGGACCGCTCCTACGTCAGCCGCGTCGCGCGTGGCGAACGCCGCTCCCCGCGCGTGGAAGCTGCGCTCAGGAACGAGCTGCGCCGCATCGAACAAGGCTGATGACCGCGTCCCTTTGGGGTGCAACCGGGCTGCGGGAAATTTCATGGCAACGGTTGCAGCGTGGTGTTCACCAGAAAAGGATCATCGAATTCGGTGCGCTCCCCGGCTTTCTTCCCCGCCACCGGCAGCCGCCGCGCCGAAAGCGGCTTGTTCCACTTCCGCCGCAATGATGATGATGCCTTCCAGCGTTTTGGTCGCTGCCAGAGCTTCGGCCAGCAGCCGCGCCGCCGCCGGATCGTCGGAATCGGAGAGCATGGCGGGGCCGATCGAGGTGTCGAAGTTCTCCCGCTGCGCCAGCTCGTCATAGCTGCGCAGGAACGCCAGAGCTTCGTCGTGCTTGAGCCCGCGCACCAAGTCCGGGAAGGGCTGCGTGGTGATGCGCAGCGATTCCACCTCCTAACCGCGCTGCTCGAATGACGCCTTGGCGCGGCGCAGGAAGACCAGCGTGTCGCGCACCTGCGCATCGTATGTGGCGCGCTCCAGGCGCACGAACGCGGTGATGGCGCGCACTTTCGGTTTCTGCTGCGCGAATGCGGGTGCGATGAGGATCAGCGCGGCAAACATCAGGGGAACGAACTTGCGCATGAGCAGCTCTCCACGTTGGTCTATCGGTCTTTCGGTCGTTCGCTGCAAGCCGCGGTAGGCGACAAACCGAAAGACTGAAAGACCTACTTCGCGTCCTTTGCGGTGGCGATATTTCGCAAACGCCGCTCGACCTCCGCGACATCGTTGTCCTGGAACAGGCGAATCCCCGCAATCCCCGCGGCGCCAGCCTCCAGGCACGCCTGAGCATTGTCCAGCGTCACTCCGCCCAGCGCGAGCACGGGTAGGTTCACCGCCGGTGAAGCTCTTGGCGTGCTGGCCTCCGGCAATCCGCGGCAGGCCGCGCGCAACGCTTCCAGGCCCACGCCGCGCTCTCCGCCTTTCTCGAACACCGGCGCGAAGACCACGAAATCGGCGCCCTCGGACTCGGCGCGGCGAACCTCGCCGGCAGTGTGGCAGGAGCACGCAATAATGCAGTCGTAAGTCCCGAGTCCCGAGTCGCGGGCAGCGGCAGCTTTCATCCAGGCGGCGCGAGCGTCGGCGGCGGAGATATCGTCCGACCTCAGATGAACTCCGTCGGCGCCGCAGGCGAGAGCGATGTCGAGTCTCGAATTAATCAGCAGGAGGGTTTCCAGTTTCTGGTTTCCAGTTTCTAGTTTCTGGATCCCAGTTTTCGGCTGCTTCGGAGCGGCGCTCCTGATGGCAGCCGCGGCCTCTTCGGCCAGCTCCAGCAACTCGCGTGCGGTCAGGTCTTTTTCGCGGAGCTGGATGTAATCGACGCCGCAGCGCGCCGCCTCTGAGATTTTCCGCAGCAGCGCCGCCCGCTGCTCCGCCGCGGAGCCGGGAAACTGGCGACGATCGGTGATGTAGTAGAGGAGCATGTGAAGTTTTGAAACTTGAAATTGCAAGTGGTAGACAATTGTATGCAATCCCGGCGCTCCAGGCGGTGCATCCAGGCTGACGTGCTGGTTTGCTTCCGATCGCGAAGCGCTTCAGGTAGAATGGCGCGCCCCGTCGCAGGACAAGTGCAGCCATGGCGAAAATATCAGTGAAGAAGGCAAAAAAGAAGACGCGCCCCGCCGGCAAGGCGAAGAAATCCACGGCAAAGAAGGGAAAGACAGCCGCCCGGCCGGCGAAGAAAGCATCTCTGCCGGAGCCGCCATTGGCGCCGGGAGGCGACAAGCTCAGCTTCAATCACGCCATGGTGTACGTCAAGGATGTGCAGCGCGCGCTGGATTTCTATCACCAGCTTCTGGGATTCAAGCAGATGGACGAGTTCCGCTACGAAGGCAGGCCGGTGTACGCGCGGCTGCGCGCGCCGGGGGGCGACGGCACCATCGCCTTGCATCAGGCAGGACCGGGAGCGTCGCTGGCGAGCGAGGGCGTGCGCTTGTACTTCGAGATTCGTGACCTCGACGGCTTTTGCCGCAAGCTGCAGGCCAGCGGTTTCTACATCACGCAACTGCCGCAAATGATGCCGTGGGGCTGGCGGCACGCCTACCTCAACGATCCTGACGGTCACGAAATCAGCCTCTACTGGGCCGGCGAAAACCGCATGAAGAAGACCGTCATGCGCACGGCGAAAGAAGTGGAGAAGGCCCCGGCCGCGAAGGGGCGCTAGCGGGCACTGGCTGCGCTCCGGGCAGGAGGTGAGGAGCACGGCTTTGGCGAGCGAGGACAAGGAACAGTTTCACTTTCGAGTTCCGAACAACTGAAACTCGAAACTGAAACTACGGTCGCGTTTTCGCGATTTCCGGCGCTTTATGCGGCTGCTGTGCGTTGTTGAGGTGATACCTGGTCAGGCCCTCCTGCAGGTAAGCGAAGGCTTCATCCACCGTGTCCGCCATCTTGAAAAAGTTGACGTCGTTGGCCGAGATCGTCCCCGCGTCAACCATTGTCTGCAGGTTGAAGACGCTCTTCCAGTACTCGCTGCCGTACATCACGACCAGGATTTTCTTCGCCAGTTTTTCGGTTTGGGCGAGCGTCAGGATTTCGAACAACTCGTCGCAGGTGCCGAACCCGCCGGGGAATACGATGAGTGCCTTCGACAGGTACGCGAACCACAGCTTGCGCATGAAAAAGTAGTGGAACTCGAAGTTGAGTTCCGGGCTGATGTAGCGGTTGGGCATCTGCTCGTAGGGCAGGTTGATGTTGAGCCCGATGGTCTTGCCGCCGGCTTCGCGCGCGCCCTGGTTGGCCGCCTCCATGATCCCCGGGCCTCCTCCGGTGGTGACCACGAAGCGGCGCCGCTTGGACGGTATTTTCATGGCCCATTCGGTGAGCTTATGCGCCAGGCCGCGGGCGTCCTCGTAATAGCGCGCCATTTCCACGGCGGCGCGGGCGCGCAGCACTCTTTCCTGTTCCGCGGGCGAGGCCAGTGCGCGCGAGCCGGGCTTTTCCAGCAGCTCCAGCGTCCGTTGCGCGTCGTGGCGGCTGTGAAAACGCGCCGAGCCGAAAAACACCACCGTGTCCTGGATGCGCTCGCGGCGGAAGCGCGCCAGCGGCTCGGAATATTCCGACAGGATGCGCAGGATGCGAGCGTCGGGAGAGTCGAGAAACTTCTTGTTCTCGTAGGCGAGGGGAGCGCGCGTCAGGGTTTCGTCCATAAGATTTGCGATTGGTAATTTGTAATTTGAAATTGCGGAGCGCGCCGTGCGCTCGCACAGCCCACTCGAGAGCAGATGCAATTACAAATTACAAATTGCCAAATTACAAATCCTTCTTCTTCTTCCCCGGATCGCGGTAGTGGACCGCCTCCCAGATTCCGATCCAGACGTCCACCAGGCCGATACCGGTGATGATGCCGCGGACAAAGTTGTCCTGCACCAGGGCGCGCCATCCGGGATGTGCGGCGAGCAGGGAGTTTTCGGTCCAGATGCGGGTCCAGGGCAGCACGGCGAGCAGCATGCCCAGTTCAATGCAGAAGATGACGAAGATGACCAGCGACAGGCGATGCAGCCAGATGGTGGTGCGCGAGACTTTGGCTTCGGGCGGGGCGGATGGAACCGGCGGCAGCTTGCTCTCCACCCGGTCAGCCGGGACAACGTTGGCGTTCGGACTCACTTGGCGTATTGGCTCCCTGGGATCGCTCGCAGGACCCATATCTTTGAATTCTAAGACCTCAGCGCTTTGATGCGCTCGGCGACATCCCGGTAGTCAATATTGCTGCCGTAAACCTCCATGAAGTGCTGCAGGGCGGAGGGACGGTCGCCGGCGGCTTCGTAGGCGTTCGCCAGGTCGTAGTGGAGCGACAGGCGCTGCTCCTCGTCGGTAGAGATCTTGAGCGCTTTTTCGTACCACCGGTAACTGGCGGCGGGGACTCCCTTGTCCACCAGGCACTGCGCCAGCCAGGTATAGGCTTGCATGACCTGGCTGAACGGAACGCCCTTATCAATGGCGTGGCAGACTTTTTGCAGTTCGCCGATGGCCTCATCCATCAGGCCCATCTCGCGGAAGGCCACACCCAGGTTGTAGTGCGTGTCCGGGTCCTCGACTTCACTGGCGCCGGCTTCGGCATCCTCCTTGAATTCGGCGAACATGTCGGAAAGAACGGTGCTCGCCTCCTCGTGCACCTCTTCCGTAAGCTTGCTCGGGGCGGCTTCCACCGCAGGCGCGGGCTTGGGAGGAGCGGAAGGCGGCGCGGCGGGCTCCGCTGATGCCGGCGTGGTGCCGCGCACGGCAAAATCCGTGCCCAGGGATTGTTCCAGATCGGAGACGAAGTCGCCCAAAGCGTCGGCTTTCGCCGGCGCCACCGCTTCGGGAGCTGGTGCGGCGACCTCAGGCGAAATTTCCGCCGCGGCCGGTTGTTCAACTTGCGGTGGAGGTTCGATCCCAAAGTCGGCCGGTCCCTGGACTTCAATCATGGGGGCCGATGCGGCGGTAACCTGCGATTGCAGCCCGGCGAGGTCGGGATCCCCGGGCGCGATCGTCTGGCATCGCTCGCAGCCGGCGCGGGCCTCGTTCCACATTCCCTGCGAGATGTAGAAGCGGATTTCGTCCAGCAATTCGCCGGCCGAGGGAACCGGCGCGGCAACGGCCGGCGCGGCGGCGTGCGACTCCCATTCCTCCGAAATATCAATCTCGGGCGCCGCTGCGGCGGCAGGCGCTGCCGGAGGGGCTTCCACCTCAACCGAGTGCGCCGGTGGCTGCACCTCAGTGGCGGGCGCGGCGGCGCCGGCGCGCTCATGATATCTGGCGGCCAGCTCGCGATACTGTCGCGCCTGATCGGGATGACCGGCGTCCAGGTAAACCGATTCCAGGGTTGCGCAGCACTGGGCGGCATCGCCAAACCGGTTGGCGGCGGCGTAGAGCGAGGCCAGTCGCTGGTTGAGGCGGAAATCGCGTGGAGCATGCGGCAGGATCTTTTCCAGCGGCGCCAGCGCCTTGGCTGGCATATTGTAGGAATCCAGCAGCTCGGAGTCGGTGAGCGCCGCCTTCACCGCATCGGCGATCTCGTCCGGATATTGCTGCGTGATCGCGGGCGCGGACATTTCCAGCTCATCCACCATGAACGCCTGCGAGCCTTCGGCGGCCGTCAGCGGGCGCACCGAGGCGTCCTCGCCGAGCTTGGCGAGAACCTGGCGGTATTGCTGCTCGTGCATCGGATTTTCCGGCTCGGTGTCGGCGAGCTCCCGATAGAGATCGCGGGCGCGCTTCAGGTCACCGGCCTGCACCAGCGCGTGCGCCAGCAGCTCGGTGGATTCGCTGATGTGCGATTGGTCGCCGAGCTTGCGATAGAGCTCGCGCACGATTTCCAGCAAGGCCGCATCCTCGCTCACCTTGTGCAGCGCGGATTCCAGCCCGTGCTGCAGCGATTCGGTGTTGCTGAGCGAGAGCTGGCCGGAGAATTCGCGGTAAATCGCGAGGCTTTCCTGGTAGGAACCGGTCGCCATCCGCGTTTCCGCCAGCGCCTGGATGCCGCTGAAGTCTTTGTGCTGCGCCACCAGCTTGCGCGCCACCGTTTCGGCGTTCACCAGGTCTTTCCCTTGCAGGTGAGCGCGCAACAGGATGCCGAGCGCGTCGGGATTGCCGTCGATGTGCGGAATGCGCTCCAGGTGGCGGATGGCGGCGGCGCTGTCGCCGGAATCCACCGCGATCAGGCCGCGCTTCAGCAGCGCACGGGCGTTGGCCGGATCGATGCTCAGGATGCGGCCGAGAGCTTCGTCGGCCGCGTCCATGGCAGCCCGCTGGTACAGCGATTCGGCCGCGCGAAAATAGATTTCCTTGGCGTCTTCCTTTTTGCCCATCCGGATGTAGAGATCGGCCAGCTTGCTCTGCATGGCAGCGTTTTCCGGATCGAGCTCGAGCATTTTCTGGAAGACACGCGCGGCGCCGTCCAGGTCGTTGGCCTTCATCCGGTAGTCGGCGAGGGCGACGTATTGCTGGCGGGCATCGTTGTACAGGCCCTGCTGGGTATAGAGGTCGGCGAGCTTCTGCAGGCCTTCCACGGAGTTGGGCGTCAGCTTGGTGAGCTTCTTGTACATGGCGATGGATTTGACGGTGAACCCGTCGGCCGCGTAGGCATCGCCCACCTTGCGGAAGTACGCGGTGGCCCGGTCGGACTGGCCGAGGCGCGCATAGAGGTCGCCGATGGTGTTGAGCACGGTCAGGTCCTTGGGGTCTTCCTTGGCGACCTTTTCGTACTCGCCGATGGCGTTCTGCAGCTTGCCCTGCTGGACGTGCTTTTCCGCCGCGCTGAGGACCTTCGCCTTGTTAAAGCCAAAACCGAGCGCCATAAACCATGGACTCCGTGCTGAAAAATGCGCCGCCCCCCAGGGGAATGCGCCGCTTTCGCTCGACACTCCCCACCGGGCGTGCCGTCGGCCCGAGGTTGGAGGCGCGGAAAAGCTGTTCGCGGGCGGGTATCGCCAGACTTCTCTGGAATGCGGCTAACACTATCACAGCGAGTCGCGAGATTGCGAGTCCCCGGATCGAAGCCTGATCCGTCAATTCTTCAATTCGACAATCCGTAAATTGTCCTAGTGCAGCCAGGCGCCGCGCGCGGCGATCAGGATGCCGACAGCGGTGCTGATGAACGACAGCCGCCAGAACAGGCCTGAGCCTGAAAGCAGCGAAATCGAGCACAGCACGATGCCGATTTCGAAGAAGATTTCGGACAGGTCGTAGTGCGCCGCCTTGCGCTCCGTGGCCTGCGTCTCCGCTTCCAGCTTTTCGGCCTCGCCGCGGATGTGTTCGGCGTCGGTGCGCTGTTTTTCGCCCTTCGACTTGAAGTCTTCCGCTGCCCCCTTCGCTCCCAGGGCGGCGGCCATCTGCGCATTGGCCTCGTACATGTGGGCGCGAATGTTTTTCGCCTGGTAGAACCCCCACTGGTCGGTGGCGCGCGTCTGCATCAGGATAGACTCGGTGTGCGAGCGGTGGCCGAGCATGGTGGAGACGGCGAGCAACACCGCGACCACGGCCATGGTCAGCCCGATCTGCTTGGCGGAGCGGGTGCGCGCCTCGTGCGCGACCTCGTGCAGTTCTTCGTTCACTTCCATGGTGCTGCGTAGGATATCACCGGGGCGCCCGACTACCAGCTACCAGCTACCAGCGCGTTCCCCTCAGGCGCTACAATCCTTCACGCTCCTTGAGGTGAGACCTTGCCACTGAGCCGCCGCTGCCACACGCTTCTATTTGTCCTGATAGCGACCATCGCCGCGGGGCAGCAGCCTGCGGCCAAAACGGGGGCTAAGAAACCCGCCGCAAGCGCCGCTGTGGCCAATCTCGGCGAGCAGCGCACGGCGCGCTACCTGGATTCCATCCGCCAACAGCCGTCGCTGCTGCTGGCGTTTGTCCGGCAACTGCCCAAGGGCGCCGACCTGCACAACCACCTGACGGGCGCCGCCTACGCCGAGTCTTTCATTGACTTTGCCGCCCACGACAACCTGTGCATCGAGCGCCAGACACTGCGCGCCGTGGCGCCGGAAAAAGCCGCGGATGGGCAGAAGCCTGCCTGCGACGACGCCAAGGGCCAGGTGCCGGCAGCGCGCGCCTATGGCGACCCCGTGCTCTATCGCGACATCATCGATGCCTGGTCCATGCGGCACTTCACCGCCGATCGCAACGACCGGTCGGCGCACGATCATTTCTTCGATACCTTCGGCAAGTTTTCCCTGGCAAAAAACGATCACATGGGCGAAATGCTGGCGGAAACGGTATCGCGCGCCGGTCACGAGCACGTCACTTACCTGGAGTTCATTCTCAGCCCGGACAACGGCGCCGTCGCCAAGTTTGGCGTGGGCATGGGCTGGACCGGCGACATGGCGGGGCAGCGGCAGAAGTTGATCGAAATGGGCATTGCGCGGGTGGTGGCGGCCGCGCGCGCCAACGTGGACCAGGCGGAAGCCAAAATGCGGTCCATGCTGCGCTGCGGCTCGATGGATGCCGATCCGGGATGCGCCGTGACCGTGCGTTACCTCTACGAAGTCCACCGCGGGCTGGGGCGCGATCAGGTGTTCGCGGAGATGGTGGCGGGATTCGAAATGGGCACCGCCGATCCGCGCGTCGTCGGAATCAACCTGGTGATGCCGGAAGACGGCCTGGTGGAAATGCGCGACTTCACTCTCCACATGCAGATGATGGACTACCTGCACCAGCTCTATCCCAAGGTGCGCATCTCGCTGCACGCGGGCGAACTGGCGCCCGGCCTGGTGCCGCCCGACGGCCTGCGCTTTCATATTCGCCAATCCATCGACCTCGGGCACGCGGAGCGCATTGGCCACGGCGTGGACGTGATGCACGAGCGCGACGCGCTGGGATTGCTGCGGGAAATGGCGGCGAAGAACATCCTGGTGGAAATCTGCCTGACCAGCAACGACATGATTCTCGGCGTGCGCGGCCCCGACCACCCGCTGCCGATGTATTTGCAATACGGTGTGCCGGTTGCGATCTCGACCGACGACGAGGGCGTGGCGCGCTCCGACCTCGATCACGAATACCTGCGCGCCATCCAGACCTACGCCCTCAGCTATGCAACCTTGAAGCGAATGGCACGCAATAGCCTGGAGCACGCCTTCGTGCCTGGCGCCAGCTTGTGGTCCGACACCAATCGCTTCCGCCGCGCCGCTTGCCAATCCGACCGCCCCGGGGCAGCGCAGGATTCGCTTAGCCTGGGGTGCCGGCAATTCCTCCAGGCCAGTGAGCGCTCCCGCCTGCAATGGAGTCTGGAAGGTCAGTTTGCAGCGTTTGAAGAGGTCTTCCGTCGTCAGTCTTCAGGCGCCAGCCGGTAAAGCTCCGAGCCGACGACTGAAGACTGACGACTGATGACTTGCGTCGCTGCCCCACATCTGCCCGTAGTTGGCAGATGTGGGTCCTACTACTACGACGGTGCTGGTAGGTCTCGGGACTCAGGGCTCGGGACTTTTTCTCAGTCCAGACAAAAAGGGCGGCCGCAGCCGCCCCTGATCCCGCAATCCTCAACCGTTAAACCGGCTGAACATTCTCCGCTTGCCAGCCCTTCGGCCCCTTGACGACGTTAAACTGCACCGTCTGGCCCTCCTGTAAGCTGCGGAAGCCACCGGCCTGGATGGCAGAGTAATGGACGAAAACGTCCTCCCCATTCTGCCGGCTGATGAATCCATATCCCTTCGCGTCGTTGAACCACTTTACTGTTCCTTGTTCCATGGTAGTGCTGATTCCTTTTCTTCAGTGTTAGTACGTTGGATCTTGAATCGGAACCTCAGAGGCAGGAACGTGCTGCTTGCAGATACTGCTCTCGACCGCTTCAAAACCACGCACAAATATCATACATCAAAGCGCCGAAAGGCACCGCGCTTGCCTGGTATCGGTCCAGGATCAGCTTTGTTTTCATGGATGTGCAGGAAAGTCCCCGCCAACTGACGAACACAGAGTCACAGAGGCACAGAGATTGCTTTGTCATTCTCTGTGGCCTCTGTGTCTCCGTGTCTCTGTGTTTTTCGTTTGTAGTACGGCGACTACAGAATCTTCTTGCCGAACGCCGAAAGCGCCAGCTCCACCGCCAGGTCCGCGGTGCGGTTGTGCTCGTCAATCACCGGGTTAACTTCCACGATCTCGAAGCTCACCATGCGCCCGTGGTCGGCAATGATCTCCATCGCCAGGTGGGCTTCGCGGTAGGTGGCGCCGCCGCGGACGGGCGTGCCCACGCCGGGAGCGTCCTCGGGGTCAATCCAGTCCATGTCGAGCGAGACATGGTATCCGGCAGTGCCGCGTCCCGCCATGCGCAGCGCCTCTTCCATCACGGTGCGCATGCCGCGCTCGTCAATGTCGCGCATGGTGAACACCTCGATGCCGGCGCGCTTGATGTTTTCCTTCTCGACGGTGTCAATGTCCCGCACCCCGATGAGCACGCAGTTCTCCGGCCTCACCTTGGGCGAGAACCCGAAAATGTTGGCCAGCTCTGACGGCCACAGTCCCATGATCGCCGCCAGCGGCATGCCGTGCACGTTGCCGCTCGGAGAACTCGCGGGGGTATTGATGTCGCTGTGCGCGTCAATCCAGAGCAGCCCGGCAGCCTGGTTCTGCCGGCGGTAATATTCCGCCACCCCGGACATGGTGCCCACCGCGATGGAGTGGTCGCCGCCCACCGCCAGCGGCACCTTCCCCGCCTCCAGCGTCTTCACCACCAGCTCGGCTTCCTTGGTGCAGGTTTGCGTGATTTCCTTCAGGTACCTGGCATTGGAGGCGCCGAACGATGCCTTGGTTTCGGCAATGGCGACGCCGATGTTGCCCGCGTCTTCCACCTTGTGGCCGAGCTGCTCCAGCCGCGCTTCCAGCCCGGCCACCCGCACCGCCGAGCAGCCCATGTCTACCCCGCGTCGCGTCTGCCCCAGATCGAGCGGCACGCCGATCACGCGAATCTTCTTGGGAAGGATGGACGGCGCCAGGATCGGGCCGGGCACGGGCGTCGTGTGTGGTGTCGTTGGGTCAGGCATAAAAGGTCGTTAGTCGCTGGTCGTTAGTCGTTAGCCGTTCGCAGCTCTGGTTCGTTTGCGGCCAACGACCAACGACGAACGACTAACGACAGATTTACGGATACAGCCGGTGCAGCATCCGGGGAAACGGAATCGTCTCGCGCACGTGTTCCAGACCGCAAATCCACGCCACTGCTCGCTCGATGCCCATGCCGAAGCCGCCGTGCGGATTGCCGCCGTACTTGCGCAGGTCCAGATACCACTTGAACGCCGCCTCCGGCAGATTGTGTTCACGGATCCGCTTCAGCAGCAGGTCGTAGGATGCAATACGCTGCGAGCCGCCGATAATCTCGCCGTATCCTTCCGGCGCCAGCACGTCCACGCACAGCGCCAGTTTCGGGTTCTTCGGGTCGGGCTCCATGTAGAACGCCTTCACCTCGGCCGGGTAGCGATGCACCATCACCGGCCGCTCGAACTGCGCCGAAATGTAGGTTTCGTCGGGCGACCCGAAATCGCCGCCCCATTCGAATTTCGTCTCCAGCTTGCCCTCGGCGTGTCCCTTGTGCAGGATCGCGACCGCCTCGTCGTAGCTGATCCGCGGGAACGGCGCGGCAATTTTTTCCAACTGGCTGATGTCGCGCCCGATGAATTCCAGCTCTTTCCGCCGCTTCTCCAGCACCCGCCGCACAATCTGCGTGAGCAGCCCCTCGGCCAGGTTCATGATGTCGTCGAGCTCGGCGAACGCCATTTCCGGCTCCACCATCCAGAACTCGGTCAGGTGCCTCCGCGTCTTCGATTTTTCCGCGCGGAACGTGGGCCCGAACGAATACACCTTGCCCAGCGCCATCGCCGTCGCTTCAATGTAGAGCTGCCCCGACTGCGTCAGGAACGCCTGCTCCTCGAAATAGTCCACCGGAAACAGCGTGCTGGTGCCCTCGCACGCGGCCGGCGTGAGGATGGGCGGATCGGTCAGCACGAATCCCTGCTCGTCCAGGAAATCGCGTGTCGCCTTGATGATCTCCGCCCGGACGCGCAGGATCGCCGCCTGGCGCGGCGTGCGCAGCCACAGGTGGCGATGATCCATCAGGAAGTCAACCCCGTGTTCCTTCAGCGAGATCGGGTACGGGTCGTCTTCCGCGACCCTCTGCACCACCTGCACCTCGCTGACGTCCAGCTCGTATCCGCCGGGGGCGCGTTTGTCGGCCCGCACCTTGCCGCGCACGATCACGCTCGATTCCTGCGTCAGCCCCTTCAGCGCTTCGAAGGCCTGCGGCGCCTGATTTTTCGGCACTACGCCCTGGATCACGCCCGACCCGTCGCGGAATTGCGGAAACAGCAGCTTGCCGCTCTCGCGCAGGTTGTACAGCCAGCCGCGCAGCTCGACCGTCTGCCCTTCGTATTTTCCGATCTCGTCAATGCGCGCGACCGGCGCTTCGGTTTTCAGTTCTTGTGTCGCCATAAAAGATCAATCAACCACGAAGGACACGAAGTATCACGAAGGCCCTTCGAGTTCTTCGTGCCCTTTTTGGCTAGGACCTATCTCATAAATCATTTTCGGAGGGGCACGGCTTCAGCCGTGCCGTCCGGAGCCGCGAAAATCCTGGGCTTTAGCCCCTGAGGGAATTCGTAGTTTACCGGTCTGGTCCATACGAGATAGCCTCTAATGATTCGTCTTGCGATTCCCATTTTTGTTGTTCCGATCCGCGTTCATCCGCGTAAATCCGTGGCTGGATTTTCTTGGCCCTTCGTGTTCCTTCGTGTCCTTTGTGGTTAAGTTCTTTGTTGCGATTCCCATTTTTGTTGTTCCGATCCGCGTTCATCCGCGTAAATCCGTGGCTGGATTTTCTTGGCCCTTCGTGTTCCTTCGTGTCCTTTGTGGTTGATGTTCTTACCCCGCAGCTCCGCCGGCTGCTTCGAGTTTCCTGAACGCCTCGGTCATCCCGCTCGCCACCTGCTGCTGGGTCTTGCCGTCGCCCTCGATCTCCAGCAGCAGCGGCGGCGTATGCGGCGCCGAGCGCAGCAACTGCATCGTCTCCGCCCAGTCCATGGACCCCTCGCCCGGCCACAGGTGCGTGTCTTTGTCCTTCTTGTTGTCGTGCACGTGGGTGGAACGGATGTGGTCTTTCAGAATCGCGAACGCGCCCGCCACGTCGCCCATGATGTGCGCGTGTCCCACGTCGAAGCACACGCCCACGTCGTCGAAATGCGAAGTGTGCAGCATCTCCACCAGCCGCTCCGGCGTGGACAACTCGTTGGGAATGTTCTCCAGCAGGATCGTCACCCCGAGCGGCTTGGCGAAGGCGCGCAGGTGCTCGATCGAGGTCATGGCCGACTCGAACTTGCGCTCGTCGAATTCCTCGTTGCTGATCCCGACGTGCTGTACCAGGTAGCGATAGGGCACGTGCTCGGCCACTTCGATGGCGCGCTTGATCTCGTCCATGGCGTCAATGCGGCCCTTGCGGTCTTTTTCCGCGATGTTCAGCGGCTCCACATCGCGGCGGCGCCACTCGTAGCTGTTGTAGATCGGCGAGTGCACCGAGTTGAGCTGCGCGCCCGTGCTCTTGAACCAGGCCGCGATTTCGAGCACGTGCTGCTTCCGCTGCGCGTAGTCGAAATGTCCGCGGAAGGCGAAGATCTCGATCGCCTCCGCGCCCGCGCGCGCCAGTCCATCCAGCAAGCCCGGGTGCAGGCGCTCGCGAACGTATGCGTATGTGGACATCGCTTTGAGCATAGTCTTCAGTCGCCAGTCTCCAGTCGCCAGCCGAAAAGCCCCAGCTTCTGCCTGGAGCCTGCCGCCTGGCGTCTGGCGACTAGTATCCTACCGCCTTCCCATTATTTCTCGCGTCCGTCCCGCCCAGCCGCTCGCCGGTTTTCGGGTTGATCTCGATCACCTCGGCATCGCCCCAGTAGGCGCTCGTGTATACCGGGTCCTCGGTCGCAAACTTGTGTCCCATGTTGCGCAGCAGGCTGAGCGTGTCCGGCGAAAATCCCACCCGCTCCACGTACACCTGGTCCGGCTGCCACTGCTGGTGAAAGCGCGGCGCGTTCACCGCCTGCTGCACGTTCAGCCCGTAATCAAGGATGCCGAGCAGGACGTTGGCGACTGTCGTAATTATGCGCGGCCCGCCCGGCGACCCCAACACCAGCAGCAGTTTGCCGTTGTTGACCACCATGGTGGGCGTCATCGCCGACAGCGGACGCTTGCCCGGCCCGATTGCGTTGGCCTCGCCCTGCAGCAGTCCGAACAGGTTCGGCACGCCGGGTTTCGAGGTGAAGTCGTCCATCTCGTCGTTCAGCAGGAAGCCGAGTCCCTCGGCCGTCACCGCCGATCCGAAGCTCTCGTTCAAGGTTGTGGTCACCGCCGCGGCATTCCCTTCGGCATCCACCACCGAGTAGTGCGTGGTGTTCGATCCCTCGGCCGCCAACGCCGGTAGCGGGTGCGACGAGGCATAGCGTTCCAGCTCATTGAAGATGGCGGGACGCTGCAGCCCGTTGCTGGCGCTCGCCTTGTCCGGGTTCACCGATTCACGCCACGCCGCGCCATACTTCTTGTCAATCAACTGCGCCACCGGCACGCGCGCAAAGTCGGGATCGCCCATGAATTCCGCTCGATCATAAAACGCGCGGCGAAAGGCCTCAATCGCCAGGTGCGTCGCTTGGGCCGAACCGGCGCCGTACTTCTTCAGATCATAGCCCTCAAGGATGTTGAGGATCTCCAGCAGCGCCACTCCGCCCGACGAGGGCGGCGGCGCGCTGTAGATGTCCATCCCGCGATACGTGCCGTGCACCGGTTCGCGCTCTTTCACCTCGTAATCCGCGAGATCTTTCGCGGAAATCAGGCCGCCGCCCTTTTCGACCGCGGCTGCCAGTTGTCGCGCCATTTCGCCATGATAGAAGTCGTCGGGATTTTTCGCGATTCGCTCCAGGGTTTGCGCCAGCTCCGGCTGCTTCAGCATCTCACCCTGCTCGTAAAACTTGCCGTCGCGCTGGAAGATGCGCCGCGACTCGGCAAACTCGCCCAGGTGAAGCTTGGGATTGCGCAGGTCCTGGGAATCTTCGTAGGACAGGGCGAAGCCGTCGCGCGCCAGCCGAATCGCCGCCGCCATCACCTGCGCCAGCGTCAGCTTGCCGAATTTCTTCTGCGCGTACGCCAGCCCCGCCACTGAGCCCGGCACGCTGATCGCTTTGTACCCCACCAGGCTCGCGCCCGGAATCACGTTGCCCTGTGCGTCCAGATACATGGTGCGCGTTGCGGCCGCCGGCGCCTTCTCGCGGAAGTCAATGAAATGGAATTTTCCCGTGTTCAGGCGGATCAGCATGAACCCGCCGCCGCCGATGTTCCCTGCCTGCGGATGCACCACCGCAAGCGCAAACCCGGTGGCCACCGCGGCATCCACCGCATTGCCGCCCTGCTTCATGACATCCACGCCCACCCGCGACGCCAGTTCGTGCTGGCTGGCGACCATGGCGTGCGGCGCGTGTGTCGGACGCATCGGCGCCGCCCCGGCGCAGACCGCGGCCACCATCGTAAAAACCAGCGCGATCAATGACTTGCGTTGGAGTGGCATGAGAACTTCTCGTCCGCAGCAGAATCTTTGAGGCTAGCGTAGGGGCGGATAGAGAGTCAAATACGTGATTAGTAGGCCCCGGCGCCTCGCCGGGGCTGCGCTTCACTGTTACGGAATGTAGGGTGGCGCGGGCGCCCTCGCCCGCGACTAACATCACTCGCTAGCACCACCGACTAGCCATCAACCACCAGCCCCTTGTTTCACCACCGTCGCCTTCGAATACGCCGGCGTGAATCCCATCCTCTCCGCGTTCCGTTGCGACGTCGTATTACCCAACGTGACCACCACCGCGAGATCGCATCCCTCCGCAATCGCCCGATTCAGACGCTGCCCAATCGCCGCCGTCTGAATCCCGCGACCCCGATATTCGGGCAGCGTGCTCGTGCCGCCGAGCGCGATCATGCGATGCTGGCGCGAGATCAGCCCGCCGCAGGACGCCACCGGCTGGCCGTCCGCCCAGACCAGCATCGCCAGCGAGTTTGGCGCCTCAGCCATCGGCGCCAGCAGCTTGTCCCAGCCCTCGGGGATTTGTCCTTCCGTAAAAAATCCGCGCAACATGGTGCTGGTCCACAGCGGCACCTGTTCCGGCACGCACGCTCGGAATTCTACGCCGGGCACGCTCTCTTCGAAGCGCTCTCGCGGCTCCAGCTTGCGCGCCATCACGTTGTTCAACTCCGCCAGCACATACCCGCGCGTCTTCAGCAGCTCCAGCAGCGATCCGTGCGTTACCGGCGTGATGTCCACTTGCGATGGCGCATTGTGCTGCTTGTAAAACGCTTCGACTTCGTCCAGTTGCGTCGCGCTGACAGCACCATCGAAGCCGAGCCCAATCGCGCGTCCGACCGGCGAGTTGAGTCCGGCAAATACCGCGTGCCCGCCGGCGATTTCCAGGATGTCCGCGCCAACCTCCGGATGGGTGCGCTGCAGCACGCGCGCGATCTCCACTTGCGGCATATCCTCGGCCGCCTCCATCCTCCGCGCCAGGGTTGTATCCACGTATTTCATTTCGTCCTCTCCAGAAGGTCGCTCGGTCCTTCGGTTTATCGCTCGATGTGCTTCGCTTCACGACCGAAGACCGAAAGACTGATAGGCCGACAGCGCAGTAAAAACACACGTATGCGTTAGCAGGAACCACGGAGGGAGGCGCGAATTAGAGGACGGCGGTCATCGGCAGAAGGTCACAATACTTTACCAAACCACCCCGGTCAATGGAGGATGGTAAGTCGTGCGGCAGGCGTGCCAAGGACAATAATCTTGGAGCTGCGCTCACCCTGCTAAACTGCTAATAATGCGGCGCCCGGAGGGATGCGTGAGCGGTCGAAACGGGCGGTCTTGAAAACCGCTGTGCCCGAAAGGGTACCGGGGGTTCGAATCCCTCTCCCTCCGCCATATTTATGCCTTTTTTGACGGCGGCTTTCCGAACATCTGCCCGGAAATTGAGACTTGTCGCTGCTGAGTGATGTAACTGCTCTCGACTTTTTCCTGCTATCTTGCGTGCAAGCCCATCGATCCCTGGGGCATTAGAGGAAGCATTGTTTGTCGCCATCCGCAAAATCTCGTCTCGCCTACATCGACTGGATGCGCGGCCTGGCTTGTGTTCTGATGTTTCAGACGCACTCCTACGACTCCTGGCTCGCGCCTCCGGCCCGCAAAACCAGCCTGTTCATGTGGTCGCAGTTAGGCGGATCCCTCCCCGCGCCGCTGTTTTTGTTCCTGGCCGGCATCTCGTTTGCCCTGGTTACCGATAAGCTCCGCCAGCGCGGCGCCGCGCACGCACAAATCGCCAAAATCACGATTCGCCGCGGCGCGGAAATCTTCGGCCTCGGTTTGCTTTTCCGACTGCAAGCGTTTGTGCTCGCATGGCCCTGGGCCCCCTGGACCGATCTGCTGCGCGTCGATGTGCTCAACACCATCGGGGTCTCCATGATGCTGATGGGCCTCGTCTGCCGGCTTGCCGCCGCCGACACATCCGCGCTCGCGATACGCCTGCGCTCGATTGCGATGGCCGCGCTGGTCGCGATCGCGATTCCGCTGCTGACGCCTCTGCTCTGGACCAGCTGGCGTATGCGCTGGTTGCCCTGGCCGCTTGAGTCCTACATTTGCGGCGTTCACACCTACCCGGAACCGCAAGGTTGGCTTTTTCCGATTTTCCCCTGGGCCGGCTTCGCCTTCGCCGGCCTTGCGGTCGGCTTTCTGCTGCTTTGCGACTGGGCGCGCCGCCGCGAAGCCGCCGTATTCGCCATCCTGGCCGCTGGCGGAGTGGCTTTGATCGCGCTGGCGCGAACCCTGGACCACAGCCCCCGCCAACTCTACGCGGTGTACGATTTCTGGCACACCAGTCCGAACTTCTTCTTCATCCGTGTCGGCCTGCTGCTGGTGATCCTGTCGGCGCTCTACGCGTGGTGCCGGTGGGGCGCGGCCGCCTGGGGATTCAGCCCGCTAATCCAGCTCGGCCAAACCTCGCTGCTGGTCTATTGGGTTCATATCGAGTTCGTATACGGCGGCCGCTTGGGCATCCTGCCCCGCCACGCCAACAGCATTCCCGTCGCAACGTTCGGGTTGCTTTTCATCACCGTGGCCATGCTGGTTCTGTCGCGCCTGCGGACAGAATGGAAATCGCGCAGCGCTCTCACGCGTCCGGCCCCCGCCGCTGCCGCAGCGCAATGACGCACCGCCCGGATAATCGCGTTGCCTGCCGCTACCATGCTTCGGCGTCACTGTCGGGATCGTGCGCGGCGGCGGCGCCGACCAAATCGTGCTCCTGCCACAGCAAGGTGGCGATGAATCCGCAATGCGGACAGTACAGCTCGAGGATGTGATTCGGCGTGATTTCCCTGGTGCCGACGCCATCGACGCCACACTGCGGACAGAATCTCATCTCACATTCGTTCATTGTGCCTTCTCCTTGTCCCGTTCCTCCCGCTTCCCGACATTCCGATCAGTCGCCTGACGCGGGGAGTGGGCGTGCCAAAATGTCCTGGCTGCCTGGGAGCCTTCGCCGTGTGCAGCTTGCCCGGGAATTGCCCTTCGCGGAGGGATACTCTTCTTTTCATTCTGCTCTTCCTCAACCGCGACGGCGGAAGAAAACATGACGGTCGCGCGCCCTGAGTTTCTAAACGGGAATCTCGTCTTGCTAGGCTTGCGTTGCGCGTTCATCACGCGGCGGGTAGAGAGTAAACTGCAAGTACGGAACCACATTCATAATCGGAGCCCGAATTTCTGGTTGAACCGTGGTGTCATTACCACGCAGGGAGGAATTATGGCGATTAGTAAGCAGGACGCGCTCGACTATCACTTTGGAGCACGGCCCGGAAAAATCGAAGTCACTCCCACCAAGCCTTGCCAGACTCAGCGCGACTTGAGCCTGGCCTACACTCCGGGCGTGGCGGACCCTTGCCTGGAGATCCAGAAGAACCCTCATGATGCATTCAAGTACACCGCCCGCGGCAACTTGGTAGCCGTAGTTTCGAATGGGACCGCGGTTCTGGGCCTCGGACACATTGGGGCTCTGGCCGGCAAACCGGTCATGGAGGGCAAAGGTGTCCTCTTCAAGCGCTTCGCTGATGTGGACGTTTTCGACCTGGAAGTGGACAGCACTAATCCCGACGAAGTGATCCTGGTGTGCCGATTGCTGGAACCTACCTTCGGCGGCATCAACCTGGAAGACATCAAGGCGCCGGAGTGCTTCTACATCGAGGAGAAGCTGAAGGCGACGATGAAGATTCCCGTGTTCCATGATGACCAGCACGGGACCGCTATCATCACCGGAGCGGCGTTGCTCAACGCCCTCGAACTGGTGGGCAAAGACATTAATAAGATTAAGGTCGTATTCAATGGCGCCGGAGCTTCGGGCATTGCCTGCGCCGAACACTATGTCCACCTGGGCGTGAAGCGCGAGAACATAACCATGGTGGATACCAAGGGTGTCATCTACGAGGGGCGCCGGGAAGGCATGAACCCCTACAAGGAGCGCTTCGCTCGCAAAACCAACTTGCGTACTTTGGCGGAAGCGGTCGTCGGGTGCGACGTCCTGGTCGGTCTGTCAGTGAAGGGAGCGTTCTCTCAGGACATGATCCGTTCCATGGGCGACAAGCCCGTTGTGTTCGCCATGGCCAACCCCGATCCGGAGATCACCTTCGAGGACGCCACGGCCGTACGCAAGGATCTGATCATGGCGACCGGCCGTTCCGACTACCCCAACCAGGTGAACAATGTTCTCGGTTTCCCGTTCATCTTCCGCGGGGCACTGGACGTTCGCGCCACCGCCATCAACGAAGAAATGAAGGTCGCGGCGACGAAGGCGCTGGCCGAGCTGGCCAAGGAGGATGTGCCCGCCTCGGTCTGCCGCATCTATGGAGTCGAGCGGTTGAAGTTCGGGCCCGACTACATCATTCCCAAACCCTTCGACCCGCGGGTGCTGGTGTGGGAAGCCTCGGCCGTGGCGCAAGCTGCCATGGATTCCGGGGTGGCGCAGGAACCGGTGGACATTAAGCAATATCGTGAGGAGCTGCGGCGCCGCGCACAAGAAGTGGCAGCGCGTGAACCGGCGCGTCAGCGCGCCGTTGAAGTGTCAGCGGATTAGGGTCCCGAAACCACAAGGCGGCGCGCTCAACCACCGGGAGCGGCGCGCCGCCCCTCTTGCGCTTGCGGAAGCAGGCGAGATGTGTTGAGACCGGCTGATCCGTTCAAGTCAGGTGAGGACGACGAAGCGGTCGGTCCGGGTCGATTCGCTCTGCGCTCAGAGCCCTCCTGAACCATCGCGCAAGCATTGGAGGACGAATATGACATCACGACGGATATTGCACCCGGCCATTCCTTCCTTCGAACCGGAAGCGGCGTTTGACCTTGAGACTTTTATGGATCGTATGCACCTGGGGGACACGGTTGCGCGTTGTGCCTACGAAGTTTTTCAGTCTCACGGCAGTGCTCCCAACCTCGAAGTCGAGGAAGACTGGACCAAGGCGGAGTCCGAGCGGCTAGATCGATATGTATGGGGAAGGCGGGCGGCGTAGCGCCCGCTTTATGGCCCGGCACTCTTCTCGGACATTCGCGGATCAGAACACGGGGCTTGTATGTGGTTGCAAACAGGGATTTTAACCTCCGGGCCCCTCCGCCAGCTAACCTTCGATGCCGGGCAGCCGCGTCATTCCTGCTTTTCGGCCGTAGACCTCAAACGCGGCACGGAGCTGCGGTTCCCGTTCCCTGGCGGCGTCGGACCGTTGGTAGTTCGCCAGCAATTGCGCCACTCGCTGCCGCGCGCGGCAAAATGTATCCCGTGGCTTGCCCTCCTCCTCGGCGCCCGGCGGGTTCCGGTCGATGACCTCCGACGGCAGGTACTGCTCGCTGCGAAATAGCCGCCGCGTTTCCGGCAGCTTCAGGAACTCGCCTTTCGGCCCGGCGGCGGCGAACATCGCCAGCGCCAGGGTTTCGGTGCGTGCCTCGATGCCCCGCAACAAGCGTTGCACCGACCCAATTGCCTCGGCGTCCACCACCAGCTTCTCCGCGCTGTGACACGCCAGAAAATCCAGCATGCCCGCGCCGGAAATCATGTTGATACCCGCCAGCGCACCCAGCGTGGCCGTCATCCCGCTCTCCATGCCGGCTTGCGCGTCCACCAGCTTGGCATCGCTGGCCACCATGTAGGCATGCGTCGGCAAACCGAAATGTTTGCCGATTTGCGCGCACGCCATGTCGATCATCGCGGTTTCCACTGCGCCCATGGGCGTGGTCGCGGTGCGCATGTCAACAATCGCCGGCGCGCCTCCCCAGACGATCGGCGCTCCCGGGCCGGCAAGCTGGTGGATGCAGATGCCGCTGATGCACTCGGCCGCATGTTGCACCACCGCGCCCGCCAGCGTGACCGGCGCCGCCAAACCCGCCAGCGGCATGGAGACGATTTCCGCCGGCACGCCTGCCCGCGCCAGCTCCACCAGGTTCTGCGCGCCGAATTCCGACCAGTTCAGCGGCGGGGTCGGACAGACATCGAACACCGCCCGCGGCTTTTTCCGCAGCGTCTCGCGGCCGCCGCTGTCGGCTGCCAGCAAATCCAGCATTGGCTGCACACCCGCGGCGCTGAACGCACCCGTGACCACCGGCTTGTCCGAGTACCACAGGACCACCAGCAGCCGGTACAGATCTCCAATTTCGCGTGGAACGTCCCCGCAGACCACTGCGGTCGATTGCGCCGCGTACTGCGGCAGCATCTCGGTCACTTGCACCAGTCGAGCCAGGTCGGCCGCTTCCGCCGGACGCGGCCGCTGCGTGTCGGGGTCAAGCACGTTCAGGCAAGACGAGCCGGGATCGAAGTGAACATCGTCGCCGCCGTAGTGCACCGCCGGACGGCCGGCACGATCGTAGAGGAAGAATTCCTTCGGCGCCGAAGCCAGCAACCCTTCCGCGACCGGCCGCGGGATCCGCGCCGTCCCGTTCTCGACCCTCGCGCCGGCGCCGCGCAACATCTCGACGACCGCAGGCGTTTCCACGCGAATGCCGGTCTCGGCCAGCAACTGAAACGCTTCGTCTGCGATTCGACCAACGAATGTCCGGTCCAGCAGCTCGAGTTTCGGTCTCACCGGCATGCGCCCAGCTTGGCGGCCATAAAATCCCGTGCCAGCGTCACCGCTTCCGAGGCATTCTTGGCGTAACCGTCGGCGCCGATCTCTTCCGCCCATTTGCGGGTTACCGGCGCCCCGCCCACCATGATCTTCACCCGTGGCCGCAGCCCTTCGCGGTCGAGTAACTCCACCACGCTTCTTTGCACCGTCATGGTGGTGGTCAGCAGGGCGGAAACGCCCACGATGTCGGCATCTACTTCGCGGATCTTGGCCGCAAAAGCTTCGGTCGCAACGCTGACTCCCAAATCGTGCACCTGGAATCCGCCCGCCGACAGCATGATCGCCACCAGCGCTTTCCCGATTTCGTGAATATCCCCTTTCACCGTACCCAGCACGACCGTTCCGCGCGTCTTTCGTTCGCTGCCACGGCGCCGCATCTCCGGTTCCAGCTCTCCGACCGCCGCCTTCATCGCTTCGCTCGCCGCCATCACGTCGGGAAGGTACATCTCGTGACATCCGAATCGTTGCCCGACGTAGTCCATGGCGGGCACGCATGCCTGATCGAGCGCCTGCGCTGGTTCGACGCCTTGTTCCACCGTCCGGCGCGCCAAATCGGCGGCACGGTCCGGCATGCCGTCCATGATCGCTTGCCTCAGCTCTTCAAGAAGCTCCATCCGCCGCCTTACCCCGCGATTACCGCCTGTTTCCGCTCGATGTGCCCCATCCGCCTAATCAAATTCCAGCTACCCCGCTTCCCTCTCCCCCTAAACAGCTATTTACTTTTTCGCCGCGAAAGTAGACCATATTTGAATCCGGTTATGTTTGGGAAGCGGTCTATTGCCGTATTGGTGCGTTTGTTTGTCGTCGTGCTGTTCTTGAGCGCGGCCGTGAGCTTGGGCGCGCGCGGACGTGCTCGCGGCTACCAGGCCGGCGGTGGCACTCATCGTGCGCAGCCGAAGCTACGCGCCAAGCAGCCAAAAGACAAGCAGAAGAAGCCTACGCCTCCGCCTGAAACCAGACCCGACCCGCTGACCATGGAGACCCGCTAGCCCCCTTCGCGCGTCGGAAATCTCCGACCACTGGCCATGTTCACTTGTCACACACTGCTGTGACATGGGCGTTTTCCGCTTGGGCTTCGCCCCGCCCCCGCCTATCCTAAAGAGACTAGAGTAATTTCGATAATGCATCCTTGAAGGGGCGCGCCGGAACCTGTCCCGATCCTGAGCGAAGTCGAAGGGGAGGGAGCCGCGCCGTAAGAAGCCCCAATTTTGGCGGCTTTAGCCGCTGAGGGATTCCGTCCTCAGCTCATGAAGATAATTATTGAAACCAGTTCTACCCACTCGATGAGGAGCGTTTCAGTGGAAACCCACCCCAAGGGCTCTCGGGCCAAAGTGTTGCTTACCTCGGTATTTGGGCCCTACGCGCAAGACGACGAGTTCGGCAGCCGCGCCATCAACCCCATGGAGCTCTACCACAACCAGGTGACGCGCGCCCAGGGCAGCTTCTCCTTGCGCATGTTCCATCGCTCCTGGGGCATCACCATGATTCAGCACAATATCTCCGCGCCGTGCACCGTGCTGGACTTCCCTACGCTCGAGCATTTCCAGCGCGAGCTGACCGCGCAGCAATACGACATCGTGGGTATCTCGGCCATCATCCCGAACATCGGCAAGGCCCGCGAGATGTGCCGGATCGTGCGCCAATTTTCGCCGAATTCGAAGATCATTGTCGGTGGTCACGTGGCGGGAATTCCGGGCGTGGAAAAGATGCTCGACGCCGACCACATCGTGAAGGGCGAGGGCATCGCGTGGATGCGCCAATATCTCGGCGAGGATGCCGGCGCGCCCATCCAGCATCCCCCGATCATGTCGGCCTTTCACCTGCGCGTCATGGGCTTGCGCGTGCCGGAATCGAGGAAAACCACCGCCGCCACCATCATTCCCTCGGTCGGTTGTCCCATGGGCTGCAACTTCTGCGCCACTTCGGCGTTCTTCGGCGGCAAGGGCAAGTCGGTCAATTTTTATGAAACGGGCGACGAGCTGTTCGAGGTGATGCGGCAGTCCGCGGATGCGTTGCACACCCGTTCCTTCTTCGTCATGGACGAGAATTTCCTGCTCAACCGCCCGCGCGCCATGCAACTGCTGGCTCGCATGAAGCAGGAGAACAAACCGTGGGCGCTCTACGTGTTCTCCTCCGCCAACGCGATCCGCAAATACACCATGGAGGAGCTGGTGGAACTCGGCGTCTCCTGGATGTGGATGGGCCTGGAATCGGAATCGTCGGGCTACGCCAAACTCAACGGCACCGACACGCTGGCCTTGACCCACGAGTTGCGCCAGCACGGCATCAAGACGCTGGGCTCTACCATTGTCGGCATGGAGCACCACACGCCGGAGAACATCCGCGCCGAGGTCGAGCACGCCATCGCCCACGAGACCGATTTCCACCAGTTCATGCTCTATACGCCGGTCCCGGGCACGCCGCTGTTCCACCAGATGATGGACGAAGGCCGCATGCTCGACGTCGACCTCGCCGATATCCACGGGCAGTACAAGTTCAACTTCCGGCACGCCGCCATCTCGCGCGACGATTCCAAGAAGTTTCTCGACTGGGCGTTCTGGCGCGATTTCGAGCGCAATGGCCCCAGCGTTTTCCGCATCTGCCAGACCATGTTGCAGGGCTGGATGCGCTACAAGAACTCCCCCGACCTGCGCGTCCGCGCCCGCTTCGAGTGGGAAGTAAAGCAGTTGAAGAGCGCCTACAACGCCTCGCTGTGGGCGATGGAAAAGCGGCTGAAGCACGCCAACCTGGGCATCAGCCAGCAGATCCGGACGCTGCGCAAGGAAGTGGAGAAGGAATTCGGCCTCGCCGCCCGCAGCACCCGCGCCTTCCTCGGCCCAGTGCTGTTGTGGGCTTCCAAGCGCGAAGACCGTCGCCTGGCCAGGGGCCAGACCTACGAGCCGCCGACCATTGTGGAGAGAAGGAACTGGGTAGAGGCGTAAGAAACCGTCGATGGTCGACGGTCGATGGCCGCTCGCCATTCATCGTTGCCTGGAAAGCTCGCGCGATGTTCCGGATTACGCCCTTTTGCGTTATCGACCATAGGCCATCGACCATCGACTATTCCCAGTTATTGCGTTCCCTCTCTTCCCGATTTATGTTCCCATCATGGCAAAAAAGATTCGTGTAGGCGTGTTGTTCGGCGGGCGCAGCGGCGAGCACGAAGTGTCGCTGCTGTCGGCGGCATCGGTCGTGGAAGCCATCGACAAGAGCAAATACGAGGTCGTGCCCATCGGCATCACCAAAGACGGCCGCTGGCTCACTTCCGATCATGCCGAGCGCCTGCTGCGCGGCGAGCATAAAGTGGAGAAGCACCTGCGCGCCGGCGATCCCGACTTCACCCCCGGGGCCGCGGTGCTGGCCAAAGGCGAGTCGGTGATGGTCCCGCCCGTCCCCGGACTCGAGCTCCAGCCTTTCGAGACGAACCTTCCCCACCGCCGCTCCAGCGATCGTGCCATCAACGTGGACGTCATTTTTCCCGTGCTGCACGGCACCTTCGGCGAGGACGGCACCATCCAGGGGCTGCTGGAACTGGCCGACATTCCCTATGTCGGCGCGGGCGTGCTCGGCTCCGCCGCCGGCATGGACAAGGACATCATGAAGCGCCTTTTCCGCCAGGCGGGTTTGGAGATGGTGAAGCACGTCACCGTGCTGCGCTCGCAATGGGAGGGCAATCCCAAGAAGGTGCGGCGCGAGATCGAGAAGACGCTGAAATATCCGGTGTTCGTGAAGCCCGCCAATCTTGGCAGCTCGGTGGGAATCTCCAAGGTCCACGACCGCGGCGAGCTGGCTGCGGCCATGAACGAGGCGGCCAAGTTCGATCGCAAGATCGTCGTCGAGCGGGGCGTCGGCGGAAAATCCGGACGCGCCCGTGAAATCGAGTGTTCGGTGCTGGGCAACGACCAGCCGCAGGCGTCCGTCGCCGGCGAGGTGGTCCCGGCCGCCGAATTCTACGATTACAACGCCAAGTACATCGACGAAGGTTCCAAGCTCCACATTCCCGCCAAGCTGACGCGGGCGCAGCAGAAAAAAGTGCAGGAGATGGCGGTGAAGGCGTTTCTTGCCGTGGATTGCGCCGGCCTGGCGCGGGTGGATTTCCTCATGGACCCCAAGTCCGGCCGCATCTTCGTCAACGAGATCAACACCATGCCCGGCTTCACCTCCATCAGCATGTACCCCAAGCTGTGGGCCGCCTCGGGTATATCGTATCCCGACCTGATTGACCGCCTGATTCAGCTTGGCCTGCAGCGCTTCGAGGAGAAGAAGAGGAACAAGTACACCAAGGATTGAGTGCTGCGTACCACCGCTCCCGAATTGAAACTAGCAAAGTGTCATCCTGAGCGAGGGCGCCTTGGACCTCGCTCAGGATGACAATCCTTTAAGTCACGAACATAAGCAACGTTAAACCATGCGCACCGCCATGCAGGTGATGTCGTCGTGCTGGCTGGCCTGGCCGCCGAAGATTTTCAGCTCGAACATCAGGCTATCCACTAATCCCTGCGCCCCCTTGGCGGAGCAGCGCTGCACCAGCGGTATAAGACGGCTTTCTTCATATTCTTCGCCGCGCTCGTTGACCGCTTCCACCACGCCGTCGGTAAAAATCACCAGCATGTCGCCGTGGCGCAGGATGCTGCTGCCGCATTCGTAGGCACATTCACTCTGAATGCCGAGGGGAATGCCGCCGACGTCGAGCCGCTCCAGCGTTCCTTCGGCGCGCCAAAGCAGCGGCGCGTTGTGCCCGGCGTTGGTGTAGATCAGCTCGCCGGTCGCGGGATTCAAACGCGCCAGGAATGCGGTGGTGAAGCGCCGGCCGTCCAGGCTGTGCGCGCACGAGTAGCGGTTCACACCGCGGACCAGTTCGGGCAGCGAGCGCGAGGTGGTCGCCAGGGTGCGCAGGCTGGCCTGGAAGGTCGCCATCAGCAGCGCCGCGGGCAGGCTCTTGCCGGCCACATCCGCCACCACCAGCAGCACGTTCGGGGCGTCGCCATCGAACTGCATCGGGACAACGTCGTAGTAATCGCCGGCGACGGTGTTGGCCGGACGCGACCAGAATGCAATCTCCAGACCCGCGATCTGCGGCGGTGTGGCGGGCACCAGCCAGTGCTGGATCTCGCGCGCGATCTCCAGGTCGCGCTTCATGGTGACCCGGTCGGCGATTTCCAGCACCAGCAGTCCAAGCAGCAGCATGCCGCCCAAGAACGCGAAGTTGCTGCCGCCGAGGTTGATGCCCTTTTCGGAGATCTGGATCTGGATGACCGGAAACAGGAGCATCACAATGGCGACCAGCAGGATGACGCGCCGCGCCGGCGAGAGCTTCATCAGCACGGCCCAGAAAAGCTGCTTGCTGACGGCCCAGGCGCGGTGGCGGCGGCTCATGCCTTCCACGTTGTCGCGCTTCAGCTCGCGCGAGTAGAGCCCGTAGCTGGTGCGCGCCTCGTGCACGAACTGCGACCAGAGTTGGTTGAGTTCCAGGCCTTCGCTGACGCTCGCCCAGAAATCCTTGGCGCGCTGCCTGAACCGCGGCGGAGGAGGAGGGACGGGAGGCGTGCGCGGCGGCGTGGCGGTAGAGGACATGGGGGATGGCGCAATTATAGAACCTGGCGGAATTGGCGATGGGCGACTTGCGCCGGCAAACGCTACTGCTGCGGCCGGCGCTTGCGGCGCGAGTTCGACGACTTGCCCTTATGCGTGGTCACCGGCTTCTTGCCTCCCTCGGGCGCAAGCTCGTCGGCGGTGACGAATATGGGCTCGATGTCCACCGGCACGTTGGCGAGTTTGGTCAATTGCCGGGCAACGCTGGGGCGGATCACCGCCAGCGCCAGCATCTTCTGCGCGCCGGCGTAGTCGCCGGTCGCTTCCACCGTCAGCAGGTCATGGGTAAGGTCGCTGACCGCCTGCTTGATTTTCATGAAATCCACGGCGAAGGTGCCGTCGGGCTGCTGCACGAATCCGCCGCGGTCGGCGATGTAGTTGAACTGCATCGCCATGCCCTTGCCGTGAGCGTCGCCGCTGCCGAAACGCAGCGAGCGGAATGACGACGCCAGGAAGGTGGTGTAGAGCTGGCGTTCGGCCGCTGGTCCGGTGCGCAGCACAGCGGTCAGGTTGAGCTCTTTGGCATGGTCCATCATGTACTGCAGCGCCCACAGGCCGGTGGCATCGGCCTTGGCTTCCTCGATCGCGCTGTACAGCTCTTTGAGCTGCAGGCGGGGATTGGAGGGCTGCCCGTTCACCGTAATCTGGTGCGGGCCGAGCCCGTGCATGAGCTCGTGCGCCAGGGTGTGAGTGAAAAATTGTTCGAAGCTGACGTCGGCCCGCTCCCGCTCGATGACCATGCGCGAGGCGATGGGGATGAGCACGGTGCGGAACTTGGCCTGCTGCACGTTCTTCAGCATCACGCGCTTCGAGCCCTTTTGCTGCACCACGCGCTCGTCGTTGGGCAGGTTGTAAGCGGCCGTGGTAATGCCGTGCGCGCCGTCGCCGCTGGCGATGATCTGGTTGACCACGCGGATGGGCGCGCCGCCGCCGAGCTTCGGGTTGCGGTACTGTGCGTCCTCGGGAAGATTGTTCTCCACCGTCTGCAGCGCGTGCCCGAAAGCGGCGAGCTTGGCCGATTCGGCATCGTCGCGGACGTTGATGTAGGCCTCGTACGCGGCCTTGTAGCCGAAGAGTTCGTCGGTATAGGTTTCGTAGGGGCCGATGGTGATGTCGAGCGGCGCGTCCAGGTCCATCCAGGCAACGTCGCTTTCGTAGTAATCGTTGGAGAGGAAGGCGCCGGCGCGGCTGGTGAGGAAGCGCTGGAGCGAGGCGTTGCCGGTGAGCGCGGCGGCCTCGCGGAGCAGTGTGGCGCATTTTTCGAGATCGGCGCGGTACTCCTGGTGATAGGGCATCAGGCTGATGTACGCGCCGCGTTGATGGATGACGGTGAAGAAGCCCTTGGCCTGCTCCTGGTTCTCGGGCGGGAGCGCGGCGGCCCATTTTTCGAAGTCGGCCTTGGTCATGCTTTCGGGATAAAAGTTGGCGCCCAGCGGCTTGCGCGCCGCCACGCCGGGAACGAAGGCGCGGAATTCGTCCAGATCGGACCACGGTCCCTTGTTGATCCAGAAATAATGCAGGCGCGCCTGGCCCAGAGGAGTCTTGTCGGCCTGCAGTTTCTTGTACAGGGCAAGGTCGCCGCTCCAGAGCTGGTTCATGAATATGGGATTCAGGATGCGCGCCGCCTCAATCAGCTTGACCAGCGCTTTCTGGTCGCCGGAAGTGAGGTGGCTGGTGTCCACGCGCAGCGGCGTGGGCGCAAAGCGCGCGGCCATGGCGTTGAGCTGCGGCAGGTCGGGAATTTTTTCACCGGCGTTTTGCGCGCCGGCGGCGATGGAGGCGATCAGAAGCCCGACCAGGACGACACGTATTCTCATGCGCGACCTCGGCGAATTGGAAAGCATAGCAAAAACCCTGTCCGGCTCTGGCCCGCGGCTGCCCCGCCCATGTAAAATCCAACTACAGTCCCGAGAAAGCGGGGTAGGTTGTTGTTTTCCATGAGAACCAGCATGAACAGATCCGCAATCCTGTTGGCGGGCGTGTGCCTGGCGTGCGCCGCCGCTTTCGCCGCCGACACCGTGATCGAGGAGATCATCGCGCGCATCAACGGCGCCATCATCACCCGTTCCGAGTTGATCAAGAGCCGCGAGCAGACCATCCAGGAAGTGCACGAGAAGTCCGGCACCGGCGCGGCCGCCGAAGAGGAACAGAAGAAGCGCGACAAGGACATCCTGCGCGACATGATCGACCAGCAATTGCTGGTGCAGAAGGCGCAGGACTTGGGCATCACCGGAGACACGGAGGTCATCAAGCGGCTCGACGAAATTCGCAAGTCCATGAACCTGGACAGCATGGAGGCGCTGCAGAAATCGGCCGAGGCGCAGGGCGTCTCCTATGAAGACTTCAAGCAGAACCTCAAGAACCAGATCGTGACCCAGCAGGTCATCCGGCGCGAAGTCGGCTCCCACGTCCTGGTCAAGACGGAAGAGATCAAGCAGTTCTACGATGAGCACCAGAAGGAATTCACCCGGGCGGAGACGGTGCGGCTGAGCGAGATTCTGGTCTCGACACAGCAGCCCAGCGGGGACAAGAACAATCCCCCGCTGTCCGACGCCCAGCGGGTGGAAGCGGCGCAAAAGAAGGCCGACGAGGCGCTGGCGGCTATCCGCAAGGGCGAAAACTTTGAAGAGGTGGCGAAAAAGTATTCCGAGGGCCCTTCGGCGGCGCAGGGAGGCGACTTGGGCGAGTTCAAGCGCGGCACCATGGCCAAGGAACTGGAAGACCGCACCTTCGCTATGCAGCCCGGCGACGTTACCGACGTCATTCGCACCAAGCAGGGATTCGTGATCCTGAAGGTGACGGAGCACACGCCGGCGGGCGTCCCTCCATTGAAAACGGTGGAACCGAACATCCAGGAAGCGCTCTATTACGAGAAGCTGCAGCCCGCCCTGCGCGAATACCTCACCAAGCTGCGGGAGCAGGCGTTCATCGATATCAAGCCGGGCTTCCTGGATTCCGGCGCCAGCCCGAATCAGACGGCGCCGGTCATGACCACCGCGGAGGCTGCCGGGGCAAAAGCCAAGCTGAAAAAGAAGAAAAAGTTCATTGTGTTCTGAGTTTAGTCAGTTTCGAGTTTCAGTTTCAGTTTCAGAAAAAAAGCCCGGCATGTGCCGGGCTTTTTTCATGAAGCACGAGCGGCTGTTACCAGACGCGGCAGGCGTTTTCGCGGACCATGGGCTGGCCGGCCTTGCAGCCCCAGGTCTGCTGGAACTCCGGCATGTTCGACACTACGCCGTTCACTCGGTAGTTCCCGGGCGAGTGCGGGTCGGTGAGCGCGCGCAGCCGCGACTGTGCGGGCGTAACGTTCTGGCACCACACCTGCGCGTAGGAAATAAAGAAGCGCTGTTCCGGCGAGAGGCCGTCAATCGGATTGGGCGTGTGCTTTTCCTCCGCCATCTTGCTCCGCAGAGCCATCAGGGATATGCGGACGCCGCCGTTGTCGGCGGTGTTCTCGCCCAGCGTGAGCGCCCCCTTCAGGTGGACATCATCCACCGCGACGAACTGGTCGTACTCGTCGGAGATGCACTTGGTGCGCTGCTGGAATTCCGCCTTGTCGGCCGGCGTCCACCAGTCGCGCAGGTCGCCGGCAGCGTCGTACTTGCTGCCCTGGTCATCGAAGCCGTGCGTCAACTCGTGCCCGATCACCGCGCCGATCCCGCCGAAGTTCACCGCGTCGTCCATCTTGTTGTCATAGAACGGAGGCTGCAGTATGCCCGCGGGAAAGTTGATGTTGTTCTGCGTCGCATTGTAATAGGCGTTCACCGTGGGCGGAGACATGCCCCACTCCAGCTTGTCGGTGGGCTGGCCGATCCGGTTCAACTGGCGATGACGCTCGAAGTTGTCGGCGCGCTCCAGATCGGTGACGAAGTCGCCGCGGATGATGTCGAGCTTGGAATAGTCGCGCCACTTGTCGGGAAATCCTATTTTATTGCTGATTCCCGCCAGCTTGACGGCCGCGGCTTTCTTGGTTTCCGGGGTCATCCAGGAGAGTATCTGCAGGTCTTCGCCCATCGACTTCTCGATTTCCTGCACCATCCTGAGCGTGCGCTGCTTGCCCTCCGCGCCGAAGGTTAAATCCGCGTAGGGCTGTCCCAGCGCTTCCCCCAACCGGGAGTCGGTGATCCGCACGCAGCGCTTCCAGCGCGCCTGCTGCTCCTGCTGGCCTTCCAGGTATTGATTGAAGAATCCGAATTGCTCGCTCACAAACGGAGTCGAGAGCCAGGGCGCATAGGAACGCACCAGATGCCAGCGCAGGTAGGTTTTCCAGTCGCTCAGCGGCACGCTGTCGAGCTGAGTGTTGACCTGCTTGAAGAATTCGGGCGCGACCACGTTGACCTTGGTGATCGCCGGAGCGCCGGTGGCGGCGAAGTATTGTGTGAACTCGAAGGCGGGCGCCAGTTCCGCCAGTTGTTGCGGGCCCATGGCATGGTCGCGGTTCTCGGGCTTGCGCATGGCGATTCGATCCATGGCGGGCTTGGCGAGCATGGTCTCGATGCTCATCACCGTTTTTGCTTCCGCGGACGCCGTCTGGGGATTGTCGCCGAGCAGTTCGAACATCCTGCCGACGTGATCCACGTATTTCTGCCGGGTCTCGACTGACTTGGCGTCTTCCTTCAGGTAGTAATCGCGATCGGGAAGGCTCAGGCCGCCCTGGTAAACGCCGCCAATCGTCATGGTGGAGTTGTGCATGTCCGTCTCCGGACCGAAGCGGAACAGCACGCCGACGCCGATGCTCTGCAGGTGGGCGATGGTCTTGATCAGCTCCTGGCGGCTGGCGATTTTGCTGATCGCCTCGAATTCGGGCTGCAGCGGCTTGGCGCCCAGGTCGTTGGCCTTCTGCTCATCCATGCAGGCGCCGTAGAAATCGCCGATCTTCTGCATGACCGCGCTGCGCTTGGGGTCGGGCTTGGCGGCGACTTCCAGGATGGCGCGCAGCACGCTACGATTGCGATCCTGGAGCTGGTCGAAGCGTCCCCAGCGGGTCTGGTCCGGCGGGATGGGGTTCTTCGCCATCCAGCCGCCGCAAGCATATTTGTAAAAGTCAACGCAGGGATCGGCCGTCTTGTCCAGGGCGGTGATGTCGAAGGCGGGAATGCTGGGCAGGTCCGCCGGAAGCGCCAGGCCGCTGGGGTTGGCAGGTGTTTTGGTCTGCTGCGCCGGCGAGACCGCAGCCAGCACCAGGAAAATAGCTAGAAACCGAAGTGTGCGCATCATGGACCTCGCGATGGATTCTCGAAACTGACGAGTTTACGGGCGCGGGACCAAGTGCGCAAGGTCGCTGACCACGAATACTGCGAAAATCAAACGCTTGTCATCCTGAGCGAGGGCGCACGCCCGAGTCGAAGGACCCCTACACTGCTAACTGTGCCGGGCAGTCAATAGGCATTCCCACCCAGAATCTTCAAATTTCCAACCGAACACCGAAAACCGTTTACCGACAACCGCTCCTCAACGCTTGTCATCCCGAGCGAAGCCGAGGGGACCCCTGCCCTCTCGACGCACCTCGCGCTGCATCCAGGCACTTCCACGACAGCATGAAAGTGCTTGTGTCAGCCCCAATGATCCTCTGCGCCGCAGCTAGAAGACCTTGAAGTGGATGGTGAGGTACTTCTTGGGATTCTCGCGGATGGCTTTCACCAGGTTGCGCGTCTCCACCAGCATCTGGTCGACGTTGTTGTAAACCTTGGGGTCGGTGAGCAAGAGCCCCACGGTGCCCTTATCGGAATCCATCTTGTCGGCGATGGAGGAGAGCTTGGTCATGGTGTTGTCGAGCTTTTTGGCAAACTCCGGATCGGCGGCGAACTTGCCGAGCGCGCCCTTGCCGGCGTTGATGTCGCTCATCAGCGTGTTGGCCTTGGCGATGGTCGCATTGGCGTTGTCGAACAGCGACGGATCTTTCAGGAACTTGCCCACGCTGCCCTTGCCCTGGTTGATCTCGTCGATGATCTTGTCCAGGCTGTCGAGGGAAGCTCTCGCCTTGTTGTAAAGCTCGTCGCTGTTGATGAGCTTGCCAACGCTGCCCCTGCCCTCGCTGATCTGCGTCACCATGCTCTGCACTTCGGTGAGGGTGTTGTTGAGGCGGGCGTAGAGGGCCTCGTCGTAAATCAGCTTGCCGATGGAACCGTTGCCGCTCTCGATCTGGGTGAGGATGCGGTCCACGCGCCGGACCAGGATATCCACGTTTTCCAGTGTGCCCTGGCTGGCGCGCACCACGTCCTGCAATTGCGGGCTGGACTTGGTGGGGAGCGTGTCGCCGTTCTGGGCGGGCGCGCCGGTGGCGGCGCGGCTGTCAATGTCAACGAAGGTCTCGCCCAGCACGCCGGCGGTGGAGAGGCTCGCGACCGAGTCCTTCTTCAGCGCGCCGTTGTACTTCGTGCTCAGCTTCAAGCTGGCCTCAACCGGAGTCAGTCCGTGACTGGGGACAACGGTGATGGCGGTGATGTTGCCGATGTCAACGCCCTCCAGGCGTACCGGGGCGCCGACACGCAGTCCGCCGGCGTTGTCGATGTAGGCCTTGACCACGATTTTCTTGGTGAACATCCCGCTCGGGCCGGTCATCAGGAAAACCAGAACTGCCAGCGTAATGCTGGCGAAGATTACGACCAGACCCACGCGCAATTGCGCCCATCTGACCTGTCGCTGGCTAGGCAAGTCTCCCCCGTAGCAGTCCCAATGTCATGAAGCCCGCAATCATAGCAGAAGGCGCAAGAAAATACCCCATTGGTACCATCCTTGGATTTCCCGGTATCGAAGTATTTGCTTTGCTTCTTACTTCCGACTTTTGACTTCTTACTTCTGACTTTTGACTTCTTAACTTCTGACTTGGAAAGACCTCATACCAGGAGAAGGTTGCGGGCGCCACCGCAAACCTGGTGTACACGCTCTACCGCGAGTACGAGTACCAGCAGCACTGAGCAGTTGCGAGTCCCGTGTCCCGAGTCCCGAGTATCAGTCTCGCGACTCGTGACTCGGGCCTCCGTCAGCCCGTCTTTCGGAGGGGCACGGCTTCAGCCGTGCCGTTAAGCACAGAAAAATTGGGGGCTTTAGCCCCTGAGGAATTCGCGACTCGGGACTACGTCCCCGAATACGCCGCCCGCTTCAGAAAATTCCCCGTGCCCGGCTTGCCGTGGAATTGTTCGCCCTCCACCACCACCCGCCCGCGTGACATCACCAGGTCCGGCATGCCGGTGACCGTGATCCCCTCGAACATGCTGTAGTCCACCCGCATGTGGTGCGTCTTGGCGCTGATGGTGTGCTTGCGCTTGGCATCGAAAATCACCAGGTCGGCGTCGCTCCCGACGGCGATCGCGCCCTTGCGCGGGTAGAGGCCGAAAAGTTTCGCCGGCGTGGTGGAGACGATTTCGACGAAGCGGTTGACGCTGAACCGTCCCGATGCGACTCCGCCGGAGTACACCAGGCTCATGCGGTGCTCGATGCCGGGGCCGCCGTTGGGAATCTTGGTGAAGTCGCCCTTGCCCATTTCCTTCTGCTCCTTGTAGCAGAACGGGCAGTGGTCGGTGGAGACCACTTGCAACTGGTCGTGCTTCAGACCCTGCCAGAGTTTTTCCTGGTGCCACTTTTCCCGCAGCGGCGGTGTGAACACGTACTTCGCGCCCTCGAAGCCCGGCGCGTCGAAATTGTCGAGCGAGAGATAAAGATATTGCGGGCAGGTTTCGGCGTACACCGGCAGGCCGCGATCGCGCGCCTCGCGCACTTTCTCCAGCGCCTCGTTGCAACTGAGATGGACGATGTACATCGGCGCGCCCGCCATTTCCGCCAGCGCGATCGCGCGGCTCACCGCTTCCGCCTCGGCTGTCGTCGGGCGAGTGAGCGCGTGGTACTTGGGCGCAGTTTTTCCTTCCGCCAGCGCCTGCTGCACGATCACGTCAATGGCGCTGCCGTTTTCCGCGTGCATGCAGACCATGCCGCCGTTTTTGGCCGTGGCGCGCAGGGCCTTGAAGATGCTGCCATCGTCCAGCATCAGCACGCCGGGATACGCCATGAAGAGCTTGAAGGTCGAGACGCCCTCGCGCACCATCTGGCCCATTTCTTCAATCTGGGCGTCAGGCAGGTCGGTGATGATGCAGTGGAAGCCGTAATCGCAGTGCGCTTTGCCGTCGGCCTTTTTCATCCAGGTGTCGAAGGCGGTGCGCAGGCTCTGGCCCTTGCCCTGGATGGCAAAATCAATCAGCGTGGTGGTGCCACCGTAGAGTGCGGCGCGCGTGCCGGTGGCAAAATCATCGGAGCTGGTGGTGCCGCCAAACGGCATGTCGAGATGGGTGTGGACATCAATGCCGCCGGGGAAGACGTACTTCCCTTTCGCGTCGATGGTTTTCTTGCCCTGCTCGCGCGGGATCGAGGCGGCGATGGCGCTGATCTTGCCATCCGCAATGCCGATGTCCGCGATGTAGGTATCTACCGCGGTTGCAATAGTGCCGTTGGCAATGATGGTGTCGAATGCCATAGGAGGCCTCCGTGACCGACGGGTGGCCCACCCTTCCGCCCGCTTTTGGCGGAGGGTGGGTACACGTGCAACGCGCCATTCTATGCTAGAATCCGCGCCTCTTGAGGGTTCTCGTGCGGAGGGCCGGATGAAATTTGGCATCACGTTCAAGCCCGACATGACGGTGGACCGCATCGTCAGCCTGACGCGCCAGGCGGAGGCCGCCGGTTTTGAGTACGGCTGGATCTTCGACTCGCACGTGTTGTGGATGGACTGCTACCCGCTGATGACGCTCATGGCCGCGAACACGCGCAAGATGAAGATCGGGCCCTGCGTCACCAACCCTGCGGTACGGGACATCACGGTGACGGCAAGTTTGTTTGCGACCCTCGACCTGATCTCCGGACGGCGAATGCAACTCGGCATCGGCCGCGGCGACAGCTCACGGCGCGTGCTCGGCAAGAAACCGGTGTCGGTTGCCGAACTCGGGCGCGCGATTGAACAATTCCGGGCGCTGACCTCAGGCAAGGAGATCGATTACGACGGCCAGCCGACGCGCATGTCGTGGTCGCCGGGCGCGCCCCCGGTATGGATCGCCGGCTACGGGCCCAAGGTGCTGAACCTGGCGGGACGCATGGCGGATGGAATCATCCTGCAATTCGCCGATCCCGACCTGATCGAGTGGTGCGTCGGTTTCGCGCGGCAGGGGGCGAAGGAGGCGGGACGCGATCCCAAGGCGATCGAGATCATGGCGGCGGCGCCGGTGTGGGTCTCCGACGACCTGAAGACCGCGCGCGAGCACGTCCGCTGGTTCCCCGCGCTGGTCTCCAACCACGTGATGGATTTGCTGGCGAAGTATCCTCAGGACCAGTTGCCGGCGGCGCTCACCTCCTACGTGCAGAACCGCGGCAAGTACGACTACCAGCACCATTGCGAGGTGGGCAGCGACAATGCGGAATTCGTCACCGACGACGTCGTGGACCGCTTCTGCATCGTCGGCCCGGTGGAGGCGCATCGCGAAAAACTGCGCCGTCTCGCTTCCCTCGGCGTCACCCAGTTCAACATCTATCTCATGTGCGGCGAGGAAGAGAAGACGCTGGAAGTGTACGAGCGCGAAGTGCTGCCGCAACTCCGGGAAGCGGCACGCGCCGCGTCATAAACCTGAAAAGACTGACGAACACAGAGCCACAGAGACACAGAGTTTTCTTGATCTGTGACCTCTGTGTCTCTGTGTTTTTCATTCGCCTCATATTAACGGATGTCATCCCGAGCGAGGTGTCGCCGCTGTTGCGACACCGAGTCGATGCGCGTTTTGTAATTATCTTAATGTACGGGAGATAGAGGGAGACGGCGGGGTTTTGCGGGATAACTCACAGGGAACCAACACGTTGCGGTCGAAAAAGTCGCCGGGCGGAGCTGCGCT
>JBEKZP010000027.1:0-40805 GCA_049509755.1 Terriglobales bacterium | reverse complement strand
CTCGACTTCCTGGATATGGATGCCCGCGTCGCGAACCGCCTCGCTGACCGCCCATTGTGCCAGTTCCCAGAAGGTTTTTTCCACCCACCGGGAACGGCACGGGGTCATGCCCGCGCCTAATATCGCTACATCCCTCACAGTATCGCTCCTGTCTTCTTATTTAGTTGCTCGAACGCCTGGATGAATATACATCCCTCCAAGGGCGGGTCACATAGGCATCCCTGCTGCGCGAGACAAATGTCACATAGACCTGATACACATGCCTCAGTGACCGCCATGTGTGCGAGTTCTTGTAACGCTTGCGCAACCGACGGGGATTGGTATGGGGGCATGCCAGCAACTGCGATGTTTTCGTCAGTCACTGTAGCGCTCCTGGTCTACTTTGCCCGACTGGTCTAAACCCCGAGGTCGCTCTGCCCAATTTCTGCCCCCGTGGTGCGGAGATCTCGCGATCCCCAGCCCGCGGTCACGACTCCTGCCATCAGTGCCCAAGAATATCTCTACGATATTCCCTGAGTCTGCGCCGAGCGTTTGCTCGCGCGCGGGTTGCACCGGCCACGAGGCTAAGCGGCCCGCAGCTGGCGCAGGAACGTGGGGTCAACATCGAGGCCCAGACCGGGTGCTGGGGGTAAGTGAATCTGGCCGTCCTTCACCTCCATGCCGCCGATCACCGGATCGAAACTGTGGATGAGAAAGGCGTCGAGGTCCGCGTACAGAATATTCTTCTGCGAGGCGACTACGTGGGCCGCGGCCGTGAGGCCGACCCGCGTTTCCTGCATGCAGCCGAGCATGCAGTTCATGTCGGCAGCGTCGGCGATTTGTGCGATCCGCGCGGATTGCATCAGACCGCCAGCCTTCATGACCTTGATATTGACCATGTCGATCGCCTCGCGGCGGATGCCCTCGATCAGGTCGTGGGGAACGTGCACGGATTCGTCGGCCATGATGGGAATGTCGACATGGTCGCGGACGAATTTCATGCCGGCCCAATCCCAACTCACCACCGGCTGCTCACAGAATTGGATCTGGTATTTCTGCACTACACGCAGGGTGCGAACCGCCTCGGCGGGCGTCCATCCCTGGTTGGCATCGATGCGCAACCCAATATCCGGTCCCACCGCTTCCCGCACGGCGCGGAGCCGTTCGGCGTCCTTCTCCGGCGATTCGCCGACCTTGATCTTGACGACCTTGAATCCCTGGCTCACCACGTCGCGCGCCGCCTGCGCGGTGACTGCGGGGGTATCGATGAAGATGGTCAGATCGGTTTCGAACGAGTCGCGATAATTGCCCAGAAGATAGCGGACCGGCTGCCCCGTGATTTTCCCGCAGATGTCCCAGAGCGCCATCTCGAATGCAGCCTTGATGCTCGGGTTGCCCGGAGCGAAAGCTTCCATATCGGCGACCATGCGCGCGATGTTGAAAGGATCGCGGCCGCGCACCATCTCGGCGAAATTACGTCCGATGGCGACGTTGGTTTGCTGCGTTTCGCCGGTGATCGCCGGGTAGGGAGACGCCTCACCGAAGCCGACAACACCGTCTTCCGTCCGCAGACGGACCAGGACGTTGTCGGTCGTGGCGGTTGATCCCAAGGCAATTTTGATGACCATCTTTTGTTTGAGTTGGAACGGGAAGACCTCCGCGTCGCGGATGCGCGTGGAGCGCACGGGAATGCGGGTTTTCTCCTGTGCCTGCAAAAGTCTTTCCGGCCAGCCCAAGAGGACTCCGCTGCCCAACGTCGCTCCCGCCAGAGTCTTCAGGAAACTGTTCCTTGTCATTGCCATTGTTTCGCTCCTATGCGGTTGATCCAGCACTCCCTGGTGACGCCCTATTCGAGAGTGGGCCACGGGGCGGTCCGCTCGCGGACCGTCCCGCCAGTCCGAGTCAGTAACGCAAACTCCAATGCAACATGTTCCAGGTGAACACAAACCAAACAAATGCGAGGCAGGCCAGGCCGATCACGGTATCGGCCAACTTGCTCCACAGCCAGCGGTCCGGGACCGTCCACGAGCGCACTACGTTGTAGACCGCTGCGACCGTTCCAACGACTCCCAGCCAGCCGACGATTTGGATTGCGCGCATCAATGCGTTGAACCGGGGACCCAGCATGTCGAGTTTTCTCAGGCCAACGGAGAAGAAGACCAAGAACCCGAGCAGAAAAACCAGGTCGACCACGCACACCAGGTGCACAACGAGCCGGAGCCTACGCTGTGCCGGGGGGAGATCCAGTACCTTGCGGTAGTGCCGGCGAATGATCGCGGCCACCGGCCAAAGCAGCAGCGTCAGAACGAAAACAGCAAGCGCGCCAATGATCATCGGCAGTTGCAAGGCGCTATTCTCGAACCAGCGCGATTTCTGGAAGACCATGAAGGGGAAATCAATGGACATCAGCAGGCGGCCGGAATTGTCGCGCTCGAAGGCTATGCGGTCCTGCCCGTTGACCTCGCGGAATATCAGCGGAGCGATCTCCCGGAACTTAATGGGTTCGCCGGCGAGGTTCTTCAGGCTATCGGCGCTGATGGTACCGTCCGGATTCGCGAACACCTTGAGCTGGCTGGCAACCCCAATGACCCGTACGAGTGTTGTTTCCGCTCGCCGGCTGCTCATATACCGTCCGCTTACAAGTTGCGCATCCTGCCTGGCGGTTGCGACCGCCGCCGCCGAAGGCAGTTCGTAGGGGAAATAGCGGTCCAGGAACTTCTCCCACACAGCCGTGCGGATAGTGCCCTTCCCGGCGCTGTTCTGGGAAATGAAAAAGCCCACACCCGCGTCCGGGATCAGGTGCAAATCGGTATGAAAGCACTGCAAATCGCCGGCATGGCCAATAATGCGATGACCGTTGCGCGTTTCTTCGTAGAATCCGAGCGCCATGCCGCTCATGGCAGGATTGCTCTGGAACTGGCGCGCGTGCATCAGCCTGGCTGTTTCGGGCCGCAGGATCTGGACGCCCTCGAACTGGCCGTCCTGCAGGTGAGCAATCATGAACCGAGCCATGTCCGTGGCGGTCGCCGCGACGCTGCCAGCCGGCGCTGGTTCCACGAATTCATACGGCTTGGCTGGCTGCGAGGCCAGAGTGTAGCCGTTCGACATCAGCGGTTTGAGAGCTTCGGGCAAGGGTTGACGGAACGTCGAGTGCGTCATCCCGAGGGGCAGGAAAATGTGTTCCTCGACGTAGGAGTCGAACGGCTGTCCGGAGACGCGCTGCACGATGTAGCCCGCCAGCGTAGCACCGTAGTTGGAATAGGCCGGCGTTGTGCCCGCGGCATACACACGCTCCGGCTGGTGTTTTTTCAGATAATCCCCGAGCGGCGTGAGCGCCTTCTGGTCCTTTACAATCAGGTTCTGGACGACTTCTTCGAACCCGGCGGTGTGCGTCATGATGTTCCGAAGTGTGACCGGCTGCGAATTCATCGGCGGAATCCTGAAATCGAGATAGTCATTCACATCCCGATCCAGGTCCAACTTGCCCTGCTCGACGAGCTGCATCACCGCCGTCCAGGTAAATAGCTTCGAGGTGGACCCTGGACGGAACATCGTCCCTTCGGGCGAAACGGGCTTCTTTTTCGCCACGTCGGAGTAGCCGTATCCCTTGGTAAACAGGACTTTGCCGTCCTTCACCACAAGCACGACCGCGCCGGCAATATTCTCGCGCTCCAGCGTCACGGGCACCATGCCGTCGAAGAAGGCCTCCATGTCAGCCGCGGTCATTGCTGGCGGGGTGGCAGTTGGCGTAACAGGAATAGTGGCCGGCGCGGTTGGTGTGTTCGCCGCCGGTTTGGATACTTGGGCCATGAGTTCGGCGCCAAGCAACATCGCCAGCAGAACGAGGAACACAAGGGATCCATAATGGCGGGTATGTACGTCGCGATTAACCGTTGATTTTAGTGGCATGCGCAGGACATCGCAGAGGAGTGCGTCCTTTCCGTCAGAGTTGCGAGCAGGCATTGCGTGCATGTCGCATACGCCCCGTGTTCTAAACCGTCCAGACTGGACGTTCAAGATTCCGGAACGAGACAGATGTGTCGGAGCAAATTGTCCATGAACTTCGACAGACACATGTACATCACATGATGTATGAAGTCAACGGGAATCATCATGTGTTGCGGTTTTCGATTGACAACGTCTGCCTTCCCTCGTACAAGGTGGACTCGCATTGCCTCCGTAATCGCGCCGTGCTCGGACCGCTCCGCCGGATCGAAGCGGTCACGAAAGGAAGACATGGCCAAGAAACGCCCTTGCAATGCGGCCCTTCTCGCTATGGGAACCACGCTTCCGTTCAGCGCATTGGCACACGCGCAATCGGCGGGCCGCACTCAACGCGTGGGTGCGCCGTGACAAGGCGAAGGCCCCAGGCTCGAGCTAGCCGGACCTGGCAGTTGCACAGGAGGACCAACGATGAATACCCGCAGGTTTTCTGGACTGCTCTCAAAGAACCCCCTGCTGAAGACGTTCGTCGCCACCGTGCTGCTGGCGGCCAGTGTGGCAGCGTCCGCCGCGGATCGTACCACCATCCCGCCGCGCAAAGACTACGCATCCGCCGCCGCTGCCCTGGAACGCTTCATCGAACACGAACTGCAGGACAAGCAACTGCCCGCGATCTCCGTTTCCCTGGTGGATGGCAACGAGATCGTCTGGGCGCGCGGCTTCGGCTTCGCCGACCCTGAGCGGAAGATACCGGCTACCGCGGATACTGTGTATCGCATTGGCTCTGTTTCCAAGCTGTTTACCGACATCGGCATCATGCAGATGGTGGAGCAGGGGCAGATCGACCTGGATGCGCCAGTCCAGACCTATCTCCCGGATTTCAAACCGGCGAACCAGTTCAGCAAGCCGATCACTCTTCGGCAACTGATGTCACACCGTTCCGGCCTGCTTCGCGAACCGGGTGTTGGACACTACTTCGATCCCACCGAGCCGACACTGGCGGATACCGTCCGCAGCATCAACGGTTACCCGTTACTTTACGAGCCCGAGACGCACGTCAAGTATTCCAACGCCGGCATCGCCGTGGTCGGCTACACCCTGGAGTACATGAATCGGCAGCCCTTTGCCAAGTACTTGAAGCAAGCAGTCCTCAAGCCACTTGGTCTTCAATCCAGTGCGTTCGAGCCGGAACCGGCGATAACCGACAGACTCGCGAAGGCGTACATGTGGACGTACACCGGCAAGGTTTTCGAGGCGCCGACCTTCCAGCTTGGCATGGCGCCGGCGGGAAGCATGTATTCCACGGTGACCGACCTCGGACGATTCGTGATTGCTCTCTTGAATGGAGGGCGCGGGCTGAACGGTCCCATTCTTAAAGCGGACACGTTGAACAAGATGTGGGCGCCTCAGTTCGCGCAGGGCGGCAGTCGCAACTTCGGTATCGGATTTATTCTCGGAAATATTGACGGCCACCGCGTCGTCGGTCATGGCGGGGCCATCTACGGGTTTGCCACCGAGGTGGAGGCGATGCCCGAGGAGAAGTTCGGCGCTGTGGCGGTGACCACCATGGATGCAGCAAACGGCGTGAGCGTCCGCATCGCCAACGAGGCCCTGCGACTGATGCTCGCCGTCAAGGCTGGCAAGCCGTTGCCCGCCATCGAGACGACGCAGGCGATCCCAGCGGATGTCGTGCACAAACTCGCCGGACGCTATGGCGAAGGCAATTCGGCACTGGATCTGATCGAACGCAATGGCGGGCTGTATGCCATGCGGGTTCGCGGCGGATACGAGCTCAGGCTGCGCCAACTCGGTGATGTCTTGGTCGTCGATGACCGCATTGGCTATGGAACGAAGATTTCCGTCATTGACGGTGGCATCAAGGTGGGAAACGAAGTCCTCAAGCGCACCGCCCCGGCGAAGTCGACGCTGATTCCCGAGGAATGGAAGGGCATGATCGGTGAGTATGGTTGGGACCACGACGTGCTTTTTATCCTCGAGCGCGAGGGCCGGCTGATTTCGCTGATCGAATGGTTCGAATACCAGTCGCTGGAGCAGGTTTCGAAGGATGTGTTCCTGTACCCCGCGCGTGGACTCTACGACAACGAGAAGTTCGTATTCACCCGCGACGCGGAGGGCACGGCCACTCAGGTACAAGTGGGAGGCGTCGTGTTCAAACGCCGCACCCCGAAAGATTGGCGACGGGACCCGTAGGCCCCGCGAAAAGGACACGTGAAAGAGTCCAGATCATGCAGCTCACACGCAAGGAATTTCTGAAGAGCATGGCTGGCGCCGCCGTTGCGAGTGGCCTCAGCGCCGGCATAACACAAACGTTAGCTGTTGCCCAGGAGGTGTCCGGCGCCAAACCGCGGCAGGCCAGAATCGCGGACGTACAGGTCTGGCCGTTCACCATACAAGAAAAGGGGACCTTCCGGATTGCGCTGGGCAGCGAGTCTGCGGCGGAGAACGTGCTGGTACGGCTGCGTACTGCCGACGGCGCGGTCGGCTGGGGCGAGTCATCGCCTTACTCGCCGGTCACGAGCGAAACTCAGGCGACCAACGTGGCCATCGCACGATCCTTCGCCGATTTCATCCGCGGATGCGATCCATTTTCCATTCCGAAGATTGTTTCCGACATGGATGCTTTTGCCCCCGGCAGCCCCGGCATCAAGGCGGCGTTCGAGATGGCGCTCTGGGATATTTGCGGCAAACTTTCCGGCCAGCCCGTCTGCCGCGTGCTCGGCAAGTACCGGGATTCGTTCCCGACCGACCTGACCGTATTCCTAGACACCCCCGCAGCCATGGCCGAAAGCGCAAAGCGCGTGGCAAGCCGGGGATTCAAGGCGATCAAGGTGAAGGTGGGTGAGGTACCGGAACTCGATATCGAACGTCTGCGCAACATCCGCGGAGCGGTCGGCGATTCCGTCGCTCTGCGCATCGATGCCAACCAGGGTTGGTCACCTGCGGATGCCATCCGCGCGCTCAAAGCGCTGGAACCACTGCGGATCGAATTCTGCGAACAGCCGATCCCGTACTCGGATTGGGAGGGCCTCAAGTTTGTGCGCCGGCACTCGCCGGTCCCGATCATGGCCGACGAGTCGGTGCATTCGCCGCAGGACGCTATCGAAGCCGTCCGACGCGACGCCTGCGACATGATCAACATTAAGCTGATGAAATCCGGCGGGATCCTGAAGGCCATGCGTATTGCGCACATCGCCGACGCTGCCGACATGCAATGCATGCTCGGGTGCATGAGCGAAACGCGCCTGGGCCTGACCGCAGCCGCTCACGTCGTCGCTGCCTGCCGCAGCGTGCTCTACGTCGACCTGGACGCATTCGATTTTCTTCAGACGGATCCGATCATCGGCGGCATGGACGTCACGGATGGCGTGATCCGGCTTCCGGCCAAACCTGGGTTGGGCCTCGATGTCGATCCGGAATTCGTCAAGGCCCTCCGTCCCGCATAAATTCACTGGGTTGCCGCAGGTTTCCACCCCGGTGTGCAGAAATGCTGCAATGCATGATGATTGTTCTTGACTTAACGCAACACACGTTGTACACGTCTGGCATTGTTTCTCCGGACCGATTCCGGGGACATGCAAGGGCGTCAGACGATTTGGCATATCTCTACAAAAGTTGATTCATAGTCACCCGCAACAAGCCGGGCTGACGGGGAGGCGAGATGAGGCTCTTAGCATTGATCAGCGCATTTGCCAACGGCATTGCGAACCCAAGGGCGAGATGGCCGAGACAGTGGATGTTCCTATTGGCTGTGGGACTCTGTGTTGCGGCGCTTACACCCGCAGCCTTGGCCCAGACCACTTCCGTCGTCGAGGGCGGCGTTACCGATCAGCAAGGCGCCGCGATTGCGGGGGCCGAGGTCCGCGTGAGCAACGCCAGCCTGGCGATCGAGCGCCAGACAACCAGCGACAGTAAGGGCGAGTATCGCATTCCCGGGTTGCCGGCGGCAGTGTATTCGCTCACGGTAACGAAGGAAGGGTTCTCGACATACAAGCTCAATAGTGTCGAAGTGACCCTGAACCGGACCGTGACGCTCGACGCCGTCTTGCAGGTTGCGAGCGTGCAAACCGAGATCAGTGTTATGGGCGTGGCGCCGCTGCTGGAGCCAACGATATCGTCGTCCGGCGATACGGTCACCCCCGCACAGATCCAGGCCATGCCGCTCAACGGGCGCAACTATCTTGACCTGATGCAGTTGGTGCCCGGGGTGGCGATTAATCGCCAGCAAACGGGCGACGCCGCGACTCCGGTCCTGGGCGAGCGCGGCGGTAACACCCTGTACCTGATTGACGGCATGCCGAACAGCGATCAGGTCACGGGCGGGGCCGCTTCCCAGTTCAACCAGGAATCGATTCTCGAATTCCAGGTGGTCACCGCCGGTTACAAGGCGGAGTTCGGACATGCCTCGGGCGGCGTCGTCAACGTGATCAGCAAGGGCGGCACGAACCTGTGGCATGGCGGCGCATCCCTATTTCACCGCAACTACAAACTCGATGCCTCCGACATCCAAGGCCAGGACAAAGCGCCATTTCTGTTGCGCTGGGACCCCAGCTTCCAGTTGGGCGGGCCGATTCTGAAAGATCGGATATTCTTCTTCGCGTCGGGCGAGCGCATTCGCGAGGCGCGCGCGCTGAATTTTGGGTTCCCGGCGAATACGCCGCAATTCCTGATTGACCGTGAAACCCCATACATCATCAACAGCCAGACGTACGATGCTCGCCTCCGCGCCCGACTGGACGAGCAATGGGGGCATCATCGTTTCACCCAACAGGCCAACTGGACCAACACTCAGGTCACTGGCTTCCGGTCGTTGTCCTTAGGCACAAGCCTTCCCTCCACGGCCGGCAACACGGAGAATCGCCACCTGATCCTGGGCTTTAACGACACGGCGACGCTTGGGAACCAGGGCAATCCCTTCCTGCTCAGCATTTACGGCCAATATCGCGGAGAGCCGAGCAGGACTCACGCCGCACATCCCGAGCTGGGCACTCTTCAGACGACCGATGTCCTGTTCAATTCAATAGACGACAACACAACATTTGGCAACGGCACGGTGATATTCGGATATAGTGGCACGCCGAAGACGATCAACCAGAAGTACACCTCGTTCGGCGCGAACCTCGGCAAACATTTCAACCGCCACGACCTCAAGTTCGGCTTTGATTTCCAGCGCATGGTGGTGGACGGGATTGAGTCTACTGCTCTGATCGCCCAGTTGTATGCGACCATAGGTGACCAGATAGCTTTCCCCCCGCTAAGTTCCGGAGTGTACCTGCTGCAAGGTCCTGCACCCCGCACGGTAAAGGATTCCACCATTGCGCTGCGCAACAACTACAGCGGCCTGTTCGTACAGGACGATGTCAAGCTCTTCAAGAACCTGACCATCAACGCCGGATTGCGTTGGGATTACGATTCCCGGTTCCCGACGAATGGAAATGTATCGCCACGCCTCGGCTTGGCATGGTCAGTTACGCCCAAGACGATCATCCGCGGCAGTTGGGGACTGTTCTATGACCACTTCCGGCTGGGGCTGGCGGAAGACATCCCCGGTTTCGGCGGAGCCAATGTCATCCAGCAAACGTCCCTGGCCTTTCCGCGTTTGCTGTATGGGAACCCCAGCAATTTGGTTGCCTACTTCTCCATTGCCGGATACAACGTGCCCTGCGTGTCGAGCAACCTCACCGATGCCCAGATTCTAGCGACGGGAGCCGTTTGCCACGCTACCTTAGCCGCCGGCGGCGCGCCGATAACGAAACCCGCCGCGACGTTTTATGGCATCGATCACCTCAACAATGTCGTCGCTGCGGGGCATGCACCCATCCCGGCCAATGCGGTGGTCAACATCAGCAATATTCAGCAGTTGAGCGGGCTTACTCCCGACCAGTTTGCCGCACAGGCGGCTGCCGCGCTCGGCAAGGGGGCGATCCCGAATTACCTCAGCTGGGACCAATTCGGGAATCTGTCGATCTTCGACGGGTTAGTTCCCAATATCCCCATTCCCGTAACCGTCGATCCCGGTTTCAAGGTTCCGTATAGCATGGGATACCAGTTTGGGATCCAGCGGGAACTGACTCCCGACATCGTCGTCCAGGCGGATTATCACCACAAGGACCTGAACGACATTTTGGGGACGCGCTGGACCAACCTGGCGATTGCAGCCCGTCTGAAGAACAATCGCGCTCTCCAGGCCGGCACGGGCACTTATCCGATCAACGGATTTGGTCCGTGGTACTCGGGCCAGTACGATGGCCTGGTCCTGAGCGTGCGGAAACGCATGAGCCACCACTTCAGCCTGGATGCTACTTACACCTGGGCGAATGAGACCGACGACGTCGTCGCTTATACCGGCACCGGTACGAATCATCCCAGCGACAGTTTCGTGGGCGTCCCGGAAGTCGTGACGGAGGCGGGAACCGCCACAGGCGCCTGTGCTCATGCTGGGGTCGCCTTGACCAATGCGACCGGACCATTCATTGCCGCGAACTGCAACCCCGTGCCACAAGCGGGAAAGTTCTACAACGGACCTAACTTCGACAAGGGGAACTCCGACCTGGCCCTGAGGCACACCTTCCAGGTGTACGGGGTCCTGCGACTGCCGTGGAAGTTCGAATACAGTGGCATCTTCCGCGTGCAGAGCGGGTTCCATTACAGTCGGCAACCGTTGGCGCTCACTGATATAGACGGCGATGGTCAGTTCGGCGCTGTCGATCACGGCACGCCGCCGGGAGCTCAGCCGGGATCCGTGGCCCGCAATCAATTCACGGCGCCGACGTTCAAGAACGTGGACATGCGTTTGTCCAAGCGGTTCGACATTGGCGAGCGCGCCCGGCTGTATGCCTATTTCGAGATGTTCAACTTGTTCAATACTGCGAACCCCGCGGCCATTGAACTGCAGCAAAATGTGGCCGCTGCTCCTTTCGGGTCGGTGCAGCAGGCACTCCCGGGACGCGAAGGGCAGGTCGGGCTACGGATCGAGTTCTAGGGACCGTGGCAGGGTAACCCGAGAAGAAAATGTCCGGCGCCGGATTCCGAGTAGATTGGAATTCGGCGCCGGATTTCAACCTGAGACGATCATTCGTACCGTCGTGCTACTCGTTTCTCCCGAACAGTATTTCCAGTGGTCGCCCTCGGACCGTCGTCTTCGGATTGCTATACTCTTACGTCCACGGAGCGCGGCTCTTGCGCGCAAGATGGCGGGGAAGCCAAATGAAAGGTTCGAAGCCGACCAGTACCAACGGACGCGTTTCTGATCTGCAGTCGCGGGTCACCAAGGCTGAAGCCGAAGGCCAGTTGAACAGCACCCGCCGCGGCCTGCTGCACGCCATCCTCGACAATGCCGAGGAGACCTATTTTCTCTCCTCCCGTGAACTGGCGAAGCGGTACGACATTGATGCTGCCACCGTGGTACGGACGGTCCAGGCACTCGGGTATAAGCGTTTCGCCGATTTCGCGTCGGCCTTGAGACAACACTTCGTAGCCCGGATTACTCCGTACCGCGCCATGAAGATTGCCACCCAGGAAGGGCGCACGCCTGCCGACCACGTCATCCGCAGCCTGGACAAAGATCTCGAGAACATGAACCACTTGCGGGCCCGGCTCGATGTGGACCAGTTATTGCGCGCCGCGCGGCACATTCGCCGGGCGCGCCGGGTCCTCGTCGTCGGCCTCGATTTTGTGGCTTCGCTGGCGGTCTACCTGGATTACGGCTTAACCGTGGTTGGAGTCCATTCAGAGGCGCCCGTCGGAACCAGCGGCAACCTACTGCACAAACTACGAATCCTGAATGCCAAGGACGTGCTGGTTGCGATCAGTTTCGGCCGGTGTTTGCGTGAGACCGTAAATGCTGCCATTCAGGCGAAGGCGCAAGGAGTGCTGACGCTAGGCATCACCGACAGCGAACTCAGCCCTGTTGCTCGCTACTGCAATATGCATCTGCTGACATCCGTGACGAACCCTTCGCTCACGGCTTCCTACGCTGCCGCCATGTCGCTGGTAAATGCCCTCATCGTCGCGTGTGCGCACATCACTCCGAAACGGTCCCTCGATGTACTGCGGCAGGGCGAACAGAATTATTTCGAAGACGACCGCTGGTACGAAAACGATGCAAGGCGCGTCGCTAACTCCCGGCAAGCCGGCAACGCCCGCGCCGGCAATCGCCATAAGTAGTTCCATTCAGCCCAAAACAGCTAGTTGGCCTGTCGGCTGGCCTTCGGGGGAACCACGGGGAGCAGGACGAACGACGGGTGCTCCGAATCGTGGTAGATCTTCTGGTCCGCCGTTTGCATGCGTGTGGTTTTGCCGAGCGCCTCGCCGGTGTTCAGGTTACGGTCGTACTTCGTAAACGCCGACGACGAAATCTCGATCCGGACGCGGTGGCCCTTCAGATACATCTGGCAGGTGTTCCACATGTCAATGTTGTAGGCGTACACCTTGCCTGGCTCGATCAGTTCCGGCTTGTCCATGCCGTTGCGAAAGCGGGCACGCACCATGCCATCGATCAGACGCTGTGCGAAGCCGTTCGGCCACACGTCAATGAGCTTGGCCATGAAATCGGTATCTTTGGCGGAAGACGAGGAGTAAAGCTCGACGCGAACGGGCCCGCAGATCTCCGTGTCGGCGCTGAACGGCTCGCCGGTGTAAACCAGCACGTCGTCGCGGCGCTCCACCGGACGATAATCATCCGGTCCGCCGACTTGCGCAAAGGACGGCTCGGTGATGAACGGCGTTGGGTTTGCGGGATCGTAGGGATAGCCGTCGAAGGCCTCCTTCGCGGGTTCCTGCGTCGAGAGCTTTCCGTCGCCGTACGAACTGTTGGCGCGGCCTCCGCTGTGCAGGTAATAGCGCTTGTATTGGGTGCGGCCGATCGGCCACTCGCTCTCGTCAATCCAAGTATTAGCACCCATCACGAACAGGCGTACGGGCGGCTCCTTCCCGACGCCGTTGTCCGTCCCCTTCAGCCAGTAGTCGAACCAACGCAACCAAGTGCCGGTCATGTCGATTGTGGCGGTGGGCCCGAAGTCCACTTCTCCGAGCTTGGAAGTCGAATTGAGGGCGTGCGGCCACGGCCCCATCAGCAGCTTCTGGCCGGAGCGGAGCGCCTCAGGTTGGGTCTTGGCGGTCATGCCGATGAAGTTCAAGGGCGTGCCCACCTGCTCGTCGTCGTACCAGCCGGAGATGTGCAGCACCGGGACCTTCACGCGGTCGTATTTATTCTGGTAGCGCAACGGTTCCCAATAGGGGCCGAGTTGTGCGTGATCAATCTCTTCTTTCCAGATAGGGTTCGGACGCCCAGCCGCCTCGTCCATGTCGTATAGGGGCAAGTGCCATTGCATCTTTGCCCAATCGACCGCGGCCATGTTCTGCGACACATGCCCGGCCGTGAAGTGAAACCAACTGATGTTCACGGGCAACGACAAGCCGGTGGGCCATTCCACGAACGGGTCCGAGGGCGTGACCATCGCAATCATGGTCACAAGGTGGGGTGGCTGCGTAATTGCGGTCAGCCACTGGGTGCGGCCGTTATAAGAACCGCCGATGGTCCCTACTTTGCCAATGGACCAGGGCTGCGCCGCACACCATTCGATCGCGTCGTAGCCGTCCACGCCGTCATTTCGGTACGGGACAAACTTGCCGTCCGAATCGCCGCGCCCGCGCACGTCCATCGCCACGAACACGTATCCCTGAGGAACGAAATACTTGGCGTTGTTGTACGAGCCGGGCTTGGTGTACGGCGTCCGGCTCAAGATGACCGGGAATTTGCCTGGCGCATCCGGACGATATACGTCGGCCGAAAGCTCGACCCCGTCGCGCATCCTGACTCGCTGATCGAAGTCAATCTTGATGTCGTACTTCTTCTGTGCGATGAGCGGAACGCTGAAGCAAACAACGATCAGGATGGCAACGGTTCGGCGAAGCATCGAGTCCTCCGTTTGATTTTAGAGTAAAAAGAAATTGTACAACACATGTTGCGGCGGGACCAGTGATCGCAACACATGAGTGCATGACGCACTGTTCTAAAGCGGGCAGAACGCGTTGTCCTGCGCAACAATTCCATCGGGCCTGGAATGACCCGTTGTGGTCCGCAAAAAATCCGTCCGCACATGAAAAGGTGCAGCTTCCGCGCAAAGCCTAAGGGCTTTGAGTTTCTACTGTCACAGGAACCTGCGTTGTGGCGTGCCAGGTCTGCTTTCGAACTGTGAGTTGGTCGACCCGCTTTCGACGAACGGTGTAGCCCAAGCCCGGAGTTAGTGGCACGCGAATCGTCCCGCTCAAGCTCACCTCAATCTCGGGCTCGATGATGTCCTCGTGCCAGTAGCGGCGGCTAGCTGAAACGTCGCCAGGCAGTTCAAAGCCGGGTAGCGTAGATAGAGCTATATTGTGTGCACGACCTACTCCCGATTCCAGCATGCCACCGCACCATACGGGGATACCTCGGGACCGACAAATCTGATGTACACGACGTGCTTCACTATATCCACCAACACGCCCTAGCTTGATGTTAATTACTCGGCACGCACCGAGTTCGATTGCCGCTTCGGCATGTCGGGCATTATGGATAGATTCGTCCAGGCAGACGGGAGTGCGAAGCTCGCGCTGCAACTTGGCATGCAGATAAATGTCATCCCAGTTCAGCGGCTGTTCGATCATCGTAAGGTCGAATTGATCTAGTTCTTGAAGTAGCGGCGCATCGGTCAAGCGGTAGGCGGAGTTTGCATCCACCATTAGGGGAACCTCTGGAAATCGTGCACGAACACTCCGCACCACATCGACATCTTTTCCAGGCTTGATTTTCAGTTTAATCCGCTGATACCCGTCGGCGAGCTCCCTGTCAATTATTCTCAGCAGCTTCCCCATATCTGCCTGGATACCGAGCGATACACCACAGGGGATCTCGTCTCGCGTTCCCCCTAACAAATGGCTCAGTGAACTACGCTCCTCTTGCGCGGCAATATCCCACAGTGCGTTTTCCAGCCCCGCGCGGGCCATTTCATGACCACGAATTAGCTGTGTCAGCGGCACCACGTCCTCGGGGTGTTCTACGGTTTTCCCCAGCACCATACGTACTATGAAATCGCAAAAGATATGCCATGCGGTATCGGTTGTTTCACCGTTATAGAAAGGTCCCTCTTGAGTCGTAATCTCTGCCCAGCCGGAGAGCCCGTCTGACACAACTTCGACCAGCAAGATACGTCGCTCCAGTGCCGTTCCGAAACTTGTTTCAAATGGCGCCTTCAGCAACATTTTCAATTCGCGCAGAGTAATTAATTCAATCTTCATAACGCTCCAGCAGGTAGGTCCCGGCCTCCTCCGTCAATGAGAATCCTGTTACTGCGTACCTCTCCTCAAATAGGCGTCCGAATTCGCGTCGAACGCGAGCTTGAATTTCCAAAGCCCGCGCTGGAGCGGTACACCGCAATTCAGCGATTTTGTCCGGAACGGCTATGGAAACCGCGCTCTTGGTGGGGTGCGCTCTCGCGCCTTCGACGCAGGCTCGGACACGTGGCGAACCCAGCTGCCATTCGGCTATTAATCGATCGGTAGGGAGGCGGGCGTGCAATGGGCTGGACGAAGATCCATACATGTCAGCTATATAACTGCGAATAATAGCCCCGAGGCGCGCTACGTTGAAAATACGCATTTCGCAGCTCCAGCGGATCGAAGGTCCACTCGATGAGACCGATGCCGCGTGTAAGCGCATCCTCTCGCTGTTGGATCTTCAGGAGGCGCCCGATTCCGCGGCTCTGATATTGAGGCAGCACGGCTACCATGTGCGAGTGCAGGTAGAACTGGTTTCCGCGAATCGCGGGAAACGCGAGTGCAAAACCCACCATTTCTTGGTTGTCGAATGCTCCCAATACCTGTCCTCCCGTCTTCGCTGCGACAAGCAGGACATGGTGCGGCACAACATCCTCTGCTGGGTAATTCCAGACCGCGAGTTGTACATCCATACAAGCGCGGCAGTCGGAATACCCATCACAGTGCCGAATGGTAATCGGCCCGGTGCCCGATTTGGCAGTCATATGCATTCGAAGCTCAAGATCCGTGTGGCAGGCTGGCCGATGATCTGTTGACGTGTGCACCACCGAAGTCGTTCGTCCGCAGTTTGGCGTAGAAACAGCAGAACAAGTTTGCGCCGATAAGTCGTACCGCTGATGAGAATGACGTCCAATAGCGCCATGGGGGGATCAGTTCCCAAGTTGCCCGCCAAGTCTCGCCATTTAGGATACGCAAGCATTTCCTAGAAACGCGCTCCTGTCAAGGCAATAGCAGAAGCAGTGCACCAAATGTTGACTGGTCGCCTTCTGTCCGAAAACCTGCTTAGAAGCGCTGATAGTTGAGGCTTTTACGGTATTCTTGACAAGCGTCTAGCAGGTGAATCCAGCGAACCTCCCAATGACGCTGCAACAAGTGTTGCAGCTACCAAGTATGAGAAATAAAGCCTCCCGTTTTGCAGCCGTGTCGTTGATTGCGGCGATGCTACTCGCAGGTCGGCCGGCAGCATCGCAGAGCGAAAGTCAACCTGTGGTCCGCAAGAACTCCGTCAGGCTCCGATATGCTTGAAATCCCGACACGTGCCTTGCGAGCTTTTCTCTAAGGAAAGTGCTTGCTCTGCTTTTCAATCACGGGGAGCAGAGCGGATTCGCCTTTTGTTCGATCAGGAATGTAGGTAATTTTGTGGCTGTCAAAGCATCCAGATTCAATCAGGATCAATAGCTTTCAAACAGTAGCCCGCAACAGGTTCAACAGCAATCAGTTAGAAACCAAAGAATTCACCAAGTTCCAATAGGCTCTGGAATCTGGTTCGGGACCAGGGGGTCGGAGGTTCAAATCCTCTCTCCCCGACCAATTTTTTCAAACACTTGCGAAGCCTTGGATCGACCACCTGGCATCAGCCCAGGTGCTCTACCGCCTCAAGGTGCATGAATACTGGCCTGTTCGTGGATGCGGGTTGCAGCCGCGTCTACAACATTCCCTACATCTCGCCCCAACCGCCACACCGCTGGTATTCATCTCCTTTGAAGTCTGTTGACCCAGAACAGCTCACAGAAGGATCGCAACCAAGCGGACTCCGGTGGATCCCGCCTGGGACCGGTTCGTGCGAGGTCACCCGCGGCGGGACCTCGCGCGGGACCTTCGCGCTCCCGGGTCATGGCTGGTGCAGGGTCACACAATTCTGTGACGTCCATCACAGCCTGCGGTGAGAGTGGTGCGCAAAACTGGGGTAGCTGCCGCCGGTGAGGGTGGGGGCCGTCCATCTCTAGATCACCTGATCACCTGCTGCCGCAACTCCGGCTCGGGCCCTCATGCCGGCCGGCGCAAACGCCCAATGAGCGGGTGAAGCTATGCAATCTCTGCTGTGGCACGTGACCAACCGCACAGCCGAAACCTTGCTTATCTTCAACCTCTTTCACCTGCTGCTGGCCGGGTTGGCGTTCATGGTGCTGGTGCATCAGCGCATCAACCGGGGCGTTCGCGGCCGGCCGGAGCGGCTGATCACGATTGCGTTCGCCACCATGGTCCTGCACTTTGCGCTGCTGACGCTGCGCTTCGCGGTGGCGTTCTTTCTCCATCAACAGGTGCGGCTGGCAGGCCTCGAGCGGTTTTCGCACGGATTGCTGGCCGCCGGCGCGCTGATCATGGTGGCCGCCTACCTGGACGCAGCCAAGCGCAAGGTTTTTCCCGGGCTCATTGCATGGCTGCTGGCGGTGCTCGGCCTGGTGGTGATTGACCTGGTGGCGGCTGGAGCCGCGAACGGCGCGGCTGAGGGCACACATTCCTGGGCGACGCTGGTGAGCGATGGCCTTGCCATAGCAGCGCTGCTGCTTCCCATCCGGGCGGTTCTGCGCGGCGATGTCGGCTGGAACGGCCGCGTGTTTCGCCTAGTGGCGCTGATCAGCCTGGCCATGGTCTTCGTGCTGCACGCGGCGCCGACGGTGGCGCCGGCGGGTGACAGCGTGTTCCTGTGGAACCTGCAGGAGCAACTGATGTCGCTGTCCCTGTTTGCGTTCACGTGGGCGGTGGGCGAGCGCTCGCAACATTTGCTGGACCGGGTGTTCGTGCGCCTCAACCTTACGTTCCTCATCCTGGCCAGCCTGATCATGATGATCACCGCCGGGATGGAGAAGTACCAGTACTTCCGGCTGGCGGAAGAAAGGTCGGTGAACCTGGCCGAGTTCCTGCGCGGCCACTACATCTACTACCACGAGCGCGGCGAGACCATGCCGCAGATCTTCGATCATCCCGAAGTGCTGCGGCGGGTGGTGGCGGAGTTCGGCAGCCTGCCGGAATTGCGCGAGGTGAACGTTTATGCGAACGGGCAGCGCGCCGCGTTTCGCTACCTGCCGGATTGGGAGGTGAAGGAAACCATCACCACCGACGATGGGTCCACCAGCGCACAGGCTGACCCCGCGCTGCGCAACAGCTTCCAGATGATCTGGCTGCCGATCCGCGAAGGAGGCAGGCGCGAGCACATCGAGTTCGTGGGAACGCTGGATTTCGTGAACGCCTATATCGGCAAGTACATCATCTTCATTTACTGCGCGTTCACGGTGATGCTGGGGCTGGGGACGGCGATCATCGGGATCATCGTGGTAGACACCGACCGTCAACTGAAGCGGCAGTATGCCGAACTGCAGCAGACGCAGCAACAATTGGCGCAGGCGGCGAAGCTGGCCTCGATCGGGGAACTGGCCGGCGGAATGGCGCACGAGATCAATAATCCGATCACCAGCATCCTGGCGCTGTCCAGTCACATGGCGGAGCGGGAAAACGGCGCCCTGACGCCGCGCAGCCGCAAGAGTCTGCAAACCATCGTCAAGCAGGCGGAGCGGGTGGCGAACCTGGTCGGCGGACTGCTGAGTTTTTCGCGTCAATCGCAGTTGCACATCGGCGAACTCCAGGTGCGCGAGTTGCTGGACACAGCGCTCGACCTGGTGCACTTCCGCATCGAAAGCGGCTCCATCAAAGTGGTGCGCGAAATTCCGCCGTCTTTACCAGCGGTGCCCGGCGACGCCAGCCGGCTGACGGAAGTATTCGTCAACCTGCTTACCAATGCGGTTGACGCGATGCCGAGTGGAGGCACGCTTACGGTGCGCGCGCTACACTGCAGGGAGGACGGCGCCGTACGCGTCGAGGTGCAAGACACCGGGTCGGGCATCGAGCCCGAAAACCTGCCTCGAATTTTCGATCCCTTCTTTACCACCAAAGCGCCGGGACGCGGTACCGGGCTGGGACTGTCGATCAGCCATGGCATCGTCAAGGACCACGGCGGCGAAATCTGGGCCCGCAGTGAACCGGGAGTGGGCACCACGGTGGTGGTTTCGCTCTCCGTAAGGGTGAATCAGTATGAATCAGCATGTGTTGATCATTGACGACGACGAAGCCGTGTTGCAGAGCTGCGAAACGATCCTGGAAGACGCGGGTCACCGGGTGTCGCTGGCGTCCACGCCGGAAGCGGGGCTGGACTTAATCCGCGAAAATACGTTCGATCTGGTGCTGCTCGACTTCAAGCTGCCCGGCATGAGCGGCCTGCAGGTGCTGGAGCGGGCCTGCAAGATCGATTCCGGGCTGGTGGTGATCATGTTCACCGGCCACGGCACGTTTCAATCGGCGGTCGAGGCGGTGAAGAAGGGCGCGTTCAACTACATCACCAAGCCGTTCACGTCGGCGCAGTTTCTGGCAGAAGTCGAAAAGGGCCTGGAACACCGGCGGCGCCTGCAGGGGTATGCGCCGGAGCTGCAACACCTGGAGCAATGCTGCCCGTTGCACCAGATCATCGGGCGCAGCGAAGCCCTGCAGAAGGTCCTGGCCACCGTGGCCAAAGCAGCGCCCTCCGAAGCCGACGTACTGGTGACCGGGCCGAGCGGAACCGGGAAGGAGCTGATCGCGCGCGCCATCCATGCCAACAGCGCGCGACGCGACAAGGCGTTTGTCCCCGTGGATTGCGCGGCGCTGCCGTCGAACCTGCTGGAAAGCGAACTGTTCGGCCATGAAAAAGGCGCCTTCACCGGCGCCAACCAGGCCAAGCGCGGGCTGTTGGAGATGGCCAACGGCGGCACCGTCTTCTTCGACGAGATCGGCGAAATGAATGCCGAGCTGCAGGCAAAACTGTTGCGCGTGCTGCAGGAGCGCGCGTTCCGGCGCGTCGGCGGCGAGAAGCTGATCGAGGTCAACATTCGCGTTGTCTGCTGCACGAATCGCAATCTGGAAGCGGAAGCGCGCCAGGGCCGTTTCCGTCAGGACCTGCTGTACCGGCTCAACGTGGTCACCATCGCGCTGCCGCCGCTGCGCGAACGCGCCGGCGATGTTGCCATCCTGACGCAACATTTCATGCAGAAATTCTGCCAGGCCGCGAACAAGGGTCCGGTGCAGATCAGCCCGGACGCCCTGCAGGCCCTGGAACATCACGATTGGCCGGGTAACGTGCGCGAATTGCGCAACGTGGTGGAACGCGCGATCGTGATGTGCGAGGACCACGCGGTGCGCCTGCGCGACTTGCCGGAAACGCTGCGTCAACCCAGCGAGGATGCGCACACCGGGCCGGGATACAAGGCGATGCGCGAGCAGTGGGTTGATGTTCAGGGCCGGCAATACCTCGTGTCGCTGATGCAGCGCCATCACGGGAACGTATCGGCAGCGGCGCGCGAGGCGCAAATCAGCCGCAAGTCGCTCTACGAACTGCTGCGCCGGTTTGAGATCGAGCCGCGGCAGGCTGGCACCGATACGCCGGCACCAAGTGTTTCCTCCGCGTAACACTCATCGTGGGCTGTTACCTCCACGTAACACTTCCCATCGTCGGGAAGGCGTGCGTCTTTCCGGAGATCGCCGCAAACTCCTGAAAGTGTGAGCCGATCTTAATTCTCCTCGGCGGCGCCGCCCGGCACGCAACGTGCAATTCATCTTCTTGAAACACAACCCCACAGGAAAGGGCTGGATGCGCTTCAGATATCAACGCGGTCTCTGGTGGACAGTGATCGTGATTCTCGCTGCCGGATCCGCAACCGCCGGGACCCTCGAGGGCCGCGTGCAGACGCACGATGCGAAGCTCGACTTGGCGGGATTCGTAGCGTACGTGGACGACGTTGCGGGGCCCTTTCCCACCCCTGACCGGGTGCTCGTCATGGACCAGAAAAGTCTGCGGTTTGTGCCGCACGTTCTGCCGATCCAGGTGGGTACGACGGTGGAATTCGCCAACAGCGACCCGCTGGCGCACAACGTGTTTTCCATCTCCAGTCCGAAACGTTTCAACCTCGGTTTATACGGACGCGAAACCAGCCGGCGCGTGAAGTTCGACCAGCCCGGCGTCGTGCAATTGCTGTGCAACGTGCACCAGGAAATGTCGGCGTTCATCGTGGTGGTGAAGAGCCCGTATTTCGCGCGCACGGCGGCCGACGGAAGTTTTCGGATTGACAACGTGCCGGCGGGGCGCCATCGGGTGCGCATTTGGCACGAAGCCATGGACGAGCGGAGCTACGACGTCGTGGTGGCGGCGGCGGGCATAACCAGGAAAACGATCAGCCTCGATTGAGCAGGAACAGAGATGACATCGGAGAGTCGCAAACGCGAAGCGCTGCACAGCGAAAGCGAGGGGCAGGTTCTGCTCAATCCGCAGCAACTGCTGCCGGGTGTGGATTACCTGTACTGCTCCGACTGCGGACATCACGTGGGCAGCATTCGCCTGCAACCGGGAGTTTGGGAAGTGCAGTGCTCGCGCTGTGTCGGCGAGTGCGGATTGTGCGGCTGCAAGACGACCGGGACCTGCCACGGCAAGGACGGCGTGCCGGTGCAGACGCACACCTACGTAAGCGGAAAAAAGTAACGCAAGCAAGCGACGAACCCAACCTGGGGCACGATAGTAGCGGTTGGGTCAGGTCGTAAACGGAGGCGCTCATGCGCAAACCTGCGGCAATCATGATTGTGGTCGTATTTGTCCTGCTCTTGTCCGTGGCGCTGGTAACACCACCGCAGGCGAACGGGATTCCGGCGTTCGCTCGCAAATACCAGACCTCCTGCACCACGTGCCACGACAACTTTCCCCACTTGAACGATTTTGGCAAGGCGTTCAAGGATGCGGGATTCAAGTTTCCCACCGATGACGAGAGCTTCATCAAGGTGCCGCCGGTGCTGCTGGGCGCTCCGGCGCAAAAGGAGCTTTGGCCGAAAACCGTCTGGCCCGGTGTCATGCCCGGCATGCCGCCGATTGGCCTTCGGATGAACAACTTCTTCCAGGTGGTGGGGAAAAATCGCGGCAACTTTGCCTCGGCGGGCGCCGGATTTGTTCCGCGAACCGATTTCGAGCCCGGCCTGTTCAGTATCTTCACGGCGGGCAATTTCGGCAGCGACATCGCCTTCTGGGTGGACGACGACCTTAGCGTCGCCGGTTCGGGAGGCAACGGCGGCCTGGGCGACGGCTACCTGAAATTCGTCAACATCGGGCGCTTCCTGCATTTGCCGAAAGACGCTCTCCACATGCGCGTTGGCCAGTTCGAACTGGAACTGCCGTTCTCGCCGGCGAGGAGCTGGAACCTCAGCCCGTGGGACATTTACGACCAGGCCACGATCGGCGCCATTAACCCGAACCTCAACCAGCACAACGTCAACAACGGGTTTGCCATGTCCAGCGCCGCCCAGGGAGTGGAGTTCAGCGGCGGGCACCACTACGGCGGCTACTTCTGGGCGCTGGCCATCGTGAACCAGAATGTCGGGTCGCAAACCATCGACAGCAGCGGCCTGGTTCCGTCCGCCCTCGGTGCCAACAGTGGCGGCCTGGGATTCTTCTCCGACTCGAACTTCAAGGACCTCTACGGACGTGTCGCGTACCGCTTCAACCTGGAACGGGATCGCGAAAGCCGGCGGGCAATCCAGGCAGCGGGAGCGACGGGGCCGCGCACGCACACTTATCTCACGCTGGGCAGTCTTGGGTACTACGGGCGCTCGGTGCAGCGGTTCGTGGGCGCGGATGCAGGCGGCAACGCCGTGGCTCTGACCGCACGCGAGCCGTTTTATCGCGTGGGCGGCGATTTCGATTTCACCTACCGCAACTTCAACCTCTTCGGCCAGTACCTGTACGGCCGCGACCACAACCTGCTGCCCTTCGACTCGGAAGGAGCGCTGATCCCGCTGCCGGTGGCGACGGGAGTAGCGCCGGTTCCGGTGGGGTTCGTGCGCAGTACGCCGGCAACCTTCAGCGGCGGCTTCATACAAGCCGATTACATGCCGCTGCCCTGGATGATGATCATCATGCGCTATGACGGGGTGAATTCCTGGGCCGACTATGCCAACGGCCAGGAGTCGATCACCGCCGGCGCACTCGGCCAAGGGGTGAATTTCTTCGGCCCGGCGCAACACACGCGCAACCGCTTCACACCGGGCGTGCAGTTCCTGATCCACGCCAACATCAAGGCCTCGTTCGAATACCAGTTCCGCCCGCAGCAGCAGGTCGCAGCCGGCGTTAACCCGGTCACGGGCTTGCCGGTCACGATCGCGCCGTTCCGTACCAACACGGCCACGGCCGGACTGGAATTCGTATACTGAACCGCGGAGGTGTGACGCGCCACGAGTGCGCCGCACCTCACACAAAGTTTGGAGGAATGAATCGCATGAAACGTACTCTTGCAATTGTCCTGACAGTCCTGATGGTTTCCGCGGTCGCTCTGGCAGGCACGCTGAGCGGCAAAGTGAGCGGCGCCTCGGGCGTATCGGTGGTCTACGTTGACACGATCGCGGGCAAGACGTTCCCCGCGCCGGAAAAACACGTGCTCATCGATCAGAAAGGGTTGATGTTCCAGCCGCACATCGCGGTTGTGCTGGTCGGCACGACGGTTGACTTCCTCAACAGCGACTCCGTCGCGCACAACGTTTTCTGGCCTAACATCTCCGGCGACAAGAAGGCCACCCACAATCTTGGCACCTGGCCCAAGGGCGAAAAGAAGGCCTACAAGTTCGACAAGGCGGGCGTGGTGCCGCTACTGTGCAACGTCCACCCGGAGATGTCCGGCTACGTCATCGTGACGCCGACGCCGTACTACGCGGAGACGGACGCGCAGGGCAACTACAAAATCGCCAACCTGCCGGACGGCGATTACAAGGTGGTGGCGTGGCACGAGGGCGCGAAGCCGGGCTCGAAGCAGGTTGCCGTCAAGGGCGACACCAAGGCGGACCTCACGGTCACCAAGTAGGAAACCACGGGCGAAACGGGCGAGGGCAATGGAAAAGCGATTCAGCGAAAAGAAAGTGGACCGGGATTGGTTGAACACCAATTTCCCGTGCATGATGGCGTGCCCGGCGCATACCAACGCCGGGCGCTACGTCTCGCTGATCGCCGAAGGCCAGTTCGCTGAAGCCTACCGCGTCGCCCGCGATCCCAACCCGATGGCTTCCATCTGCGGCCGCGTCTGCGCGCACCCGTGCGAGACCGCGTGCCGGCGGGGCGAGATCGACAAGCCGATCGCGATCCGCGCCCTGAAACGTTTTCTTACCGAGCGCTATGGGCCGGAGTCGCGGCATCGCAGCGACCTGGCGCCGGTGGCCGCCGAGCCGAACGGTTTCAAGGTGGCCATTATCGGCAGCGGGCCGGTTGGGCTGTCGGCGGCGCACGACCTGGCGCTGCTGGGGTTTTCGGTAACCATCTTTGAAGCCGCGCCCGTGCCCGGCGGCATGCTGTACCTGGGGATTCCCGAGTACCGCCTGCCGCGCGACGTGGTGGAAGCGCAGGTGCGCGAGATCCTCGGGACCGGCGACATCACGTTGAAGCTGAAACACGCGGCCGGGCGCGATTTCACGGTCGGAGACCTGCGGCGCCAGGGTTTCGACGCGGTGCTCATCGCGGTGGGCGCCCACCGCAGCCGCGACCTCAGCATTCCCGGCGTGGACCTCGACGGCGTGCACAAGGGCATCGATTTCCTGCTCAACGTCAACCTCGGCTACAAGTTCACGATCGGGAAAAAAGTGATTGTGGTGGGCGGGGGAAACGTCGCCATGGACGTTGCCCGCTCCGCCGCGCGCGAGGTGGTGAAACAACACGCCGAGGGCGACATTGTTCCCGACGACGACAACATCGCCGCCGTGGCTACGCGCGAGATGGTGGACGTCTCGCTCTCCGCACTGCGCATGGGCGCCAGCGAGGTCCACATCGTCTGTCTGGAGAAGCGCCACGAAATGCCGGCGGCGCTGGAGGAGATCGAGGAAGCGGAGACCGAGGGGATCATCATGCACCCTGGCTTCGGGCCCAAGCGCATCGTCGGCCGCGACGGGAAAGTGATTGCGCTCGAGACGCTGGATACCAAGTGGGTTTTCGACCAGACCGGCCGTTTCAATCCCGCGTTCACCGAAGGCAGCGAAAAACAACTGGAGTGCGATACCCTCATCATGGCGATCGGGCAGGCGGCCAATCTTGATTTCCTGCGCCCCGAAGACGGCGTGCAGACTTCGCCGCGCGGGTTGATCGCTGTCAATCGTGAAACCCTGATGACGAGCGCTTCCGGAGTCTTCGCCGGCGGCGATTGCGTGTTCGGCCCGCGCCTGATCATCGACAGCGTAGGGGACGGCAAGCGAGCCGCGATTGCGATTGACGAGTTCCTGCGCGGCCGCAAGCATCCCGAGCCGTTGATCGAAGTCAACATTCTCGACCGGCACCGCATGTTTGCCGATTTCATGGACATCCCTCGCCAGGATGTGCCCATGCTCCCGATCGACCGGCGCACCGGAGTCACCGAGGTCGAGATCGGCTTTGACGAAGAATCGGCGATGGCCGAGGCGCGCCGCTGCCTGCGCTGCTGGGTGAACACCGTGTTCGAGGGCAACCAGGAAGACGGTACCGAGTGCGTTCTCTGCGGTGGCTGCGTGGATGTCTGTCCCGAGAACTGCCTCAGCCTGGTATCGCTCGACCGCATTGATTTTGAGCCTGGCGTGCTGGAGGCGATTCGCGACAACTCCCAGGTTTTCGGAATCGAGCTGGACGACGTGGCGGCCGATGAGCTCGGCATCATTACCGGCTCCGCCATGATCAAGGACGAGACGCGCTGCATCCGCTGTGGGCTGTGTGCGCTCCGCTGCCCGGCGAACACGATTACCATGGAAGCCTACCGGCTCGCGTCGGCCGAACCCAGCGGCCTCATCCCGCTGCAAACGATGGACGTGAAGCAGGCAGGCGCGCAAGCAGCAGGCAAGTGAAGGATGGTTATGTCGGAGAACGATAAAATAAAAGAGGCGGGCCTGGACCGGCGCCAGTTCTTTGTCAAGATCGGCCTCGGCTCGGTTGCCGTTGCGGCGGCGGGCACGGCGGCGTTTGCCTACCAGTTTCTCTCGCCCAACGTGCTCTACGAGCCGTCCCCGGTGGTGAACGCGGGCAAGCCCGACCGTTACCCGATGGATTCGGTCACGCTCGACCCCCAGACCGGCATTTTCGTGGTCAACAGCGCGCAAGGTTATTACGCTCTGCAGGCCACCTGCACGCACCTGGGGTGCCTGACTGCCTGGAAGCCGGAACTCGGCATCATCGCGTGCCCGTGTCACGGCAGCAAGTTCAAACGCGACGGCAGCAAGATTGAGGGCCCCGCTCCCCGGCCGCTGCCGTGGCTGCGCATGTGGCTCAGCGATGAAGGCGACCTGATGGTAGACCGCGCCGTCCTGCTTTCGTCGCGGCAGTTGGTGAAGGTTTAGTTATGGCGAAGACATTGGGCACCTATTTCGAGACCGTTCGCGCCAGCCGCGCGTGGCGCTCCATTTTCCGCAGCGGGCGCGGCGGCACCCGGCTGCACGACGTGCTCGCCATCCAGCAGAACGTTTTTCTGCACCTGTTCTCGGCGAAAGCGCGGCGGCGCGCGCTGGACTTCAGCGTTACCTGGTATCTGGGGGCGCTGACCTTCGCCTCATTTGTCATTCTGGTAATTACCGGAATCCTGCTGATGCTGTACTACCACCCCTCGGTGCCGCAGGCCTACGCCGATATGAAGGACTTGCAGTTCGTAGTGTCTTCGGGAGTCTTTCTGCGCAACCTGCACCGCTGGTCGGCGCACGCCATGGTGTTCCTGGTGTTCGCGCACATGTTCCGGGTCTTTTATCGCGGCGCGTACCGGCCACCGCGCGAATTCAACTGGGCGATCGGCGTGGTGCTGCTGCTTCTCACCCTGCTGCTCAGTTACACCGGATACCTGCTGCCGTGGGACCAGCTTTCGTACTGGGCGGTCACGGTGGGCAGCAACATCGCGTCGGCGGTTCCGGTGTTCGGCGCGAAAATCCGCTTCCTGATGCTCGGCGGAAACCTGGTGAATGCCAATGCCTTGCTGCGGTTTTATGTGCTGCACTGCATGATCCTGCCGCTGACGGCGCTGGCATTCGTCGCGATTCACTTCTGGCGCATTCGCAAGGACGGCGGACTCTACGCCGGCGCGCCGCCCAAGCCGGAGGCGAAATGAGCGACAAGGATTTCGTTGCCGGCATGAACTCGGATGCGCGCAAGGCGCCGGTGCGGGTAGCGTTCGTCACGCGCCGCACCTCGCCGGCCGTCGTGGTGCAAGACGAAGAGCGGGTCATGACCTACCCGGAAGTATTCTTCCGGGTGGCGGTGGCGGTCATGGTCGGCGCCATCGCCCTGGTGTGGATGGCGCTGCTGTGGGACGCACCCCTGGAACAACTTGCCGACCCGATGCACACGCCCAACCCCGCCAAGGCGCCGTGGTACTTCCTCGGATTGCAGGAACTCCTCCACTATTTCCCGCCGGTGGTCGCCGGCGTGCTGATTCCCACGCTGGTGGTGATCGCGCTCATCATCATTCCGTACTTCAACGTCAATATCGAATCGGAGGGGCTGTGGCTGAACGATAAAACGCGCCGGCTCCGGATCTTCGGTGTCGTCGTGGTCGCGTTCTCGATTTTTCTGGTCGTGTTCGACGTATTCGTCGCGCTGGCGCCAACGATTGTGGTTGCAGTCTTCATGGTGATCGCTGCGCTGGCCGCGCCCCATCCACCCGATCGCTTCCGCCGTTGGCTGGTCGCGAAGCCGATCTCGTTCTGGATCATGACCTGGTTCCTCTGCGAACTGGTGGTGCTGACCGCCGTCGGAACCTTCTTCCGCGGCCCAGGCTGGTCCTGGGTCTGGCCATGGCAGGGGTACTGAAATGAGCGCACGAGAAAAACTCACATCGCTTCGACGCCGCATCTTCGGCGACAGCGCCCGCACCTTCGGCATCATGAGCGTGGTGTTCCTGGTTTCGCTGGCCATCGCGCCCGCCAAGAATCACTTCAGCGAATGGCGCCATTATCAGAAGGAGTACGTGAAGCTCATCCGCACGCGCGCCGACGCCGTCACTCTGCAGCGCCATCTGGAAACCGGCATTCAACAGATCTGGATTCCCGAATACGGCGTAGTGGACCGTTGCACCACCTGCCATACCGCGTTGCGCGAGACCAGCCTCTCCACCGTCGGCACCCAGCCATTCCGCCCGCATCCGGCGATTCCACACAAGCTCACCGAGTTTGGCTGTTCCACGTGCCATCGCGGCCAGGGCGCCGCCACCACGGTGGAAGAAGCGCACCGCAGCACGCTGGCCTGGGAACAGCCGATCCTGCCGGCGAAATACATCGAGTCTTCCTGCGGCCAGTGCCATCTCGGAGACCTGCCCGGAACGCCGCAACTTAACTACGGCCGCAAACTGCTGGCGCGCCAGGGCTGCGTGCGCTGCCACGCAGTTCGTCAACCGGACGGCGTGCTGATGCAGGGAACCGACGATCCTCCGTCGCTGGGGCACATCGCCCAGAAGACAACGCGCGAGTGGATCTACGCCTGGATCAAGAACCCGCAGGCGTACTCCTCCACCGCCACCATGCCGAACTTCAGCCTGAGCGACGATGGCGCGCGCGATGTCACGGCGTTCCTGATGGCGCAGAGCACGCCCATCGTGCTGCCCGGCGCCGAAAAATCCGCGGCATCGGCAGGCGCCCCGGTCGACCCCACTGCCGGCGCGTCGTTGTACGGTGAATCCTTCTGCGCCTCCTGCCACGCGGTGCAGAATGCCGCCGGCAGAATGGTGGGTGGCGATCTCGGCCCTGAGCTGACCCGGATCGGCACCAAGGCAAAGCCGGAGTGGCTGGAAGCGTGGCTGCGCAATCCCGGCGCGTACGATCCCGACACCGCGATGCCGCACTATCGCTTTGGCGAGCAGCAAATCAAGACGCTCGCCGGATTTTTGGAAGCGAAGACGGATTCGGACCTCCTCGCCAACGTGCATCTGCCCGATGCCACGCCGCAGCAAATCGCGCACGGCAAGCAACTGGTGAATGAATACGGCTGTGCGTCCTGCCACGAAATCAACGGCGTGCGCAAGCCCGACAACTTCGCGCCCGACCTCAGCCACGTGGGCAGCCGTTCGCTGGCGCAACTTGTGTTTGCCCCCGGCGTCTCCCACACGCTGCCCGACTACATCGCCGCCAAGGTGCGTAACCCGCGCGCCTTCGGGCCGAGCCTGAAGATGCCGCAGTTCAATCTCGCGCCGCAGCAGGTGGATGCCATGACCACCGCGCTGCTGGCGCTCACCGACCGCGCGCAGTCGCAGCCGGCGTCACAGCGCATCGCCTCGCATCAGCCATCGCATTACGAGCCTGCCGGACACGCCGGCCAGCTCATGGGCGACCTGCGCTGCTTCAGTTGTCATGCCATCAATGGCCGCGGTGGCGACATGGCGCCCGACCTTACATGGGAGGGCAGCTCGGTACAGGCGAAATGGCTCGCTGATTTCCTGAAGAACCCGAACACGCTGCGTCCGGCGCTCATCCGCCGCATGCCAAAGTTCAACCTCACGGAGGCGGAAATCAAAGAGCTCACCGACTACATTATGACCGTGTATCAGACGCCCGCGTTCGAGCGCGAGTCCGTGCCTGCCACGTATCCGCCGGCGACGGTGGACCAGGGGCGCCAGCTTTTCTACTCCAAGTACGTGTGCTCCTCATGCCACATCGTGGATCCGGCAAAAGACAAGGGTTACATCGGACCGACATTGACTCAAGTCGGCTCGCGACTGACGCCCGCATGGATTTACCACTGGCTGAAAAATCCGCAGGAGCTGCGTCCCGGCGCCATCGAACCCAACCAGCACATGAGCGACGAAGACGCGCGCGCGCTGACCGCCTATCTCATGTCGCTCAAGGGGCAAGCGGCAAAAACGAAAGTGGCCGGCGCACCTCATGCGCAACCGGAGGCGGGACGATGAAGCGGATTGGCTTGGTCGCGCTCTGGTTCGTCATCGTGATCGGCTGCAGCCGCCAGCCGGTGAAGCTTGCGGCGCCTGCCGCCACTGCCTATGGCGCTGCGATCGCCGAGGCCAGCGGCGGAAAACAGATTGCTTCTGCCGGCGCCCTACTCGATCAGCCGGTGGTCGTCCAGGTCAACGACGCTCAGGGCAACGGCGTCACCGGCGCGTACGTCGAGGTGCACGCCCCCTCGGGCGTGGTGCTCGAACCCGCCGCCGGTCTCACTGATTCCAGCGGCCAGTTCACGACGAAGGTCACGCTCGGTGGCGTCGCCGGCCGATACCAATTGACCGCGATCACGCGCGACAAGGGCGGTAAGAACTACGAGCTCAAGCTCGAGGAAATTGCGCTCGACTACCAGCAGGTGCTGGGCCGGCAAATCAACCAGCAATACTGTTCTCGTTGCCACGATCCCGAGTCCACGCCGGAGCGCGTCTCCAACATGGATAACCTCGCCACCAAGCCGCACGCGTTCACCGACGGCGAGACGCTGAACAAGATCAGCGATGCCGACCTCACGGCCATCATCAGCCATGGCGGCGCGGCGCTGAACAAGTCCGCCGAGATGCCGCCCTACGGCTACACGCTTTCCAAAGCTGATATCCAGGCGCTGCTTTCCTATATTCGTGCCGTTGCTGATCCGCCGTACCCGACGAAAGGAGTGGTTTATGCGAAGAATTAGCCTGGTCCTCATCCTGTGGATGATTGCCGGCTGCATCACCGCCTCCGCGCAGGTGCTCAGCCCCGCAGAGATTGGCGACGACCAGCAACGCGCGCTGCAGGAAAAATATTTCGACCAGCTCAAGCAGTTCGGCGAGGAGGCGCGCGCCCACAAATTTCCGTACGCGTTCTACTTCAGCCGCGTGCTCGACATCGAGCAGCCGCAGCAGGCCACGGTGGACCAGCGTTCCATCCGCTTCGACACTTTCAACCGGCAAGTGGTACTGGAGATCACCGGCAACTATTACGCGTCCTATTCTTTGCTGCTGATGGATTACAACCACCGGGTACGGCAGGATTTCAACGACGTCGTTCTACCGCTGTTGAAGATGGCCGAGCCGCGACTCGCCAAGGCGCAAGAATTCCAGGCGTACGCGTTCGAGATTTCGCATCACGTGCGGCACAAGGTGATCGGGGTTGAGTCCGAGACGGTGGAAAATGTGGTCTTCATTTTCCCTCGCGCCGCGGTTGAGCGGCTGGTCAATGCCGCCACCGCCGCGCAGCAGCAAGCCGCCGTGCTGGATAGCCAGATTCTGGTGGATGGCGAGCGCTTCTCCATGTGGCTGACCGGCGATCCGCCGCCAGGCTCCGAACGCCCGCGCAAAATTGAGAAGGCGCGGCACACCGAAATCGCCTCCCTGCAACCGAAGCTCGGCGGCGCCGATCCGATCGAGCCGACCGTCAACTCCAGGCTGCTCGGCTACAAGGAGCCGGCGCCGCGCATCGTCACCGATCAGACACTCGGCTCATTGCAGGTGGAGCACGATGCGACCATGACGCGCCTGGTTCGCGAACTGGATCCCCAGGCGCACTTCGTCTCCTACGCCCCGCCCAGCTTCATCGCGTTCCACAACGGCGCTTACCTCCAGTTGGCGGTCAACACGCCGCTGGACGCCGCGGTCGCAGGCAGTTCGCGCTACAAGCTCGCTGCCCTGGCATTCGACGAGCACATCGCGCATCTGGTCCGCCCGGTGCTGGCTTACTTTGCCAAGGACACGGATTTTGACGGCATTGATTTCGGCACGTCGGTCAAGCTCTCGACTTCTGCGAGTCCGCTGGCGGTGGAATTCATTTTTCCATTGAAGGCGTTGCGCTGCTACGCCAACTACGACTGCACCGGGCAACAGTTGGTCAATGCCGGCATCGTTCTCATGAACGGCGATCGTGTGACGCTGGAGCTTCAGGCGGCCGAGAAGTAGCCTTCGCTCGTAACTGATCGTGCGCGAACCAACAGCAGCCCGCAACAGTTTCTACATCACTCAGTTACGATCAGCAGAATTCAACACATTTCAATAACCGCTGGAATCTGGTTCGGGGCCAGGGGGTCGGAGGTTCAAATCCTCTCTTCCCGACCAATCTTTCTTGATCGCCCCCTTGTAAGATGATCCGACGCATACTAACAGCCCCACCCTTCGCGCCTTCGACTCCGCTCAGGGCAGGCTTCCCCGGGCGAAAGGGTGGGCCACCCGCCGTAAGAGAGGAAAAATGAAATCCGTAAAAGAACTTGTCGCCGAAGCGAATTCCAAGATCACTACATTGCCGGCCGCTGAAGCCATCCAGTTCCTGAAGAACTGGGAAACCGACGTCGCCTTTATCGATTTGCGGGACACTGCCGAGTTGCAGCGGGAAGGGAAAATTCCCGGTGCTGTCCATGCCAATCGCGGAATGCTGGAGTTTTACGTGGATCCAGCGAGCCCCTTTCACAATCCGGTTTTTTCCGGCGGTAAGAAACTGGTCTTTTACTGCGCTGGCGGCGGGCGCTCAGCGCTGGCAACTGCGACCGCCCAGATGATGGGAGTAGAGAAAGTTTCCCATATCGGCGGCGGGTTTAAGGCATGGAAGGAAGCCGGAGGGCCGGTTGTGCCTTGTGACAAGTAAAGGCCGCATATCGATGTTCATCTCGCTGATGTTGTAGCCGAAGCAGGGCTACGAGCCCGCCGTCACCACCCTCAGTGCGGCTTATCACTGTTCCCGTGCCCGCGCTGTCCGACACTGATTTAGCAGGTTCGATTTCAGGGCCTTCGGGCGTAGTTCGACAGGGGAGTCGAAGCCATGGACACGAAGCATCTCGGCATCAACAGCAAGCTCATCCACGCCGGTCACCGGGCGGACCCGACTGGGGCGGTGACGGTTCCGATTTACCAGACTTCGACCTTTGCCTTCCGAGATGCCCAACACGGCGCCGCGCTCTTCGCCGGGCAAGAGGACGGATACATCTACACGCGCATCGGAAATCCCACCATTCGTGCCCTTGAGGAGAGCGTGGCCGAACTGGAAAACGGTTGCGGCGGCATCGCCACCAGTTCCGGCATGGGTGCGGTTTCCACCTTGTATTTGGCGCTGCTGAGCGCGGGCGCTCACATGGTGAGCACGGCATCGGTCTACGGCCCCAGCCGCGGGCTGATGGAGAACCAGTTTTCGCGTTTCGGAGTCGAATCCACCTACGTCGACACGTCGGACCTAACCCAGGTTCGGGACGCTCTTCGACCGCACACCAAGCTGGTGTACGTTGAAACGCCGGCCAATCCGACGATGCAGCTTACGGACATCGCGCAGGTTTCGGCGCTGGCGCATGCCCGCGGCTGTCTGGTCGCCGTCGATAACACCTTCGCCAGCCCGTATCTCCAGAAGCCGTTGGATCTCGGCGCCGACGTGGTGCTGCACTCGGTGACCAAGTTCATCAATGGCCACGCTGATGTCGTGGGCGGAATCCTGGTGGCGAAAGACGCCTCTGTCTGCAAGCTCCTGCGCAGCGTGATGATCAATTCCGGCTGCAACATGGATCCGCACCAGGCCTTCCTCGTTTTGCGTGGTCTCAAAACGCTGGGCGTTCGCATCGAGCGGGCTCAGCGGAGCGCATTGGAAATAGCCCGCTGGCTGGAGAGGCAACCCGAAGTCCAGCGTGTGCGGTACGTCGGCTTGGAATCGCACCCCCAGCATGAGCTGGCCAAGCGGCAGATGAAGGGCTTCGGGTCCATGATCAGCTTTGAGCTCAACGGCGGACTGGAGGCGGGGCGGCTGCTCATGAACGCATTCAAGGTGGCTACGCTGGCTGTCTCATTGGGCGGCGTGGAGACCCTGGTTGAGCATCCTGCTTCGATGACGCATGCCGGCATCTCGCCGGAAGATCGCCGAACGGCAGGATTCAGCGACGGCCTGGTCCGCTATTCGGTTGGCATCGAGGATGTGGAGGACCTGATTGCCGACCTCCGCCAGGCGCTTGACGTCGTTGCCATGGCAACCGAAGTCGCCACTGTTCGCTAGCGCGCCGCCGCCTCCAGGGTTCATCCCGCATGCGAGATACTGCATGAACCAAGACGGTATCTTCCCTCTCCACAGGACTCGGCGCTATGGTGGGCTGCAGGCGACGCCAGTGCAGTGCGGCTTCCGGAGGCTATCGGCCGAATGGAGCGTTACGTCTGTATTCACTGTCATTTCTACCAGCCGCCGCGCGAGAACCCCTGGCTGGCAGCGATTGAATTGCAGGATTCCGCCTCTCCTTACCACGACTGGAACGAGCGCATTGCCGCCGAGTGCTACGCGGCCAACAGTGCCTCGCGCATTCTCGACGGGCAGGGGCGGATCGCGAAGATCACCAACAACTATGCGCGCATCAGTTTCAACTTCGCCCCTACACTGCTTTCCTGGCTGGAAGGGAAGGCGCCGTGGACCTACGAGCAGATCCTGGCCGCCGATCGCCAAAGTCTTGAGTTGTTCTCCGGGCATGGCGCCGCGCTGGCGCAGGCCTACAACCACCTGATCCTGCCGCTGGCCAGCCCGCGCGACAAATACACTCAAGTGCTTTGGGGTATGCGCGACTTTCAACACCGCTTTGGACGCGATCCGGAGGGCATGTGGCTGCCGGAGACGGCGGTGGACGTCGATACCCTGGAGTGCCTGAGCTCCCTGGGCATCAAGTTCACGATCCTGGCGCCGCATCAGGCGCAACGATGGCGCAGCCGGCCCTGGGACGATTGGACGACTCACAATGGCGCCGCGATCGATCCCTCCCGCGCCTATCAATGCAACCTGCCCTCCGGCCGATCCATCAGCTTGTTCTTCTACGACGGCCCCATCTCGCACGCGGTGGCCTTCGAAAAACTGCTGTCTAACGGCGAGAATTTCGCTCGCCGCCTGCTCAGCGGCTTCAACGACGCGCGCAACTGGCCGCAGCTGATGCACGTCGCCACTGATGGCGAGACCTACGGACATCATCATCGCCACGGCGACATGGCCCTGGCGTACGCGCTCGATTACATCGAAAGCAATCGCCTGGCGCGGGTGACCAATTACGGCGAGTTCCTCGCCCAGCATCCTCCCACCCAGGAAGTGGCGATTAAGGAAAAGACTTCCTGGAGCTGCATGCACGGCGTCAGCCGCTGGGAAGCCGATTGCGGCTGCAATTCCGGCACGCACGCTTCCTGGAACCAGCAGTGGCGCCGCCCGCTGCGCGACGCGCTGAACTGGCTGCGCGACTATCTGGCGCCGCTCTACCATTTGCAGGCGCAGCCCCTCTTGCTCGATCCCTGGGCAGCGCGGGATGACTACATCCGCGTGGTACTCGATCGTTCCCCCTGGAACGTCGATGCTTTTCTGGCGCGGCATGGCTTTCCCGGACTGTCGCGCGATCAGCAGGTGCGCGCCCTGAAGCTGCTGGAAATGCAGCGCCACCTCATGCTGATGTTTACCAGTTGCGGGTTTTTCTTCGACGAGCTAACCGGCATGGAGACGGTACAGTTGCTGCAATACGCCGGCCGCGCCCTGCAACTCGCCCAGGAATTGCTCGCCGTCGATCTCGAGGAAGAATTCCTGCAACGCCTGGAGCAAGCCTGGAGCAACATCTCCAGCTTCGGCAACGGCCGCCAGGTTTACGACCGCTTCGTTCGGCCGGCCATGCTGAACCTGGAGGAAGTGGGCGCGCACTACGCCATCAGTTCGCTGTTCGACGGCTACCGCGGGCGCAGCTACGTCTACTGCTACAGCGTGGATTTGCTGGAATCGCGCGTGCTGGAGTCGGGCAAGGCGAGGCTCGCCCTCGGCCGCGCCGAAATCAGTTCCCGTCTCACTCGCGAGCAGTTGACGGTCAACTTCGGGGTGCTTCATTTCGGCGATCACAACCTCACCGCCGGCGTCCGGCCCTGCTCCGTCCGGGAGGACTTTCGCGCCCTGGCCGCACAAGCCACGCGCGCCTTCCAGTCCGCCGATTTGCCGGAATGCATGCGCGTCCTTGACCGGCACTTCCAGGGCGCAACCTATTCGTTGAAATCACTTTTCCGCGATGAGCAGCGCCGCATCGTCTCGCAAGTCGTAAGCTCCACCCTCAGCGAAGCCGAGTCGGCGTATCGCCAGGTTTACGACCAGCACGCCCAGCTCATGTGCTTCCTTTCGGATTTACACATGCCGCTGCCCGGCATCCTGCGCGTGACCAGCGACTTCGTCCTCGACCGCTCGGTACGGCATGCCCTGACCGACCACGACGTGGACCTGGAGCGCATCCGCACGCTCATCGAGACGGCCTCGCGCGACAACATCCAGCTCGATGTCCCCGCGCTGCAATTCGCCTTGCGCGAACGCCTGAACGCGCTGGTGGACCACTGGGCACTGAAGCCCAGCGATCGGGATCTGCTGGAGATGGTGGCCGCAGTCGTCTCCCTGGCGCGTGTCCTGCCATTCGATGTGGACCTGTGGAAAGTACAGAATGTTTACTACCGGCTGTTGCAGGGAATCTCCGCCGACGCCATGGCGCGCGACACCTCCGGCATATGGCTCGAACAATTCCTGCACTTGGGCGAACACCTGGGGGTCATCGTGCCCGACAACACCGCGCTCTGCCCGCGTCTCCCCGACCCGGTGGAACCGGCTGCCATCGGCGATGACTCCTGCCGCAGCATGACCTGTCTGTCGCCCGCCACGCACCTCCGCTACCGTCCATACGAGCAGCAATAAAAGATTCGGGGCGGCTTCGGCCGCCCTTTTTGTATTTCGCTGCATGAAGCGCAAGTACCGGAGTTTTCTCCACAATGCGCAGAAGTTTGCGGCTCAGGCGCCTTGCCGGCCATTCTCCCAACCGTAATCACCAGTATGACAAAGACTTATGCCTCGACAGCCGGGTAACGAGTGGCAGCAAGAATGCTGCGCGATACTGGATGTGCGGTTCGTGTCGTTTTGCTTTTGTCAGGCCCAGCGATTAGTATGCTTGCACATTAAGCAGCAGGATGGCAGAAGTCTCCGGCCCACCCAGGGGTAGCCCAAGCACTGAACAACGAAAAATAGAGAGGGATTTCCATGTCGCATTTCAGTATCGCGGGAACGCGTTCGGGCCGCATTGTGGCCCGGACGGCTGTGGTCGCGGCAGCACTTGTGCTGTCGCTGTTTGCGCAATCAGCGTTGGCGACTAACCCGCCGTCTCCACCCCCTCTGAATTTCTTCAACAATTACTTTGTCACCGGCGATTACGTCGTCGGCGGCGTTGGGTTGCGAGGGTCGGGGGTCAACGGCTACGCGACCGGAACCATTAGCATTCCCGACGCGAATTCAGTTCCTGCCACGGGTGTGCCTCCCGGAGCCGACATCGTCGCGGCGTTCCTCTACTGGCAGACGGTGGAAAGTTCACTGACGAAGTTCGCTGGGCAGCAGGGGACTTTCAACGGTTACGCCATCACGGGAGCAGTGCTGGGCAATCCCAACGCTCCCCAGTCTTGGGGCTTGAGTTTTTGTACGGGCTGGTTCCCTCTGTTCAAGACGATCAGGTCCTATCGCGCGGATGTACGTCCTTATCTGAAGTTGGATTCGAATGGACACGTCCAGGGAGTAGTGCGCCTGGCCGATAGTGGAAGCAATTATGGTGCAGCCCCTCAAACCCTGGGCGCAAGCCTGGTGATCGTATACCGGGTTCTCTCGCCGACAGTCCCGCTGACCTCGGTGGTCCTCTACGACGGCGCCTTTGCTCCGATCGACGACTGGCACAACATGAGCCAGGGGATCAAGGGGTTCTATGAGGCTGCCGCAGGCCCGGTCGCGAAGATCACCCACATCGTGGGCAACGGTCAGAGTAACAAGAATCAAAGGGTATATTTGCTAAACGACAAGACCCACGTCGCTGTTCCCCTTCCCTCTCTGTACGGTACCAAGCCTCCGTTCCCTGGGTACTACAACAGCAGCAACCCCACCAATAGCCCCACTGGGAAGTTTTACAACGGCTCCTGGGACAATCCAACCTGGACAGTGAATAACTACGGCCAAGCAGTGAACGCCGAGGATTCATCGGAGACGACATTCGTGGACCCGGACTGTGGCTGTGTGTCATGGAGCGCAGTCGTCTTCAGCAGCACGGTTCAGAACACTGACAACGACGGACTGCTGAACACATGGAAGACCAACCACGGCTACACCGATGTGAAAGACGGTTCATTGGTGGATCTGACGGGAGCAACCCTTGGCCAGAAAGATCTCTTCATCCAAGCCGATTCCATGTGCAGCGTCGTAAAGACGGATGGCACGTGTGACACGACCCTTGGGCATACGCACGCGCCGGACCCGACTGCTGTGGCGATGATGACCAGCGCGTTCACTGCGAGGGGCATCAACCTGCATTTGGTGCCGGGCAATGTGATCCCGGAAACCGCGTGCACCGACGACTACTCCAGCACGCCGCCCAAGCTGTGCCCATACCCGGGTCAAGCAGGGGTGGTTGGGTGGAAGGGTGGTTTTGAATTCCTCAAGAATCAGCCGCTGAATTACCCAGACGAAGCCTCGTGTGAGGCCGCCACCAGCCCAGCGTGCATTCGGCGTTTCCAGCACGGGCGGAAGGATAGCTATCACTACGTATTGTTCGGCCATTCCCTGGGGCTGGCGAATTGGACCTTGCAAGACGGATCACTGGCCAGCCTAGCGGTTGCCACTAACATTGCGACATTGACTACTCTATATCCCCACGGGCTTGCAGCGGGGACGGACCGTGTTACCGTCGCCGACGCAATCTCGATTCCCAATCTGAGCGGGACTTACTTTGTCCAGAGTGTCACGTCGGCTAACAGTTTTACGATCCAAACCGCCAGCGTTCCCGACGGGAGTTATACCAAGACCACCGACCCCAGCCTTTCCGTCAGCAAGGGCACGGCCGGCACAACTTCCGGCTATTCCGACATTGGGGGGGCAGACTCGACCATTACCTTGGGTGGTTGGGGCGCCGACGGTCAAACCGTGCCGGTGCAAGCCGGAACGATGATGCATGAACTCGGGCATACGCTTGCTTTGACCCATGGCGGGTTGTATTTCGACACCCCAAGTAGTTCCGTGGGTACGATTGGGCCCAACTGCAAACCGAACTTCCAGAGCGTGATGAATTACCTGTTCCAGGTGGACCTCCTGGGTCCCAATAACGTCCTGGACTATTCCAGTCAAGAGCTGACCGCACTGGACGAGAGCAGTGCGTCGCCGTCGAACGTGCTGGCGAGCGCCTTGTACAGCACGACGACCTGGTATGCTCCCAATCAACCGGTGGGCAGTGCGTCCACGCATCATTGTGACGGCTCACCGCTGCTGGCAAGCGACCCTGCTACGTTTCGTCTGGATGGTCCAAGCGCATCGATTCAGTGGTCTGCCGGTCAGGACATTAATTTCGACGGCATTCCCAATACCACGACGGCCACTTCCCCTTTGCGCGGCTTCAACGATTGGACGCATGTTGACCTGCGGCAGATTGGCGCCACCGGCAACAACATTCCGGGCGCCGGAATCTTCGGTGTGGGCGGCGGGATTTTCGGCGTCGGTGGTGGAATCTTCGGCGTGGGCGGCGGGATTTTCGGCGTCGGCGGCGGGATCTTCGGCGTGGGCGGCGGAATCTTCGGCGTGGGTGGCGGAATCTTCGGCGTGGGCGGCGGCTTGGGCAGTGGGGAGATAACTGTCGAAGTGGCCAACTCCGTTGTCCGTCCTCCCAGGACCCTCACCGCAACCCTGACGCCGGCGAGCGCTATACAACTGAACTGGACCGCCCCAAGTTTCGGTACGATTTCCGCTTATAAAATCTACCGCGCGGTGAATGGTGGGACTGCCAGCCTTCTCACCACGGTCACGGGCGCCCCTCCGGCGACCAGTTACCTCGACACACAAGTGGGCTGCGCCAATTACACATATTTCGTGACTGCAATCCTGGCGGCGGACGGCCGTGAGAGCGTTCCGTCGAATACGACTGCCAGTATCCATGTTCCTTGCATCTTCGTCGGGTTCCTGTCACCGCTGGCGACGGCCGGTGATAGTTCTTACTCGGGCGCCTTTGAGGATGACCTTATTCCCATCAAGTGGCAAATCACAGGCCCCGGCGGTAATTTCATCAGCGCGCTGAATTTCAACACGTTGGGAGTGCGCTTCAGCCCTCTGCCGAAGAACGGGGTGTGCCCGCTGCCCGCTACTGTCCTGCCGGGTACCAACCTGATTTCGCTGTACTCTCCATCAACCGGGGTGGTTGCACCGTACAGCTCGTTCAGCTACGACACCGTCCACAACCAGTTCGTCTTTAAGTGGAACGCCGAGCGTTTTAGCACGGGTTGCTACATTATTGAGCTGGATTTGCAGGATGGTCAGATAAAGAGGACTTCGTTGAAGGTGCACGAGTAATGAATAATGCCCGGCAAACGCCGGGCATTATTTACCTTGTTCCGGGTTGCTCGGGGCCTTGATCGGTGCACGCCGATCAGGGTCCTGCTATCTCCGGCAAGAATATCGCTGACTCATCAAACGGTCGTGCCGTATGATGGGGGCGGGAGAATTGCTTCCGGGCTATATGTGTGTGCGTGAGAACGTCGTGACGTTCTCTGCGCAAGCCCCAGGTATTGCCTTCTTTGTTTCTATTCCGGGCTAGCGGTCGAACTGCTGCTCGGCCCGGGAGCTAAATCATCGTGTAC
>JBEKZP010000026.1:0-44080 GCA_049509755.1 Terriglobales bacterium | reverse complement strand
TACACGATGATTTAGCTCCCGGGCCGAGCAGCAGTTCGACCGCTAGCCCGGAATAGAAACAAAGAAGGCAATACCTGGGGCTCGCGCAGAGAACGTCACGACGTTCTCACGCACACACTGTAGCCGGATCACCTTCTTATGGGTTTCGCCTTCGCCCAGCGTTGGACAAACTGGTGTTTTCTGAAACAGAGTATCTGTCGCTCGCGGGGACTGCGTTCTCTTGGCAGAGTGCGTCGTTCATCGATGCGTGCATGTCGCGCCCAGCCGTTTTCGTCGGCCTCTCATTCTCAGACAGTAATTTGCGCAGATGGCTGGCGTGGATTCACGCGAACCGAGTTGTGGAATTAAGAGATAATTACGGACCATCCGGCGACAGCGCGCCTCATTATTGGATTAATAAAGCCCCGCGATCGGCGTCGCTAAAGGCGTGGACAGAAGCAGCCGTGGCACATTTGGGGGTTCGGCTAATCTGGGTGGAAGAGTGGTCTCAGGTCGGCGATGCCTTGAGCGCGATGCTAGGACGAGAGGATTCGGGGAAGTAAAACTGTGCGCTGGCAAGCCGATCGACACGAAATAACTCCTTTGTTCTCTTCAACTGTAGGAGCCGCAATTCAGACAGTCCGCCCCTAATTCGTCGCTGCTCGCAAGCGGGAGAGTTCGAAAATCGTCTGGTAGGGCCGACCATTTCTTGTTGATTCGGAAGGCTCAATTCTCGCGGTTCCCACAAGTTTCTCATTCCAAATGCCGAGGTTTGCGTCCTACTTGCGTCCCCTCTTCGGCCAGCGGGTCACGACGGCTTCGCCTCTTCTCCCCGCCAGCCCATGCTCTTCCAGCAGATGGCGGAACTTGCATACCGTCGTCTCGTCCGGCACCGGCTCCCGCCCCAGGTCGATGCCCACGAACTGCCGCATGACCATCGAGTCGTACAGCGCCTCCTCTACCGCCGGGTCCGACAGGTTGAACCACTGCTGCAGGAAATAGACCCGCAGCATCCGCTCCAGGCCTACTGGCGGCCGCCCGTTTCCTGGCTTCGGATAGTGCGGCTCGATCAGCGCGCACAGCTTCGTCCACGGCACCGCCTGCTCCATCTCTTCCAGAAACTGCGCCCGCCGCGTCTTCTTCGTGTACCGCTCGAATCCGCTCATCATCGCCAGTGTCCCCTGTTTGATCTGAGGCTTCATCTGGCTGCACTTTAACTGGAGTAGTTGTGGAAAGCGGAGAACTTAATCAGAGTCTCCCTAGGTGCCGCCGCTGCAGCGCGCAGCGCGATTTACCCCCTTGGCTCCGGGGCGGCGGCAGGCTTGCCGGTCAGCCAGCCCTTTCGATTGTACGCCGGATCCGGGTAGGTATAGAAGCCCACTCCAGTCTTCACTCCCAGTTTGCCTTCGGCGATCATGCGGTGAACCAAAGGGGGGGGCGCATCGGAGGGGTCCCCGCTGGCGCGGTAGTAAATCATTTCGATGTCGCGCACCACATCGAGACCGACTTTGTCCATCAAACCGCAGGGACCGATCGGGGTTCCCCAGTCAAGCATCCAGGCGCGGTCAATCTCTTCCGCCGTAAGGTAGCCGGCGTCGAGCAACTGCAGAACCTCCTTTTTGACGGCGCGCCAGATGCGGTTGGTGGCGTATCCGACGACCTCACCTTTGACGACGATCGGCACGAGGCCAATCTCGCGGAAGAATTGGACGGCAGCCGCGAGTGTTTGCGGCGCGGTCCCGGGATGGCCCATCACCTCGATTTTGAGGTGATCGGGAGTCCCCCAGTTGGCATTGAACACGCGTTCCGGGCAGTGGGTGGAGGACGCCAACCATGATCCAGGAATGGACGATGTATTCGTGCTCAGCAGCGCCGTCGGGCCGAGATACCGATCGATCTCGGCAAAGACCTGCTGCTTCAACTCCACGTTCTCCGGCACGGTTTCAAAAACCAGATCGGCGCCCTCGACGCACTGCTGCAAACTCTCAACGGGCTCTAGCAGGCGGAGCACCGATTCAGTACCGGTGGGCAGACGGCCATCGGCCACCCTCTGGCGAACCATTTCGCCGACTCGCGAACACGCCTTCTCCGCGACGCCGGTCACGGCATCGAAGACGCGTGTGCGGCGCCGTCCCAGCAGGCAGCCGAAAACAATGCGCTGCCCCATGGTGCCGCCCCCGACAACTGCAATCGTTTCAATCTGCATAATTCACTCGTTTCGTAATGCGGCTGCTAAAGAGACCTCGACGGCGGCACTGTCCCCAAGAATCAATTTGCGCCGTTCGGCTTCGTTCACGTCGCGCCGGACGCGGTTGTTCACGAGCCAGAAAACGCCGCCCAGAGCTCCCCACAGCAGGAAGATGATCCACTCCATCGGCACGGAGTCGCTACTACTTGCGTACGGCAAATAAAAAGATTCGATGAGCATGAACACTGAGGCTACGGCGGCGATGGCGGCTGTCGCCGTGCCGCCGGGAATCGAGTACACGCGGGGCCGGTGCGGCTGCTTCCAGCGCAGCCTGATGACCGCCACGCAGACGATGACGTACATGAGCATGAAACAGCTCGAGTCCATGTTGACGATCGGCATGAGCGCACTGCGGCCCATCATCACGCCAATACCCGAAGCGACACCGACGAAGATAACCGAAAAGCTTGGCGACCCGAAGCGCGCATTCACGTGCGAAAACCTGGCATAAATCACCCTGGCCCGCCCTAATGCGTACAGGACGCGAGAAGCAGCGACAAAAATCGAGTTCCAGGTTGCCAGCAGCCCCAGCAGGCCCGAAAGCAGCACTACCTTCGCGCCAAAGCTGGAATGCAACGCGGCGGTGAATGCTCCTACCGCAGGAAACTCCAACGTGACGATGTTCTGCCACGGCATCGCCATGGAGCAGGAAAGAATCAGAAGCGCGTAGAAAACCGAAGCCGCGCCAATTGAGATCAGCAGCGCCCGTGCCATGCTCTGGTACGACGTGGCCGGGCGCTTCTCCTCCATGACCTGCGATGCAGCGCTGAACCCCGCAAGCCAGAACGGGGCGGTCACGAATACCGCCAGGAAACCCGACCAGCGCCCCGCATGCCCAGCCGGAGCGGCGAGCAGTGGCTGCAAATTCTCAACGTGTCCCCACAGAACGCCGGCAGTTGCCAGCAGCACGGAAATCGCGATCTTCGTCCAGGTGAAGATATCCTGAAAACGCGCTGACGACCTCATGCCGCGACAGTTAAGGAACGCGAGGAACACTGTGCCGCCGAGGCTCAGAGCCAGGCTGCCCGACATAACTGGTGTTCCATGGATCGTGTAAAGCACGGGGCCCCGCAACGCAGGGAAAAGAATGCCGGCGATCCAGCCTGCGGAAATTGCCTCGAACGCCGTCGCGGACACATAGACAAGAGCCAGAAACCAGCCGGTAACAAAGCTCGTGCGCAAGCCGAAGACTTCGTACGCGTAAGCCATTTCGCCGCCGGCCGCGGGAATCAGTGTACTGATCTCGGCATAACACAATCCGACCAGCATCATCACGGCGCCGGCCGCGACGAAGGCTGCGATGGCTCCCAGAGGGCCCCCGTTCCGCAGCCAGTCACCCAGCACGACGATCCAGCCGACGCCGACGATCGCGGCGAAGGACAGAGTAAAGAACTGCCCCGCTCCAATTGCTTTTTTCAGTACGCAGGTTGTCTCGGCCATCGATTGGAACCCTGAAAACTGATGCGCGACCGCCGTGCTTCACGCTACAGCGGCGCAAGTGGGCGACACTGTACTTGCCACGGAGGTTCGAAATCAAGGCGAAACGCCGGTCGCGCTCTGCCCGCGCGCTGGTTTCGCCTAATTACCCATCCCGGCAATCTATCGCACAGCTTTTTCCTTTATAATCGCCCGCGCAGTCCAACAGAGCGACATCCGGTTTGCCGATACGGGTCTCCATATTCGTGACGTGTCTTGTTGACCAGTTCTTCCCCAGCGTGGGGGTGAGCATGGTTCAAGTCTTGCGTCGGCTTGGCGTCGACGTCGAAGTGCCAGCGCGCCAGACCTGCTGTGGGCAACCGCTGTTCAACACCGGCTACCGCGCCGATGCTCGTGCCGCAGCAGAGTATTTTCTCGACATCTTCGAAAACTCCGAGTACATCGTCGCTCCGTCGGGTTCCTGCACTACGATGGTGCGGAACTTCTACCCGGAGCTCTTCGCCAGCGATGCCGCGCAGCTGCGGCGCGTTCAGGCGCTCGGCAGCAAGCTGCACGAATTTTCCGAATTTCTCGTAGGAGTGCTCGGTCGCGAAAACGTCGGCGCCCGCTTTCGGGGCAAGGTGACATACCACGACGCCTGCCACTTGCTCCGCGAACTTGGCATCCGCAAGGAACCGCGCCGCCTGATCGCGAATGTCGACGGGCTGGAATTCGTTGAGTGCGACAATTCGGATGTGTGTTGTGGGTTCGGTGGCACCTTCTCAGTGAAGTTCCCCGAGATCTCGACGAAAATGGTGGAAGACAAAATCGCAGGCATCCTGCGCAGCGGCGCCGAGATTGTTGTCGCCAACGATTCCAGTTGCCTGATGCAGATCGCCGGGGTCCTGCGCCGGCGGAACATTCCGGTGCGCACAATGCACCTGGCGGAGTTGCTGGCATGTCAGTAGATCCGACCACTGAGAGCAAATCGCGGCCCTCGAATGGCAGACCGCGCGGCCCCGCGCAATCATTCCGCGAGCGCGCCCGCGCTGCTCTGCTACAACCAGCGCTGCAGCAGGCGATAACCCGCGCTACGAATAAGTTTGTCTCCGCCCGAACCCGGGCGGTTGCCGATGCGCCCGGGTTTGAGCAGGCGCGCGAACAGGCACACCAGATCAAGCAGCACGTTCTAGAGAACCTCGACCGCTATCTCGAACAGTTCGCGGCCCGCGTCACCGAACAGGGCGGACAGGTGCACTGGGCTTCTGACGCGAGCGAGGCCTGCTCGTTCATTGCCACCTTGGCGGCTGAAAACGGCGCGCGCCGCGTGGTAAAAAGCAAGTCCATGGTGACCGAAGAGATCGAGTTGAATCATGCGCTCGAAGCGCATGGCGTGGAGGTCACCGAGACAGACCTGGGCGAATTTATCATCCAGTTGGCTGGTGAAACGCCATCGCATCTGCTTGCTCCCGCGCTGCACAAAAGCCGCAGCGACGTCGCTACTCTGTTTGCGGAGAAACTCGGGATTGCGTACACCGACGATGTGGAGCAACTCACGGCGGCGGCGCGGCAGGCATTGCGGAATAAGTTTCTCGAGGCGGACATGGGCGTGAGCGGCGTTAATTTCGGCATCGCCGAAACCGGCACGATCGTGGTCCTCGAGAACGAGGGGAACGCCCGCCTAACCACTTCGTTGCCACGCATTCACGTTGCGGTCATGGGAGCAGAGAAGTTGATTCCACGGTTTGACGACTTGGCGACGTTCCTCGAAGTTCTTCCCCGCAGTGCGACCGGCCAGATCATGTCGTCGTACGTGTCGCTGATCACCGGGACGAAAATGCATGTCGCCGGGGAAGGTCCCGAACAGCTTCACATCGTCATTCTCGACAATGGGCGCTCGCGAATTCTCGCCGACGAAATCCAGCGCGAGGCGCTGGCTTGCATCCGTTGCAGCGCGTGCTTGAACATCTGTCCCGTGTACCGCAGCGTCGGCGGGCACGCTTACGGTTGGGTTTACCAAGGACCCATCGGCGCGCTTATCACGCCGCAGTTGTCGGGCATTGACTGTTCCGCGGAACTGCCATTCGCCTCTAGTCTGTGCGGCGCCTGCAGAGATGTTTGCCCGGTCAAGATCGACATCCCGGATCTGCTGTTGGACCTGAGGGCGAAGATTTCGACGTCGCATAAGCGGCCCTCCAGTCGCGGAGAGGCAATTCTGGCCATGGCGTTTGCCTTTGTCATCCGCCACCCGGCGCTGTATCGACTGACGGCGGCGCTGGCCCGCCGGATGCAACCATCCACCACCATCGGTGGAGCAATGAAAACCGGCTCTTTGCCACTGGTTTCCTCCTGGACGGAATCGCGGGACTTCCCCGCCATGGCGCCACGCTCGTTCAATCAGATCTGGCGAGAGGAGTTGCACGGTTGAGCTATACAAGCAGCGAAACCGTCTTCCTTCGCCGAATCCGAAATGCATTGGGTGGCCGCCGGGGCAGACCAGAGCTTCCGGTCGCACCGGAATCGATCGACGCTCGAGACGGGGACTTGGCTGCACGCTTCGCCACTGCCCTGGAAGCAGTGGGAGGCCGGTTCGCAAAAATCGAATCCCGAACGATGCTCCAACAGTACGTGCACGAACTCATTAGCAGCCGGGGAATACGATCCGCAGCGATCTCGAATGCTTCCATTGTCGAAAACCTCCGAATTGCCGACTGGCTGGAGCAAGAGGTCGAGACCGTCGTACGTCCGACTGAAAATGGTAGTACGTCGTTTCGTGAGTTTGCACGTAATGTTAGCCAGGTGGACTTGGGTGTCACAGGCTGCCAGGTTGCCGTCGCCGACACCGGCACTGTAATCCTAACGAATGCCGAGCGCAACCGACTCATTTCGCTGCTGCCAGCGATTCATGTGGTCGTGTTCACGCCCAGCCAGTTAGTGGGAGGAATGGGGGAGGCGCTGCGCCGGGCACGGGCCGATATCGACCTCTCGATCATGACGCTGATTACCGGCCCCAGTCGCACCGGCGACATCGAGATGACGCTTACCGCCGGCGTTCACGGCCCTCGCGAAATTCACGCCCTGCTCATTGAGGACCTCGTCTGAGCGAGTCGCATCGCGTTCGATCTCCTGCCGCGCCGCTGAAACCGTGCTCGGCCATACCCTTGTTTACCCCTGATTACCGTTGACACTGTCGGAAAGGGAGACGTATAAGCCGAGCTAGTCTTGCCCGACACGCCTGCTACCAAGGGGCGTGTCTGTAAACCTTCGCTCATGGGCACCGCCTTGAGTGGGAAAAACTCTACAGCTACTGCGTAACGACGACAGGACGGAATGCCGAGTCGCGCAGGCGCTGAAAGGACTGGAGATCTGCAATGAAAATGAAAATGAAAAGGGCACGGATCGGCATTGTTCTTGTCTTGGCAGTGTGCCTGGGCACGAGCGCCCAGCAGAAGCAGGCGCCGGCGGATGTCGCACTCAACCAAATCAGTCCCAGTTGGATTGCTGCGCACATTCGATTCCTAGCCGACAGTCTGCTCGAAGGGCGGGAAACCGCGACGCGGGGGCAGCAAATAGCGGCCCTGTACGTGGCCAGCTACTTCGAAGCGCTGGGACTGAAACCCGCGACGCCTGCTGGATTCATCCAGAAGGTACCCCTTCGCAAGACGGAAATCGAGGAAAGCGATGCATCCATGGTCCTCATCAACGGGGACCAGCAGCGCCCGCTGGAATACCACAAGGATTTCCTGCTTCATCCGTCAATGATCAGCGATGCCATCGACGTGACCGCGCCGGTGGTCTTCGTCGGCTGGGGTGTGACCGACCCAGAACAACATTACGACGACTATGCGGGCGTGGATGCGAAAGGAAAGATCGTCGCGATGTTTTTCGGTGGTCCGGCTTCGACTCCCAGCGATGAACGCGGCTACTATTCCCTCCTTACGACCAAGGAAGCCAATGCATATGCTCACGGCGCCGTGGGCATCGTCACGCTGCTTCCCGGTCCCGGCCCGCTGATAGAGGAAAAGATCAATCGCCAGCTCGATGGCTTCGGCTGGCTCGACAATTCCGGCAAAGCGCACGCGCGTTTCTTTGAAGAGGGCCCGGCCGGCCGCCTGACAATGAGCGGCATTGACGCACTCTTCGCCGGAACTTCCCACACTGTAAAAGACTTGGCCGCCGCGCTGGCCAAGGGACCGCAATCCTTCGATCTGCCGGTGAAGATGAGAATTCACGGTACGATGCGCCACAGCACCGTGGAAAGCCAGAACGTGGTCGCGGTGCTGCCCGGTTCCGACCCGGTGCTGCGGAATGAGTACGTGGTCTATTCGGCCCACATGGATCACGTCGGCATCGGCCCAGCGGTCAATGGCGATACGGTGTACCACGGGGCGCTCGACAACGCTGGTGGCACGGCGACCATCATGGCGGCCGCGCGCGCGTTCGCCAGTCTGCCAAAGCCGCCGAAGCGGTCGCTGATATTTGTAGCGGTCACGGGCGAGGAAAAGGGGATCCTCGGGTCCGACTACTTCGTCCACAATCCGCCTGTGCCTCTCGAGCAGATTGTGGCCGATATCAACTGCGATAACTTCCTCATGCTGTACCCGGTCAAGGATATCGCTCCCATTGGCGCAGAGTATTCAACCCTGATGAACGCCGTGAAGGAAGCTACCGCCCACCTTGGAATCGCGATCAGCGCCGATGCTGCGCCCGACCAGATGGTCTTCACGCGCAGCGACCACTTCCCGTTCATGGTCATGGGCGTGCCGGGGGTGTTCTTCTTTAACGGCGTGAACAGCGGTGACGGCAAGCGCAGCGGCGGCCAGGTGATCAATGATTGGCTAGGCACTGTTCACCACACGCCCAAAGATACTGTCGGTCAGGGCATCAATTGGGATGCTGCCGTTAGCTACACCCGGCTGAACTTCCTTGTCGGGTACGACGTGGCGAACGATTCCAAGCGTCCGCAGTGGACCGGGCACTACTTCTTCCAGGCACCGACCCCTGCAACAAAAGCGGCGGGCGCCGGCTCCCGCAATTAGCCGCGCTGGTGCAAGCAGAAATTGAGCGGGAGATTCGCCATGTTTCGACTGATTAGCTGGAACAGCGCGAAGCCAGCCATGCAATGGCGGCCGGCATGGGCCGCCGTGTTGCTCGTGTGTTCGTGCTTGACTGCCGCGGTACAAGCCCAAATGCTGTATCCGCCCGAATATAAGCAGCAATACAAAGTTAGGCTCGAAAAGAGCGTGATGGTTTCCATGCACGATGGCGTAAAGCTATCGACGGACCTCTACATCCCGGAGGGCGCCGGGGACAAGCTTCCCGTCATCCTGATTCGTACGCCGTACAACAAGGCCGGCGCAGCAAACTGGAACTTCCGCTCGCCGCAGTCCGTCGCCTACTACTTCGCCTCTCACGGTTACGTCGTGGCCGTCCAGGACACGCGGGGCAAGTTCGAGTCCGACGGTGTTTTCACGGTTTCCGCGGCCGACACCGACGACGGTGACGCGACTGTTACCTGGGCGGCGACCCAGCCGTGGTCCAGCGGCAAGGTGGGCAGCTACGGCTGCTCTTATTTAGGCGAGAACCAGATGGAGATGGCGAAGAAGAAGAATCCCCATCTGGCAGCGATGATTCCGCAGGCAGCTGGCGGCAGTGACCGCTATTTCGGGCTGCTGAACGGCGGTGCCTTGGAACTTGCGGCCGGGTTCGGCTGGTTTCCGGGAAACGGCAGTAAGTATGCGCCGAAGGTGCGGACGAACCTCGACAACGAACAATTTGTACGCACGGCGGAACGTTTCAACTTCGTTCCGGTACTTCCGAAAATCGATTTTCAGAAGATGTGGCGCTTCCTGCCTGTAATCAGAATGGTTGAAGCTGCGGGCGCTCCCCCCACCGACTGGGAGGATTTCCTGTCGCACGCGCCGAATGATCCGTGGTGGGACAAGTTCGGCTACGTGAAGCCGACGGACCACTTCAATTCCCCCGCGCTGCACATCAATTCCTGGTACGACATTGCCGTGGGCGACACGCTCAAGCTCTTCAACCTGATGCGCACGAACGGCGACTCGCCGGAAGCCCGCGACAATCAGTTCCTGATCATCTCGCCGACGGCACACTGTTTCTCCGAACTCGCCACCGTCGATACCGCCGTGGGCGCGCGCGACCTCGGCGATGCCCGGCTCAACTACTACGAACTGTACCTGCGCTGGTTCGACCGCTGGCTGAAAGGCGTGGACAACGGCGTCACTCGCATGCCGAAAGTGCAGATCTACGTAATGGGGCGGAACCAGTGGCGCGGCGAAAACGAACTTCCGCTGGCGCGAACGCAATGGACGAAGTACTACCTGCACAGCGATGGACACGCGAACAGCCGCTTCGGCACCGGAACGTTGTCAACGGAGCCGCCGGGCAATGAGCCGGCCGACCAATACACATACGACCCGAACTCGCCGGTACCGAGCGTGGGCGGGCCCCTGTGCTGCACCGGGACACAGGACGCGGCTCCCGGCGGCTTCGATCAATCCGAGGTCGAAATACGGCACGACGTCCTCGTTTACACTAGTCCAGTGCTGGAGAAGGGCGTGGAAGTAACCGGCCCATTGAAAGTCATCCTGAATGTCTCCTCGTCCGCTCCCGACACCGATTTTACCGGCAAGCTCGTTGATATCTACCCCGACGGTATTGCCTACAACGTGCAGGACGGCATTCTGCGCGCGCGATATCGTAACGGCTACGAGCACCCGAGCCGTATGAAGCCCGGAGAGACTTACGAACTCACCATCGATCTGCAGGCGACCAGCAATTACTTCGCGCCCGGGCACCGCATCCGGTTGGAAATCTCAAGCAGCAATTTCCCGCGCTTCGATCGCAACCTGAACACCGGCGGGAACAATTACGACGAAACGGAGTGGGTTGCGGCCAGGAATACCGTCCACCACTCGCGTATTCACCCGTCCTACATCGTGCTGCCGGTCATCCCCGACGGCTCGGGCGGTGTTGCCGTTCAAGCCGGAGGACATTGATTCCGACGAATGAGTCCGCAAGCGCAATCGGCGATTGAGATTCGCACGATGGTCGAACAGGATCGGCAACGGGTCCTGGCGCTGCATCGCGAGGCATTTCCGTTTCCTGGGTACCTGTTGGACCGCTATCGTTCTGCTCCGCTCGGAAACGGCCGCGTACTGGTCGAGGACGGCACTGTGCAGGCAGCCCTGCACTTGATGCCGTTCCGGCAGTACTTCGGACGACGGAGCGTCATGTCTTGCGGCGTGGGTGGGGTAAAAGTAGCTGCGGAGGCACGCCAACGCGGATACGGATCACGGCTGCTAAGCAGCGTCCTCCAGGAATTGCACGCGTCGGGCGCCGCTTTGTCGGTGCTCTACCCCACCGGAGTCGCGCCCTATCGCAAGCTCGGGTACGAAATGGCCGGGAGCTACAACCGGTTTCGCGTTTCAGTGGACAAACTCCCGCGCGCCTCGGCCGGTGCAACTCTCGAGCCTTGGGGCGAGGGCGAACTCGGAGAGATTGACGGCTGCTACCGCGAGTTCGCGGCGGGACGCAGTGGTCTGCTGGATCGTGAAGCCGCGTGGTGGACCGAGCGCGTCCTGGAAAATCACGGCGCTGAGATCCACCGTTACCTGGCGCGCACCAACGGCAAGGTCACCGGCTATGTCGTCTACGAGCAAGTGCCCGATCCCGCTGAATCGCCATACTCGTACGCGTTCCACTGCCGGGAATTGGTTTGGCACGATGAGGCCAGCGCGCGGGCGCTGCTATCGCTCTTTGCCTGCCAGGGGCCATTAGGGACTGCGCTGCTCTGGCCCGGACCGCCAGAGGACCCGTCGGCACTGCTCATCGGCGATTGTCAGATCACCGCGGCCGGCCGGACGTTCTGGATGGCGCGCGTCCTGCAGCTCGCGGGCGCACTCGAGAACCGAGAATATCCAGCGTCGCTCAACCTCGCTCTTGAGTTTGAACTGACCGACCCCGTCGTGCGCGATAACAATGGAGCGTTTCGGTTGGAAATCGCGCATGGCACCGCGCACTTGCTGCGGATCGCGTCGGCCGCCGCCCGACTCGACATCGGCGCTCTGAGCGCCTTGTACACCGGGTGGTTGCGCCCTGTGGATGCCGCCGCTACGGGCAGGTTGCACAACGCGCCTCCGGGAACACTCGAAGTTTTCGAAGCGGCTTTCCCGGCTGCGCAGTCGTGGATGTTCGACAAGTTCTGAACACTGGATGACATGAAGAAAATGTCCGACGAAGCCATCTCGTTTGGCCGGCGTATTTCAATGCTGGCGACCGAGCATCCGGAGCAGGACGCCATCATTTTCGTCCGGCAGGACGGCTCCGAGCAGCATGTCTGCTGGGCGGAACTGGACCGCAATGCCACGGCGGCAGCCCATGCGCTCCAGCGCTCAGGGGTGCGGCTCGGCAGCATGGTAGTGGTGGCGCTGCCCAACTGTGTTGAGCACTTTTACGCGACGCTCGGGGCATGGAGGCTGGGCGCGTGCGTCTTGCCCCTGCACCCGCGCATGCCCGGAGCGGAGCGCGAGGCCATGTTGCGGGTCGCCGAGCCCAGCATCATCGTTTCTGACTGGCAGCACGCAAACTACGTCTGCTTGCCGGCTGCGGCTTTGACCCAGAGCCCCTGCTATACGCCGCTGCCCGATGTTGTGGCCCATCCGGGCAAGTCGATCGGATCGGGCGGTTCCACCGGCACGCCGAAGATCATCATCGACCCGAGTCCCTGGGCCAAACGTCCCGGCGATTTCGCCCGGGTGATGGGCGGATTTCTTGGCTTCCGGACGGGGCAGACGCAATTGATCGCGGGCCCGCTATATCACAATTCGCCGTTTACTTGGAGCCACTGTGGCCTCTTCGAGGATCACAAGCTCATCGTCATGGCGCACTTCGACGCCGCCCGCTTCGTGGATATCGTCGGGCGCCACCGGGTCCAGTTCGCGTTCATGGTGCCGACAATGATGCGACGGATTATCAGCCTGCCCGATATCCGTCAACGTGACTTCTCGTCTGTGGAAGCCTTCTGGCACAGTGCTGCGCCTTGTCCTGCCTGGCTGAAGCAATCGTGGATCGAACTTCTCGGCCCCGAGCGTCTGTACGAGGCATTCGGGTCGACGGAAGGCGTCGGGCTGGTCACCATGCGTGGCGACGAGTGGTTGACCCATCCGGGGAGTGTGGGCCGGCCGCGGCTCACGGAGATTCGCATCATCGACGATCGCGGCCATACTCTGCCGCCGGGAGAGATCGGCGAGATCTTCATGCGCCTCACTATCACCGATGCGGCGCCGTACCGCTACCTCGGCTGCGAGCCCGCCAAGTCTAGCGATGGCTTCATCAGCGTGGGCGACCTCGGCTGGCTGGACGATCAGGGTTACCTTTTTATTGCTGATCGCCGCGTCGACATGATCATTTCCGGCGGCGCGAACGTCTATCCAGCGGAAGTTGAAAATGCGCTGACGCAGCACCCGGAGGTACTCGACGTGGCGGTGATCGGCCTGCCCGACGAGGACTGGGGCCGGCGCGTGCACGCCGTCATTCAACCCGCCAATCCGAAGCATCCGCCGTCCATCACTGAACTTGACGGTCACTGCCGCGAGCGCCTGGCGCCCTACAAGGTCCCGAAATCCTACGAGTTCCTCGAGCAGTTCCCGCGCGAAGAGAACGGCAAGATCCGGCGCTCCGCCCTGCTCGCGCGCTATGAGGAAATGCGCAATGCCAGCGTCACCGGAGGCGGTGCGGCATGATCGATCTCTCCCGCACACCGATGTATATCACCGGTGTTGCCGAAACGCCGCTCGGAGAAGTGCGCGACCACAACGAGCTCTCCATGGTCGCAGTGGCGGCGAGAGAAGCGGTTGCCGAAGCTGGCCTAACGCTTCGTGACGTTGACGGCATTTTCGTCAACTACATGGGCGAGGAGGGATCGGTCCGCGTCGGCGAGTACCTCGGGATTCAGCCCCGATACGCCGATTCTTCCGACCTTGGCGGCGCCGCGTTTGAAGCCTTCATTCACCACGCCATCGCCGCCATTGCGGCGGGATTCTGCGAGGTGGCGCTGGTGGCGTATGCCTCGCGGCAGCGCACCCTCCGGCGGCGCAGGCTGGACCCCTGGTGGGGCGAAGACGTGCTGTCACAATTCACGGCGCCGTTCGGACTGCCGGTCCCCATCGGGTCCTATGCACTCGCCGCCGCGCGCTACATGCACCAGTACGGCGTCACCTCGGAACAGATGGCTGAAGTGGCGGTCACGGCACGCCGCTGGGCCCAACTGAACCCGAAGGCGTGGTCGCGCGGCCCGCTTACTGTCAACGATGTGCTCGCCTCGGAAATGATTTCCGATCCGCTGCACAAATTGGACTGCTGCCTCATCACCGACGGCGGCGGCGTGCTGATTGTCACTTCTGCCGAGACGGCGCGGGACGCGATGAAACAGCCGATCCGTATTATCGGGGCGGCGGAAAGCCACAGCCATTGGAACATTTCACAAATGGCGGACCTGACGACGACCACGGCCGTGCAGACGGGCCGCGAAGCGTTCGCCATGGCGGGCATTCGCTGCGGCGACGTCGACGTCTTCGAGCCGTACGATGCGTTCACCATCACTCCGCTGATCGCGCTCGAAGATCTTGGGTTTTGCGGCCGTGGTGAGGCCGGGGCATTTGTGCAGGCGGGAAATCTTGCTCCCGGCGGCTCGCTGCCCTCGATGACCTCCGGCGGCGGCCTGTCCTACAACCACCCTGGGGCCCTAGGACTCCTGCTGCTGGTCGAGGCCGTGCGGCAGTTACGGGGGGAGGCGGGCGAACGCCAGGTGGACAAGGCGAAAATCGCCGTCGCGCACGGCATCGGCGGATTCTTTTCCGTCGCTTCCACGGTGGTGCTTGCCAATGAATGACACAACTTTGATCGTGACTGATCCCATTGCCGAGCCCTTCTGGCGCGCCGCTGCGGATCACCGTTTTCTGCTGCAACTCTGCACCGCGTGCGGGAAGCACCAATTCTACCCGCGGCCTTTCTGCTTGCAGTGTGGTTCGTGGGACATCAACTGGGTCGATGCCTGCGGTAGCGGCACAGTGTATTCGTTCACCACCGTGCGCCGGCAGATTTCTCCGGACTTTTGCCCGCCTTACATTGTCGCCGTTGTTGAACTGGAAGAAGGTCCTCGCGTACTGACCAACATTGTCGACGGGGCCTGTGGCATCGGGGACCGGGTGCGGCTCGTCTGGAAGGACCGCGACGCCGCTCCTCCGCTGCCATTGTTCACGCCGGCGCCGCGGGAGGAACGCTGATGCAACGCCTCGCGGGACGGGTAGCGATCGTCACCGGCGCCGGCCGGGGGCTGGGGCGCTCCCATGCGCTCTGCCTCGCGTCGCACGGCGCAAGTGTGGTTGTTAACGACCTCGGCGTCGACATCGCAGGCGAAGGCGGCGATGTTTCGCCCGCGAATCAGGTGGTCCGAAACATCGTTGAGAGCGGCGGTCGTGCCGTTGCCAGCAGCCACGACATTGCCGACTGGGAGCAGGCACGCGAACTCATCGATTTAGCGGTTTCGACCTTCGGCGACCTTCACGTTCTCGTCAACAATGCGGGCATTCTGCGGGACCGCACTTTGGCCAACATGTCGGAGGCAGAGTGGGACCAGGTGATCCGGGTCCACCTCAAGGGACATGCCGCCCCGACGCGCCATGCCGTCGCCTACTGGAAGCAGAGCGCGGCTACATCCGGCGCTCCGGTGAAAGCTTCCGTGATTCACACGACGTCAGTCGCCGCCTTTGCCGGCAACTTCGGCCAGGCGAACTACACCGCCGCGAAGCTGGGAATTATCGGCCTGTCTCGCGTCGTGGCAGTGGAGGCGGAACGCTTCGGCGTGCGGTCGAACTGCATCTCGCCCTCTGCGCGCACGCGCATGAGCTCTGCCCAACGCGGCGCCGACCAATATCTCGCCAAACCCGAACCTGGCCAATTCGATCCCTGGGACCCGGCAAACGTTTCGCCGCTGGTAGCGTGGCTCGCGGAAGAAGCTTGCCCGGCGAGCTCACAAATTTTTCAGGTGATCGGCAAGCGGATTCTGATGTTATCCATGCCGCAAGTCGTGCACGCTGTTGAGAGTTCCGGCACCTGGACCCTGGAGGAATTGGACCGCGCCATCCCTCCCCGCCTCGTGCCGGCCGCCAACGTCGAAGAACTGCTCGGAGTCGACCTCGGCCTCACGGCTGGCGTTGCTCCCGGCAGGCCAGAACGGCCCAAGGAGTAATGGATTGCGACGCTATTCCACTTTTCTTGCTTTCTGTCTGCTAGTTACAAGCACGGTCTCCTGCCTCGGCCAGGCGACCGACTGGAACTCGCTTGACCCTTACATTCGCTCCTCCATGCAGCAGTGGGAGGTACCGGGGCTTGCCATCGCCGTCATCAAGAATGACGAAGTCGTGTTCTTGAAAACATACGGCGTGAAGACGAAAGGCGATGCGGTGCCAGTGGGCGCGAACACGCTGTTCGCGATCGGCTCCGCAAGCAAGGCATTCACCGCCGCCTCGCTCGGCATGCTGGTAGACGAAGGCAAGGTCAGGTGGGACGATCGCGTCACGAAGCACCTTCCGTCCTTTCAGGTGCAGGATTCGTATGTGACGCGCGAACTGACCGTCCGCGATCTGCTCACCCATCGCAGCGGCGTGGCGCCGACCGACCTCCTCTTCTGGGGAACTAAGTTGGACCGCGACGAGATCATCCGCCGCTTGCGGTATGTGCAGCAGTCGACCAGCTTGCGCTCCCGCTGGCAGTATCAGAACCTGATGTTCATCACTGCCGGCCAGATCATCCCGGCGGTGACCGGCGCCAGCTGGGACGACTTCGTCCGTGATCGGATTTTTCGCCCGCTGGGAATGAACGCCAGTGTGATCTCCAACCACGCACTACGTGCCGGCGCGGATATCGCCACCCCACACACCGTGATCGACGGCAACATGCAGCCGATTCCGCTCATCAACCTGGATAACGCCGGCCCCGCGGGATCCATCCTTTCCACCGTCGGCGACATGGCGCGCTGGGTGCGGCTGCAGATGCACGACGGCACACTCGATGGCCGCACATTTTTCAGCAAGGCGACGTCCGACGAGATGCACAGGCCGCAGATGCTGATCACGACGAACGAGCACTCGCCGTTGGTCGGATTGGTTTCTCAGGCGAACTTTGCCACTTATGGCCTCGCGTGGTTTATCAACGACTACCGCGGTCACAAGATCATTCATCACGGCGGCCAGACGGACGGCATGATGTGCATGACCGGTTTCATGCCCGACCGCAAGCTCGGATGGGTAGTGTTGTCCAACACTGGCCGCTTCTACAGCACCGCTGTCATGTACCGCATCATCGACACGGAGCTCGGTGCGCCGGTGCAGGACTGGGGTTCAATCCTCTGGACCGCCCAGAAGCGTGCGGAGGATGTCATCGCGCAACAAGTCCGGAATGAGCAAGAACACCGGGTTGCGGCGACCAAGCCGACTCTCGAGTTGTCGCGGTACTCAGGGACATATCTTGACCCCCTGTATGGACTCGTTGAAGTGAAGCTTGAAAAGGGCGCGCTAGTGCTGGGGTTCAAGGATCTCGGCCTCACCGCGGACCTTCAGCACTGGAACTTCGACACCTTCCGCACGCTCTGGCGCGACAACAACCCAAATCTGCGTACTGAGCGCCGCTTCCTCTCGTTCGTGATTAACCCGTTAGGTGAGGTGGCAGAGCTTCGAATTGACGGCGTAGGCGAATTCAAGCGAGAAGCAGGTGGAGCCGGCGCCCGGAGGTGATTACGACACACTGCCCCAACGGCTGTCCAAATGTTCTGCTGGCGCGGGTCTGTGAGGTGAGTAGATGAGAATACGAATCCGCTTGGCGGTCGCGGCAGTTTTGGTGATCGGCTGCGCATTGTCGGCATCGGGACAAACCCCGAGTCGCTGGCCGACCGCAAAGTACGAGGTGCGTTTGCAGAAGAGCGTCATGGTCCCCATGCGCGATGGCGTCAAACTCTCAACCGACCTCTATCTTCCGGAGACCACGACGAACCCGAAGCTCCCGGTCGTCCTGGTTCGCACGCCGTATAACAAGAATCTGTGGCGCGGCAAGAGTGCGAAGGGCGGGAACTCGCCGGCCTATCACTTCGCCGGCCAGGGTTACGTTGTCGCTGTGCAGGATGTCCGCGGCAGGTACGAATCGCAGGGCGATTACCGAATTTCGGCCGATGATGTGCAGGACGGTTTCGACACAGACGAGTGGATTGCCCGCCAGCCCTGGTCCAACGGGAAAGTCGGCACGTACGGCTGCTCGTACGTTGGCGACGTCCAGGTCATGCAAGCCAAACTGCACAACCCGCATCTGGCGACCATGATCCCGCAAGCGGCTGGGAGCTCAATTCCGGAGCGCGGGTTTGGCGTGCTGAATGGCGGCGCGATCGAATTGGCGGCCGCCTTCGGGTGGTTCCACGACCTGGGGAGCAACTACTTCCTGCACCCGCCGGCCGGCAGCACCGACGATTTCTACGAGAAGTACGGCCACATCTTCAATCCTGCTCCGACAACTCCGGCCGCCGACTTCCGCACCGCGTGGCGCAGCTTACCGCTAATCGACATGATGAAAGAGGCGCAGGGGCCGCCCAGCGATTTTGAAGCTATCGTGTCCCACCCCGCCGAGGATGGTTACTGGCACACTCGCGGCTACCTCGAACCAACAGACCGCTTCGATACGCCTTCCTTGCAGGTGAATTCGTGGTACGACTTCGGCGTCGGTGAGACCCTATACCAGTTCAATCTCATGCGGCACAACGCATTAAGCGATGTCGGCCGCAATAATCAGTTCATCGTTGTCTCGCCTACGACCCATTGCGCGTCGGAAACCGCAACGGAACACACGATCGTGGGTCACCGCGACTTGGGTGATGCGAGGTTCGAGCTCGAAAAACTCTATCTGCAGTGGTTCGACTATTGGCTGAAGGGGATCGACAATGGCGTAACCCGGCGCCCGCATGTGCTGATCTACGTCATGGGCAGGAATGAGTGGCGGGCAGAAAACGAATGGCCCCTGGCGCGAACCGAATACACGAAGTACTTTCTACGTAGCGACGGCAACGCGAATAGCCGGATGGGGACCGGTTCGCTGAGCACGCGAGCGCCGGGTTACGATGCGCCCGACCGTTTTACCTACGACCCCGCGACGCCGGTTCCGTCTGTGGGCGGGCCGGTGTGCTGCACCATGACCGAGCAGGCCCCCGCGGGCTCCTTCGACCAGTCCGAGGTGGAGATGCGGCAGGATGTGCTCGTGTATTCCACCTCTCCCTTGCAGAAGGGGGTCGAAATAACCGGTCCCATCAAAGCTGTTCTCTACGTATCCTCATCGGCTCGCGACACGGACTACACTGCGAAACTCGTCGATGTGTACCCTGACGGAACCGCCTATAATGTGCAGGAGGGGATTAAACGCGCACGTTACCGCGACGGATACGACAAAACGGTATGGATGGAGCTAGGTCGCGTCTACAAGATTGAAATCGACATGGAGGCCTCCAGCAACTATTTCGCTCCGGGACACAGAATCCGGCTGGAGATCTCCAGCAGCAACTTTCCGCGGTTCGACCGCAACCTCAATACGGGCGGCCACAATTATGACGAGACGAAGTGGGCCGTGGCGCACAACCAGGTTCTGCATACGAGCTCATATCCGTCGCATGTGCTACTGCCCGTGATCCCGTAGGAGCTTATGTGCCTGAGACCACAATTGCAGCGGTTATTGGGAGCGGCGTAATCGGCCGCAGCTGGGCCCTTGTCTTTGCCCGCGGCGGATGCCGGACCCACATCTACGATGCCATTCCAACCCAGGCTGCCCGTGCTCGAGCCTGGGTAGCGGAGACAGTTGCCCTGGCCGTCGGCCACGGCCTCATGACCCGCGCCGAAGCAGCCGAAGCTGAGCAGCGGGTGACGGTCTGCGCCGACTTGGCGAGTGCGTTGCGCGGCGCCGTGTACGTCCAGGAAAGCGGGCCTGAGAATCTCGAACAGAAGCAACGCATGTTCGTCGAAGTTGACCGCCTGGCCGATGCGCAGGCCATTGTTGCGACCAGCACGTCAACCTTGAACATCCACGATATTGCCGCTGGCCTGCCCGGCGCTTACCGATGCTTCGTCGCACATCCGGTGAATCCGCCCCACGTCATCCCCGCGGTGGAAATCCTCCCGATGCCTGGCGCGCCCGAAGAGGTGATCGACCGCGCCTGCGGGTTTCTCAGGAAGGTCGGGCAATCTCCCGTTCGGGTAAAGCGCTACGTAGTCGGCTTCATCCTGAATCGCCTGCAGGCGGCGCTCGTGCGCGAAGCCATCAACATCGTCCAGTCCGGCGTGGCGGATGTCGATTCGGTCGACGCGACGGTGCGCGACGGCCTGGGGCTGCGCTGGGCGATCATGGGCCCGTTCGGGGTCGCGAATACAAATGCGGATGAGGGCATTCGGCAGTATTATGGTCGATACGGACCCGCGTATCTCGCGTTGATGAATGACCTCGGTCCCACTCCCGCGTTTGACGACGCGATGATCGAAGCCCTGGGCCGCGGCGTCGACGAGATGACGCGGACCGAATCACAGGCCGAGCAGTTGCATCGGCGAGACCGGCTCATCCTGGCCATCCGCCGGCTGAAGGCGGAACTAGCGAGTGTGAAGCCGACACTATCGGCCGGCGAAGGGAGTGGTTGATTCAAGTTGATGGAAGCACAGCGCGGCATGCCGGCCGGTGACGAACGCCTCGATTCATGGAAGGAGATTGCCGCGTACTTCCGCCGTGACGTGCGGACCGTCCGCCTGTGGGAGCAGAAGGAGGATCTCCCGGTTCACCGGCACATTCACCACACGCGCGGCTCCGTTTATGCCTTTAAGGGGGAACTGGATGCCTGGTGGCAAGGGCGGGGGTCCGGCAATACCAAACGACCGCGCAGTATCACGCTCGCCGTCCTGCCATTCAAGGACTTGAGTTCTGATCCCGAGCAGGAATTCTTCAGCGACGGCCTCACGGAAGAAATGATCACTCAGTTGAGCCGGGTGCGTCCGGATCTGCTGGAAGTAACCGGCTCCGCGTCTGTCATGCGCTACAAGGACGCCGAGAAGAGCATCGAGCAGGTCGGTCGCGAACTCAAAGTCAAGTTTTTGCTGCAGGGGGCAGTGCGTCGCGCTGGCGACCGCATCCGTATTACGGCGCAACTTATTGACGTGCACCGGCAAACGAACCTGTGGGCCGAAGCTTACGAGCGCAGTGTGGCCGACATCTTCGCTATCCAGTCCGAAGTTGCAGAGCGCATCGCATCCTCCCTCGAGTTCGAACTGCTGCCGTCGGCGCGGGGAATGCTGCGCATGAGGACGACGAAAAATCCCGCCGCCTTCGAGGCTTACCTCAGAGGCCGCTATCACTGGAACAAGCGGACCAAACCAGCGCTGCACAAAGCGATCGGCTGGTTTAAGGAGGCACTCGGCCACGACCCGGCGTATCCGCTGCCGCACAGCGGTCTGGCCGATGCTTACACGATGCTGGCCGGCTACGGCCTGCTCTCGCCGGCAGAGGCGATGCCGAAAGCCAGAGAGGCTGCCCTAAAGGCGGTGGAACTCGATCCATCACTCGCCGAAGCTCACGCTTCGCTTGGCGAAGTGAAGATGTTTTTTGAATGGGACTGGAAAAGCGCGGAAAGCGAATATCGGCGTGCGATCGAACTGCAGCCCGCCTATGCCGACGCCCACCACTGGTACGCTAATCTCCTCTGTGTTTTGCACCGCGAGCCGGAAGCTCTGGCGCAAGCCCGGGAGGCATTGCGGTGCGATCCGCTTTCGCCGCTCACCAATGTGTGGGCCGGCGTCATCTTCTATCATTGCCGCAACTACGCTAGCGCGGCGAGGCAATGTGAAGAAGTTCTCGACATTGAACCCGATTACGCCCTCGCGCACTGGTTGTCGGGCATGCTGCACGAACAGAATGGCCGCATTGACGATGCGGTCGAGGAGCTGCGCAAGGCGGTGGCGGAAGACGGCGGCAACTCTCGCACGATTGGCAGTCTCGGTCATGCTTACGGCGTGGCGGGGAAAACACGGGACGCGCTACGTACCGTGCAGGAATTGAAGCTTCTGGCCAAGCAAGCCTATGTCTCTGCGTATGACATAGCCGTCGTTCACGCCGGTCTCAAGCAAACCGATTCTGCCCTTCAGGCGCTGCAGCAGGCCATCGAAGAACGCTCGACCTGGCTGCCGTTCCTGGTGGTGGATCCTCGGTTCCGGAACCTGCACTCGACTGCCAAGTTCGCCAGCTTCCTCGGCCGGATGCAATTGGGCGTTGACAAGCAACAGTGAAGGACCGGCGAGTCAAAGCCGGTTGCCAGTTACACCGCACCGACGGCCTCGCCCGCAGCATTAACGGTTGCCTTCCTACTCCGCCTTGCGCATTCCTGAAAGTATTTCATCGCACGTGCGATGCTCGGGTACACCGGTACACCGAAGTCGATAATCTTCGCCCGCTCCTCTGCTTCGACCTGACCGCCGCCGCTGAAGGCGACCACGATCGGCTTGGCCGTTTGCTTCCTGAATTCCTCGACAACCCGGGCCGCCTGCTGCACCGGGTCTCCGAAAATCAGCAACACTGCTTCGTAGCGATCCAAGTCCGCGGCTGCGGCTACGCGCAGATAAATGTCGGGCTCCACCGACGCCAAGTCCAACGGGTTCTGCAGCGCGAGGTGAGGGGGAAAGAATTCTGCCAGGTTTTGCTTCGTACCGCTGTCCAGATCAGGCAATTCGATACCAGCATCGTCGGCAAAATCCGAGGCCAGCGTGCCGAGGCCGCCGGATGATTCGACAATCAGCAGCCGACGGCCTCTGAAGCCAGGAAAATATGCGCAGGCCTTGGCGAGATCAAAAAGGTCTTCCGTGGTACGGGCGGAAAACACGTTGTGCTGATTCATCACGCCCTGCCACACTTGCGTGTTCCCGGCCAACGCGGCTGTGTGCGACATCGCCGCCTTCTGTCCTGCCCGGGTCCGGCCGCCCTTCAGGATTACAACGGGCTTATTCAGCCGCTTCAAGGTGCGTACGAACTTCTCGCCGTCAGCGACGTCTTCGAGGTAACAAGCGATCGAGCGAGTATTCGGGTCCGCATTCAGGAATTCAAGCAAGTCCGACTCATCGACGTTCAGCTTGTTGCCGACATTCAGCCACGCAGAAAAACCGAGGTTGTCCTTTACCGCGCTCTGGAGCAGGTCCGACCCAATAGAACCGCTCTGGGTGATGAACCCAACTGGTCCTCTGCGGAAGCCGGGGAGCAGCGTTTCGATAGCGATGGACGCCACCAGATTGCCGTATGGATTGACGATCCCCTGGCAGTTCGGCCCGATCACCGGAATGCCATAGCGCGCGACGCTACCTGCGAGTTCCTGTTCCAGTCGCTTGCCTTCTTCGCCCACCTCACGGAAGCCACCCGTGATAATCACCAGACCCTTGACCCCCTTCGCGCCGCACTCCTCAACCACTTTGGCTGCCGCCGGCGAGGGAACCGTCAGGATTGCGAGGTCGACCCGACCATCGATGGCGCTTACGGACCGGCTAACCGGCAGCCCGAGGATTTCGCCGCCGGCCGGATTCACCGGATGAATGCTGCCGCGAAACCCGCCCCGTAACAGGTTTTCGATCATCTGGTATCCGTATTTTTGCGGATTGCGCGACGCCCCGACGACGGCGACGCTGGACGGGAACAGCAGCGCAGCCAAGCTTTTCGGCGGAACGGGATTTTTCTTGTGCCTTAACGCGCCGCGCGCCGCGTCCCGGAGCACGAGCTTAGCATCCACAACGCACAGGCCACGCTCGCGAACGATCACCGGGTTCAAATCGAGTTGGTCAAGACGCTCGCCGAGATCGGTTCCGAGTCGCGACAGATTTAACAACAGGTCGATGATGGCTTGCCTGTCGACGCTGCGGCCGCGGAACTCCTGCAACACCATGCTTGCCTTCAGCTCCTGCATCATGTTGTCCGCATCGGCGGCCGTGATCGGCAGGTTTCGGAAGACGACGTCGTTCAGCGCCTCGGCAAAAATTCCGCCCAACCCGAGCATGATGCAGGGCCCGAATGTCTCGTCGCGAATGAGGCCGGCAATCATCTCAAGGCCGCCCTCCTCCATCTTCTGCACCAGAAGCGGCTCACTGCTGAACCTGCGCCTGAGCTTCTCGTATTCCCTGCGCAGAGCGGTGCGGTTCCTGATGTCCAGTACGACACCGCCGACCTCCGTCTTGTGAAGAACCGCAGGCGAACACACCTTCAGTGCGACGGGGAACGGAATACTGATCCTGAACAGATCCTGCTGCCGTTCGACTACAGTGTATTCGGCAGTGGCAATGCCGTATCGTTGCACAAGCGCCAGAACTTTGTCCGGCGCTGACGAAATCTCCCGCTGTTGGTGCCGCACAGCACTGCCACTGTTTTCAGCCATGTGCGATTTCTCCCGAATACGGTGGCACGGCAGGCTGGCGGGAACGTCGCGAAACGTTCCCGCCGGCGACAATGAGGCGATACGCTCGCGGGTCAAACCCCCGCAGCTGCTTGCACTCCGTACTGGGTCGGAATGCGGGGAAGGCCAAGCATCTCGCGGGCCTGCGCCGCGGTTGCCACTTCGCGGTTCAGTTCGTGTGCGATGCGCACGGCGCGCTCCACCACCTGCGCGTTACTCTTCGCCTTTTCTCCGCGACGGTAATAGATGTTGTCTTCCAGGCCGACCCGCACGTGGCCACCCAGGATCGTGGCCAGAGCCGTCATCGGCAACTGGTACGGACCAATGGCAGAACACAGCCACAGGGTCCCTTCAGGAAGGTCGCGGAGCAGATCCAGCACAGCCTGCACGGTCGGGAAGCTGGAGGTCTGATACCCCATCACCGTCTGAATCCAGTAGGGCTTTTCGATCACGCCTGCTGCCATGAGGTCGCGGATAACCCACGCGCAGCCCGTGTGATAGACCTCCAATTCCGGCTTGATGCCGCGCTTCTTCATCTCCGACGCATACCGGTGGATCAGCTTGTAAGTAAACGGGAGACAGTCATCGTAGTCGAACGCCGGGTGCGGGTGGAGCAGCGGCGCTTTACGTTCCTTAAAATGGAACTTGCTCATATCGGGCGCCAGATTGAGCGAAGCGATTTCCGGTCTTGCGTCCAGGCAGGACAGGCGCTCGTCCATTGTCATGTTGAACCCGCCGCCGGTCGTATCGTTGATGATGATGTCGGGACAACGCTCGCGCACTTTGCTGTTCACCTCCCACCACACTTCTTTCGTCCTAGCGGGATCGGGGAGGTTCTGGGGATCGCGGGCGTGGATGTGGACCATGCTGGCGCCGGCCTGGTAGGCAGCGTAAACAGAATCGGCGATTTCGTCGGCGGTCTCAGGGATCGCTTCGTTGTATTCCTTGCCCTGCACGCCCCCGTTGCTAGCCAGGCAGATGATAACCGGAGGCATACCGCCGCGGACTTTATCCATGTAGGCATACGAGTCCGTGTATGGCCAGATGTAATCGGAGTATTTCATGATGACCTTCCAGTCGTAAGAAACCCTTGCGCGGCGGAAGCCTAGTGCGCCGCCTGCGCCCGCGTCATTCCTGCATAAGGCAAGTAGCAACTTGCCGACTGCAACCACCGGATCAACAGCGTCATATCGAACACCGGCAACCCGGTGGCCTCCTGAATGTCGCACGCAAACGGCGGCAGATCACTGCATTGCAACAGGAACGCGGCGATCCCACTCTCCTGTCGCAGAGCGTCGGCACACACGGCAACCACTTCGTCGCGCAATTTTGCCGGGTCCATCGGGTCTGCGGCGTTCAGCATGCGATCGAATTCGGGGTGGCCGCACATCTGGCGGATCACCAGGTTGGACGTGTCGGTTATGTTGCACTGCTCAAAAATGCGGGCATTCATGCTGAATTCGGCCGCGCAAAGGACGCAGAGCTTCTTTCGTGTGCCCAGCGACTGCTGGATAAACGGCACCTGGGTCATGATCGAAAGGAAAACCGGGACATCGACGGCGTCGGCCACTGCCTTCTGGTAGTAGGCGAACGATCCACAGGCGCCGACGATTGCGCGGACGCCGCGCGTGGTAAGTTTCTGCGCCGCACAGATGATCGGCTGCAACAAGCCGGGCTCGCCGCGCATGAGGTCATGCGGATCCGAAACCGCGACCTCTTCGTAAACGATCGGCAGTTGAAAGCTTTGTGCGTTCTGGACATTCCCCGGCAGCAGCGCATGGCGCGTGCTGATGGTCAGAACACCGACCGGAAAACCGAAGATGCTGGAGCCCCCAAATGCCTGTTTTGGCCACATAGTTTTATTGGCGAATCTGAATTGGATATCCCGAGTTCTCTGTCTCACTCTACTGCCGTGTTGTAAGCCACAAACTTTACATGCGCGCTGCCGGCGGCAACAAGGGGAAAGATGGGTAATTAGCGCAGTCACGCAGCGCGCGCTCAATTCCGTTGACATGCCGCAGAACCGGCTCTAGACTGCCGCACATTCTGCTAAACAAACAGCCATGTCCCGAAACTTTAGGCGCAGTGTCGCCCCGCTTGGGTACGGATCGCGTGTCTTCTCGTGCCTTGTGTTGTTAACGCTGCTTTCAAGTTTCGTGCTGTTTTCAGGGAACTTGGCCGCGCAGACGATGAACCGTCGCTCCACGCTGCTCCTCCGCAATCCCGACATCCATGGGGACCAGATTGTTTTCCAGTACGGCGACGACCTATGGACGGCGCAATCCGATGGAAGCCATGCGCGCGCGCTGACCAGCGGGGCCGGCCGTAAATCCGACCCCCATTTCTCGCCTGATGGCCAATGGATCGCTTACACGGGAACCTATGACGGCAACGAGGATGTTTACGTACTGCCGGCGACCGGTGGCGAGCCGAGGCGATTAACTTATCATCCCGCACGTGACGAAGTTCTCGGCTGGGCGCCCGACAGCACGCGCGTGCTGTTCCGTTCCGACCGCGACAGCTACATCCCGAACTACTACACGTACTTTAACCGTCTTTTCACCGTCTCCTTGCGCGGCGACTTGCCCAGCGAGCTGCCGCTGCCCATGGGCGAACAGGGCGCATACTCGAGCGACGCCTCCCACCTCGTTTACGTTCCCTTCACGATCAATCGCCCGATCACCGCGTGGAAGCACTACCGTGGCGGACGCATGTCCAGGATTTGGATCGCTGACCTGAGCGATTCTTCCACGACGGAGATCCCTCGCGGTGACGGCAATGACTTCAATCCCATGTGGGTCGGCGATCGAATTTACTTTTTGTCCGATCGAGACGGGCGAATAGCGCTGTACCGCTACGATCTTGCGTCCCAGAAGGTCAGCCTCGCGGCGGGTGCGGAACGCGACATCAAGTCGGCAGCGACCGACGGCCGCAACATCATTCTCGAACAACTCGGTGCGCTCCGCATTTTGGATCTCAAATCCGGTGAGCAGCGCCTCGTTGACGTGCGCATCACGAGCGATCTGCCCGCGCTGCGGCCGCGCTTTAAGAACGTGGCTGAAGAAATCATCAACTACGGCATATCTCCCACGGGAGTCCGTGCGGTCTTTGAGGCGCATGGCGAGATATTCACGGTCGCCGACGAAACCGGCGATGTGCGGAACCTCACGCGCTCACCCGGCGTTGCGGATCGCGACCCGGCGTGGTCTCCGAATGGCAAATGGATCGCGTTCTTTTCCGACGGTTCTGGAGAGTACCAACTAGTCATCGCGTCTCAGGACGGAAGCGGTGAGCCGCGCCGAATCGGCCTCGACTCCTCGCCTTCGTTCTACTACCGCCCGCGTTGGTCACCGGACAGCAAGAAGATTGTTTATAACGACAAGCACATGGTGCTCTGGTACGTGGACGTGCGCAACGGCAAGCCGGTGAAGGTGGACCAGGACTACTACAACCAGGTACTGCCGAGCTTTGACGCGACGTGGTCGCCGGACTCCCAATGGATCGCCTATACGCGGCAGTTGCCGAGTCACATGCACGCGGCTGTCCTGTACTCCACTGCGACCGGACAGCGCATTCAGCTTACCGACGGGATGAGTGACGCGCGCTGGCCGGTCTTCGACGGCGGCGGACAGTTCCTCTATTTTTCAGCATCGACCGACATCGGGCCGACCGCCGGCTGGCTGGATCTTTCGAGCTTCAATCGGCCGATTTCGCGGAACGTATATCTGGTGGTGTTGCGCAAGGATGTTGCTTCACCGCTTGCGCCCGACACTCGTGAGGAAAGAGTTGACGCGGGAAAACCAGTGGCGACTGACGATCCTTCGAGAAAGGCGCCGGAGGTGCGGGTCGACTCGGAAGAGATCGCGCAACGCATACTGCCGTTGCCGTTGCCGACGAAGAACTATACCGGGTTGCAGGCTGGCGCCGCGGGCTCCTTGTTCGTGCTCGAATCAGCGCGGCTTCCGGAACAGAGGCTGGACTTCGGGCTGCAATCGGTTTCCCGATTCGATCTTGCCTCGCGTCGTTCTACTCCGGTTGTGGAAGGTGTCAACGAGTTCATCACGTCGTTCGACGGCACGAAGATGCTGTATCGCAAAGGCCATGGGAAATCCTTGCCGTGGGTGATTTCCGCCGTGCCAGCGTCGGCCGCTGGTCAGCCGCTCAAATTGGATCACCTCGTGGCGTGGATAGAGCCAGGCGAAGAATGGAAGCAAATGTATCGCGAGGCATGGAGGATTCAGCGCGATTATTTCTACGATCCGAACCTCCACGGAGTGGACTGGAAGGCCGCAATGCCCGCCTATACGCCGTATCTAGCAGCGGCCGCATGCGCGGACGATATCTATTACTTAATGGTGGACATGTTCGGAGAGCTCGCAGCCGGGCACCTGTTCGTATATCCGCCGGCTTCATCTCCCTCGGACCAACCCCGCACCGGGTTACTCGGCGCCGACTACAAGGTCGAGAACGGCCGTTATCGCTTTGCGCGGGTGCTTCGAGGCGAGAGCTGGGATCCTGATCTCCAGGCACCGCTGACTGCGCCGGGGGTTAATGTCAGCGCGGGAGATTATCTCCTCGCCGTAAACGGCCGCGAGCTCCGCGCCGACGAAAACGTTTATGCGTTGTTCCAGGGCACGGCCGGCCAGCAGACGGTCCTGAAAGTCGGGCCGCGCCCCGACGGCGAGAATGCTCGCACGATCACGGTCGTTCCCATCGCCAGCGAAGGACAGCTCCGTAACCGCTCCTGGGTGGCGGAGAATCGGCGGAATGTCGAGGAACTCAGCGGCGGTCGCCTCGGATATCTCTTCCTGCCCGACACCGGTGAGGCTGGCTATCGTTCCTTCAACCGCTACTATTTCGCGCAAACCGATAAGCAAGGCATCATCATCGACCAGCGCTTCAACGGCGGCGGACTTGTCGGCGACTACTTCATCGAGTATCTGAAGCGCCGACCTCTCAGTTACTGGGTCGATCGCGAGGGGCATACATTCACTGCGCCGGCGGGGATCATCACTGGTCCCAAGGTGATGCTTGTAAACGAGTACTCCAGTTCAGGCGGCGACGCACTAGCCTGGTCTTTCCGTTACGAAAAAATCGGAACCCTGGTGGGCACCACCACCTGGGGCGGACTTATCGGCATCGGCGATTATCCCGTACTGCTGGACACCGGCATGGTCACAGCGCCGAATTACGCATTTTTCAGCCCCGCTGGAAAATGGGAAGTAGAGAATCACGGCGTCACACCGGACGTTGTCGTGGAGCTGTCACCAAAGGCGTGGCGCTCCGGGAACGACACACAACTGGAAACAGCGGTTGCGGTCGCACTCGAGCAGTTGAAGCAGCATCCGCTTTCGGTACCCAACCAGCCGACTTTTCCCAATTACCATGCCCCCACGAGCGGCGTAGCCCAACCGTCAGGACGGCAGTAGGGACTCATATACCGACAAGGTCAGACAACTAGATCGTGCCCCTGGCCTTTAGGTTCGCGATTTCGGCAGTGGTGAAGTCCCAATCAGCGAGTACTTCATCAGTGTGCTGGCCGGCAGGCGTTGCACCCGTCGGCGTATCTGTGACGGAACGACTGAAGCGCGGCGCGGGTGCGGGTTGAATAACACCGTCAACTTCAATGAAGGTGCTGCGGCTTCGATTGTGTGCGTGCCTGGGAGCTTCCTCCAAATCCAGGACAGGCGCGAAACACGCGTCCGTCCCTTCCAGCAAAGAGCACCACTCGTCGCGCGATTTGGTCTTGAACACGCAAGCGAGCGCCGCCTTCAGCTCCGGCCACCGTAACCGGTCCATCTGCGAGGAAAGCGCGCGGTCCTGAATCCCGGCTAATTGCAAAAAATGCGCATAGAAGTGCGGCTCGAATGCCCCCAGGGCCACCCACTTTCCATCGGCGCACTCATACGTGTTGTAAAAGTGGGCGCCACCGTCGAGCAGGTTCACGCCTTTTTTGGTGCTCCACTGCCCGGCCGCCTTCCAGCCGTACACCATGGCCATGAGGAGGGCCGATCCGTCGAGCATCGCCGCGTCGATCACCTGGCCCACTCCGGTCTGACGGGCATGGAGAATTCCGCAAACAATGCCAAAGGCCAGTAACATGCCCCCGCCACCGAAATCGCCGACCAAGTTCAGCGGCGGGACGGGCGCCGCCCCCGCCGGACCGATGGAATGAAGAGCGCCAGTGAGCGCGATGAAATTTATATCGTGCGCCGCCGCCTGAGCGAGCGGGCCGTCCTGGCCCCATCCCGTCATCCGTCCATAGATCAGCCGGGGATTGCGCTTCAGGCATTCTTCGGGGCCGAGCCCCAACCGCTCCATGACGCCCGGACGAAAGCCTTCCACCAAGGCATCAGCGCGAGCAATCATCCGGAGCACGGTTTCGGCGCCATCGGCTCTCTTCAGGTCGATTGAGATGGATCGGCGGCCGCGATGGAGCACGTCGAACCGCGAACCGATCCCACGCGCTGTCTTCCGCACCACGCGGATGACTTCGGCACCCATGTCGGCCAGCATCATGGCGCAGAACGGCCCCGGCCCGAGGCCTTCCATTTCAATAACCTTGATACCCGCCAATGGACCCAAGAGCGGATTCCTCCAAAGGTGTTCGACTATTGTCCGGACCGGGCATTTTGCCGTTCTATTGTTGTCGCAGGCGTCAGTCCACCTGCGTATCCGAACCATGCCGACGCAAGTGGAAACCATTTTGAAGAGCGTGTCACGATGCGCAATCGAAGCACGGTCGCCACGCCAGCGACAAGGGAAAAGAGCGGAAACAATGCACATATAGGTTGCTGCTGATGCGGCGGAATGCGAAGCTCACTTGCCTGTTCGTTCGCTGCACACGTAGAGATCAACCTCATTGTTCTCCATGCTTTCCTCTCTTTTCCCTTGTGGGCGAAAGCGCGGTTCTGGTTATATCGGCTTTCCGCCGCGGCGTGCTGGCATCGGTTCGAAACGAGTCGGCAACTTCGCAGCAACATGGGATGGGAGTTACGATGGCGACTACTGCGGACCTTCTTCGAAACAAGCCACTGACGGTTTACCGTGACCACGATGCAGATCTGAAACATCTACACGATCGGCCTGTGGTGGTAATAGGGTACGGGAATCAGGGCCGGGCCCAGGCGCTGAACCTGCGTGACAGCGGAGTGCGCGTACTTGTCGCTTGTATTCGCGACTCCAGTGCCGACCAGGCGGAAGCCGACGGGTTTCGCGTAATCCCGATCGAGGGGTGCGCGCAGCAAGCCGACGTGCTGATGTTGCTCATCCCCGATGAAGTGCAAAGGCGCGTGTACGAGTCCTCGCTGGCTGGTGATCTGAGAAGTGGACATACTCTCTGCTTCGCCCACGGGTACAACTTTCACTTCGGACTCATTGCTCCTCCTAAAGACGTTGACGTCGTGCTCGTCGCTCCGCGCATGATTGGCAGAGTCGTGCGCACGGCGTTTGAGCGCGGCGCCGGGGTGCCGGCTTACGTCGCCGTGGGACAGAACGGCTCCGGGCATGCAAAACAAACCATGCTCGCCCTCGCCAAGGGCGTGGGCTGCACGAGAGCCGGCGTTGTCGAGATGACGTTCGAGGACGAAACCCTCCTCGACTTGTTCGTCGAGCAGACCCTCATGCCCATTTTCAGTAGATCCATGTTGTGGGCTTTCGATCTGCTGGTCAAAGCCGGATTCGATCCCGGGGTCGTTACCTTGGAATTGTATGGATCGGGAGAAACCGCGGAAGTCTTCCAGGCGTGCGCCGAAGTCGGTTTCTACAAGCAGTTGCTTTTTCATTCCCGCACGGCACAATACGGAGAACTCAGCCGCACCGACACCATTCTTCCCCCGTCAGTCCGCCAGGCCATGGCCGGGGCGCTTGAAGATATTCAGTCCGGGAAATTCGCCCGAGAGTGGGCCGAGGAAGAAAATAAGGGACTCCCACTTTTTAACGCGCTGCTGGAAAAAGCGACCAATCATCCCATCAACGTCGCGGAACGCGAAATTGCTGCGCTGGTCGATTTCGGCGCCTCGTTCAAGGCTAACGGTAATGTGGCCGGCAGCAAGTAATCGGAGCTGAACTTTGGAGGGTCCGATGCGCAGACGATCATCGAGCTACTCGTTGCTGGTAATCTTTTTCGGATCGTTACTGAGTTGCGCCCCGATTTGTGTCGCAAGCGATTGGGTTGTGAACAAGAATCCGGAGCTAACCCGGATCATCGATGCGCTCAATGAACCGTACACGGCTCCGCACATGCCGGGCGCCATCGTCGCCGTCGTCGAAGGCGATGAACCAGTCTTCCTGAAGGGGTACGGCTTGGCGAACCGGGAGTTCAACGCCCCCTGGGATCCCACGGTCGTTTACACCTTTTTTTCAACTACCAAGTCGATGACCGCAGCTGCCGTCATGACTGCGCAGGACCGCGGCCTTCTGTCGCTCGACGACGAAATTCAAAAGTACTTGCCCGATTTCCCCAGGTTTCCGCACAAGATAACCATTCGCGAACTACTGAACCACACCTCGGGACTGTGGCAGGACGAGGAACTGATCACGTACCTGGGCACAGGGGCTTCTACTTTTCCGATTACCAACGAAGAGATGTACCTGCTGGCCAAGCAGCAACCGGTGCTGTCGTTCGTGCCCGGCACTTCGAACTATTACAACGATGCCGGAATGCGCTATGCGGCACGAATCCTGGAAAAGGCCACAGGCAAAAGTTTCGCCGAAGCGATGAAGGAATTGCTGTTTGACCCAGCAGGGATGTCGACCGCCCGCATCAAACCGTACGAGCCAATGTGGTTCGACCGTGAAGCGCCGGCATATGACCTTGACCACACTCAGCAGATGTACCCACACACAGGTGCCGTGGTGGTGGGCATCGTCATGACCGAGACAAGTGGCGACGGTGCCGCAAGCGGGTCAATCCTCGACTTCATCCGCTACGCACAATACCTCACCCGTAACCAGGGACAGAGGAAACGCCTGATCGAGCGGTTAACCGAGCCGGTCTACTACCGCCCCGGGTTGCTGGCTGCCTATCGCTACGGCCTGCGAGTGCAGAATTATCGCGGCATCACCGTCTACGAACATGGGGGATACCAGGGCAAGGAAATTGCGTACCTGCCGGAATTCGATACGTGGATTCTGATCATGCGGAACGCACTGGATTATTCTCGTGCCAGTATGGGTGAGTACCTGTACCGAATCGTTGATGGTTTCTGCGCCTCGGACAAGCGATGCTCGCATTACATGTCTGCAGACAATCCACTGTTCGAGCAAACGATCCAAAAGCCAGTGGACCAGAAGTTCTCCTCGGAAGAGTTTTCGCTGCTGGATGGAACTTTTATCGAGCCGAAGAGTGGTTTGCCGATCCGCTTCTTTCGTGACCAGCGCCGCATCCGCTATCACCTGCTGAGCACGACCGCTGACTTGGTCCGTGCCAAAGCCGGCGAGGCTCACTCCTACAAAACGTTCGAGAATGCCTCGCAGGACCTCGTGCAGGTGTATATGAATACATCAAGCCAAATTCCGCAGATATCTCTTCTGTTCGCCGACTGGGGCACTCCCCGAAAACTCGTTCCCGCCAAGAACTTTGACCGCCGTTCCACCGGCACGTTGGAGGAGTACGCCGGACTCTATCGCTCTCCGACTTACGGTGTGGTGTACGACCTCAGGGCGAGAAACAAACGTCAGCTGGAATTGCGCATTGGAGCCGGAGCACGCTTTTCCGATCGCCTGCTGTTGACGCGGGTCGCAGGTGATACGTTCGAGTCCGCGCAGGAACAAAAAGGCTATTACCTGCCGATTGATCCCGGCGTGCAGTTCGTTCGTGCCAACAACAGAATCACTGGGATGGTGATCAACGGAAACGGCGTTCGAGGGTTGCGGTTGGACCGCCTTACCGCGAAGCCGGGGCAAAGCTTTTGAACCTCACGCGTAGAGCCGTCATAGCACCCGTAAGCAGGTGGGTGTTTTGAACTCCATCTTTATCGGCCCTCATGTGCCTAAATTTGTGCCTTAGCCTAGTAGCAGCCGCCATGTTTCCAGGCGCCGGCGCAGCGCAGTGTCCGTCTCCCCTAATTTCCTCAAACACCCGTTGACACGTTATCGGTTAGCGAAGATATATTGTTGCATTCATTCGTGTCGGCCAATGGGTCCAGATTAAGCGTCCGTAGGTCAGTCAGGGCGTCAGCGCAGTAAGCGCGATGATCGACAGCTACCTTCGGGGTGCTTGCAGTACGTAGCTTTGCTTTTACCGCGGCCAGGTATTTTCTGGGCCACAGCGACAACGGTGACGCGTGGCAGTGAGCGATTAGACGCCAGTGTGGGTACGTTCTTCATATTTCGGACTTCTACTGCTTTATCTGCTTTATCGAGCGGTTTTGGGCTCGGTTCGATCGGCGGTCAAGCCGCGCTCGCAATCGGAGGAGGTAAGATGAATTTCACAGGCGTATCGTCACTCACCCGCAGGTTCCTAATCGTCCTTATGCTTCTTGTCCTGGCAGGACTCGCTGCCTGGGCGCAAACAGCCACCACCGGCGCCATCGTCGGAACGGTTACCGACCCGCAAGGACGCGTCGTTCCCGGCGCCACCGTCAAGATCGTCAGCACCGCCACCAATGAGGTGCGGACGTTGACCAGCGATCGCGACGGTGCCTACATGGTGCTCCTACTGCCTGTGGGCGAATACCGCGTCGAGGTATCGGCTCCCGGATTCGCCAGCTTCAAGGTGGCCGGCGTGGGCGTACACGTGACGGAGAAATCGACCGTCAACGCCCAGTTGCACGTTGGGACGGTGGCGGAGAGCGTAGAAGTCAGTGGCCGATCCGAAATGGTGCAGCACGAATCGGCCGTTCAAGGCGCAGTCGTCGAACCGACTACTATCGTGAATCTGCCGCTGGCCACGCGCAACTTCACGCAGTTGCTCGCCTTGTCCCCCGGCGTGAATGCCGGCGTGCCGAATGCCACCGGCTTTGGCCTGAACAGCATGGAACTGTCGGCGCAAGGGTCTAGGCAAACCGACAATGGGATTGTTATTAACGGCGTCGACTCCTCCAACGTGTTCACAAACTCCAACGGGAGCTACGTTGGCACGCAGGGCATCGCCGTTCCCGCTGCGGACAGCATCGAAGAATTCAAGGTTCAAACGGGTCTCTACAGCGCCGCTACTGGTCGCCATTCCGGCGCTAACGTGGCCGTCATCACCAAGTCGGGAACCAACAAACTGCACGGCAACATCTACGAATACTTCCGCAACGATGCTTTAAACGCGAATGATTTCTTCAACAACAAGCTGGGCATCCCCCGAGGAGTCTTAAAGCAAAATCAATTTGGGGGAACCCTGGGGGGGCCGATCAGGAAGGACAAGCTGTTCTTCTTTGGGTCCTACCAGGGCACACGCCAGGTGAACGGGATCGCTTCGGGCGCAGCGTCGACCGCCTTCCTGCCGCCCCTGACCAACGATCGCTCCGCCGCGGCGCTCGGCGCCATTTTTGGTGGACAAAAAGCTCTTAGTGCTCTCGTTCCGGGTGGGCTCGGTGTGGCTGTGGCCCCCGACGGTTCCAACATCAACCCCGCGGCCCTGAAGCTGCTTCAGTACAAGTTGCCCAATGGGAACTACCTGATACCGAATCCCGGCAGTGCGAACGGGCTGAGCAAGTTCGTCCTGCCCGGCCACTTCTCGGAAAACCAGTTCAACGCCAACCTCGACTGGCAGATTTCCGCCAAGGATCGCCTGTCCGAGAAGTACCTCTTCTCCAGGCAGAACAGCCTACTTCCGTTCAACAACGACGGCACCAGCCCGAACGCTTTGCCGGGGTCGGGGCGCATAGTCGGAGGCGAGAATCAGAACCTGTCGCTTACCTGGACGCGGAGTGTGTCGCCAACATTTCTGAACACGGCGCGGATTGGCTACAGCCGCATGATCGGCACGTCCGATGCCCAACCGGGTCTCAAGGCGTCCGATTTCGGAATAACAACATCTCCGGGAGCCGAGGCGCTTCCGATGATCGTCATCAACGGCATGTTCAGTGTGGGCCCCACGTTTAACTCGCAACAAGGCGTGGCCACGAGCCTATTTGCCTACAGCGATTCGGTGTCCTGGGTGCGCGGCCGCCACAACATCTCCTTCGGCTTCGAAGCCGTGCGCAACCGCAGCGCTGGCTACGACAACGTAACCAAGTATGCGGAATTACTGTTGCTTGATTTCCCCAGCTTCTTGCTGGGCCAGGCCGCTGGCGTCAACGGCATGCCGTTCAGCGACGTTGAGGTAGTCGTCAATTTCGCCGGTGAAGTGGCCAAAGACTACCGCATGCTTGATCTCGGCAGCTACTTCCAGGATGACATTCACCTGACGCGACGGCTCACGGTGAACGTTGGCGTGCGCCACGATTTCCTCGGCGCGCCCTCCGATGCCCAGGGAAGGAACTCCAACTTTGACTTCTACAACGCGCTGCAAGTGCCTCCGGCCGGAGGCACGAATTCCGGTTACGTAGTCGGCAAAGATACGCCCGGCACGATCCCGTCCGACGTGGTCCGCTTCAACAACAACACGCTGCGCAGGGACAAGAACCTGTCGAATTTCGGGCCGCGTATCGGATTCTCCTGGCAGCCGCTACAGTCCACCAACTTGGTCATTCGCGGCGGTTACGGGATCTACTACACCAATCGTGCGGCCATAGGCGATTTGCAGAATTCGCTCAGCCAGCCGTTCAGCTTCATCAACCAGAGCATTCTCCAGGTGGGGTCGACGGCGACGCTGCAGAACCCCTTGCCGCCGATGCCGGCTGCCTCCGCGTTCCCACTGTTTGTGCCCCGCACCGCAACCAGCAGTCAGACGGTGGTGGCGCAATCAATGAACATGAAATCGCCCTACCTGCAGCAGTGGAGCCTGGGGTTCCAGTACCAGTTCAAGGCCAATTACCTGTTGGACCTCAGCTACGTGGGGACAAAGGGCACTCACCTGATCGGCTACTACATGCCGAACCAGGGATTAATTGCTACCGCGGCTAATCCCGTGCACGGTGTCACTACGAGCACCACTACGAACGTGGCGCAGCGCGTGCCTGTGGTCGGCCTCAACACCAACGTCCAGCTTTTCGACAGCATCTTTTATTCCAAGTACAACAGCCTGCAGGCCAGCGTCACCAAGCGCATGGGACACGGCGTGCAGTTCACGACTTCGTACACTTTCTCGAAGTTGCTCGACAATATGGACCAGGGCGTCGGCGATATGCTCAGCATGGGCGTCACCGGCGGTGACCAAACGAAGCTGGGGCAGTCGTACGGGCCGGCTGTGTTCGACCGCACTCACCGCCTGGTATTCTCCTACATCTGGGATTTGCCGAAGACGCACTCGGCGTCGGCATTCATCAAGGCGCTGGTAAACGGCTGGGCGACGTCGGGATTGCTCACCCTACAATCCGGAACGCCGTTCACTGTGACTGACTCCGGAGCAGCGACTATTTACGGCGTGATCTACTCCCGGGCGCAGTTCGCCAATGGGTTTGACCGCTCCAACGCTGCGGGATCAGGTTCTGTGGAGAGCCGTCTGGACAAGTACTTCAACACAGCGGCGTTTACGACTGCTCCAGCATTGGGCAACGGGACAGACTTCGGCAACAGTGGCCGCGGCATCCTGCGTGGCCCGGGTCAGCGGAATATTGATTTTTCGCTGATTCGCCACTTCCCGCTCACCAGGTTGCGCGAGGGCTCCGATGTGGAATTCCGAGCGGAGGCTTTCAACCTGACCAACACTCCCAACTTTGGCAATCCCGGCACGAACCGAGCAGCTCCGTCGTCGTTCGGAGTGATTAGCGGCACCACCATCAACCCGCGCGTCATGCAACTGGCTTTGAAAGTCAGCTTCTAACCGACGGACATCCACTGGGCGGCATCATTGCTGATGCCGCCCAAGTTTTGTCAATGACGGCAGCGGATGCTTGTATGTCACGAACTAGCTTCATTATTGGTGCCCTCGTTCTCGCCGTGTCCTGCTGCGCGGCAGAACAACGCCCGCGCCGACCCGTTTTCCCATACGAAACGATAGTGCTCGGTGCTCACGCGGGAGAGGTTGAACGCACGGCTGCGCTGGATTTGCAGAAGTTCGTGGCGCGGCGATATGGGAATAGGCTGCGAATAGCCCAGAGCAGATCGGGGCAAGGCCGCGCCATCATCATGCGGGTGGCCGCCAACGCGTTTTCTCTGCCGCCAGAACTGCCGCATGCCGGCGAGAGTTTTGAGATCGCACCCTCGGGCAATGATCTCGTTCTCACCGGCAGTGAACCGCGCGCCGTATTGCAGGCGACGTTGGGGCTCGAAACAGAATTGCAGGAGGGTGGTGGAAGGCTAGGCGCGTCCATTAACGTGCGACGCACCGCGCGCCTGAAATTTCGCGCTGCGATGCCTTACTTCACCGGCCCGGGGGAAGTGACCGATGATTACCTGCGCTTCATGGCCGCTTCGGGATATAACGCCATCTACCTCGAGTTCGATCCTTTTCAGAAGTACATACAAGATCCGGTTTTCTTTCCCATCCAGCAGATATTCCGAATCCGCGATTTCGTGAATGCGCCGAGGCACGAGCGCCTGGTGGCGTACGTCAACGACGTTTTCGCGCGGGCCAAGCGCTACGGCCTCGACGGGTACCTCTACGTCATGGAGCCTTGGGGGGGCGACTGGCATTTTGTACGCCAACACCCCGAGGCTGTGTGCCGCAACTCCGTGCCACACCTCACCAACCCGTTGTGCCTGAATTCCGGCGCAGCACGGGACTACTTGCGCGATCTCGCCGCACAGTTGGCCCTTCATGTCCCCGACCTCAAGGGCCTCGTCGTCATGACAGAGGATGGGACGACCATTTGCGACATGTCATGCCCGGTGGAGTCCGGCCAGCGAAGCGAACGGCTGCCCAATCAAGCACGCGCGCAACAGCGCGCGTTGTTGTTCCAGACGCTGGCGGAAGGCGCGAAGTCGGTACGGCCAGACTTCCGAATCGTTACCTATACCTGGTGGTGGACTCCCGTAGACTACGCGGTCGTGATCCCGCAGCTGCCAAAGGACAGCCTGGTATGTACCCGTACTTCAACGCATGCGGCGTTTGCTTTAGATACTGATTGGCAAGGCACGCCAGCTGACGTGAGTCTCCTGGTAGACGGCCCCGGCCGGGATTTCGAGGACGCGGTGAAGTACGCCAGGGAGGCTGGCATCGAAGTGGTCGACATGCTGGCCATCAGCAATGGCCATGAGCTGATCACGTTGCCGGCGATCGCTGCTCCCGACCGTTACGCCCGCAAGTTGGATGTGCTGCAACGAGCGGGCGGGGCCGGTTGGGTGGGCTACGACTGCGGCGGGCTCACCCCCAATCTCGCGGCGCGCATCATGGCGCAGGCACTGTGGTGGCCGGCAGCGAGCGTTGAGGAGCAAGTAGCGGAACTGGCGAAGGAAGCATTCGGCGAGCAGGGCGCCGCGAAAGCGGTCGAAGGGTGGACGGTCTCGTCTGAGGCGTGGCGCTGGTTCCCGGTCGAGTTGGACCGCACAGAGCAGGCTGGCATCAATAACGCAGCTTCCATCAGTGCCATGGCTCCTGCCGTTCCCCTCAGCATTGCTCAGGTAGCGAGTTATCGCTTGTTTCCCAAGGGAGCGGAATCGGCACCGAATGAAAACTTGTCGCAGGGCGACTGGGTAAGCTTCTGGCGCAATCGGAAGGTCATGCTGAAGTACTTGCCGCGAGTGCGCGACGGCCTGGCGCGCGGAGTAGATTTACTGCGCGAAGCAGCCCGGCTGGCACCTCGCGAGAAACAGGCCGCGGCCCGGGAAGAGGTTCGCACTGCCGAAGCGAGCCTTTCCACCATCCGCAGCGCGCTGCATTTGCTGCAATTCTGGCAGGACTTGGCCACCATAGCCCAGGCGCGCGGCACCGGATCGGAAGCGGAACTCATCCACCACGTAAATGCGACCGTGGTCGCGGAGCGACAAAATACCCGCCAAATGCTCGACTTGGTCCGCCAAGATCGGCGCCTGTTCTATTGTGCCTGCACCGCTTACGTTCATCCGCAATATATCTCCGGTGGCTTTCAGGCGAGCGGAGTCCTTCGCGACGACATGACCATCGAGCAGATCCTGGAGAAAAAGCTGGCACTCATGGCCGCTGAGGACTACACGGACGAACTGGGGCGCGTGTTCTCGGGTTGCTGCGTGGATTTGATTGACTGGGCGATCCGCCAGGAGAAAAACGCGTCAACCCATTAGCGACTGCGGGACATGCACCCGCATTTGCCCTTGCTCAGGGATGGGCACGCAGGTTTGAACCCATGGACAGAATCGCGCTTTTTCTCGTGCTTTGCGGCCTGCTGGCGCCGCCGGCGGGCTCGGCCGAAAAGGTCGCCACGATCGAGAACACCCGGTTGCGGCTGCAATTCAGCCGCAGTAATGGCGGGCTGAAGAGCTTCACCGTCCTCCGCTCCGGCGACAATTACCTCAAATCCAATGCTGCCACGCCGCCGCCGTTCAGCCTCACCGTGGGGGATGCGGACGGGAAGCGGCAGGGCGAAGCTTATCCCGCGCAGGCTGTCACCACCGTGCAGGGCGGCACTGCGACGATTCGGAGCAATTCAGTCTTGCTCGGGGATGAGAACGTCCCCATCTACGCAGACGTCAAGGTGGAGTTGCAGCCCGATACTGCGGAAACACGATGGACGATTCACCTCGAAAATCGATCGCAGACGAAGACGGTGTTTTCGGTCACATTGCCGCGACTGAATGGCGTACGGCTGGGTGCGAACTGGCAGGATGACGCACTGTATTTTCCTTTCTGGGGAGGGGAGCGGTTTCCGCATGCGGTAAGCGACTTTGAGCTACTCGGCGAGCGGCGCCTGCCCGCTCTCGAAATGGGCAACCCGCGCGTCACCAGGGTCGGAGACCGCTACGTCCACGAGCTCCACTACGCCGGCGGCGCCAGCATGATGTGGATGGACTACGCCGATGCCAGCCAGGGCCTTTACGTTGCTTCTTACGATCCGGACTTTCGCGTGACGGTGTTGCACGCTGACACGGCGGGGCCTTCGGCTGCAGCGATGAATTTCGAAATACGTAAGTGGGTCACCGTCCCACCAGGGCAGAGCTGGAATTCGGCGCCCCTGGTTGTCGCGGCACACGGGAGCGACTGGCACTGGTCCGCGGATCAATATCGCGCTTGGTTCCACCAGCACGTGCCGCTTGTGTTTCCCGGCGCGGCGTGGAGGGAGCGGACCGGCGGCTGGCTCGTCTTCATGAAAAATGCTTACGGTGCAGTGAAATTCAGGTTCGCTGAACTGCCGGCGCTATGGTTGCGCGAAAAGCAACTCGGCATGGACTTGCTGATCGCCTACGGGTGGAGTCTCGGCGGTTTCGACGCCTACGATCCCGAATACTACCCCGATTTGGATCTGGGCGGGCCCATGGCGATGGCCCGTGCATACCAGCAGATCCGGCAGGATGGCGGCCACCTGATGACCTACATCAACGGCCGCATCTTCAACGTGAACTCCATCTTCTTTAAAACGCTCGGCGAGAAGTGGGCCGCGAGGAAGCCCGATGGCTCGTACTGGGTCGAGACATATAAACCGGGTTCGCCGGAATCATTCGCAGTTATGTGTCCGCACGAACCGGGATGGCGTAATCTGCTGGCGGACTTCGGCGAGATGGCGGTTCGCGATTACGCCGCCGACCTGATCTACTACGACCAGGTCGCAGCCGCTCGTCCAGTGGAGTGCTATGGTGCGGGCCGCGACACCGGCACCTGGAATCAGAATTACGTCTCGCTGCTGCAGCAGGCATCACTCGCCGCCCGCCGGCACAACCCCGACGTTGCGTTCATGATCGAAGGCGCCGGTGACTTGTACACGCCGTACGCAGTATTCCAAAGTTATCTCAGTCCGCTGCAAGCCGGTACGCGCTTCGCCTTCCCCGAACTGTATAAGTACACCTTCCCGGAAGCGATCCAGGCAAGCCTGGTTCTCGTTACACGCCAGAGCTCGGATTCGCTTTACCCGGTGTTCCCGTCGGTGCCACGCGAAACTGCCGAGCGGTGGCTATGCCGCGACATTATAAACGGCAATCTCGTCGCGTTCCTGGACGCATTCTTTGACGATGGCGGCTGGCGCGACGAGGTGGAACAGTTGCTTGCACTCAGAAAAGCTGCGGCCCCGTGGTTGGGACGTGGAACTTTTCGTGACAATATTGACGTCGTCAGCGCCGACCCCGAACTCGAGGTCAAGACCTTTCGGCTGGACGAAGGACTAAGGCGGAACACACTGGTCGAGATCTTCAACGCGAAACGAGCGGAGCAGCACCGCATCACGGTACGTACCGGCCCCCTAGTTGGGCTTCGAGCGTACCGTCTGCATCCAGCCGGAGCAAGGACGGAGGTGCCTGTCGTTCTTAGCAATGGCGAGGTGAGCGTCGAAGCACCTTCTGAGCTGTTGTCAATGATTGTGCTTGAGGCAAGCAGGCTGTGACGCGGCACAACAAATGTCCGAGGTGTTCCGGCGTTCACGGTCGAAATTTGGGTGTCATGTTACGAGGGGATCTATGAACGGTCGGGTTTCACTGGCTCAGCCGCCTGCACCGGCTGAGGTGGACGCCATCTACCCGCTGGTAGAGGCGCTTTACCTTGACCTGCACAGGAAACCGGAGCTTTCATTCCAGGAACACAAGACGGCCGCGAAACTGGCCGAAGGTCTGCGTGCGCTCGGCTTCAAGGTTTTCACTGGCGTAGCGGGCACTGGCGTGGTGGGAATTCTGTGCAACGGGGAGGGGCCCACGCTGATGATCCGCACCGAGCTGGACGCGTTGCCGGTGCAGGAAAAGACGGGGTTGCCCTGTCGTAAAGGATGCAAAGGGCCGGGAAACCCCGGTTATGCACGCCTGCGGTCATGACATTCATATGGCGGCGTGGATGGGTACGGCCAAACTGCTGGTGCAATCGAAGGAGCTCTGGCGCGGCACACTCATGATGGTGGGACAGCCCGCGGAGGAGTTCGCGGAGGGTGCTGCGGCGCTGCTGCACGCGGGGCTGTTCTCCCGGTTTCCGCGGCCGGATGTCGCGATCGCCATTCACGACGACAGTGATTTGCCCGCGGGTAAAATCGGCTATACACTCGGATACGTGTTTGCCGGCGTCAGCTTGCTAGATCTCACGATCTACGGCAAGGGCGGGCACGGCGCCCTTCCCCAAACGACCGTGGATCCGATCGTTATCGGCTCGCGCACGGTGGTGGCACTGCAGACCATCGTCTCGCGCGAGAACGATCCGCGCGATCCCGCCGTCATCACTGTCGGTTCGTTTCATGCCGGCAGCAAGCACAACATCATTCCCGATGAGGCTCGTCTGCAAATCACTGTGCGCTCATTCCGCGATGAAGTGCACCAACGGCTGCTGAGCGCGATTGTCCGAATTGCGAACGCAGAGGCCTTGGCGGCAGGCGCGCCCCGGGACCCGCTGGTCGAGGTACCGAAAAGCGCGCACGCTACTTACAACGATCCTGCCATTACAAAGCGTACGGCCGAGGCGCTGCGCCGGACGCTCGGGGAGGAGAATGTTGTCGAGCAGCCACCCAAGATGATTTCTGAGGACTTCTCAGAGTACGGCCGGGCGGGAGTGCCCACGGTTTTGTTGAGTGTCGGAGCCGTCCGCCCAGGGCAGTACGCCGACGCGAAAGCCTCGGGGAGAACCCTGCCGTCTCTGCATTCGTCCACCTTCGCGCCCGACCGCGAGCTGACGCTGAAAACCGCGATCCGCACGGAGACTGCTGCGGCACTGGAATTGCTGGCGAAGCGCTAAGGAGACTCTGATTAAGTTCTCCACTTTCCACAAGTACTCAAGCTAAAGTGCAGCCAGATGAAGCCTCACAACAAACAGAGGACACTGGCGATGATGACCGGCTTTGAGCGGT
>JBEKZP010000025.1:0-44813 GCA_049509755.1 Terriglobales bacterium | reverse complement strand
GCCAGCAGGCCAGCGCTAGCGACAGCCCGCTGCAGTAGTCCTGATCGCAGGTTTGGCGAAGTACCTGGGGGAGGGTACGAGCCGGGGAGCACCGGAGCAATCCGGTGCTCTTTTTTTTGGCAATTAGGGATTAGCATTAGCCGGGTCGGGATGCGCGTCGTCCGTTACGCGCGCGCCCGAGATCACAAGCGTTCAATCTGTTCGCGATGGAGATGCTGAGTGGCGAGTCAAGCTGCGGCACGGAGTGATGTCACCGAAGCCACTGATCGGCATACGGATGCGTCTATAACGCACCGCGCCGCCGTCGCGACCACAACGCGCTGCGGAGTGCTTGGTTCGGGAATCATGATCGCCGGCGCTGCGCTTCTGTTTCGAGGGTTGGTTGCCGGGTATTACTACGGCTTCGCGGGCTATCCGCTGACCGGCGTCTTCAAGACCGGTTACGAGATGGCCCAGCTCGCCGCAAGTCTTGCCGGCGGAAACGGCTTCAGCTCGCCCTTCCACGAAGCGACAGGGCCGACGGCTGTTCTGCCACCTGGCTATCCTGCACTGCTAGCGGTAATTTTCCGTGTGTTCGGTACGATGACGCCGGAGTCTGCGGCAGTCGCAGTCGCTTTAAACCTGCTGTTTTCGGCGGCTACGGGTCTGGCCATCTTCTCTCTTGCAAGAAGGACGGTGGGGGAGAGCGCGGCGGTCATCGCGGCGTGGGTGTGGGCCCTGTATCCCCCAGTCATTCTGTCCGCCGCGTTTCACGTATGGGATACCAGCCTCACCATCCTGCTCGCGGCCGTGGGTTGCCTGCTGGCCACCCACCTCGATGCAGGTGGCTGGAAGATGTGGCTGCTGTACGGCGCACTATGGGGGACGGGAGCGCTGGTGAACCCGTCTCTGCTGACGATTTACGGCGTGGTATTCCTGTGGGCATGCTGGCGCCAGCAGCGTCGCGGTGCAGCCTGGCGCAGGAATGCGGTGCTGGCGGCATTGTTGTTTCTTGCCGTGCTGGCGCCCTGGACCGCGCGCAATTATCGACGGTTACACCGCTTGGTGCCGGTCCGCACGAATTTCGCCCTGGAATTGTGGGTCGGCAACCATGAAGGGGCGGACGGGTTTTTCCGTGTCATGCTGCACCCGCTGGGCAATCCAGCCGAGATGCTGCAATATCGCCAGCGCGGTGAAGCTGGGTACATGGCGTGGAAACAGCACCAGGCGATGATGTTCATTGAACAGCATCCGGTCGAATTCCTGCGCCTCACCCGCTTTCGCATGAGCTGCTTCTGGGGAGGCGTGTACGATTCCGGCTATGCTGCCATCGTGCTCCCCACAACGCTGCTGGGCTTAGTGGGACTGTGGCTGCTGGCGCGCAACAACCGCGAATTGATGTGGCTGTATGCGCTTCCGCTGGTGTTCTATCCCCTGCCCTACTACCTGACGCACGCCGACTTGCGCTTCCGCTTGCCCGCCGAGCCGCTACTGGCATGTCTCACCGGCTACGCAGTGGCGGCGATGGCGGCTGCGGTGCGGCGGCGGATGGCTCTTCCCAATTAGCGATTATCAATAACTGCTTCTCGGATAAACGGTACGAGCCAGGGAGCACCGGAGCGATCCGGTGCTCTTTTTTTGCTAATAGCCATTCGCTGTTCCCCATCAACGCGTCCGGCAATGCATGCACTGGCATCGCAATACCAAGAGAAATAGGCTCCCGGATCACCGGGAGCCTTGAGTTTTCGCCGAATGCCCAAAGCCTAACGCCTAAAGCCCGTTTCTTTACCAGCCCCGTGTCTGCAGCAACTGCGATTCCTCCAGCGCCGCTACCGCCAGCCCTTTCATCGCGCTCTTCGCCTGAGTGCTGGCCTCGAGCACGATTTTCGCGTCGTTGAAGTGCGTGGTCGCGATCACGATCGACTGGGCGCGCAATTCCGCATCTTCGCGCTCCTCGGGATTCTTGAGTCGGCCGTTCTCGTATCCCACTTCCAGCGGCGTGGTGCCGTCCTTCATGAAGATTCCGGATCCTACGAACACGCTTTCCGCGCCGAGCTGCATCATCAGCGACGCGTCGGCCGGGGTGGCAATCCCGCCGGCGGAGAAATTCGGTACCGGCAGCTTCCCTGCTTTGGCCACCATGCGCACCAGCTCGTACGGCGCTTGCAGATTCTTGGCCGCGGCCGACAGTTCTTCCTCGCCCATGACGGTCAGTTGGCGCATCTCGGTCATGATCTGGCGCATGTGCTTCACCGCGTGTACCACGTCGCCGGTGCCGGCTTCTCCCTTGGTGCGAATCAGGGCCGCGCCCTCCGCGATGCGCCGCAGCGCTTCGCCCAGGTTGCGCGCGCCGCACACAAACGGCACCGTGAACGCGTGCTTGTCCACGTGATGGGCTTCATCCGCCGGCGTGAGCACTTCCGATTCGTCGATGTAGTCCACGCCCATTTCCTGCAAAACCTGCGCCTCGGCAAAGTGCCCGATGCGGCACTTGGCCATCACCGGAATGGACACGCAGTCCATGATCTCGCGGATCAGTTTTGGATTTGCCATGCGCGCCACGCCGCCGGTGGCTCGAATCATCGCGGGAACGCGCTCCAGGGCCATGACCGCGACCGCCCCGGCTTTTTCCGCCACTTCCGCCTGGGCGGCGCTCATCACGTCCATGATCACGCCACCCTTCAGCATCTCCGCCAGGCCGGTCTTCAGGCGCAGGCCGCTGCTGCCATTGTTTTCCGACATACTTCCCTCACTTCGCGCGCCGCCGCTTCGCAAGCGCACCGGCGCACTTCGATGTTTACTGGAACACTCCATTTTACATGGTCGCGCCCGCGGCCGCAGCCCGCTTCGGTTTACCCGCTCTTTCGCTTGCTCAGGAATTTCTGCATCATGCGGTCTGCATCCACGGCTTTGAATTTGCCGCGCGCGGTCGCCAGCAACTCGTCCCGCTGATTGCGGATTTCGCCGGCCCTCAGGTGCTCGCGGCCGCGCACCCGCACCTCCCATCCCGCCGCCGTCAGCCGCTCGCCCAGCGGCACCGGCTTGAGATACCGGACCGTCAACTCCACCGTCGGCGCCAGCACGTTGCGCAGCTTCGACGGTTTCGACATCGCCTCATCCAGGATGGCGGCGATAATCCCGCCGTGCGCGTGCCGCGGCGGGCCGGTAAAGCGCCTGCCCAGCCGGAAATGAGCGACGAACCGTTTTCCCGCCTCGTCATGCACGAATTTCAGGCGCATGCCGTCGGCGTTGTCTTTGCCGCACCCGAAGCAGTAGTTCTTGCGCAGCGCGGGGTGTTTTTTCAGGATCGGATGCCGGTGATGTACGTGACCGTGAACGTGGCGCGGTTTGCCCATCTCCACAAGATGCCACGGGCGAGGTCTGTCGGTCTATCGGTGTTTCGGTCCATCGTTTTTTCAGTACGTCAGTCGATCGGTATTCAGGTCCCGCATTCCGCCTGATCGCACGACCACCGACAACCGAGCACCGATAACCGACTACCTCTTTTGCGCCACCAATTCCGCCACGCCCTTCTCTTCCGCGGTTTCTCGATAATGCAGCACCCGCAAGCGCAGGAAAGTGTGCAGCAGTTCGTTTTCCTGCAGGTAGTACTCGGGATGCCGAACCGTCTTGGAGGGTTTGGTTTTGTGCTCTTCCGTGTAGGTTTTATAGACCAGCAAGCCGCCGGGCTTCAGCGCCTTCACCAGTGCGGGATAAAGATCGCGTTGCAGGTAAAAGAACACCAGTACGAGATCGTATTTTTCCTCGCCGGGATCGAAGGAGCGCAGGTCGCGGACCAGGAAGTTGATCTTGACGCCGCGTTCTTCGGCCTTGCGCTGCGCCTTCTCGAACGCCACTTCGGAGATGTCCACCACCGTCACCTTCCAACGCAACTCGGCGAGCCAGATGGCATGACGTCCCATGCCGCCGGCGATGTCCAGCGCGCTACCGCCTTTGGCAAACGATGGCTGGATGAAATCGTCATAGGCATTCAGCAGAAAGGGGTCGGGCTCAAACGTGGCGTGCGACTCTTCCTGGTAGCGGCGGTTCCAATCCTGTCTTTCGTCTTCCTGTACGCTGTCCCGCATGCTGACCCTCCCTTCGCCAAAGCGTGGCGGCGCTGCGATCTAGAAGAATACGCTACCCACTCAAGCGCCAAGTTGCGGCACATTGCCCCGTTCAGTGCGCCATCGCGCCGTTCAACTTACACTGGTCCCACTACGATGCTGCTCTGTCGAACCGGCAGCATTTCGTGGTTTACGCTAACTCACTGCGTTATGCTACTCGTTTCCAGGATGCTGTGGGGCCCCTGAGGAACCGAACGCCACGCAAGGAGGCTCGATGCCGGAGTTACAGACCGGAAGTTATCACGCGAACAACTTTGTGCGCGCATTTCGGCGCTGGTTTGTGCCGTACGCTCAATCGCGCGTGATGCCCGACAAATTCCGTCCGCTGCTGTCGTACCTGTTCACCGAGTGGAAGTGCAACGTTGACTGCCACTACTGCTGGGCCTTTAACAACAAGGTCAAGGGGATGACCGAGGAGACGGCGATCCGCTCCATCGACTGGCTGAAGTCGGTCGGCTGCCGCGTCATCGCCATCATGGGCGGCGAGCCCCTGCTGCGCCGCGACTTCATCCTCAAGGTAGTGGACTACGGCACCAAGAACGGCTTCTTCGTCTACCTGCCGACCAACGGCATCCTCATGAACGAGGACTTCATCGACCGGGTCGGCGACCGCGGTGTGGCCGCCATCAATCTCGCGGTTGATTCCATCGACGAAAAGCCCGGCCTGGCGAAGAACTTCAAGCGCATCGAGAAGCAGTTCAAGTATCTCGTCCGGCAGCAGCGCAAGTACGGCTACATGATCGTGTTCAACACCAACATGTGCCGGCACAACCTGGACGACGTCAAGCAACTCACCGAGATCGCCCACGACAACGGCATCTCCAGCGACGTGCACATCAACGAGCCGCCCTACATCGAGCAGCCCCACTTCCAGCACCTCAACGAGAACGTCACCTACATCCGCCCCGACGACTGGCCGGCGGTGGACGAGGTGCTCGACTGGCTGATCGAGAAGAACGCGCAGGGCTACATCATGGTCAATTCCAAGGACCACCTGCGCAAGATGAAGGACTTCATGCGCGGCGTCACCTATCCCTGGAACTGCCGCGCCGGGCACAACTCCTGCGTCATTCGCACCGACGGCACTCTCGCCCCCTGCTTCCCCATGTATTCGGCCAAGACCGATTGGGGCAAGGTCTGGGAGCCGAAATTCAACAACCTTGACCTCGACGAGATGAAGAAGGTGTGCAACTCGCACTGCCTCTCCACCTGCCAGTACGTGCTCGGCTACTACTACAACAACCGCAACGTCGTGCGCTGGATCCTGAAGCAGGGATTGCACGGCTGGAGCGGAAAGCCGCAAATGGCGGAAGCCTAAGAACAGTTTCAGTTTCGGATTTCAGTTCAGTGGCCGGGGCGAATGCTCCGGCCTTTTTTGTTGCTTGAGTGCTATTAATATGCTCCACCGAAGCGCTGTCCTGTCCTGTGTGAAATCGCGTGTTGACGGATGGCCACCCGGCTGCCACGCTCGCATAGATCCGCTTATTGAGCAAAGGCAACCTCCAGCGCATTCGCAATCTCCTTCTCCACATCTGTTTTCGCGTCCTTTGTGAAAGCGAGGCTGGCGGAGTCCAACTGCATCTGGTCTTGCGATAGCAATTGGGCCGTTAGCACCCTCTTGGCGTTTTCAACAAAGGGCGAGTTACGATCCAGTTTTCTTCTGTTGATAAGAACCTGAATGCCGTATACGAAATTCTGCGTGATTGTGGATTGAGACGTACCCTTCGAGAACCGCGGGCCGATGACCAGGCCGCTGTTTACATCCCTTTCGAAGATGCCCGCAAGCTGGTCGCGCACTTCCTGAGGCAGCGACTGCACCGCATCGGGAGTGTATTGATTACTCTGCGACTCACCCTGAAAGACCATCGTTACAAAACCGGGCAGGGATGTCGAATCGATGGCGAAACCCGGAACCGCACTTCCGGGAGCAATCGCCCGAGCGGCAGCATTTGTAGTCCATTCGATCGAAGCCTGGCTGGTTCCCGGGGTCGCGAGGTCGCGAAAGTTTTGCGGTACCACCTTCGCGGTCCAGGTTGGGTGCGATCCTCGCGGGCTCCTGTCATAGAAAACGAAGACGCCTATCTCCTGTATGGGTTGGCGGGCGCGACTCCCATTTGCAACACTGTAGGTGTAGTGGAAGCTCCCATCGCTGTTGGAAGCTACTGCAAGCGTGACCTCCGGTTCCACAAGCGCATGGCTTCCGAAGCGGATAATGGTCGGCTGTGCGGAGGGAACACCCGGGGAGTTGCCGGCGTAATAAACCACGTACTCTGCGGCAGGCGGATCGTAGAACACGTGTTGGTCCTTCGGAAGCTGGGATGTGTCGCCATTCCGAACCCAGAGTGGAACCGGGCTCAGGGCAAGCGTAGGCGTCACGGCAGGCGTTTGAGCCTCTAAACCGGATACGAGTGCAAGCGTCAGGACCGCAACCGTAAATACCTTTCTCATTTTTCTCTCCCTTCAATAGGGCCAGCGCAATAAGCGTGCCTACTTGTGCCGCTGGTCTCCATTGTCCTATTCGGCGAACTCTGCCGGCGCAAGGTACTCCAGGCTGCTTGTGGCCGTTGCTCGTTATGTGCAAGCGTTCGCACTATTGAGGCTCCTTGTAAGTGAAATGCAAGGACAGTTGCAGCGCGCTGAGAATTTCGGCTTCCATCTCGGAGTGCGGCTTTTGCGTAATGGGGATCTGGGTGGAAGAACCGGAGAAGATGGCATCCAAATTCGCTATAACTTCCCTGACGAAGGGCGAGTCTGGTTTGAGGCTATGTATGCGGATCAGCTCTTGAATGCCCACTAAATAGTCTGATGCAATCCGTGCCTCCGGCTCATGCGGGCCGTATCGCGGACCCAGAGTCATGAAATGGTAAGCGATCCACTTCGGATCGAGCACCGGGCCAAGTTGGTCCAAGATCTCCTCCGGCCATTCGTCCGTTAAATCAAGGTGCGGAAAGTGCTCTGTCGAGGCCGACGTAAATCCTGGTCGTGCTTCTGTGATCAGCATGAAATTGGTAGTCGCGCCCGGTTGGAGAGCCTGCTCGTCAAAACCCGTCCAATCCGCGAGGCTCCCGGAGGGCGCACCAGGGATTCCAACTCTTTCTTTCACAGTTGGAAGTGATAGCCCACCCCTCCAAAGGGCGGAACTCGTTTGCATCTGTGGATCCGGATAGACCACAACAAAGAAATCATTAAGTGAATCTTTAGAGTGCTTTCCATTTTCGAGATCGTACCGGTAACGAAAACTACCGAAGTTGCTCTCGATACGAACGCGCAGCTCCGGATAAATGGTGTTGTGCAGGTCAAACCGGCGCATGGTTTCCGTCCCGTTGGGATTGGGCCAGAGAATGATCACGCTGTGCTCATCCGGAGACAAGAACACTTTTCGGCGTTCGTTGCCCTTGGGAATGCTCCCCACCCCCGACCAGGTCGGAATCGGGGGCGCGGGCATGTGCTGCGCGAACTCCACAGTCGGAATGCAAAGCAGAATCGCGGCCACGCACAATAGAATGCGCCTATTGATCAAGAACTTTTGCATCCGTCTCCCCTTCAGTACGCCCAGCGGCAGTGAACGTGATTGCCCTCGGCGATTGTGTTCAGGGCCAGGGAATTTCCTTCATTGATGCACGCAAGCCTAAATCGGTTTAGGTTCACGAGATAATTGTGAGGGCACTGCGCGCTTGTTACGGCGACATCGACGGCGGTCCCTTGACCGTGTGAGGCGTGGGGCGGCTGCCAGTTGTCGTTTAGGTCAAATACCCCGCCGATCGGCAAAGCCATATCGTTGATGCAGAGTTTCTGGCCGGGATTGTAATTGTTGATGTAGAACGTCGCTGCACTTTGCAGCCCCGTTGCAGCGTTCACCGTCATCCAATGGTTACAGATGTTACCGCCGTGGTAATACGGTGCGATGGCACCTGTTTGATAAAAAATAGTGGAATTGTCGATATAAACCAATCCGCGATAGCCGACAGCGTAGTCATAGTACGCGTCGTAGTCGGCGTCGCCCGTTATATATACGGTCTCAAGCTGCCCGACCTGAGTGGTTGTGAGCGTAACCGGCATTGCCAAGTTCCAGTAGTTGCCGGTATATCCCGAATCCGGGCTGATACTCGAAAACGGAGCCGGCGGATCGTTATGGAGGTGGCAGTTCGTGGATTCGTAAGAGGAAGGCGAGAGGTTGATGTTACAGGGCACCACCACCACCACCACCCCGTCGTAAGTCCAGCAGTACGCATACAACTGGTTACTGCTGCTGGGAGCATACAGGTCCGCCACTTGGTTCCCTCCTAGGAAATCCAATCCGCAATCTGTGCACGGCGCGGGCGGATCTGGGACGGGAATTGGTTGCCAATTTACGACATTTGGATCGATAGCTGCATGAAATGTAGCTCCGGCTGTCGCGTGAAATCCAGGTTCAAGCCGGATGTAGTTGCCTGAAGTGAGCGTGACACTCGCTGGAGCCTGCACCAGAAGGTCGGCGCTGTTTGTGATGGAATTTGAAGCTTGGTACACGATGGTGCCGGAGTCTAGCGTCTCAGACGGTAGGGACAGATCAACGGGCAGTTGTCCAAAGCAGCAAAACGAAGAGCTCGCGAGAGCCAGAAGCGATAGTGCCGGCCGTAAGCTTCTAAGCCACCTGACTAAGGACGACGAGAAATTTTCCATGAGGCCAATCCTTTCCACCATTCCTCTGGAGACCCTAGCGTTGTTCGAGTTGCGCGACTTTCTTCTCTAGCGCCCTGTTTTTCTCGTTGAGGTGAATCATCTGTAACGTCAGCTCCTCAATCTTTGCCAGGAGCTTGGCCTGCATTTCTCCTAAGCTGACGCCGTTCTGTTTTACTTCCGCCTCCGATGGAATGTCCGGCAGATGGTGATTGGCTTTGATAAACGCGGCCACTTCGGTCAATGGCCTAACGCGATAATCTGGCCCGAACACGTAATCCGACCATCCGGTGTTCACGATGACTTCTTTAGCTTGAATCGTTCCGTTGACGGATAACGGATATTGTGGGTTTGTGGTGCCAATGCCGACATATCCTGATTGCGTCAGTGTGAAGCGCGGTACGGCGCCGGCGGTCATGTCGTAAATACGGTAGGAGCCGTCGGCGTTGATCTGGTGGCGGTACTCTTGAACAACGAATCCGGGTGCGCCGGTTTGGGTGAAGGTGATCTGGGGAAACGATCCCAACTGGCTCCGGATGCCGCCCACCACGTCGAGGCTAAACCCCGGGGTAGCTGTGCCTATCCCCACATTGCCTGTCTGGGTCAGCACGAAACGGGGCACGGTGCCGGCGGTCATGTCGTAAATACGGTAGGAGCCGTCGGTGTTGATCTGGTGGCGGTACTCTTGGGCAACCGATCCGGTTTGCTTGAAGTTGATCTGCGGAAAGGATGTGCTCTGCGTCTGGATGCCGCCGAGCACATCGAGGTTAAACGCCGGGCTCGTGGTTCCGATGCCCACGTTGCCGTTGTCATAGATGGATGAATCCGAGACGGTGGTGCTGGAAGTGAATTTGGGGAGTTTGTTGGTGGAGCCGCCGGGAGTGGTGACCGGGTTTTGGGCTTGCAGTGAGATTGTCGTGAGCAAGAGAGCGGCGACTACGGAAAAAATAAAGCGCGAACAATGATTCACTAGCTGCCTCCATTACGGAGCGCGTCTTTCTTATAGCACTCCTGAGCAGCTAGTTTCAGTGTCGTCCGGAAGTTTCTTAATAAAATGACAAATCTGTTCTAGAAACAGAACAGATTTCCCGACATGGGAATCGGGAACTTCGAGCGAGCCTTCCGCGGCGCGGGTTCGCGCCGCCGGCGCCCCGCTCAGCATGAGATGAGCTGCGAGTTGTGAGTCTCGACGGTATGAGTACGTCAGCGGCTGGTGTTGTATTTTTCAGCGCCGCCGCAGCGCCGCGCGAAATATTTTGCGTCACTTAGGCATGTGTGCAGCATCACTGGTCTGTGTGATATAGTGCGCGGCTGTCCACGGAAGCGCCCATGGGGTGCGCCTTCCGGCCGGAAAGTCAACTCTCAGCACGGGGGCAGTTGAGGATGGGTCTTGCGCTTCTGGTTGTGATCTGGCTCCTCACCTTTGCTTGTTCCTACTTCTTTGTGGCCAGGACCTGGTGGTGGCCGGCGGCGGCATCGCTGAGCGGACCCGCCCTTGACGCCCAGTTTCAATACACGCTGATCGCCATGGGCGTCGTGTTCGTCGCCGCGCAGGCGGGGCTGGGGCTGTTCGCGTGGAAGTACCGCGAGCGCCCGGGAGCGGCCGCCGCCACTTATTCGCATGGCAACACCAAGCTTGAAGTGGTGTGGACCACGCTCACCGCGATCCTATTTTTCGGGCTTGCGATCGCGGGCTCGCACCTGTGGGCAGCGGAGCGCTTCGAACCGGCGAAAAGCGATTCCGTGAAGGTTGAAGTTACCGGGCTGCAATTCGCCTGGTATTTCCGCTATCCCGGGCCGGACGGCAAGTATGGCCGCACCAAGCCGGAACTGATCGACGCCTCGGCGGGCGGCGAAGCGGCCGTGGGACTGGATTCCACCGACCCCGCTTCCAAGGACGATTTCGTCACCGGCACCATGTACCTGCCGGTGAACCGCGAGGTTGACCTGACCTTGCGCGCCCAGGACGTCATCCACAGTTTCTTTGTTCCCTCCATGCGCTTCAAGCAGGACGCCGTTCCCGGCCTGATGATCCACATGCACTTCACGCCCGACAAGGTGGGCGATTACGAGATTGCCTGCGCCGAACTCTGCGGCCTCGGGCACTACAAGATGCACGGCATCCTCAAGGTGGTCAGCCAGAAGGAATTTGACGCCTGGACGGCCCAGCACGTGGCGGAGAAGCAATAACAATGGATAATTCCCAACCTCTCAATAATGAGCAAGCCGGCGGGAACGGGCACGGCGGCGTGCATGTTCATCCCGCCCCGACTGGCTTCATCCGCAAATACATTTTCAGCACCGACCACAAGGTCATCGGGCTGCAGTATTACTTTCTGGCGCTGACCGCCGTTTTTGTCGGCATGTATCTTTCGCTGCTGATGCGCATTCACCTGGTGTGGCCGGCGGCGAAGGTGCTGGGATTGAACATCAAACCGGAAACCTACCTGGCACTGCTCACCATGCACGGCACCATCATGGTGTTCTTCGTGCTCACTACGGCGCCGCAGGGCGGTTTCGGCAATTACATGCTGCCCATCCAGATCGGCGCGCCCGACATGGCGTTCCCCATCCTCAACATGCTGTCGTTCTGGACCACGTTTCTGGGATTCCTGGCGATCATCGCCGCGTTCTTGGTCGAGGGCGGGGCGCCGATAGCAGGCTGGACCAACTACGCGCCGCTGAGCGCGATTCCTTCGGCTGGGCCGGGACTAGGGCTGGGCGAAGATTTGTGGATCGTCAGCATCGCGCTGTTCTGCATCGCTTCCCTGCTGGGCGCGCTCAACTTCATCACCACCACGCTCGACCTGCGCGCCCGCGGCATGACCATGATGCGGCTGCCGCTCACCGTGTGGTCGTGGTTCGTCACCGCCATCCTCGGCCTGCTGGCGTTCGGCGTGCTGCTGGCTGCGGGCATCCTGCTGCTCCTGGACCGCAATGTCGGCACCAGTTTCTTCGTGCCCGGCGGGCTGGTGGTCAGCGGCGAAATGATCAAGCACCAGGGCGGCTCGCCGCTCTTATGGCAGCACCTGTTCTGGTTCTTCGGGCATCCCGAGGTTTACATCGCCATCCTGCCCGGCATGGGTGTCGCCTCGCAGCTCCTCTCCACGTTTTCGCGCAAGCCCATCTTCGGATACAAGGCGATGGTGTACGCCATGCTCGCCATCGGCGGGCTCGGCTTCTTCGTTTGGGGCCATCACATGTTCATGAGCGGCATGAGCCCCTACTCGGCGATGGCGTTCAGCGTGATGACCATTGCCATCGGCGTGCCCTCGGCCATCAAGACGTTTAACTGGCTGGGGACCATGTGGAAGGGCCGCATTCGCTTCACCGTGCCGATGATGTTCGCCATCGGCTTCGTTTCGCTGTTCGTGTCGGGCGGCCTGAGCGGCCCGTTCCTGGCGCAGCCCGCGCTCGACATCCCGCTGCACGACACGTTTTTCGTGGTGGCGCACTTCCACCTCATCATGGGCGTGGCCGCGATCTTCGGCATCTTTGCCGCAACCTATTACTGGTTCCCCAAGATGTTCGGGCGCATGATGAACAGCAAGCTCGGCTACCTCCACTTCTGGATCACGTTCATCGGCGCCTACGCCATCTTCTTCCCCATGCACTATGAGGGCATGGCAGGCAGGCCGCGGCGCTACTCGCAATTGACCGAAGTAGCGTACTTGCACCAGTTGATGCCGCTGGAAAAGTTCATCACCATCGCGGCGATCATCACCATCAGCGCCCAGTTCGTGTTCATCGCCAACTTGTTCTGGAGCATGTTCAAGGGGCCGAAGGCGGAGATCAATCCCTGGGAAGCGACCACGCTGGAGTGGACCATTCCCTCCCCTCCGCCGCACGACAATTTCGGCGGCCACATTCCGGTAGTGAACAACGGGCCGTACGAATACGGCGTGCCCGGCGCGGAGCGCGATTACATCATGCAGACCGATCCCGCGCATGTCGGCAGCTCGCATTGAAGTGGGAACTATGGGAAGTTTGAGTTCGACACTGAAAATTCGTGACACCGTCGCCAATCCCGATTTCGGCGACCGCCTGCGACGCTACCGCCTTGGACTGATGGTCGGCCTGGTGGCCGTGGTGATGCTGTTCGTCTCCTTTACCAGCGCCTACATCGTGCGCCAGGGACTGGGTTCGTATGATCCGGCGGCCAACGCTTTCGTCACTGATTGGAAGCCGCTCAGCCTGCCGATGGGCCTGCTGATTCTGAATACCTGCCTGTTGCTGGCCAGCAGCTTCACCATCGCGATGGCGCGCCGCGCGGCCTTCGCGCAGGCAGCCGTCGCGCCGATTATCGAAATGCCGGGCATCGCCCGGGATGAAGCGCGCGGCGTTCCTTGGCTGCCGATCACGGTGTTGCTGGGGCTCGGCTTTCTGACCGGGCAGTTGATGGCGTGGCATGAATTGGGGCGGCGCGGCTTCTATATCTCCACCAGCCCCAGCAATTCGTTTTTTTACGTGCTCACCGGCGTGCACGCCCTCCACTTGTTCGGAGGCGTAGTGGCCCTGCTCTACGCGCTGGCGGCTGCGTTCCGCTCGCGTCCGCTGGAACGGCGGCGCATCGTGGTCGACGTCACCGCCTGGTACTGGCACTTCATGGCGATTCTGTGGCTGTACATCTTTGCGCTGCTGAAATTCGCGGCGTGATCTGAGGGTTGAAAACATGGCCGATGTTGCAGTGGGACAGCCCGTAGGGCACACCGAGTTCGAGCCTTCGCTGTTCCAGACCTATTCCAACAAGATCGGGATGTGGTTGTTCATCCTTTCCGATTCGCTCACCTTCGGAGCGATGCTGTTTGCCTACAGCTACGGCCGCATTTCCAATCCCACATGGCCCACGCCGTTTCACAGCGCCAGCATCGTCAATGCCACCGTCATGACCGGGTTCCTGCTCACCAGTTCCCTCACCATGGTGCTGGCCGTTTCCGCCTCCAGCTACGGCAACCGCAAAGGCGCCATCCGCTGGCTGCTGGCCACTATGTTTTGCGGCATCATGTTCGTCGTGCTGCACGTCCGCGAGTGGATCGGCCTGATCAACGAAGGCATGACGCCCAGCAAGAATCCCTGGGGCGCGCCTCAGTTCGGCGGCACCTTTTTCACCCTCACCGGACTGCACATGCTGCACGTCACCATCGGCGTGGTGGTGCTGGGAGTCATGGTGGTGCGCGCCATGGGCAAGAAATTTTCTTCCAACGATATCGAGACCAGCGGCTTGTACTGGCACTTTGTTGACCTGGTCTGGATGTTCATTTTCCCGCTGGTGTACCTGATGTCCACCAGGATCGTGTAGGAGACGGCATGAGCAACGACGCACTCACCGGAACAACCATAGCGCTGGAGCACCGGGCGCACAGCCACACGCCCTTTTACATTGTCTGGGGCGTGCTGTTGGCGATCACCGCGGTCGAGGTCTTGCTGGCCTACGAAAGGCTGCAGCCGGTGCGGATGTTGTCTTTCCTGCTGGCCCTTTCCATCGTCAAGGCGGCCCTGATCATTTCCTGGTTCATGCACATGCGCTATGAAGTCACGCGCATGCGCCGCCTGATGATGGCCTCGCTGTGCGTTTACCTGGTCCTGATGTGCGTCTTTTTCCCGGACGCATTCCGCATCCTCAACCTGGGAGTGAAGTGATGAAGTCGAAATCGCGGTTGTGCCGCCTCGTGTTGCTGCTCGCCCTCGGCGCCGCCCCGGCATTCGGGCAATGCGCCATGTGCTATACCTCGGCCAAAGGCGCCAGCACCAACGGGCAGGCGGCGATCACGCGCGGCGTGATCACCTTGCTGCTCCCTCCCATCGGGATGATGCTGGGCCTGGTGGGATTTGCCTTCCGCTACAATCGCAACCCGCATCAACACGACGTTCCCGAGTCCGAACAGCAGGCGCGCGAGAATTCTTAGGTTTGCTGCGGCCAGCAAGGCGCGCGGTAGTCTAAAATAGAAGATTCCGCAGCCGTCCCCAACCCTCATGTAGGCCTGCTGGATGGGCCGGGGCGGGTCCAGGCTGCGGCGGTCCCCGATGTCAACCGATAGCATTGTCGTTCGCGGCGCCCGCGTACACAACCTGAAGAATATTGATTTCGAAATTCCCCACAACTCCATGACGGTGGTTACGGGAGTGTCGGGATCGGGCAAGTCCTCCCTCGCCTTCGACACCGTCTATGCCGAGGGACAGCGCCGCTACGTCGAGTCGCTTTCCTCCTACGCCCGCCAGTTCCTGGAGCGCATCGAGAAGCCGGATGTTGACCTGATTGATGGCATCGCGCCCGCCATCGCCATCCGGCAGAAGAACACCACTCGCAATCCGCGCTCCACCGTCGCCACCGCCACCGAGATCTACGATTACCTGCGCCTGTTGTTCGCGCGCGTCGGCCGCACCTACTGCATGCAGTGCGAAGCCGAGGTCAAGAAAGACACGGTTGACGAGGTCGCCGGCCGCGTCTTGTCGCTGCCCGAGGGCACCCGCCTGAGCGTGCTCTTCCCTTTGCAACCTCCGGCAGGGCGCGTCATTCCCCAGGAAGCGAAGTCGCGCGCCCGCAAGAAACCGCTTCCGGCGGCACAAAAGCTGGACGAGTCGGATCTGCTCAAGGCCACGCTTTTCGAATTACGCAAGAAGGGATTCAACCGACTTTATCAGCGCGGGCAGGTTTTCGAATTCTCCACTCCGGAATCCTTGCTCGACATCAACTTTACCGCGCCCGTTTTTATCCTGATGGACCGCATCGTAGTCGCTCCCGACCAGCGCACCCGCATCGTGGACGCCATCGAGATCTGCTATCGCGAGGCCGGCGAAGTGATTTTCGAAACCTCGGCAAGCGACGGCCAAATCACGCAACATCTGCGGTTTGCGAACCGTTTTGAATGTAAGAGTTGCGCTGTGCGCTACGAGGAGCCCGAGCCCCGCCTGTTTTCTTTCAACAATCCCTACGGCGCCTGCCCCCGCTGCCAGGGATTCGGCAACACTATTGATTTCGACCTTGATCTGGTGATTCCGGACAAGAGCCTGTCGCTCGCCGATGGCGCGATTGAACCCTGGACCAAGCCCAAGTACCGCCCGCTGCTAACCGATCTCAAGCGCTACGCAAAGTCCGCCGCCATTCCTCTCGACGTGCCCTGGAACCAGCTTTCGCAGGAGCACCAGCAGATCGTGATCGGAGGCGACGGCAAGTTCTGGGGCGTGCGCGGCTTCTTTGCCCACCTGGAGCGCAAGAAATACAAGCTGCACGTCCGCGTCTTCCTCAGCCGCTATCGCGGATATTCCGTCTGCTCCACCTGTGGCGGCGCGCGCCTCCGTCCGGAAGCGCGGCACGTCAAGATCAGCGGCAAGGACATCTGCCAGGTCTGCGCCATGACCGTGGAGCAGGCGGTGCAGTTCTTTTCCAACCTCGACCTCAGCCCGCAGCAGGCGGTGGTGGCCGCCAAGATCCTGGAAGAAATCCGCGAGCGCCTGCGCTTCATGTACGACGTCGGCCTGGAGTACCTCACGCTGGAACGCCTCTCCTCCACACTTTCCGGCGGCGAAGCGCAGCGCATTCAATTAGCCACCTCGCTGGGCTCGCGGCTGGTGGGGACCCTGTACGTGCTCGACGAGCCTTCCATTGGCCTGCACAGTCGCGACACCACTCGCCTGATCAAAATCCTGCACGACCTGCGCGACCTGGGAAACACCATTCTGGTGGTGGAGCACGATCCCGAGATCATGCGCGCCGCCGATCGCATTCTCGACCTCGGCCCCGGCGCCGGCGAGAATGGCGGGCGCGTCATCGCTACCGGCACCTATGACGAAATCCGCCGCGCGCCTGCCTCCCTCACCGGCCGCTATCTCAGCCAGGACCTGCGTATACAAATCCCGCAGCAGCGCCGCCAGCCCGGCATTCAAAAGCTGCAAGTGCTGGGCGCCAGCGCCCACAACCTCAAGAACATCGATGTCACCATTCCTCTGGGAATGATCGTCGCCATCACTGGCGTATCCGGCTCCGGCAAGTCCACCCTGGTGCACGATGTCCTGTATCACGCGCTGGGTTCATCGCTGAAACAGACGAGCGGCAGCCTGCCGCCGCCGGTGAACGGATACTCCGCGCTGCGCGGCGCGCAATTCGTGGATGACGTAATCCTGGTGGACCAGTCTCCGATCGGCCGCACGCCACGCTCCAATCCGGTTACTTACATCAAGGCCTTCGACGGCATCCGCGAACTGATGGCTTCCCTGCCCGAGTCGCAGAAACGCGGCTTCTCCGCCGGGCACTTCTCCTTCAACATCCCCGGCGGCCGCTGCGATACCTGCCAGGGTGACGGCACGGTCACCGTCGAAATGCAGTTCCTCGCCGACGTCGAATTGATCTGCGAGGAATGTAAGGGAACGCGCTTCAAGCCGGAAGTGCTCGACGTCCGTTATCGCGCCCGGAACATCCACGAAATCCTCAACCTCACGGTGCGCGAGGCGCTGCAGTTTTTCCGCGAGATCCCGAAGATTACCGACAAATTGCGGGTTCTCGATGAGGTGGGGCTTGGCTATTTACGCCTGGGACAATCGGCGACCACGCTCTCCGGCGGCGAGGCGCAGCGCATCAAGCTGGCGGCGCATTTGCAGCCGCGCCCCCGCGATTCCGTGCGCCACCAGGACCCGGAGGAGCGCCGCCGGCGTCCCCGCGTGCTCTACATCTTCGACGAGCCCACCACCGGACTGCACTTCGACGACGTCAGCAAGCTGCTGGCCGCCTTCCGCCGCCTGATTGATGCCGGCGGCTCCGTCCTGGTCATCGAACACAATCTCGAGGTCATCAAGGTGGCCGACTGGGTCATTGATCTCGGCCCCGAGGGCGGCGACCGCGGCGGGTACATCGTGGCCGCCGGTTCCCCCGAGGCCATCGCGCGCAACCAGAAGTCGTACACCGGAAAATGGCTGGCGCGCATCTTACCGGTGAACGAAAACTCTCCTTCTGAATTGCCCGCCCGTGAGCCTGCGGTCTCGGTTCGCCGGCGCGGCACAGGAACCAATGGCGGCAAATAGAGGCAAGCTCATCCTGCTGCTCGGTTTGGCCTGCGTCGGCAGTATCTTCGCGCAGGAGTCCAAGCCCACCGTGCGCCATCGCCGCGTGCCGGCCGAGGGCGCCTCCGCTGCCATCGCGCGCGGCGAGGCCGCCATCGACAGCAAGGACTATGCCGCCGCGGAACAGGCCCTCAACCAGGCCGTCAAGCTGGAACCCAATAACTACCGCGCCTGGTTCGATCTTGGTTTCGTCTACACCGCCCTGAATCGCGATAACGACGCGATTGCGGCGTATCGCAATTCCGTCGCCGCCGACCCAACCGTCTTTGAATCGAATCTAAACCTCGGCCTGATGCTGGCGCGCACCAACGACCCGGAAGCGGCGAAATACCTGCGCGCCGCCACCGAACTGAAACCCACCGCCAAACCTGAAGAAGGCCTCTACCGCGCCTGGGTGTCGCTCGGGCATTTCCTGGATCTCAACAATTCGAAGGAAGCGGTCGCGGCATACCGCAAAGCCGCGGAACTGCAGCCGAAGGATGTCGCGGCTCATCTCTTCGCTGCCAGGGCGGCGGAGAAATCGAACGACTTCGCCGACGCCGAGCAGGAGTACAAGGCCGCCGCCGAGCGTGATCCCAAGTCCGCCGACGCCGTTGCCGGGCTGGCCAGCATTTACACGCAAACCAAGCGCCTGCCTGAGGCGGCGTCGGCGCTCCGCAAATATCTCGCGCTCGATCCCGAGAACGCCAAGGCGCACCTGCAACTGGGACGCGTGCTGGCGGCGCAGAAGAAGAACGAAGACGCGCAGTCGGAGTTCGAAAGCGCCTTAAGCTTTTCACCCTCCGACGCGACCGCCAAGCGCGAGCTGGCCCTGCTCTATGTGGACAACAAGCAGTTCGCCAAGGCCGAGCCGCTGTTTCGTGAAGCGTTGCAGAAGGATCCCCGCGACGCCGAATTGCACCACCGCCTTGCCGCTGTACTGATCGAGCAGCGCAAGTTCGAGGAAGCGCAGAAAGAATCGTTGCTGGCGGTGAATCTCAAGCCGGACTTCGGCATTGCCTATGGCGACCTTGCCTTTGCCGCGTCGCAGAACAAGAATTACCCGCTCGCTCTTAAGGCGCTGGATGCGCGCGCCAGGCTTCTGCCCGAGATCCCCGCGACCCTGTTCCTGCGCGCTACCGCCTACGATCATCTGGGAGCGCGCAAAGAAGCGGCCGCCAGCTATCATCAGTTTCTGGCGGCGGCGAACGGACAATTTCCCGACCAGGAATGGCAGGCGCGGCACCGGCTGATTGCCATCGAGCCCAAGAAATAGTGATGAAGAAGCTCTTGATCATCGTCGTCGTGCTGCTCGCGGCTTTGGCATGGGCCTCCGACAAGCAGGAGTCCATTGAATCGCTGAAGGCGCGCGCCGACCAGGCTCAACCCAAGGACCAGGTCGATCTGTTCACCCGCATTGCCGAGCGGCAGCTCGATTCCCTCGATAAGGCTTTTAACGGCGGCACCGTGCGCCAGGCACAGGCGGCGCTGGCCGACGTTATCACCTACAGCGTCAAGGCCGCGCACGTCTCCAGCGCAACCGGCAAGCGGATGAAGCAAACCGAAATCGCCATGCGCAAAATCTCCGGCCGCCTGGAAGCCATCCGCAAAACCCTTGAAGTCGACGACCGCCCGCCGCTGGCCGACGCCGTTCAAAAACTCGATGCTGCCCGCAGCGAACTACTCAACCGCATGTTCCGGAAGTGAGCCATGCGACTACGAACCGTGATTCTCGCCCTGCTCTTTTTTTCGGCGATCCCGCTTTCGGCCCAGCTTGGAGGCCGCGAGCCGCTCGATGAAATGGAAATTGACAAGCTGCGCGAGGTGGCGCAGGAGCCGGACAAGCGCCTCAAGCTGTTGGTCGAATTCGCGCGCGCCCGCCTGGCCGCCATTGACCAGCTTCGCAGCGACCCGCATTCTGCCGCCGGGCGCGGACCCCGCGTCCACGACCTGCTGGAAGACTTCACCAAGCTGGTGGACGAGATGGGCGACAATATTGATGATTACGCGGGCCGCAAGTACGACCTGCGCAAGGCGCTGAAAACGGTCATCGACGGCGACACCGAGTTCCAGCTCAAGCTGCGCACGCTCAAGGAACAAGGGGCGGGTGCGGGCGCCAAGGCAGGCACGGAAATCGGCGACTACAGCTTCGTCCTGCAGAACGCGGCCGAGGCGGTCGATATAAGCCTGGAGGACTCGCGCAAGCTCCTGGCGGAACAGGCAACCACCTTCAAAGACGAAATCAAGAAGAAAAAGTAGGTCTCACCCCATCGATGTCCCGCCCGAGCCGTTTGCTGGTGAGATGGGTCTTCGACAGTCATCGTTCTGCTAATCCGAAGCGGCAGCCCTGGAACCGAGCCTAATCACTGCGGATTGTGACGCGAGATACATCCGGCTTTAACCCGCTGAGCGTATCCTCGCGGGTTTCGTGTGTAGGAGCTTTTGTGTTCCGCAAAGGCGTACTTGTCGCGTCCGCAGTGGTGTTGTTGTCGATGACGGCGAGCGCGCAGCGTGGCGCGGTCGTCGTGAGCCGCAACCTTGCTGAGCTCACGGCGCAAGCCGAAACGATCGTAGTGGCGCACGTCGCCTTCGCTGAGGTGAAAACCCATCCGCAGCTCCACAACCTGCAAACCGTGGTGGTAACGCTACGTGTCAACGAGACGCTGAAGGGCGTTCCGCAGGAAACGCTTACCTTTCGTCAATTCATCTGGGATCCACGCGATATCGCGGACGGAGCTGCGTACCGGCGCGGCGACGAGCTCTTGCTGCTGCTGAACAAGGAAAATGCGTACCAGCTCACCAGTCCTGCAGGATTGAACCAGGGGCGATTCGAGATACGGCGCGACGAGGCAGGGAAAGGGTATGCCGTCAACGGAAACGGCAATCAGAAGCTGTTCGACGGTATGGCGCCGGTGGCAACCGCACTATCGGCGCGCTCCCGGGCGGTCATTGCCAAAGCGCAGACGATCACCGGTCCGGTAGCACTCGATGATCTGAGGCAAACGATCCTCGACTTGGTGGCGGCGCAAGGGAGGGAACGATAATGAGCGCGCGAAACATCGTGCTCGTAATCGGAGTATTGGCTGTAGCGCACCTCGTGTGGGCGGGCGGGCCGCTGTTGGTCGGCGGCCCGAAATTTGGTAGCGAGGGGCAGCCTTTCGTGTGGGACAACTCGGTCCCGATCCGCTACACAACCGATGGCGGCACACTGGGTTCGTGGGACAACGGCACCGCCAACGCCCACGTGGCGGCGGCCTTCGCGGTATGGGGGTCGGTGCCGACTGCCAAGCTGGCGTTTCAGCGTATAGGGCCGATAAACGGCGTGCCCGACGTGACTACGGTCGAACAATTCGACCAGGTGCTCGGCTCCTGTCAAAGCGGTACACAAACGCCGATCATCTACGACACCGATGGAAGCTTGTTCACGCAACTGACCGACCCGAACGTGATCGGATTCTCTTCCCCATGCCTCCTGACGTCTGCAGGCAAGATTCAGACCGCTTTTACCGCGCTGAACGGCACCGCGACGAACCTGATGGACAGCACGATGGTGCATGAGTTTGGCCACTTACTGGGTCTGGACCACACCCAGCTCAACTGCCGCGCGACGGGCTGCGCGGCTGAGGATATCGCGAACACTCCCATCATGTTCCCGATAATCTTGTCGAACACCGCGTCGCTGGCGACCGACGACAAGGCATGGATTTCGAAGCTGTATCCCAATCCATTGTTCAGCACGCAGTACGGGACGATCACGGGCAGGGTGTTGTTTTCCGACGGCATCAGCCCGGTGCAGGACGGTGTCGTCATCGCGCGGCAGGTGCCGCACAGCCCCGCAGCAGTAGCCGACCAATCGGCGATAGTGGCGGTGTCGGGGCTGTCAGGATATCGCTTTACCGGAAATCCGGGGCAGCCATACTCGGCGGATTATCTGCCGTGCAACGCACCCTCGTCGGCATGCAAGAACGGCTACCTCGGCAACAATACCGATGGGGACCAGTTCGGCTCGCGGGACGCATCGCTGATTGGTATGTATGAACTACCGGTGCCCCCGGGTACCTACACGCTGGAAGTGCGGACCATCGGCAACGGGTACACGTATAACGATATCGGGCCGGTGGATATAATCATCGATCTGCCAGGGCCGGAGGAGTTTTGGAACGCCAACGAATCGGCCACTGATAATCAATTCCTGCTGAACGCATACGACCTCAGTTCGCTGGCACTGGACACGGTTACCGTCACGGCGGGTGGAACGACTTCGGGCATCGATTTCATCCTGAACGGTACGGCGCCAACTGCGGATGATTTTGATTTGGGGGCTTTGCTCAGCGCCATGAACTGGCCAACGCCGGGGAACATTTCTGCCTGGTTGCGGCCGCTGAACCTGCCAACAGCTTCTTTGCTTGCGGGCGGTAAGCGATGAAGAGAGTGCGCTTACTTTTCGTCGGGTGCCTGCTGCTCGGCTTCATCGGATGCGGCGGAGGAGGATCATCGAGTACAACGGCGCCTCCTCCTGCACCACGCCTTGCGGTTTCGACCACCAGCTTGCCTCCGGCGACACGCGCCCAGGCGTATTCGACAACGTTGGCGGCGACCGGGGGGACAGGTACGCTCACCTGGACGACCGTCCAGCCTCTGGCGGCAGGCTTAACCTTGAGCAGTTCGGGCGTGTTGAGCGGGGCGCCACAGTTTAGCGGGCTCGGTAATGTGCAGGTTTCGGTCACCGACTCCAGCACCCCGCCGCAGTCGGCGGGCGCGGTGCTCACCGTGGATATATTCGGCTTTGCGACAGGATCGAGCACCAGCGGGAGAACAGACGTCGGTGGCTCCAGCAGCATGGGCATCTTTTTAGTGGGCGCCGGAACGGCGCCGGTGACATGGTCGATCGCCTCCGGCACCGTGCCGGGCATGACGGTCAAGCCCTATCCCGATAACTCGCGGACAGCGTACATGTATGGCTTGGCGACACAACCGGGCACGTTCAATTTCACCCTGCGTGCGCAGGATTCAAGCAACCCTCCGCGCGTGGACACGTCAGCGGTGACCCTCGTCGTCAGTCCGGCGCCACTGCAACTGACTACGCAGCTACTGCCGCATGCGACCCTGGGGCAAGCATACAGCCAGCAACTCGCCGCGACGGGCGGTATCCCGCCATACACGTGGAGCCTGGATCCGTTTTCGGACAAACTCCCGGCAGGCTTGAGCCTGAACGCGGGTACGGGGGTGATCAGCGGAACCCCCACCGCACCGGGAACCAACTCCCTGGTGCTGGATGTAACAGATGGAACGCGAGTTGCAACGCAGGTCTTCCCGTTGTACGTTGCGCCCGTGCCGCTGCCACCGCGTAACGACGCACTGGCTACGGCAACACCCATATACCCTGGCTACTACTATGGGTCGATCAGTCCCTACGGAAATCCCTCTGCCGGCGTGGCGCCCGATACTGATTATTACAGGATGTCCGCAGCGGCCGGCACCACCTGGAGGATAACGGTGACCGCGCTCGACAAGAACATGGGCGTGACGGGACTTAACCGGGCTCTGGACGCGGCTCTGGAACTCCTCGACGCCAATGGGATTCGGCTCGCTACATGCAATGATCCAGCTGACGACAATCCCCCTCCAGGTGTGCCGATCACCAAGGACTCCACCCCCTCAGGCTATGACGACCCGTGCATGAACAACGGAACAGACTTTAGCAAGGCCACGGGTGCATACCTTGATGTTAGTGTTCCGGGCTCGGGGAACGTTGACTTCTACATTCACGTGTTCGATTGGCGGGGTTCTGCTCGACCGGACATGTATTACAGGCTGGACGTAAAGGCGACGCCCTGAAGCTGCATCCGAAGAAGATCAAACAGTCCAATCTATTTGGCGCCCTTGCGTTGCGGCGATTTCTCGCCAGAGTGTCATGGGAAGCCGTTAGTTGTAACCGTCGTGCTCGTGACGGCCTTGTAGGAATATCGGAAAGAGGCAGACCCGATATCTGGCGGAAACAGCACTACTCACCACCTGGCTTTACCGATTACGACTGCACGGGCTTTTATGAGATAGCTTGTTAGTCACGTGATCCGAATGCATCCCCGGCTCCTGCCCATCCTGCAACGCGCCTACCGCGACCTGCGCCCGCGCACGCCCATGCCCGAGTTCCGCGCCGAGTTCTTCCCGTTCGTCAACATCAACAACACCATCCGGCTGCGCGAGGACGTGGTGAAGGTGCGCGTCTCGGACCTGCTGGAAGGCGCGCCCGACGAAGTGCTCTACGCCATCGCGCACATCCTTATCGCCAAGCTCTACCGCAAGCCGATTGATCCCGCGCTGGCGCGGCGTTACCGCCAGCACTGCGGGCGGCGCGACCTCAACGCCAAGGCCCACCTGGTGCGGCAGGTGCGCGGGCGCAAGCGCATCGCCGGCCCGCGTGGGCTTGTTTACGACCTGGAAGCCATCTTCGAGGAACTCAACACGCGCTTTTTCTACGGTTTGCTCGCCCGCCCGCAAATGACCTGGAGCCGCGATCACGCCCGCAACTCGCTCGGCCATTACGATCCGGCGCACAACGCCATCGTCGTCAGCCGCGTCTTCGACCGCCCGCAGGTCCCCCGCTACGCCGTGGAGTACATCGTCTACCACGAAATGCTTCACCTCAAGCACCCGGTCCGGCTGCGCGGCAGCCGCCGCTGCGTCCATCCGCCGCAATTCCAGGCTGAAGAAAAGCTGTTCCCCCAGCTTGAGGAAGCGAAACGCTTTCTGAAGTCTTTGTGATTGGATAGCCGGCGAACTTCAGACTGTTACGAAACGCCAATTTGCGATTTCTGATTTCTGCTTGCGAGTACGCGCCTGCGCGTGCAGTCCCGCAGGGACGAACGCTGGTAGCCCAGGGCGACAGCCCTGGGAAAACCGGCGAAGAGAATTCCCGGAGTCCCGTTCGGGACGGCACGAGTTTCGCAACCGTCTCGACCTGACCCGCTTTTCGCGCGGAATAGAACCAGTCGGATTACTCATTACTTCTTACTTCCCTCTGCGCCCGCTCGGGGTGCGGTTTTCCCCTGTGACTGGTATCACATGCAACTGTGAGCGTTCGCGTTGACCCTGCCGCGGCGCAGGACTATCATTTTCATAGTTGAAAATGAATTTCAATTTCATCTTCGTCCGGCTGGCTCTTTTCCATGCTTGAAGCACTCATCGTCACGCTGCGCGAGGGGGTCGAGGCCGCCCTCATCGTCGGCATCACCCTCGCCTATATCGCCAAGATCGGCCGCCCCGACCTGCGCAAGGCCGTCTACTCCGCCCTGGGCGCCGCCTTCGTCGCCAGCATCGCGGTTGCCGTCGTGCTCTCGCGCCTCAGCTTCAACCAGGACGTCTTTGAAGGCTGGGTCATGCTGGTGGCGGCGGTCTTTGTCGTCACCATGATCATTTTCATGATGCGCACCGGCCGCAGGCTCAAGGGCGATATCGAAGGCAAGGTCGGCAGCCTGGCGGCCAAAAGCTCCCGCCTCGGCCTGTTCGCGTTCGTCTTCCTCATGGTGCTGCGCGAAGGCGTGGAAACCGTCCTCATCCTCTCCGCTGTCACCCTCAACAGCACCGAGTTGATGAGCTTCCTCGGGACGCTGCTGGGCGTCGCGCTGGCGGTCGTATTCGGCGTGACTTTCGTCAAGGGCAGCGTGCGCGTGAATTTGCAGAAGTTCTTCCGCGTCACCACCGTCATCCTGTTTTTCGTCGCCTTCCAGCTCACGATTTCGGGATTGCACGAGCTTTCGGAAAACGGCGTGCTTCCCTCCAGCAAGCGTGAAATGGCGATGATCGGCCCGATCGTGCGCAACGATCTCTTTTTCTTCATCACCATCCTGGCGCTGGCCGGCATGATGGTGCTGTTCGAGTATCGCCGCCGACAGACTCCGGTCGCGGCCACCGCTTCCGGCGCCGAGCGCCGCAAGGCGGAATGGACCGCCAAACGCGAGCGCCGCTGGGCCGTGGCCGTCTACGCCAGCTCGTTCCTGTTCATTATGCTGATCACGGCGCAGTTCATCTACGCCAAGAGCGCCAGCGCGCTTTCTCCGGCGACGGAGGTCACGATCACCCAGGGTCAAGTGCGAATTCCCGTGGCCCAGGTCAACGACGGCGATCTGCACCGCTATGTCGCCAAAATCGGCGGGAAAGAGGTCCGCTTCTGGCTGATGCGCAAGCCCGATGGCAGCATCGGCACCGTGCTCGACGCCTGCGAGATCTGCGGCGACGTCGGTTTCTACAAGAGCGGCAACACCATCATCTGCAAAAATTGCGCCGCTCCCATCAATCCACAATCGGTTGGCCAGGCGGGTGGCTGCAATCCCATTCCGCTCAAGGCCACCACCACGGCCGATACCGTCGTGATTGCCGAGGCGGACCTGGCCGCCAGCGCCCGGTACTTCAAGCACTGACGCCATGTTTGCCCGCATGCTCTATCAATCGTTCTGTCGCCAGCGGCGGCGCAAGCTGCTCGCCGGCATCGCCATCACCCTGGGCGTCTCGGTGGCGACTGCGATGATTGCCGTGGCCACCGACATCGGCGACAAGATCAATCGCGAACTGCGCGCCTATGGCCCCAACCTGGCGGTTACGCCCGATGAGGACACGCTCGATGTCGAGATCGGCGGCGTGAACCTCAAGCCCGCCAGCGGCGGCGGGTACCTCAACGAATCCGACCTGCTGAAAATCGGCACCATGTTCTGGCGGCATAACGTCGCCAGCTTTGCGCCCATGTTGCCGGTGCCGGTGAGCGTTCAAGCCGGCCCGGCGACGCACAACGTCGAGTTGCTCGGCACGTATTTCTCCAAGTCCCTGAATTTTGGCGACGCGACATTCACCACCGGCGTGCGCACCACTCATCCGTGGTGGAAAGTGAGCGGCGCGTGGCCGAGCGACGATTCCAGCGATGTCCTGCTCGGCGAACGCCTGGCGCAGCAGCTCGGCCGCAAAACTGGAGATGAAGTTCAGGTTGCCGGCCGCAATCTCCGCGTGGTGGGCATTCTTTCTTCCGACGGCGCGGAAGATAACCAGATCGTCGCCCCGCTGGCGCTGGCGCAGCAGATTCTCGGCCGTCCCGGCGCGGTGCGGCGCGTGCTCGTCAGCGCCATGACCAAGCCCGAGGATGCGCTCGCCCGCCGCGATCCCAAGACCATGTCGCCGGAGCTCTACGATCGCTGGTTCTGCTCGCCCTACGCCAACTCCATCGCCCATGATTTGCAGCAGACCATTCCGCACTCGCGCGCCGAGCAGATCCGCCAGGTGGCGCAGAATGAAGGCACGGTGCTGGAGAAGATCAAGGGCCTGATGCTGTTGGTAACCCTCGCCGCCCTGCTCGCCTCGGCGCTGGCGGTTTCGGCCGCCATGGCAACCGCCATCTTCGAGCGCCGCGGCGAGGTCGGACTGATGAAGGCCCTGGGCGCGGGCAACGCCGCCGTAGCCACCCTGTTCTTTGCCGAAGCGGCGCTGCTGGCCCTGATCGGCGGCACTGCCGGATTTGCGTTCGGCAACCTCATGGCGCAGCAGATCGGGCGCTGGGTTTTTGATTCCAGCATCTCGATTCAGCCGGTGCTTTTCCCGGTAGTAATCGGCCTCGCAATTGTTGTCACCTTTGCCGGCAGCGCGGCTTCCATCCGCAAGGCGATGAAGTTCGAGCCGATCATGGTGCTGCGAGGCGACGCATGACTGCACCCCGTCACGCGCAAAACCGGCGCGCGCCGGGGGCCCCGCGCTCCCGCCAACGCACCGGCAGCAGCAACGCGATGTTCTTCCGCCTGCTGATGCGGGCGACCATGGTGAAACCCGGCCGCGTGATCTCGGCGCTGCTCGCGGTGGTAGTGGCCGCGTCGGTCGCCACCGCGATGATGAACTTGTACGTGGATGTCCAGGCCAAGCTCAGAAAAGAATTCCGCAGCTACGGTGCCAACGTGATCGTCGTCGCGCGTGGTGGGCAAACTCTGCCCGCCGATGCTCTCACCCGCATCGAAAGCGTTCTCGGGAATCGCGGCCTGGCAGTTCCCTTTGCTTATGCCGTCGCGCGCACCGGCAAAGGCGCGCCGGTGGTGGTTGCCGGCACCGACATGGCGCGCGTGCGCAAGTTGGACGCGTGGTGGTCGGTGAGCGCATGGCCCAGCGCGGCACGTTCCGCGCTCATCGGCGCGCATGCGGCGCCCGTCGTTTCGCCCGACAACCAGCCATTCACCCTGAGTTTCGACAATCGCACCGTGGAACTGGCTCCGGCGGGCACGCTGCGCACCGGCGCCGCCGAAGACAGCCGCGTCTACCTCGATCTGAAAGAGTTCACCGCGTGGACCGGCGTGCAGCCGTCCTCCATCGAGATCGGCGCCGCCGGCACGCCGGAGGAAATCAACGGCATCATCAGCCAACTGGCCGCCGCGCTGCCCGCCGCGGAAGTTCGTCCGGTGCGGCAGATCGTCGAGGGCGAAGCTCGCGTGCTGGGCAAGACGCGCGCCACGCTGCTGGCCGCCGTCGCCATGATCATCCTCACCGCCGCGCTGTGCGTGCTCGCCACGCTCACCGCCTGGGTGCTCGACCGCCGCCGCGACTTCGCCATCATGAAAGCCCTGGGCGCTTCCGAGCGCCTGGTCAACGGATTCTTCGCCGCCGAAGCCGCCGCCCTGGGCGCCGCCGGAGCGGTGATAGGATTTGCCATCGGCATTGGGGTGGCTGCCTGGATCGGTCGCGTCAATTTTCACGCCGCCGTGGTGCCGCGCTTCGGGGTGTTCCCTGCCGTGTTCGTTGGCAGCGTGGCCGTGGCCTTGATCTCGGCCGTGCTGCCCATCAGCCTGTTGCGCCGCGTGCAGCCTGCTACCATTCTGAGGGGAGAGTGAAATGATCCGGCTCGTCAACCTATCGAGGGAATATCCCGCCAAAGCCGACGCCAATGGCGGTGTCATCAAGGCGCTCGACAATGTTTCGTTGTCGGTGGCGCCCGGCGAATGGCTGGCGATGATGGGTCCTTCGGGCTCGGGAAAATCCACCCTGGTCAACCTCATCGGCTGCCTCGACCGGCCGTCGGCGGGCGAAATCTGGCTCGACGGCGAAAACGTTGCCCACCTCTCCGGCTCCGAGCTCAACCGCGTGCGCGCCGAAAAAATCGGCTTCGTCTTCCAGCAGTTCCACCTGATTCCCTACCTGACCGCGCTGGAAAACGTCATGCTGGCGCAGTATTTTCACAGCATGACCGACGAGCCGGAAGCGCTCAACGCGCTGGAGCGCGTCGGACTGCGCGACCGGGCGCAGCATCTGCCCGCGCACCTTTCCGGAGGCGAGCAGCAGCGGGTCTGCATCGCGCGCGCCCTGATCAACGATCCCAAGATCGTGCTCGCCGACGAACCCACCGGCAACCTCGACGCGCTCAACGAAGAGATCGTCATGCGCCTGCTGCGCGAATTGCACCAGCAAGGCCGGACCATCGTCATGGTCACGCATGACCCGGTGGTAGCGCGCATGGCGGACCGGCGCGTCGAGCTGCATCACGGCCACATTGCCGCCAGCGAAACTTTCGCGCTGCGCGACGAAGAGCAGATTGACGAAATCCTCGAGGAAATCTGGGTGCTCCAGGAACACGGCGAAGGCGCGGAGCTGGGGCGCATGGAGGTCCACGGCCCCGGGACATTGCCGCCATCGCTGGCCGTCGAGCGCATGTCCGAGCTGGGACTGGTGACGGCCGCGCCGCATCCACCGCAGCCGCATGGTCACAAGCACATCGTCAACCCGTGCCACGACGCGATGATCTACAGCGGCGCAATTCCGCCCGACGGCAGCATGATGATCGAGTTCACCGAGCGCGGGCGCAAGCGCGCCGCCGACGTCATCCGCCGCCATCGCCTGGCGGAAAAGCTGTTTACCGAAAGCCTGGGCATGATCAACGAGGACGAGATCGAGCAGCAGGCGTGCAAGTTCGAGCATATCCTCTCGCCCGAAGCGACGGAAAAAATCTGCTCGTTCCTCGGCCACCCGAAAACCTGCCCGCACGGCGCGACCATTCCGCCCGGCGAGTGCTGCACCCGCCCTGCCTCGGAAAACATGCAGCGCCTGTTTGCGCCGGCGCGGGCGCGGAAGTAGGCCCGAGTCAACAGGCTGGTGGCCTAAGTCTCCCTTCCTGTCGAGGGTGCCCCACATCTGCCCGCTTTTGGCAGATGTGGGTTAAGTTCAGAGGGCAGAAGTGAGCCACCAGCCAACCAGCGAACTCAAAATTATAAAGGGAGAAGCTGCTCAGCTTCTCCCTTAATTTCTTTCCGCTATAGCGAATTGCTCTAGTAAAGCCTGAAGTTTACTTCGACGTTGATCTGCACCGCCACCGGGCGCCCGTCCTTCATCGCCGGCTCGAACTTCCATTGCCGCACCGCCTCCATCGCTTTCTGGTCCAGCCCCAAGCCGAGCGAGCGCGCCACTTTCAACTGCTGCGGACGACCGTACTGGTCCACGATCAGCCACAGCACCACCGTGCCCTGGTACTTGGCCTTGCGGGCTTCTTCCGAGTACTCGGGATCGGGCGTGGAGAGCGCGCGCGGAGCGGATACGCCGCCGCCGACCCTGAACAAGCCGCCGCCAATGCCTCCACCGCGGCCGGGACCGACGCCCGGTCCATAACCCGAGCCAACGCCGCCGCCCGATCCAGAACCGATGCCGCCGCCCGACCCGGTGCCGTTGGAGGGCGGACCGTTCGGCACAGCGGACTTGGGATCGCCGAAATTGGGCAGCGCCAACTGCGCCATCTTCACTTGCGGAGGCACCACTACCGTGGGTTCCATCGGGAGCTTGGGATGGTCGTTGCGGATCACCATCGCCGGCGGCGTGAACTGTTCCATGGCGAACTTTGGCAGCTTTCCCTTGGGAGCGGGCAGCTTGTCGCGATCGCCGCCGCCACCGCCACCGCCGGTGGTGTCGTTCCTTTTCGATGACAGCGGCATGTACTGCGAGATGTCGGGAGCTATCAGGGTCACCGTCTCCCGCTTCACTTCCGTCGCCACTTTGGCGCCCGCCAGCGAGACCGCAATAATCCCACCGATCGCCAGCACGTGCAGCACGGTCGAGCCCACCGCGCCGCGCTTCTTGTAGTTGTACGAACCCCAGATCTCGCGCACCGGGACAGGCTTGGATGTCAGGCGCAGGGGTGGAAGCTTCTCCGGATGGCGCCAGTCGTGAATCTGCCGCCGCAGCGACTGCCACAGCGACAGGTCGAATTGATCGGTGGCAAGCAGCAGGTTCAACTCGGGTACTTCCTGCCGCCGAACCTGGTTCTCCGATGGAGTCAAATTCTCTTGTGCCATAGTTCGTGGTGTCCCGGGTTCAATGCCTGTGGCCCGTTTGCTCCTGGTTTGATGCACCACCTGACCAGGAAGATGAGCACATTTGATGCCAGGTTCTCGCAGCGAATTCCCGCCCCAAACCCCTGTGCACTTAGGCTAACACGGGGCTGCTGCAGGAGTCGCGGTACGGTCGCCGTAATACGAAAGATTTACATGGTGAGTGACAATAATCGCTGAGGCACGGGGGGACATGTACCTCTGGTGATCGGATGATCCCGTGATCGCGTGATTGAAAATCGAAATTTTCGATGCAGGTCACCCGATCACCCGATCGCCCGATTCAAAGCACGAACTCGCTATAATGAAGAGATTATCCCTGATCGCGGAGACGACACCGAATTGCCGCAAGAACTGAAAGCCACGCTCAACCTGCCGAAAACCGAGTTTTCGATGAAGGCCAACCTGCCTCAGAACGAGCCCAAAATGCTCGCCCGCTGGGAGCAGATGCGAATCTACGACCTCATCCGGCAGGCGCGTCGCGGCGCGCCCATGTACGTCCTGCACGACGGGCCTCCGTACTCCAACGGGCCCATTCACCTCGGTACCGCGCTCAACAAGACGGTGAAGGACTTCATCGTGAAGTCCAAAACCATGGCGGGATTCGATTCCCCCTACCTGCCGGGCTGGGACTGCCACGGGCTGCCCATCGAGATCAAGGTAGATGAGGCGCTGGGGCGCAAGAAGCTGGAGATGGACCCGCTCCAGGTGCGGCAGGCGTGCCGCGAATACGCCGAAAAATATCTCGACTTGCAGCGTGAGCAGTTCAAGCGCATCGGCGTGTTCGGCCGCTGGGAGCGCCCCTACTCCACCATGACCGCCGAGTACGAGGCGGTAGTCATTGACACGTTGTTCAAGTTCATTGACCAGGACGCCGTGTACAAGGGCCTTCGTCCCGTCTATTGGTGCATTCACGACAAAACTGCGCTGGCCGAGGCTGAGGTCGAGTACAAAAACCACGTCAGCCCGTCCATCTGGGTGACGTATCGGATGACGAGCGATCCGGCGAAGGTTGATGCGGCGCTTGCGGGCAAGAAAGTTTCCACCATCATCTGGACCACCACCCCGTGGACGCTGCCCGCCTCCATGGCGGTGGCATTTCATCCGGATGAGGAGTACGTCGCGCTGGAATCGGGCGGCGAGTTGTACATCGTGGCCGGCAAACTGGCTCAGATCACGGCGGAAAAATGCGGGCTGCAGCGCAACACGGTCGCCCGCTTCCCCGGTCGCATCCTGGAGCGCACCACCTACGCGCATCCCTTCCTCGAGCGCCAGATCCTGGGCGTCAACGCCGAGTACGTACACATGGAAGAAGGCACGGGCGCGGTGCATACCGCTCCCTCGCACGGCGCCGACGACTTTTATACCGGGCAGAAATACAACCTCGACCAAACCTGCAACGTGGACGAGGCCGGACGCCTGCGGCACGGCTTGCCGGAGTACGAGGGCAAGACGGTCTTCCAGGCGAACGATTCCATCGTCGAGTTGCTCAAGAGCCGCGGCGTGCTCATGCACCTGGAAAAAATCGAGCACTCCTATCCGCACTGCTGGCGCTGCCACCATCCCGTCATCTTCCGCGCGACGGAGCAGTGGTTCATCTCCATGGAGGCAAAGATCGGCGGCGGTACGTTGCGCTCGCGCGCCCTGGAAGAGATCAAGAAAGTGCGCTGGGATCCGGCCTGGGGCGAAGAGCGCATTTCCAACATGATTGCCACCCGGCCCGACTGGTGCATCTCGCGCCAGCGGGTGTGGGGCGTGCCCATCGCCATCATCTTCTGCGAAGGCTGCGACGAATACCTGCGCGCGCCGGATGTGCAGCGTGCCATCGTCGAATTGTTCCGGCGCGAAGGTTCGGATGCGTGGTACAGGCTGAAGCCGGAAGAGATCGTCCCCGCCGGAACCCGGTGCGCCAAGTGCGGCGGCACGCAATTCCGCAAGGAAATGGACATCGTGGACGTGTGGTTCGAGTCCGGCTCCAGCTACCTGGCGGTCCAGCCCAGCGAGCCCGATCTGCCGTGGCCCTCCGCCATGTACATCGAAGGCGGCGACCAGTACCGCGGCTGGTTCCACTCTTCCCTGCTGTGCTCCATCGGCGCGCGCAATTCGGCGCCCTACAAGACGGTCGGCACGATCGGGTGGACGCTCGACATGCAGGGCCGCGCCATGCACAAGTCGCTCGGCAACGATGTGGACCCGGTGGATATCGCCAACCGCATGGGCGCCGAGATCGTGCGCCTGTGGGTCGCTTCGGTGGATTTCCGCGACGACGTGCGCTCCGACGAAACCCTGATGCAGCGTATCGCGGAGACCTATCGCAAGATCCGCAACACCTTCCGCTACATTGTCAGCAACCTCTACGATTTCGACCCCGAGCGCGACGCCGTCCCCTTCGCCGACATGGAGTTTCTCGACCGCGTGGCGCTGGTGCAAACGGCTGAAATCTCGCAGCGGCTGCTGGGCTGGTACGACGCCTTCCTCTTCCATCGCGTCTTCCAGGACGTAAACGAATTCTGCGTGGAAGCGCTCAGCAAGACACACTTCGACATCATCAAGGACCGCCTCTACACCTTCGCGCCCAACTCGCGCGCCCGGCGCTCGGCACAGACCGCCATCTGGCGCATCGGCGAGGCGCTGGTGCGGCTGCTGGCGCCCCTCATGAGCTTTACCGCCGAAGAGGTCTGGGGATTCCTGCCCAAGCTGCAGAGCCGCGAGCCCAGCGTCCATCTCGCCATTTTCCCCAAGCCCGAGAGCATCCCTGGCGAGGGCTTCTCGTTCGCCAGCAAGGAAACGCTGGCGCTGCAGTCGGAATGGCAGGACTTGTCACGCGTTCGCGACGAGGTGCTGAAGGCGCTGGAGGCGGCCCGCAACCAGAAGCTGATCGGTTCCGCGCTGGAGGCCGAAGTCCGGCTCAGCGTGCCCGAGTCGCTGCTCGGGCTGGTGCAGCGCCACGAAAAGGATTTGCGCTACTTGTTCATCGTTTCCAGCGTTCAATTAGAAGCAGCGCCTTCGGGAAACGGCAGCGGCAGCGGGATTAGTGTTGAAATCCGCAAGGCTCCCGGCCAAAAATGTGAGCGCTGCTGGAATTACTCCACCCAGGTGGGCAGTGATTCCAGGTATCCCACGGTTTGCGAGCGCTGCAGCGCGGCCCTGAAGGAGATCGAAACGGGAGCTCATGGACGCTAGAACCAGCAACGGGACCCACGTCATGCGCAAGTACCACTTCCTGATTGCCATCCTGGTGATCGTGTTGGACCGGATGAGCAAGTGGCTGGTGGCCGGCAGCATCAACCTGCACGACAGTATTTCCGTTCTGCCCGGCTTCTTCCGTCTGACGCATGTGCAGAACAGCGGCGCGGCCTTCGGGCTGTTTGCCGAGTCATCGTCGGAATGGAAAGTCGCCATCCTGATCCTCTTCTCCATTCTGGCGCTGGCCGTGGTTTCCGCGCTGCTCTGGAAGAACAGCCACAGCATGACGACCACCGGCGTCGGTCTGGCACTCATCATGGGCGGCGCCGTGGGAAATCTTTGGGACCGCCTGCTTACCGGCCACGTTGTCGACTTCTTCGACTTCTACCTCGGCAGCTATCACTGGCCGGCCTTCAACGTTGCCGACAGCGCCATCGTGATTGGAGCGCTGCTGCTGGTGGCCGAGATTCTCTTCGCCAGGTCCCCGGCCGAGCAGAAGGCAGTTCGCTAGTTTTTCAGTTTCTCAGTATTTCAGTTGGTCAGTGCCTGAAAGCTATCTGGCTCTGTTGACATTCCCTTGTGCCGGTCGCTTCTGCCCTCACGATTGCTCGCTTCGGTCCTCACGATCACCGTGACCCCAGCCCCGCAGGGGCGAACGCTAGTAGCCCAGGGCGCCAGCCCTGGGAAGAATTCGATGACAAGTACCGAGTCCCGCAGGGACGGCGCGATCTCTGCGCCACCGATCGAGTTACTGTTTAACGCTTGTCAGTAGCTTTTTCTCGGCGTCGCTCGGCGGCTCAAACTTGCCGCCCAGATATTTCGCCAGGAACTCTTCACTGGCGGCATTGAATGCCATCCGGTTCTCCGGACGCGCGAAGCCGTGCCCTTCGTCCGGGAAGACGTAATATTCCACCGGCTTCTGGTTTTTCCGCATGGCGGCAACGATCTGATCGCTTTCCGCCTTGTTGACGCGCGGATCGTTTGCGCCCTGCCCGATCAGCAGCGGGGCCTTGATCTGGTCTACCTTGAACAGCGGAGACTGTGATTTCAGGAACGCCTCGTCCTCGCCCATCCGCCGGTGGAAGATGGCTAGAAAAGTTGCCCAGTACGGCGGGATGGTTTTTAGCAGAGTATTCAGGTTGGAAGGTCCGACAATGTCCACCCCGCAGGTGAAGGCATCGGGAGCGAAGGTGACGCCCGCCAGCGTGGCATAGCCGCCGTAGCTTCCGCCCATGATGCATACCTTCTTGCCGTCCGCCACGCCCCGCTTCACTGCCCAGTCTTTCGCATCCAGCAGATCGGTGTGCATGGCGCCCGCCCACTGCCGGTCACCGGCATTCAGATAGCGCTTGCCGTATCCGGTGGAGCCGCGGAAATTCGGCTGCAACACGGCGTAGCCACGGTTGGCCAGCCATTGCGCATACGGATCGTATCCCCATAGGTCCCGTCCCCAGGGACCACCGTGAGGGAATACCACCATGGGAAGGTTTTTCGCCTCCACCCCGGCTGGCGTGGTCAGGTAGCCGTAGATCAGCATGCCGTCGCGCGCCTTGTACTCAATCGGATTGACCTTGGCGAGCTTGTATTTCTCCAATTGTGGCCGATTGCTGAACAGTTTGGTCGCGGTGCCCTGCCTGCGGTCGTACAGGTAGTAATAGATCGGAGCATCATCGCCCTCGAAGGTGACAATCCACTTGTCATCCGCCAGGTCGCGGCTCAGATTGCTGATGTCGGCATCGCGCACCTTCTTCAACGCCTCGAAATCCCCTTGCAGGCTCTTGTCCAGAACCTGGAATTCGCGGCGCTCGCGCAGGTACACCACCGCTTCCAGCTTGTTGGTTTTAGGGTTCGACACCACAAAGGAAACGTCGAACTGCGGATCTTCGGAAATAACGGTGCGTTTTCCCGTCGCAATATCTACCGAGAGCAGACGGGCAGCGTTGGCATCCAGCGAAGTAATGACCCACAGTGCATTATTGTCCGGCGAAAAATTGTCCACGTTTCCCAGCGTCTCTTCCGGGCCCCACTTAATCAATTCGCGCCAGGGCGAGGTGGCGTTGTTCCGCACGCGGACCACGGTTCCGCCATCCGGCGTGGTAGCCTGCGCCGCCCGCACCTGAAGGCCGTGGTCAGCCTGCCATCCGATCAGGTCGCCCGGGTTCTCTGTATCGAGCGAAAGCTTGCCGCTTTTCAAGTCGGCGCGATAAACGTCGAACAGCTTGGAATCGCGCTTATTGAGCTGGATCAGCGCCTCGTCAGGGTGCGTGGCTTCCAGCGCGACGATGTCGGCGCGGACTTTCTCAAACGGCGTCAAATCGCGCGTCTGCTTGCTGGCCACGTTGGTCTGATAAACGCGCCAGTTTTCGTCGCCACCCTGGTCCTGCGCATACAGGATGTCGCTGGAATCGAACTGCCAGGAAAAATTGCGGATGCCGCGCTTGCGGTCGTTGGTGATCGCGTGATCGTCGCTCTTGCCCAGCGTCTGTACCCAGATGTTGAGCACACCCTGATCGGGCGCTAGATAGGCGAGCATCTTGCCGTCGGGTGAAATCTGCGGCAAGCTCCGTTCGGGATTGCCAAAAATAACGCTTCGCGGAATCAGCGGAGCTTGCGCCTGTGGGAATGCGCTCAGCGACAGCAGCAGACACGCAAGCAGAACAGCGGCGGCTCGAACCAGCTTCATGCGGAATCCTCCCGGCTCCAGGATGGTAAATGCAAAGCAGAATTGTACGTACTGGTGTATACGAACGTGAGCCGCAGTTGGTTCCCGCCGGCCAAATTCAGATTGGCTAAAGGGGATTGGACAGTTTCAGTTTCAGTTTCAGTTTCAAGTTTCAGCCGGCCGTTTCTGAAACTGAAACTGAAACTCGAAACTGTTTTCATGGCGTTCCGTACAGCCGCTTGTACACGGTCGCGTTCCGCAGCACCGATTGCACGTATTCGCGCGTCTCGGTAAACGGGATGGACTCCACGAATTCCTGCGCGTCGCGATACTTGCCGTTCGCCAGCCACACCTCCACCCGGTCGGTGCCCGCGTTGTACGCCGCCAGCGCGTATTCCACGTGCCCGTTGAAGTGGTCCACCAGTTCGCGGAAGTAACGCGTCCCCAGTTGCAGGTTGAAATTCGGCGCCAGCAGTTGCTGGCTGGAAAAGCCGCGAACCTTCATCGAGCGTGCCAGTGTCTTCCCCGTGCTTGGCAGCACCTGCATCAGGCCGAAGGCGTTGGCGTGCGAGATGGCCTCGGGATTGAATTCCGATTCCTGCCGTATCAGCGACGCCACCAGGAACGGATCCAACCCGTTGCTCGAGGAATACTTTTTCAGGTCCGTCCACCACGGCCGCGGAAACAGGTCCTCCCAGTACGGACGCGGCAGCGCTTCCAGGTCCATGGCCAGATACGCCGGCACGGCGTGTTTCAGCACTTGCAGCGCGCGGTAGTACTGGCCGTTGTCGCGGTAGAGGCGCGCCATTTCCGCCGTCGCCCACGACGCCCCGCCCTCCTCGGCCGCCATCTTCAGTTCGCGCATCGCGAATTCGGTCAGGCCGCCGTTCTGCAGAAGCTGCGCCTTCTGCGCCCGCAGGTCGTCGGCCGGCGGCTCAACCCGCGTGTACGCCGAGGTCAATTGGATGGGCGGAATCTTTTCCAGCACCGGATCGGCATCCGGCGGGCTCGCATGCTTCAGCTCCAGCAGGCGTTCGCGCGCCAGGTCGGCGTAATAGTAGTTACGGAACCGCTGCGAAAGCTTCTGGTAATAGACCCGCGCCTTGGGAGAATTTTGTTCCTCCTCGGCGAGGCGCGCGCGCCAGTACACCGCCGCCGGCACCTGCTGCGATCCCGGATAGAGCGCGATCTGCTCCTCGAATCCCTTGCGCGCGGCGTCGGCGCGTCCCTGCCGCAGGTTCAGCCACGCCACCTTCCAGTGGGCGTAGGGCGCCAGCTTGCCCTGCGGAAAGCGCTCCACGATCTCGCGATAGAAATCAATGGCGCGATCGTAGTCATTGCGCAGCAGGAACATGTTTCCGGCCGTGAGCAACGCCTGCTCCAGCCAGCCGCTGCTGGGCGCCGTCTGCCGGATTTGCGCCAGCGTGTCCAGGAAACGGTCGTCATCGTTGGCCGAGCGCGCCATCTCGGCCAGGTAGAACAAGCGCTCGCCGTTCAGCTCGCCGGGCGGAAGCGCAAGGCCCTCCAGCATGGCACGGGCCTGGCGGTCGTCGCCGCTGCGGTGCATCGCCCCGGCCAGTGCGACCTCCACCGCCGGACGCTCCTCCGGCGTCGCCAGCTCCCGCAATTGTCGCAACTCCTGCGCCGCCTCGCGATACCGTTTCGCCTGCGCGAACTGGTCGGCGCGAGTTTTCTGCAGCGCATAATTGGCGCCCAGCCCGCCCGCGGAATTCAGCAACTTGCCGGCATCGTCGGCTTCGGCGGCCAGCGGCGTGGAGAAATACAGGTGGCGCAGCACGTCCGCGCCGCGCGCCGTGTCACCGGAACGAAGCAGCGCGCGCCCGTAGGCGTATTCCAGGTCGGAGCGATAGGGACGCCGACACTTTTCCAGCACCGCCACCGCCTGCGCCGCATCCCCGGACGTAACCATCGCATTGCCATAGTTCAGCGCCGCGTCGCGCACGAAGATCGAATCGGGGTACTTGCTGGTGAAATCGCGCAGGCTGGCGATGGCCAGGTCGGTTTGGCCCGTCGCCTGGTAAGACGCGCCCAGGAAATACGCCGTGTAGTCCGCCAGGTCCCCGGCGCGCGCCTGCGCCGGCTTCAGAGTCACAATCGCCTTCGCCGGTTCGTGGTCGAGGATGTGCGCGTAGCCCAGCGCCAGGTTCGCCAGCACCCCGGCATCGTCGTGGGCGTGCTTGCGCGCGTACCCCTCCACCCCCGCATAGGCAGCCGGGCTGCGGTTTTCGAGCAATTGCCGCGCCATTGGCTTGAGTTCGGCGGAGACTACAAACGCGCGGTGCATGCGCCGGATGCGCTGCGGGCTGACCGTCTTCTTGCGCTTCGCCTTGCGCTTGGCCTTGGGCTTCGCTTTGGTGCGCGGCGGCTCCGCGGCTTTTTTGCTGGTGGACTTGGGGGAAGGGTCTGCGGTCTGCGCAGAATACGCAGACATGCAGAACAGCGCTGCGATGGCGACGACTAACAGAAACCGGATACGCACCACAGTTTCAGTTTACCCCGAAAATCCATCGCCGAGCAGGGATGGATCGTCATTCGCCAGGATGCGGATCAGTTCCCGGGTGAAATAGTTGCCGCTGGTCGCCGAAGTCGAGCCATACCGCCTGTCGTAGGTGGCGCGGCTCTTGTCAATGTCGTCCCTCAGTCGCGCATAGATGTCCTTATGCGCGCGTCCTTCGACCAACTTCGCCTGGTTGTAGAGTTTGATTTCATCCACCAGCAGCTTGGCGAAGCGGCGGGCTTTCCTGTGTACCTCTTCCTCTTCCGGCGACATGCCCCCTGGCGGGTGGCCCACATCTGCAGCCGGGTGGCCCACATCTGCTGCAGTTGGCAGATGTGGGTCCATGGCGGCCACCGCTGCCGGAACGAATGCCCGCTCCTGTGATGGTTCCGCCGGCGCAACCGCGTACACCGGTGGCGCCGGTTCCGCATACGGCGGTTCCATCGCCGGAGCCTGATGCGGTTCCGGCGCGGCCTCGGCGTGGACATCGCGCTCTGTTTCGTGCTCGGCGGGTGAAGCGCCGCTCTTGCGCGCCGCCATGATTTCCAGCCACATGCCGGTGCAGTGCACCAGCGCTTCCATCGCCGAGGGATCCAGCTTGCCGCCGGACCCAACCCCGGCATCCGCATACAACAGGGCGGCGACTTTGTCGCGAATCGACAAAGGCAGAACCAGCGCGTTGGACCCATCGGGGGGAGCGCCGTAGGTCGAAACGAACTGCGCGTCAAATTCCGCCGACGACCCCGCCGCGGGAACGCAGTCGTGATACGCGCGCGCGGCCAGGCCGGAGTTCAAATCCAGCGCCACCGCCTTGATCCCCTCGTTGTTTTCCAGGCCGGTGGCGCGCCAACCCGTCGCCACTCCGGCTCGGATGACGAACAACGCGGCGCGCTCGGCGAACTTCGTCGTGCCCTCCAGCAGCGATCCCAGGATGTCGACCTGGGTGGTGGCATCGAGGATGGAGTTCATGGCCGCGTTCAGCAGGTCGGTGGGCGCGCCTCCCGGGGGAGGGGCGGGCGCAGCTTCGGCCGGCGTGATTCGCTCCAATTGCTCGCATGTCTTTTCGACCAGCTCGTCCTTCAGCGCGGTGACGTGCGTTGCCAGGCTCACGCTCACCAACCGTTCGATGATCTCCCGGATGTGCTTGCTCTCCCCCATTCGACCCCTTCCCCGATGCCGCCCACGGGCGCGCTTCGGCGCGGACTGCGGCGATTATATGAACTCAAACCTCAGTGTCAATGCGTGCTAACGAATTCCCCGCAGGCGAATCCAACTGGAGAACCCTGGGCGTTTCGCGAAAAACGCCGGCCCCGGCAAAACAGGGGTGTGCGCCGGCGTCCAAATCGGTAGAATAGCGGTTTCCGCCTTAGCGCTCATAAATCTTTGAATCGGGAGCACGATGGGAGCCATCCAAAAATTGAATGAGCCGGTTTTCGACGAACTGAAACTGGTGCGTGCCGCGAAGGCGGGCGATATTGGCGCCTTCGAACAGTTGGTTCGTCGTTACGACCGGAACGTCTTCCGCATCGCGCAGCATATTACGCAGAACCGCGAGGATGCCGAAGACGTTGTCCAGGACGCGTTCCTGAAAGCTTACGAGAACCTCAAGGGTTTTCAGGAGCAGTCAAAGTTTTATACCTGGCTGGTGCGGATTGCGGTGAACGAAGCGCTAATGCGCTTGCGGCGCCGCCGGCCGGAACGCATGGTGTCCCTCGACGAGGAGATCAGGACCGACGAGGACAGCATGCCGCGGGAGGTCGCGGATTGGAGTCCCAACCCCGAGCAGCTCTACACGCAATCGGAGTTACGCGACATCCTCACCAAGACGATCCAGGGATTGCCTTCCAGCTTTCGCACGGTGTTTGTGCTGCGCGACGTGGAAGGGCTCTCCACCGAAGAGACCGCCGAGGCTCTGGATTTGAGCATTCCAGCGGTGAAATCGCGCTTGCTGCGGGCACGTTTGCAGTTGCGCGAGAGGCTGAACAAGTACTTTAAGAAGCGCAAGAGCGGAGACGGCAAACAGTGAATTGCTCGGATTTCTTGAGAGAGCTGACGGATTACCTGGACGAAAGCCTCGATGCCCGCACACGGACCGAGCTGGAAGAGCATTTGCAGTGGTGCCACAACTGCTTCGTCATCTGCAACACCACCAAGAAGACCATCGAGATTTACCGCGACTCCCAGCTTTACGAACTGCCCGACGACCTCCGCACCCGCTTGCGAACCGCCATCGTCGCCAAGTGCCAGCACAAGAAGGCCTAGAACTGGTTTCAAAAATCGGTTTTTGGGTAGGGCACGGCTTCAGCCGTGCCGCTCGAGGCCGCAAGAATGATGGGCTTTAGCCCCTGAGGGAAATTTTCCTGAGGCGAAAAGGTATTTTTGAAACCAGTTCTAACCAAACCGCCGCCATTTTTTCCACAGCTCTTTTCGCTTGCTCCCAAACTGAACAATCCACAGGTATTTCCTTGGGGACGTTTAGCGAACCTTTTCCGGCTGCGCGGAATCTAATAGTGTACTGAGAAGAAAAGTTTTGCTCGGCTTCCGGGCACACTGTGAGGGGTAGGTCCATGACGATCAGAAACGTATTCGACGTGTTGTTCGGCTGCTCCCACAAGCACTGCAGTTTCCCGATCACCGCCAAGCCCGGGCAACGCCGCAGCCAGGCGGCTGCCGTGACCGGCACCTATGTGGTTTGCCTCGATTGCGGCCAGGAGTTTGCCTACGATTGGCAGGAGATGAAGTTCGTTACCGCGCCTGAGAAGGCCGGCCAAATGGCCGAAGCAGCCGAACCGTTTGCCAAGTCTGCCTGAAAGGGCAGTTTTCTGCCCATCCAGGGAGATGCCGACTCTGCCGCGGCGGCCCGCTTTACCTCGACCGTGGATTCCCCACCTGTCACTTCCCTGCTTTGGATTCGCCAGGTGATACCTGAAAAAGAAACCGGCAGCCATCGGCCGCCGGTCTTCTTCTGAAACCGAAACTGAAACTTGAAACTCTTTAGTCGTTATCTCTCCGCTTCAGCGTCGGACGATCGTCGTCGTTGCTGCCGCTGTCCTGGCCGCTGCCGGTTTTCTTGCTGTTGTCGGCCGTGGTGCGCCGCAGCGTAGGACGTCCTTCCTTGTCCCCGGGCCCGGTCAGCTTGCGGCGGTTCTCGATCGACGCCAGCCGCGCCTTCACATCGTCGAACTCGGAAGTGTTGATGATGTACTGGTCACGCGCCGGAAGTACCTTTGCGATCTCGTCCTGGCTCTTGGTGATTCGGTCCGGCGTCTGCGGATGGGTGGCAAATGCCTTGGCCAGCGATCCCGGCTTCTTCTTTTCCTTGGCCTGGATTTTTTCGAAGAATGAGATAAACGCCTGCGGGTCGTAGCCGCACTTGTACATGTATTCCAGCCCGAGGTAATCGGCCTCGGCCTCGAAGCCGCGCGAGAACGACAGGAACGTCAGCGGCAGTCCCAACCCGGCCGCCGAGCGGATGGCGTAGCCGATCCCGCCGCCCACGAAGATGAGCGGAATGCTCGCAATATTCGCAAACTGCGCGCGCGTCATCTGCCGTGTCGCGTGGCGCGCGGCCACGTGCGCGATCTCATGTGCCATCACGCCCGCCAGTTCCGCTTCGTCATCCGCGGCCAGGACCAGCCCCGAGTTGACGTAAAAGAACCCGCCGGGCAGCGCGAATGCGTTGAGCTCGTCGGAGTCAACCACCTTGATGGTGAACGGAACCCGCGCGTCGGAGTTCCGCACCAGGTTTTGTCCAATCCGGTTGACGTACTCGGTCACTACCGGGTCCTGCACCAGTTTCACGCTGGCCTCGACCTGCGCCGCGTACGCCTTGCCCATCGCGATCTCGTGTTCCAGTGAATACCAGTTGCCCAGCCCCTTGCCGCTGCCGACCTTGCGGTTGCCGATGGCATCAATGTCGTTCTTGCCGCCGTCGTGCGTTTCTTTCGGCGGATTCGCCACCTGCGGAACCGTGGTGTCGTTCTGCAGTTGCTTGTCCTGCAGTTGCTTGTCGGTCGTTGGCTCCTTCGAATCGGCAGCCGTCGAATCGGCGGTCTTCGAATCCGCCGTCTGCGGCGTCCCGGTCACCGCAGGAGCCGCGGTGGGATTCGGGTTCTGGGCGTCGGGAGTGTTTTGCGCAATCGTGCAGGGCGCCAGGGTCGCCACCAACAACACAGCCACGAAGGTGTAGGCGCGAAACTTCATGTTGCACTTCCTTTGAGGTTGCTTGCCGACGAGCTGATTGCCTTCCATTATACCGCCGAAATATGTTGCCGGAACTCAGCAGCGTCCGCCAGGGCCGCGGCCCGCCGTGCCGCCAGTTCTATGGTTGGATGTGCCCTCCGTCCACCAGGACACAGCCAATTATCCCTGCGTACTCAGGACGGGCCTTTCCTCTTAGGATTGAACCCATCGGCGCGCCACAAGTCTCGCTGGGACGAAATTAGACAGCAGTCCTGAGTGGCGAGTCCCGAGTCCTGAGTCCGAACGGAAACACTTGGACTTGCAGGTCGGGAGGAGTTTAGTTGCGGGGTTCGGGCGGAAACACGATGGTTGGCCGGCTTTGCTGAAACTGAAACTCGAAACTGTTTCTTACGTGCTCCGCAAACTTTCCGACCGCTCCGACGGCTCAATCGTCGAACCGCCGTGCAGGCTCAGGATCTCGATCCTGGTGGCGCGCCACTCGCCATTCTTGTCCTGCTGCGCCGTCACCCGCACCTCGGCGCCGCTGCCGATGGACAGCGCCGGCATCCTCTGACGTTCGTTGGCAGGGACCGCGTCGGAGTACACCACCCGCGCGCGGCTGATGCCCACCCGGCGCACCTGTCCGTTCGCGCTTTTCATGTACATCCATCCCGGCGTCATGTCGGGGCCGTGGATCACCACGCCGCGGAAGGTCCCCGGCGTGTCAGCCCACATAGTAGTGGCCGCCAGCAGAAAAGCCAGGAAGGTCGGCACTGCCATCTTGCGCATGCCAGATTCGATGCCGGACCCCACGGCCCGGGATACGAAAAAAAGCTGTCAGCTTTCAGCTACCAGCTCTCAGCCAGTGTGGAGTTGTGGGTGAAAGAAATCTCTAAACCGGTGGGTGAAAAATATCTCTCAATGCACAGGGGAACGGCGCGGCTTTAGCCGTTGGCAATGAGCGGGAAGGGCACGGCTTTAGCCGTGCCGCCAGAGCGCACAATAAAACCGGGGCTTTAGTGTGTGCGTGAGAACTAACTTGTAATGCACAGGGCAAGTGAGGCAGAAAGAGGCATGTCGCGATTTCTGCCTTACAGTCCGGATCAGGTGTATCTACTGCCGCCCAGCGT
>JBEKZP010000024.1:0-53818 GCA_049509755.1 Terriglobales bacterium | reverse complement strand
CCGACGTGGTCTATGTCGCCGACGCCTTCGCCGTCATGAGCAAGGTGAATGCCCTGCTGGCGAAGAAATCCGCTGCCGTTGCCGGAGACTGATGAAGACTTGTTGCAATCGCGCTCGGTCGCGTGGCCGACAATCCGCCCGGAATCGGGCACAGGCGCCAGTTCTTCGCGGTTTGCATGAGGGCGCTACACGGGCGCCCGCTGAAATCCCATTCGTATAGGAAAATGGATCATGACCTCCGTGCGAATGGACAAATGGCTTTGGGCCGCCAGATTCTTCAAGACGCGGGCATTGGCCGCACGAGCCTGTGAACTTGGCAGGATTCAATCCAACGGTCAGCCCGCCAAGGCTGCGCGCGAGGTCCGGATTGGAGACATGTTGCGAGTGACAAACGACGCCGGCGACTTTCAGGTGGAAGTCCTGCTTCTCAGCGAGATGCGCGGCCCGGCTTCGGTTGCCCAAACGCTTTACCGCGAGACGGAGGCGAGCCGGGAGCTGCGCCTGAAGGTGGCCGCGGAGCGTAAGGCGATGAAGCAGTTCGAAGAGTTACCCGCAGGCAGACCAGCAAAACGCGATCGCCGGAAAATCATCCAGTTCCGGGGGAGAGCCTGACCGCAGGCGAATGAGGGCCAATCCGGAAGTGACTTCAGGCGACTCGCATCGGGCCACTACTTCCGGCGCGCCAACAATCCGGGAGTTTAGTCGCGGAACGGTCCCGCGGGCCGCACGCCGACTTCGGTCACACCGCAGGAAAAAAGTGAAAAGTCGCAGCCTGTGACATAGGTCGGAGGGCAGGTGCTCCGCGAGTGATCGAATGACAACGAACGACGGTGAGGATGGCGGTCAGAATGACGGGAAAAGCTGGACTGCAACGGCCGAAACGATGTCTGGTTTGGGTGTGACTTCTGTCATAGACGGGGCTCGATCCAGGGTGCACCCTGCTGCTTCATTCATATTCTTCTTAGGCGGGACCGTTGGACCAGCAGCGATACCAGGTCCGATTCGCAGACCGGGAGTATTGGCGCGAGCAGATCAAATGCCAATACGCGTGTCCGGTCCACACCGATGCGCGCGCTGCATCCTGTGCGCCGAACGGTGTCCCACAGCCGCTGCCAAACTCAATAGCAATTCTCCTTCGGCCTTCGGTCCTCTCATGATTCTGCTCGCGGCATTTCTGCAAAACCGGCGAGACGAAGTCGCGGGCTACCGTTGATCCACTCCCTCCTGGTGGCGCAAACTCGTGAGTGCCGGGCTTGATGAGGGAATTCATGCGCGGCGCGTTGCCGCCGGTGGTGCGAACTGGTGGTAGTGCAGATAGCGCGGCGATAGGAGTTGCAGGCGCGCGCGGCGTAGATGTCGACTTACGGTATCGCGCTATTCCCTTGGACAAATTAAAAGGGCTGCGACATTGGTTATGCTCTAGCCGCCAACTCCTGCGAGGGAGTTAACGACGTGGAACATGCACCGTCACAGCCCCTTGATGCGATCGCTGCTTTCGCAGTGCCGAACCCCAACGGAACCTCGCAGAACCGTCGGTTTTTTCGGGTCCGGCCGCTCAACGAGTCGCCTCGCCTTGCGGATCACCCAGCCTACTTTGGACTGGCGACCGATGATTGACGCCAACCCTTTCGACCGTCGACTGAGGTGGGAGATTAGACACTGCACCGTCCGCTGTCAATGCCCATTTCTGGTGCAACTGTGGAAATCTCGGCCAAATTCTGCGAGGAGCGTAATTGCCCCCGCAACTGGTTCAAGCCAAGCCAAATAGAGTTGCATGATTGGGATTGACTTGCCGATGTGTTAGCGCAATATCTGACCTTACGATTTTTCCTGATCGTCAAGCCCATTCCTGCGCAGAGGCCACTGCCCATGTCGGACGAACTCGACTCGTTGGTGAAGCAGATGCATCAGCGAGGGATTCTCTATCGTGAGGCGGTCAGCGAATTTCAGAAGGTTTTCATAGCTTCAGCCCTGCGCGAATATAAAGGGAACATCTCCAACGCTGCTCCGAAATTGGGCATGCATCGGAATAGTTTGACCCGAGTGATTTCTCAGTTGGGGTTGGATATTTCCGCGTTTCGCTCCCCGGGACGGCGTCCTCCCGCCAGCGTAACGGCTGCAAATCGCAAGACGATGACTCGACGGTAGCAGCCCATATCTCCCAACTGTGAGTGCGGCACTGCCTCACGCCATCAATTCCTCATTACACATCCTCGTCGCGCATCGGGCGCGCGCGATTCGGGCCTGCAACTTTTGGGTCTTGCCGGGGTTTAGCATCCGCGTAAGAGTGATCGAATCGCAGGGCGCAGTTGAACGGTGAGCCTTTCCATCCCAGCTCTGCAACAGGACAATTCATATACACTGTAAAGCCATGCGCGTTCGTGCCATCACACTCAAGTCTCAGTGCGGTATTTGTCGGACCGCCCGGACATTTTCCATAGCCGCACTGGGGTTGCTGACCGCGGTTTTGACGGCGTGCGGCGGCAGCAGCAATGGCAAGAAAATATACGTTGTCGGCTTGGGAACGCCGAATGTGCAAATCCTCGCGGTCTCCAGCTCAGGTGGGTTAACGGCGGACACAACCAACCTGGCCGGCACCGGCTCCCGGCCGGACGCCATCCTCCTGACCGGCCACTACGCCTACGTTCTCGATTCCACCGGTGGCGTTCAACCAGGCGGGATATCGGAGTACACGGTCGGAGGCTCCGGCATCCTCGCGGCGGCCCGCACCTCCATAGCTCTCAGCTCCTCGACGGTGAACGCCACGCCACCCAAGACAGGCTTGAACCCGCTTTCCATGGTCATGCATTCCAACGGCAAATTCGTGTTCGTGGCCAACCAGGGCTCGAACTCAATTTCCGTATACAGCGTGGACAGCAGCACCGGTCTTCTGACCGAGATAACCGGATCGCCTTTTGCCACTTCCGCCGGGCCGAGCGGTGTGGCTATGACCGGAAATACGCTCTTCGTCGCCAACCAGGGTGCGGGAACGGTGTCGGTCTATACCGTTGATCAGGCGACCGGGAATCTGACCCAGGCGGCCGGCTCACCCTTTGCGGCGGGGACCAGCCCGACTGCGCTCGACGTCGATTCCAGCGGCAAGTTTCTTTATGTCGCCGACCTGGCGACGAATAGTGTTCTCGCGTTTTCCATCGGGAGTTCAGGACAGCTTTCATCGATTTCCGGATCGCCGATTGCGGCGGGAACAGCGCCCGTGAATGTAAGGGTTGTCGGAAGTTCCGTTTACGTCGCCAATTCCGGGTCAGGAAACGTATCGGGCTATTCCATCGGCGGCTCGGGAGCGCTGACGGCAATCAGCGGCTCGCCCTTCAGCGCCGGCACGAACCCTGTGTACATCGCATCTGGAAGCTCCGGCACTGTGATGTTTGTTGCCAATCAGGGATCCAACAACATCTCTGAGTTCCAGGTGGGAAGTGGCGGAGCGTTGACCCCGGTGGGCGGTTCGCCGTTTGCAACGGTTGTGGGAAATCCATCGGCGATCGTCAGCAATTTCTAATATCGCGGCCAGGTGTCGCCGAGATCCGCGGTTACGGCGTCACGGTCAGAGTGGCCGACGGGCTCGTCACTCCGGAAGCACTCGCAAAAATGCTGACGGGTCCGGGTGCTACGCCCGTAGCCAGTCCATTGCTGTCGATGGTGGCGGTCCCCGAGAAACTGCAGGCCCACGCGAATGTCACCCCGGTCACGGCATTGCCGTTGGCGTCCACGGCTGCCGCCGTGAACTGCTGCGTTCCGTTCACTGCGATCGTCGCGGTCCGCGGCGAGATGGTGATGGATGCTATGGGTTGGGTGACGGTGAGCGTCGCAGGGGCGCTGGTCACAATGGTGTTCGTCGCACCGGCGGCAGAAGCCGTGATCTGAGTGGTGCCGTTGCTGCGGCCCAGGGCAAGTCCGTTGCTGGCAATGCTTGCCACATTCGGCGCACTGCTTGCCCAGGAAAACGTCACAGTCGTGACCGTATTCCCACTCGAGTCTTGAGCCGTTGCCGCAAACGATTGCTGCTGGTTGGGCGAGATGGATGCCTTTAGGGGCGTGATGTTGATGGTCGCCGGCGGTCCGATCGTCGTGGACGAGGAACTGCCCCCGCAGCTCGAAAGAGAAACGCCGATGGCCAGCAAGCACATCAGTGCAGCCGCGCATCGAGCAGTCCTACAGGTAAGGCTAATTCGCATGATCTTGAAGGCCGACTTGGCCGTGGCGCAGGTGCAGAAGCGCGGCATCCGGTCGCTATCCGCCTTCAACCCTGCGTGCCTTTGTAAGTTGCTTACGGCGCGTCGCGCAGACAAACATTATATGCGGACACAGCGCTTAACGGAAAAGTCGGCAGCGGATGGGGAGTTTACCGCAAGATCTTCGGGAGATGGTAAACTTTTCGTGAACGTTGCATCCGCTGATCAATTCGCCCAGCAACTTTGCCCAACGCCAGGTGTTTGGAAGCGGCGAACCTCAGGATAATCAGGAGTCGACGCGCGAATGCGAACGCGTTTTTCCGCGACGCTGCCCAATACTCGTTTTGCCGCACATCGCTTGTGTTTAATGCTGGCGCTAGTCGCGCTGCTCGTGGGATGTGGGGGCTCTTCGACGGGCACACTGGCGGTAATCGTCATTAGCCCCACTACCAGTTTTCTCGGCATCAATGCCCAGGAGACGTTCACCGCAACGGCCCAGGACTCCAAAGGAAAATCCCTCAGTGGAGTCACGTTCACCTGGACCAGTAATGCGCCCGACATTGCGAGCATTGACACTGCGGGCGTGGTTACCGGCCACACTGTCGGCACGGTTCAAATCACGGCATCGTCATCGGGCGTGACCAGCGCGGCGGCGAACCTCAACGTAATAAGTGCGACAACAGCAGTCGCATCCGTTTCGCTGACGCCAATCAGTTCCACCATCAAGGTCGGCCAAACTCAGCAGTTCACCGCCAACGCCGTGGATGCCAGCGGAAATACTGTCAGCGGGGTCACGCTCACGTGGCACAACAGCTCTGCCGGGGTTGCGATTGTCGGCACCAACGGGCTCGCGACCGGAATTGCCCCCGGTGTGACGGTGATTAACGCCTCGGTCGGCACGGTCAGCAGCCCAGCGGCCACGCTGACCGTGACCGCGCCATAGTCGGATTGGCGGACTTCGGGAGACCTCATGAAGCAGGTAGCTGCGGCGATTGCGATCCTTTTCGCCGCTACGATGATCGGGTGCAGCAGCAACAGCAGCGGTACCAACGCCGCGGTTTCGGTTTCCATTTCTCCGACCAGCGCGACGGTTGCTCTTGGACGCACGCAGCAGTTCACCGCCACCGTGAAAAACGCCTCCACTAGCGCGGTTACGTGGCAGGTGAATGGGACGGTCGGCGGTAACTCGATCACCGGCACCATCACCAGCAGCGGCCTGTACACGGCTCCGCTCAGTCCTACCACGGCCACGGTCACCGCTGTTTCCACGGCCAACACCGCCCAAGGCGCCTCGGCAACGGTGAGTGTGGCGGCGCCGATTTCGATTTCACCTACCACCGCCGCGATTAGTCTCAGTGGGACAGTGCAATTTTCCGCCACCGTGACTTTCTCCACCACTACGGCGGTTACCTGGCAAGTGAATGGCGTCAATGGCGGCAATGCAACTATCGGCACCATCAGCACCGCCGGTCTTTATACCGCCCCGGCGAGCCTGCCGAACCCCAATAGCGTCACCGTCACGGCTGTCGCACAGGCTGACACGACGCAATTTGTGTCGGCGACGGTGACCATCAATCCTCCGCCGCTGATCATCACTCCAACCGGCCTAACCCTTGCGGCCGGCGCGCAGCAGGCGTTCTCGGCCACGGTGAATGGGGCGAGCGTCACCCCGGTTTGGAGTGTTGCTTGCCGGAGCCAGTCGCCGGGCGCCTGCGGGACCATTACGTCGGGCGGTTTATATTCGGCGCCCTCGGTGCCAGCTCCTGGCGGGACGGTGACCGTCACGGCGAAGACGGCGGATGGCAGTGCGGTCCCGGCAAGCACCATTGTCTCGATCCAGTTTTCCAATGCTTCGCTCGCGGGTCAGTACGCGTTTGTTTTCGCGATTCGCTCCGCCCAGGCATTGTCGGCTGAAGCGGGATCGATTAGTTTCGATGGCAACGGCAACATTACCGCCGGCATCACCGATCGCGGCAACGATGGCGGCTCGCCCATTGCCATCAACGGGGGCACATACCAGGTCGGCAGCGATGGACGCGGAACTGCCGTCGTAAACACGGCCCAGGGACTCGTTGCCTGGCAATTCGTTCTGACCAATCAACCGTTGGGATTTGTGGTTCGTTTCGACAGCAATGGTGCGGCCGCCAGCGGCACTCTTGAATTGCAGAATGCAAGCAAATTCAACCTGGCCTCCATCCAGGGAAACTATGCGATCAGCCTGGTGGGCGTCGGCGCGGGTGCTTCGCCCGCCTTCACCGCCATGGTCGGAAGCCTGGCCGCCGATGGGGCCGGAAATGTCAGTCACGGCATTCTCGACGTCAACAGCAACGCCACCGTCACCACCAACGTGGGCGCTTCCGGCACGTTGAGTGCCCCATCATCGTCCGGCCGCGGAACGCTCACGCTCACCAGCACTCTTGGCACGCAGACGTTCGCCTACTACCAGGTTGACGACACGCGTCTCAAGCTGGTTGAAATCGATGGCGCCAACGCCCTTGCCGGCGATCTGTTGCTTCAGCCGGCGGGTCCCTTCGCCAATACCAGCTTCAAGGGCCGGTTCGCTTTCACCATGGCTGGCTCCAAGGGTGGGGCCGCATTTGGGATGGGCGGCCTGTTCACCATGAACCTCGGCGAGATTACGAACCGGCTTCTGGATGGCGTGAACCAGACCGTGTTTGATACGCAAGGAGCGTACGTGGTTACCGACTCTACCTCGGGTCGCACCACCGTTACCTGGACCGTAAATAACGGAGCGATGTCGCAATTCGTGCTGTACCCGCGCAACGACGGCGGATTTGTGATGCTCGAGGTTGACGGAACCGCGGCCGCCGAGGGCATTGTTCTTCCGCAAACAGTGTCCGCTCCCAGCACTTTTTCACTGCAGGGGAATTTCGCCGTCACGTTAGCGGGGGCCGAGTCGCCCAGTACCGTCGTCAACGAGAGCATTACGGGCCACATTGTTCTGCCCGGAGGCGCGCCATTCACGGGCGTGCTCGACATTGTCGCCAACGGCATGGCCACCCAGGGAGGCGCCTTTACGGTTGGCGGTTTCACCGTGGATGTCAATTCCGGACGCGGTGTTGCCGCGGCACTTCCCAGCTCATCTGTCCTCGGCAATGCCAGCTTCATCCTGTATATTTTGGACGCCGATCAGGCGCTGGTTCTGGAAAGCGACAATGCCCGGGTACTAACGGGTAAGATGACACGGCAGGATTAGCGGCCGCATTCGATCCCGTAATTGCTCAGCCAACTTTTTGCCGCATTTCGTGTTTAGACCGTGGAGAAGGCGCGCCACCCCGGACTGCCTTGCCGGTTCCAGCAACGTGATGCCACCAGCCAAACACGAATGTAGCGTCAGGTTCCGGCGCTGGCAGCAATTCTGCGCATTCCTTTCCGTGATCTCCGTTTACGCAGCCTTGGGGCCGCTGAACGCGCAACAAGTGCCCACGTTTTCATCGAACGTGAAGGTGGTGAACGTGCCGGCGACGGTGCGCACGAAAAAAGGCGAAATTGTCCGCGACCTCTCCAAGGATGATTTCACGCTGGCCGAAGACGGGCGCCCGCAATCCATCAAGTATTTCGCCAAGGAGAGCGATCTTCCGCTCAGCATCGGTTTGCTGGTGGACACCAGCGGGAGCCAGCGGCGGCTCATCGAGCAGGAACGAAGCGCCAGCTATGTCTTTCTGCAACAGATGATGCGGGAGGGCCGGGACAAGGCATTCGTGATTAATTTTGAAGGCGAGGTGGAGCTGCTGCAGGACTTGACCTCGTCGCGACAGAAGCTGGAGTCGGCGCTGGACGCGCTGCAGGCGCCCCAGATGCAGAGAAGCCGCGGCGGCTCGACCGGGCAGGGCCGCGGCGGTGCGCAAGGCGGTGGCGGCACCGCGCTCTACGACGCGGTTTTTCTCGCCTCCGATGAGGTCATCGGCAAGCAGGAGGGCCGGAAGGCTCTCATTATTCTTTCCGACGGAGTGGACAACGCCAGCCGCATATCGCTGGAGCGGGCGATCGAATCGGCGCAGCGTGCCGATACCATGGTGTACTCGATTCTGTTCGCCGACACGGAAGCCTACGGCGGAGGTTGGGGAGGCAGGACGGGTGGTGGCGGCGGCGGCCCATGGGGCCGGGGCGGCGGAGGTTACCCCAGGCCTCAACCCCAACCTCGGCAATCCACCGCCGATGGCAAGAAGGTGCTGGAAAGAATCTCCAAGGAAACCGGCGCCCGCATGTTTGAAGTTTCCAAGAAGCAGCCCATCGGCGAAATCTATGCCCAGATTCAGGAAGAACTCCGCAACCAGTACAGCCTGGGTTACACTCCCGACCGCATCGAAGGCGGCTATCACAAGATTCAACTCGCCACCCGGCAGAAAGACTTGATCGTGCAGGCCCGAGACGGCTATTACGCGCGGCCGTAGCCCTCGCTTACACTTGACCTGTCATGCAGCGTACCCGCTATCCACCTGTACCGGCGCGGACGGGTTGCGTCCACGTGGCTTGAAATTGTTGCCCTTCGGCAAGGGGCAAGTAGTGCTGCCCGTTGGCCTTAGTACCTCCTGGCCCTGGGCGGTGAGGAACTTTTCCTGGGTGAGCGGGTTTATTCTAGTAGCAGTTTTTCGGGTTCTAGTGTGCAAAGTCCAGCGTCCAATGTAAGACTTGGCTCTGGACAGGCAGGAGTGAGTGATGACGACGAAGCGTGTATCCATCGTGCTGATCGCGGCCGTGCTGGCGCTGGCTGTCGCCGTGGGCTGCAGCCGCGGGCGCAGCGACGCGCAGATGATCGGCGAAGTGGTGACCAGGATCAACAGCGATCCGCAGATTTCCGAAAAACACATTTCCGTCATGTCCAGCAACGGCGTGGTCACACTGAGCGGGTCCGCCGCTACCGAGGAAGAGCGCGCCCAGGCTGCCAACGACGCCGCCCAGGTCGAGGGCGTGAAGACCGTCGTCAACAATCTGCTGATCGCCGCGCCGCCATCGTTGCAGGCGAGCGCGCTGCCTCCGGATCTGCAGGAACAGCCCGCCGCCAAGGCCAGGGCTCACGCGCGCGCCACCAAGAAGCCCTCCGCGTATCGCGAAAACCGCTACAAGAATGAAGCCAAGGGCAGAAGCAGCGACATGCCGATCGTTTCCTCGGGCCCGGCGGCCTATAACGCCAGCACGGCAGCCATGGCGCCGATGCCGACGTCCAACGTGACTGCGCCGGCCGTTCCGCAGCCGCCGCCTCCGCCGACACCCATCACAATTGAAAGCGGGACGATGTTCAACATCCGCATGATCGATCCGGTGGACACCGGCAAGAATCATCCTGGAGACAGCTTCCGCGCCACGCTCGATTCGCCAATCACCATCGGCGACAAGGTGGTCATTCCCGAAGGCGCCGACGTCGTGGGCCGCATTGCCGAGTTGAAGGATGCCGGACGCTTCGCCGGCCAGCCGCAGGTGGCGCTTGAACTGGCCAGCCTGTCGGTGAACGGCCGCAAGTACACCCTGCACACCAACCAGTACACGCGCCAAGGCACGTCGCGCGGCGCCAGCACCGCCAAGAAAGTGGGGGCCGGCGCGGCGATTGGCACGGTTATCGGAGCGATCGCCGGTGGTGGGAAGGGAGCTGCGATCGGCGCGGCGACAGGCGCAGGCGTCGGCGGCGGAGCGCAAGCCGTCAACAAGCCGCAGCAGGTGCGGGTGGAATCGGAAGCGCTGCTCAGCTTCCGCCTGGAAAGCCCGATTACGGTCACGCCGGTGAGCAACCTCCAGCGCCCGCGCAACGATTACAGCGGCGGGTACAATGCGCCGCCGTCCAACAACAAATACAACGCGCCGCCGCCGTCCAACAATGACAACGACATCACTGATTACTCGGACGATTCCAATCGCAGCAGCGACCCGAACCGGCCGGTCCTGAAGCGTCGTCCAGGCACGACCGATCAGACCAGCAACAATCCGCCGGAGTAGGAAGGAAAAAGTCTTCAGTCTTCAGTCATCGGTCTTCAGGCTCTTCCTGACGACTGAAGACCGACGCCTGAAGACTTTTCTTAGTTTTTCCTGACGACTGAAGACCGACGCCTGAAGACTTTTCTTAGTTTTTCCTGACGACTGAAGACCGACGCCCGAAGACTTTTCTTAGTTTTTCCTGACGACTGAAGACCGACGCCTGAAGACTTTTCTTAGCTTTTCCTGACGACTGAAGACCGACGACTGAAGACTTTTCTTAGTTTTTCCTGACGACTGAAGACCGACGACTGAAGACTTTTCTTAGTTTTTCCTGACGACTGAAGACCGACGCCCGAAGACTTTTCTTAGTTTTTCCTGACGACTGAAGACCGACGACTGAAGACTTTTCTTAGCTTTTCCTGACGACTGAAGACCGACGACTGAAGACTTTTCTTAGTTCTTCGTTCCTCCAGCGGCAGGGGCGAAATGCGTCCGCTCCGCCGCTTCCCATTTCACGTTCCCACGCATGTACTGCCACATTCCTTGCAGCCGCCAGACCATGTACATCTGGCGATAGGGAAAGTGTTCGGCAAAGCAGTACAGCAGCAAACGCGCAACTTCCGTCCAACGACTGTACCTGCGGTAGGTAACTTCCTCCAGCACGACAGATCCGATTGAGATCATGGTGGCAAAGGCATAGCCAAAGATCATGAACTTGACGAAGAACTCGGTGCTGAGCACGCCCAGCATAAGGGCCAGCAAAATGCTGGCGTAGCCGATCGCTTCCACCACGGGCGCGAACAGTTCGAAAATCCACAAGTAAGGCAGGACGACGCAGCCGAATCGCCCGTAGCGCGGCTTGAAAACCATGTCGCGGTTGCGCCACAGCACATCCAGCAGGCCCTTTTGCCACCGGGCCCGCTGCCGCGACAGGGCGCCCAGGCTCTGCGGTACCTGCGTCCAGCAGGTTGGCTCGGGCACGAATCCAATGCGGTAGCGCTCGCGGTGCTCCAGCAACGAACGGTGCATGCGCACCACCAGATCGATGTCCTCGCCGATCGCCTTGGGCCGGTAGCCGCCGATCTGCAGCATGGCTTCGCGGCTGAATACGCCGAATGCGCCGGAGATGATGGGCAGCATGTTCGCGCGTCCCCAGGCCTGCCGGCCGATAAGAAACGCGCGCAAATATTCCACCACCTGGATGCACTCCACGGGACTGCGCGGCAGGCGGATATCGCTGACCCGCCCCTCGGAGACCACCGACCCGTTCAGCACGCGCACGATCCCGCCGGCGCCGGCAACGCGTACCGGGTCGGAGAAGACCTCCGCCATGATGCGCAGCAGCGCGTCTTTCTCCAGGATCGAATCGGCGTCGATGACGCAGACATAGGGCGCCGTCGCGGCGTTCAGCCCGGCATTGGTGGCATCGGCCTTGGTGCCGCCCGCCTGCTTGTCGAGCACGATCAATCGTGGGTCCGCGTCGCTGGCGTACACTCCCCGGACAGGCTCGCAAGCTACCTGCGGCAGGTAGAGCAGGTTCGCGGGGCGCAGCCGGAATGCCGATGTCAGGCAGGACAGCGTCTCATCCGTCGAGCCGTCATTGATGACGATCAACTCCAGCGACGGATAGTCCATCGTCAGCAGCGCGCGCACGTTCTCAACCACGTTGGCTTGCTCGTTGTGGGCGGGAATCAGGATGCTGATCGGCGGGGTGAATGGCGACAACTCCAGCGTCTCCAGACGCAGGCTGCTCAAACGCCGCCGGTGCCGCAGGCTGGCGAAAATGGCGGTGACCAGCAGCGCCAGGTAAAAAATGTTGGACAGCAGGAAGTAGAAGAACAGGACCCAGTTCGAGAGTTGCAGCAGTTTGATCATGGCACGCCTGCCGTTTCTTTTTCCGCTTCCACTGCCGTTTCCAGGGCCAGTCGCGAGTGCGCCGCCCGCAGCGCGCCCGCAAGGCGTTCCGCATCGGATCCTGCCGCGCGCTCCACCTCGCCCAACGCTTCGGCGAAACGTCCCGAGCGTTCCAACTCCGCCACCACCGCCTGCAGCCCGTAATTGTCTCCCGCGCCGATCACCTGCCGCAGCACGCGCGTCATGGTCTGGCGTGAATTCATCAGCGCCCACGCGGCCCGCTGCCGGACGTGGCGATTCCGGTCTGCGAGCGCGCGGATCAGCACCGCAGTGGCATCGGGCGCGTCGAAAGACCCCAGGGCCACTACCGCGCGCAAGCGCACGAACCATTCCGGGTCGGAGGCGAGTTGCGCCAGCGGCGGCACCGCGATACGCCCCTCCGCCTGCGACAAGCCGCGCGCCGCGGCTGCCCGTATTTCGGGCGAGGCATCGCTGGCCAGGACCAGCATTTCATCCGTCATCGACGGGTCCGCCAGTTCCGCCAGCACCCTGGCCAGCAACTCGCGTTGCGAACCCTTCGCATGGACGATGTAGAGGAGCAACACGCCGGGTTTGCCGCGGCAGCAATTTAGCAGGGCATTCTTCAACACCGGTCCCGGGACCATGAGGCGGCCGTCCGACCAGCGGTCGAGGATGGGGATGGCGGCTTCCGGGAAGGCAAGCTTGCCCATGCCGCGGACAGCCGCGATTCGGGTCTCCATGTCGCCGGAGTCAAGCGCGTCGGCCAGCGCGGGTACCGCTTCCCGCGCGCGAGTCCGGCCCAGGGCCACCAGCGCTCGCCATCGCTGCCAGCCCTCCGCCGAGCGCGCCTCCTCGATGCGCCGGTCAATCAGGCCCCTGTGCCGCAGGCAATTCACCAGGCGCGGCAGTTCTTCCCCCTGGCTTACCTCGATGCTGTCCAGCAGCATGGTTTCCAGCACTTCGCAGGCGAGCGGATCGAAGCGCCAGGTTTCCGGCAGCACATTGCCGTTCACCAGGTCGTTCCATCGTTGCCGGATCTCAAACGTCTGCCGCTCCCGCCGGGCGAAATACCGCGCCCGCAGCCACCGCCGCAGCAGGATGAAAATCATCAGCGCCGAGATTCCTGCCACGGAGACAACAATCGCCTTCAGCACGATTGCCGCCGGCGCGAGCCGCGCCATCCATTCAGAAACGGATCCCATAGGAGAATCCCACGCTTGTCTGCGTCCGTTGCTGCGAACGCGCTTGATATGCGACGTAACCGCCGATGTCCTGCCGGGCGTTGATCTGGTACTTGAGGCCGCCGGCGAAGGTCCGCGCCGAGAAGCGGCCGACCTCTTCCACCTTGGCGAAATTCTCCGTCCCGACGCCGAATGAAATGTTCCCGCGCAGCCGTTCGGAGCGCAGCGGGAACGACAGCCGCGTACTCCCCGACGGCTGCCACTGCGCTCCGACGGTGGGGAACGAACTGCGCGCGGCCACCACCGTGAGTGACCACATCCAGTTTCGAGGAAGATAGAAGATTGCCGCCGAGGTAAGCGTCATGGCGCTGGAGTCGCGGTACCAGAACCACTGCGGGCTGAAGCTGACCTCCACGCCGCGCACCAGGCCATGGTCGCCGATGCGGAAACCGCGGCCGTACTCCAGCGCAAATTCTCGCCGCGGAATCACGCCTTCGTCGTGACCGGCGCCCCCGCCCACGGTGAACCAGTTTTTGCCGACGCGGCGGCTCACGCGCGCGGTCAGCCGTTCGGCATCGGCTCCGAAGCGCTGGTAGGTAGTGGAAGAAACGGTTGTGGTCCAGTTCGAGTTCCAGCGCGAAATCAGGACCACGCTTTGGGCTGCCGCCGCGTCGGTGTAATTGAACGTGTCGGCATCAATGCCGAACCGCAGTTCATGGCGCCGCTCGCCGGACAGGGATTGCAAGCCAGTCCGCGCTTCGCGATCGTTGCCATCGAGTCGCAGCGCCGCCCGGTACTCGGCGCGAGCTTCCCGCGAACGGTTGAGGCGCGCCAGGATTCGCGCACGGCGGTCCAGCACGAAGGATTGCAGCGGCAGAATCGTGCGCGCGCGATCCAGGACACGGAGCGCCTCGTCGAGCTTGCCTTGCCAGGTCAGTACGTCCGCCAGTCCGGCCATCACCTCGGCATCTGCCGGCGCGAGTTCCAGCACGCGGCGGTATTCGCTCTCCGCCTCTGCCCAACGTCCTCGCCACGCCAGCAGGCGCGCCCGCCACGCGCGCGCTTCCAGATCGCCGGGATTGGCCGCCAGGCGCTCGTCGACCATCGCGGCCGCGCGGTCGAGATTCTTATGCTCGACCTCCGAGCGCACGCCGTGCTGCCAGTCCGCTTCTTGCGCCATCGCAAGTGCGGTCGCCACCACCACGCAGGCGGTTACATGAACCAGACGCATCCATCGCGTTGCGCCGGCACTCTGCACCTCTTCATTGTCATGTCGTGAGGCCCGCGGGCGTGCGCTTCGTTACCTTCGATTGCGCAGGCTTGCTGTCATTTTGGGCACGTTCCCACAACAGAAATGTGAGGGGCAGGAGTGGCGCGGGGGGTCGCGCGAGGTCGGTATTGGGGAATGCAGCCGAGCGGCCGGGGGTGAAGGCGGTTGGGAAGTGTGCTCGCGCAGGTCGAACGACGGCGTTTGCTCAGTAGGCTTTGTTGATCACGATATCAATCTTGCTCGACCCCACGGGGAGGGGGTTACCCGAATAAGTGCCGTCGAACGTGCCCGGGCGCGGCGGTCCCACCATGCCGGCGGGATCGATGCGCGCGGTTACATACATCTTCCCCTCAAACGATGATCCTGTGAGAGTGATGTCGTCGGCGGTGAGCTTGTACTGGTAGGGAAAACTCGCGCCGGCTTCCCGCTTGACCACCAGCGCCGGCCGTTTCGGATCGGGCGATGTCGAAGCGACGATCATGAGCAGTGGCGCGTTGCCCACTTTGTCCTTTAACTCCGCGCTGAGGGTGATGGTTCCCGAGATCTCGCCGCTCGGGCCGGCGTTCGCCGCCGCCGAAGTGTTCTGTTCCTGCTTCTTGCTGCAGCCGCTCATTCCGGCCACCATGGCAAGAAAAATGATGGCCAGCATTGTCAGGCTTCCCGTGCGACTCCTCCGCGCTTCCACCGTGACCTCCTTCAGCCTTTCACCGCGCCGGTCATGCCAGCCACATAGTGCTCGACAAAAAACGAATAGATCAGGGCCACCGGCACCGACCCCAGCAGCGCGCCGGACATCAGCTCTCCCCAGTAAAAAACATCGCCCTTGATCAGTTCGCTGACCACACCCACCGGGACTGTTTTGTTCCCCGCATCATAGATCATGATCAGCGCATAGAGGAACTCATTCGCCGACAGCGTAAACGCGAACATCCCCGCCGATAGGACGCCCGGCAATGCCAGCGGAAGCACAATCTTGATCATCGCCTGGATTCGCGTCGCTCCGTCCACCATCGCTGCCTCTTCCAGCTCCTTCGGAATCGTCCGGAAATAGCCCGTCAGAAGCCAGGTGCAGAAGGGAACCTGGAAGGTCGGATAGGCGATAATCAGCGCCCACGGCGAGTTCAGCAGGTTGGCGTGCAGCAACGGCAGATTGCCGATCACGTCCGAGAGCGGGATGAAGAGCAGCGTGGGCGGCACCAGGTAGGTGACGAAGATCAGGATGCCCAGCGTGTTGGCGCCTCGGAAATTGAGCCGCGCCAGCGCATAGGCCGAGGTGATCCCCGCGAACAGCGAGATGGCGGTGGAAACGAACGCCACCAGCAGCGTGTTCTCCAGCCAGCGGACGAACAGCGTGTCCCGCAGCAGCGACCGCCAGTGGTAGGCGCAGTTCTCCATGAGCGCGCTTCCGTCGAAATGCCGCGTACGCACTTGCTCGACCACCGTGGTGGTGCACGTCACCGGGATGTACGGGTTAACCTCGCGGTTGTAGGTTTCTTGCGTCGACTTGATCGACGTTACGAACATCCAGTAGAAGGGGAACAGGGCGAAGAGAACAAAAAAGAAAAGCGGCAAATGAAAAAACGCCAGCCGCTTGGCAAAGGTTTCGCCGACCACCCTGCTCGCCATGCTATGCCTTCTCCCGCCGCAGGTAGACGAGCTGGAAGATGATCACGATGGCGAGGAACGGAAGCATGAAAAGCGATATGGCCGCCCCCAGTCCCAGCCGCGACCCGACCATGGCTACCTGGTATGCGTAGGTGGCAAACAGGTGCGTGCTGTTCGCCGGCCCCCCGCGCGTGAGCACGTAGACGATCTGGAAGTCGGAGAAGGTCACAATCACGGAAAAGACCAGGACAACGATCATGATGGGCTTGATGCCCGGCAGGGTCACATGCCAGAAGCGCTGCCACCCGTTGGCGCCGTCGATCATCGCCGCCTCGTACAGCTCCGGGCTGATGGTCTGCAGACCGGCGAGAAAAGAGATGGCGAAGAACGGCGTGCCGCGCCAGATATTCACGAACGTAACCGACGCCAGCGCCAGCGTCGGATTGGCCAGCCAGAGCGGCCCGCGGAAGTATCCCCACCCCATCCAACTGTAAAAATGCCGCAGCGTCCAGTTGATCACGCTGAAGTCGGGGTCAAAGATCCACAGGAAGGCGATCGAACTGAGCACGGTGGGCACGATCCACGGCAGCAGCACGGCGGCCCGCACGATCCGCTGCAGGCGGGTCATCCGGTTGAGCAGGACAGCCAGCCACATGCCCAGGGCCCACTTGACTACCGTCGCGACGCCCGTATAGGCGAAGCTGTTCCACACCGTGCCCCGGAAAATCGCATCCTTGGTCACCAGGTCGACGTAATTGCCCAACCCGACGAACTTCACATCCGACCACGCCATTCCGATCTGCTTGTTGGTGAGGCTCATCCATACGCCCCAGCCGAACGGGTAGGCGATGAAGAACAGGATGATGAACCCGGCCGGCATCATCAGCAGGTAGCCAAGTACATTAGGCCGCTCCAGCAACTCTAGAGCGGCCCTGTACCTGCCTTTTCCTGGCTTCCCTGGTGCTTGCTCGGGATGCGGTGTTTCCCTACCGACCTGGGGCACAGTCCCTGCCGCGTCACGTACCATAGATGGTCTTGAGCTGACCCTCGGCCCACTTCAACGACTCGTCCGGCGTCATCTTCCCGGTTGCCACATTCGCCAGCATGTCAATGAGCACGTAATTCTGCACCACCCGGGCAGCGCTGGCGTCGGCGGCGCCTTTCCAGCCCACGTGCTGCGCTTCCAGGAGATGGTCCCGGTAAGGCTTCAGCGCCGGGAACATGTCCCACATCGCGTCTTTCATGTAGTCCTTCAGCGCTGCCGCCTGGTACGCCTGGCCGCGCCGCAGGTACTTCGTGAACTGCTCCTTGTCCATCAGCCAGCGGATGAACTCTTTGGCGACGTCGGCGTTTTTCGAATACTTGGGGATCGCCAGTTGCTGACTGTAGTGGTAGTGGAATATCCCGGCAGGACCGGCAGGGTTGGCCACGTGCAGAATGTCGTTTACCAGCGGTTCGCTTTTTTCGTCCAGGATCACCTGGTTTGACGCCGTCAGGTAGATGCTGGGCGCATTGTTGGTCGCGGCGATCGATCCCGACAGAAACGCGCGATTGTTGGCCGAATCGTCCCACCCCGCGCCCGCCGGATCCATGGCATCGTCCCACAACGCCTTGAAGAACTTCAGTGCCTCCAGCGTCTGTTTGCTGTTGATCGTAATGCGGCCCTTCTCGTCCCGTTCCGCTACGCCGTAGCTCCAGAGATAAGGATAGGTAAAGTCGACCGCATCGCCGAAGGTGTGCCCGACCGTCTGGCCGATCGGATGCCCGTTGGCCTTCCACTTTTTCCCTTCGCGCCGCAACTCCTCCCAGGTCTTGGGCCACTGCGCCGTCCCCGCCGCCTTCAGGTACGATTTGCGCGCCACGTAGATGTTGGGAACGATGGTGTGCGGGACCGCGTTGAACTTCCCGTTCAGCATCGCATCCGCCTTGGCGTAGGGGATGTACCCGCCATACTTGGACTCCAGCGCGGTGCAGATGTCGGTGACGTCAACCAGCGAATCGCCGTACTGGTTCTGCCAGTTATGGAAGAACTGAATGATGTCCGGCCCTTGTTTGCTCTCGATCGCTGCGGCAGAGCGGGCAGGAATGTCGTTGGCGTTGATCTGCTCGATCTTGACCTTGACTTTACTTTGCTTGCTCCACTCCTCGCCCTGGCGCAGGATCTCGAGATCGGCCGGCGGCGAGAAATTCTTCCACAGCAGGAAATGGAGCGACCTCTCCTGCGCGAAGGCGGGGGCCTTCCCCAATACTCCGGCGCCCACCACGGACGCTCCCGCCATGCCGGCGATTTTGACAAAATCGCGGCGCGTGATTCCTCGTTTGCTGGATGCTTTCTTCTTGGCCATCACATTCCTCCTGGAGTGCCCAAGGAGCCCCTTGATCTGCACAAATCAATGCACATGAAACGAAGTTGTTGGCCGAACCCCTGCGAAAGCCCACATCCTGAAAGGCGTTCTGTGCGGCATGGTATATGCTGTTTGCAAACGGTTTGTCAATCGAAACTACAAAGTCAACCCGTAAAGATGCGATTGGGCGCGGGTTTTAGCGAACCGCTTCGCAAACTCGGGTGGCGAGCAATCCGCCAACCGATTACCGATAACCGACGACCTTTTCTGTGGCACAATCCGCCTCCATGTCCCTGATCGACGCCTTCGAGAAGTCGGCCACCGCGGCTGCCGCGACCGTGGAACGTGTCGCCCGCACGCCCGATCAGATTGCCGCCGCCGTCGCCCGCGTCGCGCCCGCCGGGCCCCTGGCCGTCGCCGCACCTCTTTATTTGCCTGCCGAATTGTTCGACGCCTGCCGCCGTCTTCCCGGCGCGTTTGACGCCCGCAGCCGCAAGGCGATGGACGATTGCGTGGTCGGCATCACCGACGCCTTCGCCGGCGTGGCGCACAGCGGCTCGATTTGCGTCTGCATTGATCACGGCTATGCCGGCTTCGTCAGCCTGCTCTCCCGTTTTCATGTTGCGGTGCTGCCCGCCGAGAACATCGTCGAGCGTCCCGCCGACCTGTTCCGCCCCGACCGCCTGAACGGCGACGGCCTGCGGCGCAACTTCGTCTTTATCACCGGGCCCAGCGCCACCGCCGACATGGGACCGCTGGTGCGCGGGGTTCACGGACCGCATCGCCTGCACGTCATCGTGGTATAGCCATGGCCACACCTGCACCAGCACCGGAATCGCCGCGCGCCGTCGCCAACAAGAGCTCCAAGCGCACGCTGCTGGCCGCTATCCGCATGGCGCTGCGCATCGAGAGCCCCGCGGTTCGCCGCAATACCCAGACATTCAATCGCAACCGCTATGCGGCCACCAGCGCTCTGGCTGACTACGACCAGCTCAAGGACCGCACCCGCGCCATCAAGGAACGCGCCATCGCCGGCCTGCCGGAGTTGCTCGCAACCCTGGAAGCCAGCGTCAAGCGCAACGGCGGACACTTCTATCTGGCCCGGGATGCGCACGACGCCACCCACTACATCGCCGGCGTCTGCACCCGCGCCGGCGCCCGCCTGGTGGTGAAAGGGAAGAGCATGACCTCGGAAGAGGTCGGGCTGAACCACGTGCTGCAGGCGCAGGGAATTGAAGTGGCTGAGACCGATCTCGCCGAATTCATCCTGCAGGTTGCCGACGAGCAGCCCTCGCACATCATCGCGCCTGCCATTCACTACAGCCGCGAGCGGATTACGGCGCTGTTCAAGAGCCGCTTTAAGACCGATCTCCCGCTTGATACCGGCGAAGAACTTACACGCTTCGCCCGTGAGCACCTGCGGCAGAAGTTCCTGGCCGCCGATGCCGGCATTTCCGGCGCTAACCTGATTGCCGCCGACTCCGGATCCATTGCCCTGGTGGAGAGCGAAGGCAACATCCGCATGACGATGCTGCTCCCGCCGCTGCACATCGCCATCGCCGGCGTGGAAAAGGTGCTGCCGTCGCGGGCCGATTTCGCGCCCTTCCTCGAGCTGCTCGCCGCCAGCGCCACCGGCCAGAGGCTCTCGTCTTACACCAGTATCATCACGCCGCCGTTGCACGCCGCGCCCGTGCTCACCAATAGCGATACCGCGCCGCGCCGCGAATTCCACCTCGTTATGGTGGATAACGGCCGCATGAGCATGCGCCAGGACCCCGTGCTTCACGAGGCGCTGTACTGCATCCGCTGCAGCGCCTGTCTGAACTCGTGCGCCAATTTCCAGACCGTCGGCGGCCACGCCTTCGGCGGCGAGACTTACTCGGGAGGCATTGGCGGCTCCTGGGAAGCCGGCACCCGCGCGCTCGAGGCTGCCCGCTTCAGCGAACTTTGCACCGGGTGTTCGCGCTGCGTTACGCAATGTCCCATTCGCATTGACGTTCCGTTTCTCAACTCGACGTTGCGGCAACGGCTCAACCAACGCGACGCGAACAAGATTTCCCAACTGTTCTCGACCGCGCTGGCGGACGGCGGCGAAGTCGCACCCCTGCAAAAACTCTTTTTCGGACGCTACGACGCCTTCGGCAAGTGGGGCTCGCTGCTGGCGCCGCTTTCCAACTGGATGAACGCCATCCCCGGCGCCCGATTGCTGATGGAAAAATTCGTAGGTCTTGATCGCCGCCGTGAGTTGCCGCCATTTGCCAAGCCAACCCTGGTGGAAGCGGCGAAAAATCGCGCGGCTCGGATTTCGGACCCGAAAGCGAAAGCTGTGCTGTTCGCCGACATCTTCACCAACTACGGCTCGCCCGCGCGCGGCCTGGCAACACTAAGAGTGTTCCAATCGCTCGGCATTGACGTGGTGGTCAGCGACACCTGTGCCGACGGCCGTGCCGCCCTCTCCCAGGGACTGATCTCCACCGCCGCCGGCCAGGCGCGCCATACCGCCGAACTGCTGCGCAAGCACATTGAAGACGGCCGCGACGTGGTCCTCATCGAGCCCAGCGTGCTGGCCATGTTCCGCCTCGACTACCGCCGCCTGCTGACCGACACCGAAGGACAGCTTTTGTTCGAGCGGCTTCGCGATCACAGCTTCGACGCGGTGGAATACCTTTGGGCATTCATGCAGGGAACCGGCCTGGATGCGGCGAAACTGTTCCCGGCCTCGCGCCACCCGCTCGGCAAGCGCCTCTTCTATCACAGCCATTGCCAGCAGAAGACGGTCGGCAGCGCGGCGGCCACGGAGGCCCTGCTTCGAGCCGCCGGTTTTGACGTCGCCACCTCCAACGTCGAGTGCTGCGGCATGGCCGGCAGCTTCGGGTACAAGAAGGAGTATTACGATCTCAGCATGGCCGTGGGACAGGACCTGTTCCAGCAGGTGGCCGAAGCCGAGTCCGACGGACCGCGCGTTCTGGTGGCCACCGGAACCTCGTGTCACGAGCAACTCGCGTCAGGACTCAAACGCCAGGTGTTTTATCCGACCGAACTCCTCGAGGCCCTGCTCCCCCAGCTTGACGGCTGAAATCAGTGCCGATACGGTAACCGAGATTTGAAAACCACCAATGGCCCTCCAAACGCTTGCGGCTTTCCCGTCCCCGGACTATCATGCGCGACTGCACCTGTTCCGCGGCCCACTTTCGTTGTGTTTACTTCCAAATCCACAGGAGAGGGAATCGTGAGCACTCACCACATTCGATCGCTCTGCGTTGCTGTTGCCAGTTGCATTCTCTTCACCGCTAGCTTCGTTTCCACGGCGTGGAGCCAGACCGAGATCAAGGTTGGCGTCATTCTGCCGACGACCGGCCGTGAAGCCAAGCCGGGCCAGTTCCAGAAGGAAGGCATTGAACTCGCCATCAAGCAGATCAATGACCAGGGCGGGGTCATGGTGAGGAGCCTCAAGAAGAAAGTGCCCATCAAGGAAGTGTTCTACGACGACGGTTCCGACCAGGGAAAATCCACCTCGCTGGTGGAGCGCGCCATGAGTTCCGATGACGTGACTGCGGTGGTCGGCGGTTATTCCACCGTGCTCGGCGAAGCTGAATCGGTCATGCCCGACCGCTATAAGACGCCCTGGATCACGCCTGGCGCCGCTGCCTCCACCATCTTCGCCAAGGGCTACCAGTACACCTTCGGCACCCTCAGCTCGGTGGACTCGCTGGGCTACACCACCGGCGAATATCTCGGGTCAGTGGTGGACTCCGGCAAGCTGAAAAAAGGCCTCAAGATCGCAATGGCAGTGGAAAACACGGATCACGGGCTTGATTACGTGAAGGGCATCAAGCAATGGGTGGACAAGCACCCCGGTTACTTCACAATCGTGTTCAACGAGAACTTTGATCTCGGCTCGCCCGATTTCTCCGCCCTCCTGCAGAAGGTGAAGAACTCCCACGCCGACATCTTCCTGTCCGATGCCCACCTGCAGGACTACATCACGATGCAGCGCCAATACCTGCAAGGCGGCATGTACCACGAGATCGTGAGTTACGGCGCCCGCGGTCCGGAGTCCGACGCGCGCAAGGCCCTGGGCGACGGCATCAACTACATCGTTGCCGGCGTCTGGTGGTCGTCGGACCTGCCCTACCCGCAGGTGAAAAAGTTCATCGCGGATTACAAGCAGTTCACCGGCCGCAACCCTGATTCCTGGTATGCCGCCACCGCCTACGACGCCGTACGCATTTTGGCGGCCGCCATCGAGAAGGCCGGTTCGCTCAACAAGGACGCCATCCGCAATCAGCTCAAGACCGTGCAGCTCAAGGACTCCCTCCTGCCCGGGCAGGTGCTGAAGTTCAGTCCCAATGGCCAAGCCAATTTGCCCTTCGTCATCGTGCAGACCAAGCCGGGTGGCAAGGCGGACATCGTGTATCCCAAGGACGCGGCAACCGGCGAAACCATAGCGCCCATGCCGAAGAGATGACAACCGCATGACCTCGGTGGATTTTGCCAACCTGCTGGTGGCCGCCGTGCTGCTGGCGGGCATCTACGCCGTGATGTCGGTCGGCATGACCGTCATCTACGGCGTGATGAAGATCGTGAACCTCGCTCATGCGGGGTTCATGATGCTGGGCGCCTATTTCGCGATGGAGCTGTTTGACCGTTTCCACCTCGATCCCATCCTGGCGGCGCTGGCCGTGTTTCCCATCATGGTGATCGTGGGCATCTTCGTTCACTGGACCCTGGTGCGCTGGCTGCCGCGTTCCGACCAGCCGACCCTGGCCTCGCTGCTGCTGATGTTCGGCCTCTGGCTGGTGCTGCAGAACCTCGGCTACCTGATTTGGGGCAATACCGACCGGTCCATCTTCACTTCCCGCACGCTCGATGTGATCCACCTCGGCCCCATCATCGTTCCCACGATTCGCCTCTACGTTTTCGGCGCCGCCGCCGGGTGTGTACTGCTGCTGGAAGCGCTGCTCAACTGGACATGGTTCGGCCGGGCACTCCGGGCGCTGGTTCAAAATCGTTATGCCGGACAGATCGTCGGGGTTGACGACCAGAAGGTCGCGGGGTTGACGTTCGGTATTGGCATCGGCTTTGCCGGACTTGCCGGCGGACTGCTCGCCAGTTTGTATTCCTTCAATCCCGACTTCGGCCGGCCTTTCCTGATCCGCGCCTTCGTCATCATCGTGCTCGGCGGGCTGGAATCCGTCTCCGGCGTCGCCATTGGCGCACTCGTGCTGGCCCTGGTCGAAAGTCTCAGCATCATCTGGCTTCCCGCCGGCTACCAGCTTGCCATTTCCTTCGGCCTGCTGGTGGTCGTGCTGCTTGTCCTTCCCGGAGGCATCGCCAGTCTGCTCGGGAGAATCCGGCGGCTCGCATGAAACCACCACGTCGCCTGTGGCAACTACTGCCGCCGTTGTTGCTGCTCGGCGTCCTGGCGCTTCTTCCTGCCTTCGGACTCCAGGCCAATGCTGTCCGTCTCCTGTTCATTACGTTCGTCTGGGTCACGGCCAGTGTCGCGTGGAATATCCTCGGCGGTTATGCCGGGCAGGTCTCGTTTGGCTTCGCGGTGTTTTACGGCATCGGCGCCTACACCGCAGCCATCCTGATCGATGCCGTCTATCTGCACCCGTACGTCGCTTTTCTTTGCGCGGGTGTTACGGCCGCGATCGCCTCCGTGCTGATCGGGTTGCCGACATTCCGCCTTCGCGGACCCTATTTCGCCATTGCCACGATCGGGGTCAGCGAAACCGTGCGCGTGGTGGCCACCAACGTCGGATTTACCGGCGGCGCCAGCGGCTACCGGATTTCCGAACTCCGCCCCTTCAACCAGGCCGAGCATTACTACTCGGCGCTGGTCCTGGCCGCTGCCGCGGTCGCCATCTCGTACTTTATCGCCAACCACAAGTTCGGACTTGGCCTGCTCGCCATCAACCAGGATGAGGACGCCGCCGCCGATGCCGGCGTCAATCCTTTCACCTACAAGCTCAAGGCCCACGCCGTCGCCGCCGCCCTCACCGGCATGGCCGGCGGCGTGTTCGCCCGCTATGCCGCGTTCATTCATCCCAACGGCGTCTTTGGTTTTCATACCAGCGTTCAGATCCTGCTCATGCCCGTCATCGGCGGGCTGGGCACGGTGTGGGGGCCGGTCATCGGCGGCGGTGTTGTCGGCATTATTGAAGAAGAAATTGTCGCCCGCTTTCCCCAGGCTCACCTGCTCCTCTATGGCGGGCTGCTGATCGTGATCGTGCTGGTCGAGCCGGGCGGAATTCTGGGCGCGCTTCGCAATCTTATTCGCAGGATCAGGAGGTTCCGTGACCGCCGAGCAGACAAACGGGCTGCCAATACTCCAGGTAAATCATCTGACGAAGTTCTATGGGGGGTTGGCAGCGGTCCGGGACGTTAGTTTTGAAGTCCGCCGCGGACAGATCTTCGGCTTCATCGGCCCCAACGGCGCCGGCAAGACCACGCTTTTCAACTTGATCGCCGGCGCCCAAAAGCCGACCACCGGCCAGGTGCTGTGCCGCGGCAAGGACGTGACCGGGCTGCGCTCGTTCCGTCTGGTGCAGGAAGGCATTGCGCGCACCCACCAGATCGTGCGCCCGTTCCGCAACATGACCGTGCTGCAAAACGTGCAGGTTGGCGCTTATTTCGGCCGTCAATCCGCCGACCATAAACTCCCGCCCGAAGTAGCCATGGAAGTCCTGCGCTCGGTCGGCCTGCATGATCAGGCCGATACTCCGGCTTACGTGCTATCGGTCGGCAACCAGAAAAAGCTCGAGGTTGCGCGCGCCCTCGCCACCAGACCCGAAATCCTTCTCTGCGACGAAATCTGCGGCGGCCTCACCCACGCCGAGACCGCCGCCATGCTCGACCTGCTGCGCCAGATTCGCGCCGGCGGAACCACCATCATGTACGTGGAGCACGACGTCAAAGCCATTACCGCCGTGTGCGACCGCATTCTCGTCCTCAATTACGGCGAGAAACTTGCCGAAGGCACGGCCGAGCAGATCCAACTGGATCCCGCTGTAATCGAAGCCTATCTCGGCTCTGCCCCGAAAGGTTGGGACAATGCCTGACGCCCCGGCCAACGATGTCCTGCTTTCGGTCGAGCACCTCGCGGCCGGCTACGGCGCGGTGCAGGTTTTGTGGGACGTTTCCTTGTCCGTGCCCCGCGGCCAGATCGTCACCATGATCGGCTCCAATGGCGCCGGCAAGACCACTACCTTGAACACGTTGATCGGAGTCCTGAAGATCAAGAGCGGCCGCATTGTTTTCAAAGGTGAGGACATCACCGCCTTGCCGCCGCACGAGCGCGTCAAACGCCACATCAGCCTGGTCCCCGAGGGTCGCCAACTTTGGCCGCGCATGTCGGTGGAGGACAACCTCCTCATGGGCGCCTTTCCGCCCAATCTGCGCCGCGGTGCCCACAAGGGCCTGACCCGCGTTTACGACCTCTTCCCCCGCCTCAAGGAGCGCCGCGGGCAACTCGCCGGCACTCTCTCCGGCGGCGAACAGCAGATGTGCGCTGTCGGCCGCGGCCTGATGGCGGAACCCGAACTGCTGATGCTCGACGAGCCCTCGCTCGGCCTCGCCCCCAAACTGGTGGACGAAATCTTCGGCCACGTTGAGCAGATCAGCAAGGAGGGCGTCACTATTCTCCTGGTTGCCCAGAATGTCAGCTACGCGCTGCAAATGTCGGAAACCGCCTACCTCATGGAGACGGGTCGTATCACGCTATCCGGCAGCAGCAAGTCGCTGATCAACAATAAGTACATTCGCGAAGCCTACGTCGGGAAGAGCTAGCGCGCCGCTGCGTCGGACGATCTGCTGATCGAAACCCAAGTGGGTCCGCCCGCCACTTGTTCGAGACGGCGATGGCAGCCCGCGCATCCAATCCAACCAAATGGACTTCCGCGAACATGCCAGCGTCACCGGCGGGGCACTGCAGCGCTGGTTCATCGCCCAGTTGCAGGACTCGGCCGCGGTGGCATGTCTATGGCTGATCGGACTGCTGATCATCCGCGTTCCGTGGGCGCCGCTGTGGGCGGTGCTGGCCGCCATCCTGCAGTTCATTCCTCATCTTGGGCCGGTCATGGCCCTGGCTGGACCGGCGGTGGCGGCCGTGGTCAGCGGCGGCTTCATGCGCCTGATTTATGTGTTCATCCTCTACGCCGTCGTTGCCGTGACCGATGGACTGGTGCTGCAGCCCTACTTGATGCGCCGCACCGCCAAGGTGCCGATCTGGGCTTCCATCCTGGCGCCCATCGTCCTGGGAATGATCTTCAGCTTCTGGGGTGTGTTGCTGGCCGCGCCGCTGCTGGCGGTCCTGTATGCCTACCGGTCTCGTCACAAGCAAGGAGCCGGCCAACCCGAAATCGAGATTTTGCCGCCGCTGCGGTGAAACGGCCCGGCGGCTGCCAACTGCCTGATTCAGCCGTTTCCAGCGTGCTATAATCCCCGATTGCTGCAGTGTTTTTGGGCGTCATAGTGCGCCGGGGCACGCTTGTGCCCACTTCTTTTTTTATCGAGGTTTCTCATGTCTGGCCATTCAAAGTGGGCCACCATCAAGCACAAGAAGGGCGCGCTGGATGCCAAGCGCGGCAAGATTTTCACCCGTCTGATCCGCGAAATTGCCATGGCGGCGAAGTCGGGCGGCGATCCCGACAAGAATCCGCGCCTGCGCAAGGCTATCCTCGACGCCAAAAACGAAAACATGCCGGCGGATAACATCAAGCGCGCCATTCAGCGCGGCACCGGCGAGTTACCCGGCGTCACCTACGAAGAATTCAACCTGGAAGGCTACGGCCCCGGCGGGGTTGCCGTGTTGTTGGATCTCTCCACCGATAACCGCAACCGCACCGTCAGCGAGATCCGGCACGCCTTCGGCAAGCACGGCGGCAACCTCGGCGAAGCCGGGTCGGTGTCATGGATGTTCCACAAGAAGGGCGACATCGTGGTGCCCAAGCCGGCGGCCAAGGAAGACGACCTGATGAGCATCGTGCTGGAAGCCGGCGGCGAAGACCTGAAGGACGACGGCGAGACCTGGGAAATCATCACCGATCCGCACGCCTTCGACGCGGTGCTGGAGGCGTTGAAGAAGGCGAACATCACCCCGACCGCATCGGAAATTGCCATGATTCCGCAGAACTACATCAAACTCGAAGGCTCGCAGGCCACCACCATGATCCGCCTGGTGGAAGCCATGGAAGAGATCGACGACGTGCAGCACGTCTGGTCGAATTTCGATGTGGACCTGAAGCAGTTGGAGGAAGTGGCGAGTTAGTTCCAGTTTCCAGTTTCTAGAAGGACTGCAAAACAACAGCGGCCCTTTTCGTTTGTAAGTATTTCAGTTCGTCGATTTTTCAGTACTTCAGGCACGCGCGAAACTGCCAAACTGACGAACCGACGTACCGACAAACCGTCGTACTGCGACACCGAGTAAGTAATCGACACCGCCCTTTCGGCCCTGTTACATTCCTCACCATCGGGAAGAGCACATGAAAAAACTGATCGTGGTGGTGGTGCTGCTGAGCGCGGCGGCCGTGGCGCAGGACAATCCGTTGCGCCAGCCGGTGTGGGAACTTGGCCCATGGTTTGGCGGAGGCACCGGGCTTGGCCACGCCTCGGAATTCAAGTTCATCAACGGCGGTCTGCGCATCGGACGCGTGCTCACCGGCGAATTGGGCAGCGGGCGAATGCGGGGGACATTCGAATGGGCGGCCGACATCATGCCGCTGTTCGAGACGCGCCAGGACGCAGTCAGCACGACTATAACAGCAGTTATTTCGCCAGTACCACCGCCGTTCCATTCGTTTCGTCCGCAGCAGTGGGTGTACGGATTCGCGGCCAATCCGGTCGTGCTGAAATACAACTGGACCGGCGGCAACCGGGTGGTGCCTTACCTGGCGGCGGAAGGCGGTTTGCTTTTCAGCACCACGGAAATACCGCCGGGCGATACCTCGCGGGTGAATTTCATGCCTGGCGGCGCCTTCGGCTTTTACTTCCTGCGCAGCAACCGGCAGGCGGTGGACTTGTCGGTGCACATCACCCATATCTCGAATGCCAGCCTCGCCGACCACAACCCGGGAATCAACGCGACCATGCAGTTCCGCGTGGGATACACCTGGTTCAAGTAGTGGCTGCCGATTTCCCGCGCGGCGGCGCCTCTGCTCGTCTGCTGCCAAACACTTTCCGAAATTTCAACACTCGTGTGAATAAGCGTGTGCAAATCACACGCTTTAATCTCGCAAGTCAAGGGATTGACGCTTCGTTTAGCAAACTGCACACCTGCATGGGCGGCGACAAAATTTGTTTGCCATCGCTGACAGCTAATTGCTAATAGCCAATCGCCGCTTTCCTGCTACGCTGGCGCGGTGAAGACCCGCATTGACAGGCTCCTGGTGGAGCGCGGCCTCGCGCCCTCGCGCGAACGCGCTCAGGCATTGATCCTGGCGGGCAAGGTGCTTGCCAACCAGCAAAAGGTGGAGAAGCCGGGAACCACGGTTGCTGCGGATGCGGTCATCCGCCTGCTGGGCGAAGACATGCGCTACGTCAGCCGGGGCGGGCTCAAGCTGGAGCGTGCCCTCGACCACTGGCACATTGATGTTCGCGGCCGCATCTGCATGGACATCGGCGCCTCCACCGGCGGATTCACCGATTGCCTGCTGCAGCACGACGCCGCGCGCGTCATCGCCGTGGATACCGGCTACGGCCAGATTGATCTCCGCTTCCGCACCGATCCCCGCGTCCGCCTCCTGGAAAAGACCAACGCCCGTTACCTGCGGCGCGAGGACGTGGCAGAAGCGGTGGAGTTCGTCGTTATGGATGTTTCGTTTATCTCCGCCACCCTGGTGCTGCCGGCGGTGATCGCAGCCGCCGGCGACCAGCTCGGCGGCATCGTGGTGCTGGTGAAACCGCAGTTTGAGGTCGGCAGGGAACGGGTCGGAAAGGGCGGCATCGTGCGCGACCCGGTGGCGCAGCAGGCCGCGGCCGATAGGGTATGCAAGGCCCTGGCGGCCCTGGGCTGGCGCATCACCGGCGTGATCGAGTCGCCCATTCTGGGCGCTCATGGCAACCGCGAATTCCTCCTCTACGCCGAACGCTAGCCCGTTTCCGCCGCCAGCCTGTACAATCCCCGATTGCGCCATGAAGACCGCCGCCATCGTTTCCAAGCCGGAGAAACCGGAACTCGAACAACTGGTTCCGAAGCTGCTGCGCTGGTTCCAGGAGCACGGCTACGAGCGCGTTTGGCTCGACCGAGAAACCGCGGCCTACCTGCCGGCAGCCGAGTCGGTGGACCGCTCCGAACTCAGCGAGAAGAAACCCGAATTCGTCCTTGTCCTCGGCGGCGACGGCACCCTGCTTTCGGCGGCGCGGGCGGTTGCCCCTGCCAACATCCCCATCCTCGGCGTCAATCTCGGGTCGCTCGGTTTTCTCACCGAGGTCCCGCTCGATGAGCTCTGGGAAACTCTGGAAGCGGTTGACCAGCACCGCTGTGCCCACGAAACCCGCAACATGCTCAACTGCCGGCTGATGCGCGACGGAAAAATGGTGGCGAATTACGACTCCCTCAACGACGCCGTGGTGAACAAGAGCGCCATCTCGCGGCTGGTGAGCTTCGATCTCTATCTCGATACCGTCTTCGTGTCCAATTACAAGGCGGACGGCGTCATCATTTCCACTCCCACCGGCTCCACCGCCTACGCGCTGGCCGCCGGGGGGCCCATCCTTATGCCATCGGTGGACGCCATGGTGATCGTGCCCGTCTGCCCGCACTCGCTCACTCATCGCCCGCTGGTGGTGAAGGACACGGTCGAAATCGAGATCGTGGTCAAGAGCGCCGGCGAGGAGGCGTACCTCAGCATTGACGGCCAAGTGGGCGTGCCGCTTTCGGACGACGACCGCATCGCCTGTCGCAGGTCCGCCTACCATGCCACCCTGCTGCGCATGCGCAAGACCTTTTTCGACGTGCTGCGGAACAAGTTGAAAATGGGCGTACGGTGAATGCGGTTGAAACCTAAATCCTAAAACCTTAAGACCTTTCGTTTCTCAACAACTCCGCAACCGTTTCCCGCTTCCGGATCACGCGCGCCTTCTTCCCCTCCACCAGTAACTCTGCCGCGCGCGGCCGCGTGTTGTAGTTCGAACTGATGGACATCCCGTACGCCCCGGTGTCGAGGATCGCCAGCAACCCGCCTTCCTCCACCGGAGGCAGGGCGCGGTCGCGGGCGAAGAAATCGCCGGTCTCGCAGATCGGCCCCACCACGTCCACAATGTCGCGCTCCTCGACTGGCGTGCGCTCCACTGGAACAATTTCGTGGTGAGCGCCATACAGTGCGGGGCGGATCAGGTCATTCATCGCGCCGTCCACCACGACGAATGACTTTCCATTGTTCGATTTGCGGTAGAGCACGCGCATCACCAGCGCGCCCGCCGGACCCACGATCGAGCGCCCCGGCTCCAGCAGCAGATGCACGCCCAACCGGCGCAGCGGACGCGTCACCGCCCTGGCGAAGTCGCGCGCATGCTCGGCGAATTCCGGCAAGTCCTGCGCGTCGTAGCGGATGCCCAGTCCGCCGCCGGCATCCACGTAGCGGATGCGATGTCCGTCGCTCTTCAACTCGCGCACCAGTTCAGCGACGCGCTCCATCGCCACCCCGAACGGTTCCACGCTGGTGATTTGCGACCCGATATGCACGCTGACGCCCGCCACCTCCAGCCATTTTTCCCGCGCCGCCCTCTCGTACAGGCGCCGCGCGGCATCAATCGGCACTCCGAACTTGTGTTGATGCAGCCCGGTGGCGATGTAGGGATGGGTTTCCGCGGAAACGTCGGGATTGACCCGAAACGCCAGCCGCGCCGTCTTCTTCAGGCGCGCGGAACGTTGCGCCAGCGCCGCCATCTCGCTTTCGCTTTCCACGTTGAACATCAGGATGCCGGCGCGCAGCGCGGCATCCATTTCCTCCGCCGTCTTGCCCACCCCCGAGAACACCACGCGCCTGGCCGCCGTTTTGGCGGCGCGCAGCACGCGCAGCAACTCGCCGCCTGAGACCACGTCGAACCCGCAGCGCAGGCCGGCCAGCATTTTCAGCAGCGCCAGGTTGGAATTCGCCTTGACGGAATAGCAGACGGTGTGCGGAAACCCGCGGAACGCGCGGTCGAAGGTGCGGTAACGGTCGCGGATGGTGGTCGCCGAATAAACGTACAGCGGCGTACCGTGCTTCTGCGCCAGCTCGGGCAGCGGCGCGCGCTCGCAGTACAGCACGTCGTGGCGATACACGAATGCAGGCGGTCGCCCCTCAAGCACGGCGCTCTTGCTCATTTCTTTTTGCCGGACTTTCCCCGGACTTTGAGCACGACCACGGTCTGGTCGTCGTACGGACTCTCGCCCGCCGTAAATTCGCCCACGGCTGCGAAGATTGCGGTCACGATGTCGTCGGCACGGCGGTCGCAGTTGGCCTCGATCACCTTCACCAGCCGCGTCCCTCCGAACATATCGCCCTCCCGGTTCTGCGCGTCGAGCACGCCGTCGCTGAAGAAGACAAACACATCGCCGGGATTCGCTTGGTACGTGACCTCGTCGTACTCGGGGTTGTCGAACAGGCCGAGCGGCAGGCCCACGCTATCCACCCGCTCGACGCGGCCATTACGGCAGTACAAGGGCCGCGGCAGGCCGGAGTTGGCCACGCGCAGCAGCTTGAGCTGATCGTCCCACAGCGCATATGCCACCGAAATGTACTGGCCTTCGATGCGGCGCGATGCCAGCGACTGGTTCAGCAGCGACAGCATCTCGGCTGCGCCCGGGCGCGAGCTGGCGTGCGACCGCAGAAACCCGCTGGCCAGCGCGGCATATAACGCGGCCGGAGCGCCCTTGCCGCTGACATCGCCAATCGCGATGCCGAGTTTCGGATTGCGCTCATCGCCGCGCTCACGGTCCGGCGCGCGCCGCTCGTATTGCAGGAAGTCGTACAGGTCGCCGCCGATCTCGCGCGCGGGAACGAACTTCGCCGCCAGCTCCGCATTCCCGATCACCGGGCAGCATGGCGGCAGCAGCCGGATCTGGAGCTCATGCGCCAGTGCCAGGTCCTTCTGCAGCCGGCGTTCCTGCCGCGCCACGTGCTCGTAGAGCCGCGCATTCTCGATCGCGATTGCCACCTGCGCCGCCAGCGTCGTCATGGTGCGCACGTGGTCGTCGGTAAAATAGCCGCGACGGGTGTGCTCGATGTCCAGCACCCCAATCACCTTGTCCTTGTAGATGAGCGGCACGCACAGCTCCGAGCGCGTCTCCGGGTTGGTGTTGATATAGCGCGGGTCCTTGCCGACGTCGCTCACCAGCACCGGCTCTTTGTGCTGCGCTGCATAGCCGACCAGGCCCTTGCCGATGGGTATGTCGTGTTTGACCTGCACCGTCTCGTTGAAGCGCAGCGAGAACCGGTGCTCCAGCATTGCCCGCTCAGGGTCCACCAGCAGCACGCTGAACATCTGGTAGTCAATCAGCCGCGTCACTGCCTCGCCGACGCGCTGCAGCAACTGGTCGAGGTTGAGGATCGACGTCAGGTCGCGGCTGATTTCATTCAGCACCGCCAGCGTCTTCGCCTGCCGCGAAGTGCGCGTGTACAACCGCGCGTTTTCGATGCCGATCGCGATCCTGGACGCGATCAGCGACAGCAGCCGCTGGTGGTCTTCCGTGAAATATCCCGGCTGCGTCGCCTCGATGTCAATCACTCCGATGACGCGGTTCTTGATGATCAGCGGCACCGCCAACTCGGAGCGCACCTGGGGCAGCGTCTCGATGTAGTGCGGCGCTTTCAGTACGTCGTTGACCAGCACCGTTTCCCGCCGCTGGGCCGCCTGGCCGGTGACGCCTTCGCCCACCTTGATCCGGCATCGCTCCATGACCTCGGGCGGGAGGCCGATGGAGAAACGAATCCGCAACTCTTGCGTTTTTTCATTGAGCAGCATGATGGCAAAATGCTCGTACTCAATCACGCGGCGCACCAATTCGCCCACGCGCCGCAGGATGGTGTTGAGGTCGAGCGTGGTGTTCATCACGTCGGCCACTTCCAGCAGCAGCGAGTCAACATGCACGGGCACGGCTTGGGTCGCGGTCGTGGTCATGGTTCGGGGCATCGCGGTCCGGAGCGTCAGGGATTGGATGATATCAGGCGGGTTTCAGCTTCAGCCGTCGCAACTGACAACTAGCAACCAGCAACTGCTTTTCAGTACGGCGCTCCCAGCTTGCGGCAAATTGCCACCGACGCGCTCGCCCCGATCCTGTCCGCGCCTGCCGCCACCATGGCCATCAGATGGTCGGCCGTCCGGATCCCGCCCGCCGCCTTCACTCCCGCCAGGTTGCCCACCGTCGCGCGCATCAGCGCAACATCCTCCACCGTCGCGCCGCCCGACGAGAACCCGGTGGACGTCTTCACGAAGTCCGCTCCCGCTGCCAGACTGAGCTCGCAGGCGGCAATTTTCTCTTCTCGCGTCAGCAGCACATTTTCAAAGATGACTTTCAGTAGCCCGTCGGCATCGTGCGTCACCTCGGCAATGGCGCGGATGTCGTTCTCCACCCGCGCGTGGTCGCCCGACTTCATCGCGCCCACGTTCATCACCATGTCAATTTCATCGGCCCCCAGCCGCAGCGCTTCCACCGTCTCGAAGCGCTTGGCGCTGGTCAGCGTCGCCCCCAGCGGGAACCCGACCACGGTGCACACTTTCACCGGCGTGGGCCGCAGGATGGCGGCGCACACCGGGATCCAGTACGCGTTCACGCACACCGAGGCGAAGTCGAAGCGCGCCGCCTCGCGGCAAAGCTTCTCGATCTGCTCGCGCGAGGCTTCCGGCTTTAGCAGCGTGTGATCGATCATGCGGGCAGCCGCCTGCCAGCTCATGGCCGGTGCTGCCTGGGATACCAGGGTCGCCATAGGAAAACCTGATTTTACTGGATTTGTGTGGCACACGCGCCCTCGCGTGTGCAAATCATGTGGCACAGAACATGATGCCTCAACCTGTTATCCTGATTCGGGTACGCCGCATGATCACCTGCTCGCCCCGCCTGAGGGCCGCCGCGTTATCGTTTTTTATCATGACCGCCTTCGCCGCCTGCAATCGCAGCAGCACCAGCGCTGCCGCCTCCGAATCCGCGCCCCAACCGGCCGCAGCGTCCATGTCCGCCGCCGCTTCGCTACCTCACGCCGACGGACAGCGCGCGCTGCAATACACCCGCGAGGTTGTCGCCTTCGGCCCGCGCTTTGTCGGCAGCCCCGGCCACGCCCAAACCGAGGCGTATTTGCGCCAGGAACTCAAGGACGATAACCTCCAGGAAGACACCTTCACCGCCTCCACCCCCGCCGGCAGCCTCCGCATGACCAACTTCATCGCCAAGTTTCCTGGCAGCAAAGATGGAATCATCGTCGTCACCGGCCATTACGACACGCTCTACGGCCGCAAGGATTTCGTCGGCGCCAACGATGGCGGTTCTTCCACCGGACTGCTGCTGGAACTCGCCCGCCAACTGCGCGGCAAGAAACTTGACGGCTACAGCGTCTGGCTGGTCTGGTTTGACGGCGAGGAGGCTATCCGGCAGTGGTCGCCCACGGATTCCGTTTACGGCAGCAGGCATCTGGCCGCGAAGTGGGCCAAGGGCGGCACGCTTAAGAAGATCCAGGCCTTCCTGCTGCTCGATATGATCGGCGACGCCGACCTCAACATCGAGCGCGACTCCAATTCAACGCCCTGGCTGGAAGACGTGATCTACAAGGCGGCGACCGGCCTCGGCTATGCATCGCACTTTTTCGCCCACGCCACCGAGATGCAAGACGATCACCTGCCGTTCGCCCGCGCCGGCGTCCCCGTTGCCGACCTCATCGATTACAACTATGGTCCGAACAATTCTTACTGGCACACGCCCCAGGACACGCTGGACAAGCTCAGCCCGCAGAGCCTGGAAATTGTCGGAAGTGTCGTGCTGGAAACCATCCGGTTGCTCAACCAGAGCTGAGAAAGTCAGAAGTTAGAAGTCAGAAGTAAGAAGTGAGGGCAAACGCGTCGCCGAGCGTCTTACTTCTGACTTCTGACCTCGCACTTCCGACTTTCCAGGCTAGCTCTTTCGCCCGATTTCGTTTGTAATGCCAAATTGTCGCCGGTCACCGGATTACGATGGCAGCACGGCCATCGGCCATCGACCGTCGACCGACGACCGTGAACCATCTCACCTTCTGGATCGCTTTTAATATTTTCGTAGTGCTGATGCTGGTGCTGGACCTGGCGGTCTTCCACCGCAAGCCGCATGCCATCCGTTTTCGCGAGGCGCTCGGCTTCAGCATCATGTGGGTGGCGCTGGCGGCGGCGTTCGCGGTCTTCGTCTTTTACTGGCGCGGGCGCGCCACGGCGCTTGAATTCGCCACCGGCTACCTGGTCGAGGAATCGCTCAGCGTCGACAATCTCTTCATCTTTCTTCTGATCTTCCGTTATTTCCGCGTGCCCTCGAATTACCAGCACAAAGTCTTGTTCTGGGGAATCCTGGGCGCGCTCATCATGCGCGGCGCCTTCATCCTCGCCGGCGTCACGCTCATCCGCCGCTTTCACTGGATCATCTACGTCTTCGGCGCCTTCCTCATCTACACTGGCGTCCAGCTATTCCGGCAAAAAGAACAGGAAATCCACCCCGAGCACAACCCTGTCCTGAAAATGTTTCGGCGCTGGGTGCCGGTCACGCCCGACTACGTTGGCGGGCGCTTCACCGTCCGCCAGCCGGGCCTGTTCGCCACGCCTCTGCTGCTGGTGCTCATCGTGGTCGAAACCACCGACGTCCTCTTCGCCGCCGACTCCATCCCCGCCGTGCTCGCCATCACCCGCGACCCGTTCATCGTCTACACCTCAAACGTCTTCGCCATCCTCGGCCTGCGCTCCCTCTATTTCGCGCTCGCCGGCATGATGGAAGCTTTCCATTTTCTCCATTACGGCCTCTCCGCCATCCTCACCTTCATCGGCGTGAAAATGCTGCTCTCCAGCTATTACCCCATCCCCACCGAATACGCCCTCATCACCGTCGGCCTGGTCCTGCTGATTTCGGTTGTCGCCTCGCTCCTCATCGCCCCTAAAGAAAACCGTCCGAAGCCCAAAGCCTGAAGCCTGGAGACTGGAGCCTGGAGCCTGCTCCACTCACCACACCCTGCATCTCTCCGCCGGCGCCATCGGCTCGCCCGTCTTGCAGTGGAACGCCTCCTGGAACTCCGGCATGTTGCGCACCACGCCGTTGGTGCGGTGCTTCGGCGGCGAGTGCGGATCGGTCATCGCTCGCATGCGCATCACCTCCGGACGCTGGTTGCTGCACCAGCTCTGCCCGTAGCCGATGAAGAACCGCTGCTCCGGCGTCAGCCCTTCAACCGGCGGCAGCTTCTGCCCGTGTGTCTCCTCGCGCCACGCCATGTACGCCAGGATCAGCCCGCCGATGTCGGCCACGTCCTCGCCCAGCGTCAGCTTGCTGTTGATCTTGATCTCGTCCACGATCGTGTACTGCGCGTACTGGTCGGCCACGCACTGCGCCCGCCGCTCGAATTCCTTGCCATCCTGCGGTTGCCACCAGTCGCGCAGGTTTCCCTCGGCATCGAACTGCCGGCCTTCATCGTCGAAGCCGTGCGTCAGCTCGTGCCCGATGGTGCCGCCGGTGTCGCCATAATTCGGCGCGTCGTCCATCTTGGGATCGAACAGCGGCGGCTGCAAAATCCCGGCAGGAAAATTGATGCTGTTGTTCTGCGCGTCGTAATACGCGTTCACCGTGGGCGTGGTGATGTACCACTCCGTCCGGTCCACCGGCTTTCCGATCTTGCGCAACTGCCGCGTGAACTCAAACGCGTTCGCCCTCTCGCCATTGCCCAGCGCGTCGTCGCGCACGATCTTCAGCGCCGTGTAGTCGCGCCACTTGTCCGGATATCCAACCTTGTTGACCACGGTGCGCAGCTTGGTGAGCGCCTGCTGCTTGGTCGGCTCGCTCATCCAGCTCAACTGCCGGATGTCGCGCGCCATCGCCTGTTCGATCTGCTGCACCATGGTTAGCGTGCGCTGCTTCGCCTGCGCGCTGAACGCGGCCTCCACGTACGCCTGCCCCAGCGCCTCGCCCAGCGCGCGGTCGGTGAAGCGCACGCACCGCTTCCACCGCGCCTGCAACTCGCGCGCGCCGGTCAGCGTCCGGCTGTAGAAGTTAAAGTCCTCATCCACGAACGGGGACGCCAGCCAGCGCGCCTGGGCGTGCACCAGGTGCCACCGCAAATACGCCTGCAACGCCGCCGGCTCTTCGCTGGCGATCATCGCATTCATCGCCTTCACGAAATCCGGCGACGCCACGTTCAGCGACTTCACGCCCGACAGGCCGTAGGCGCCGAAATAGCGGTCCCACGGGAACGCCGGGCTCAACGCCTGCAGTTCCTGCCGCGACATGCGGTGATAGGTCGCCTTAGGATCGCGCCGCTCGACCCGCGTCATCGAGCCCTTCGCCAGCGCGGTTTCGATGCGCATCACCGACTGCGCGTCCGTTGCGGCTGCTGGTGTCGCTTCCCCCGCAAGCTCGAGCATCTTCTGCACGTGTGCCACGTACTTCGCCCGCAATTCCTGCGACTTCGCATCATCTTTCAGGTAGTAATCCCGGTCGGGCAGCCCCAGCCCGCCCTGGTCCACTTCCGCGATCGCCTCCGCGGAATTCTTCGCGTCCTGCGTCGAGCCGAAGCGGAACAGCGGCGCCTGCCCAAAGTAAATCCCGATGTCCTCCGGATGTGCGCGCGCCAGGTAGTCCGCCAGATCTCCCTTGGTGCGCACCGCTGCAATGCGGTCGAGATCGCCCTTCAGCGCGCCGGCGCCGGCCGCGTCCACCGCTTTCTCATCCATGCACGACGCGTAGAAATCCCCGATCTTCTGCTGGATGGGCCCACGGTGCGGATCCGGCGCCGCTGCTTTCTCCAGAATCAGCCGCAATACCTGGCGATTCTCCTCTTGCAGCTTTGCCGTCAGGCTCCACGACGACTGGTCCGCCGGAATCGGGTTCTTCTTCTGCCACCCGCCGCACGCGTACGCATAGAAATCCACGCACGGGTCCACGCTTTGGTCCATCGCCGTTACGTCGAGCCCCGGCGTGTACGACGTCGAAGCGGTTTTCGCCGTTTCCGGCGCCGCCGGCTTTGGCGCCGGAGCCTGCGGCGAAGGCTGCTGAGCAGTTGCGAGGGATGTCAGGAGAAATACAAGCGCAGTGAAATTTGGAAGTGTCACACGTACCTCTTACGAAAGCTCAGTGGCAAACCGAAATCAGGAGTGCACGGCCATCAGCCGTCGACCAAAGACTGCCCCGAGCGTAGCCGAGGGGACCGTCGGCTATTCAAACCGAATCTGCTCGCCCTTGACCACTGAATGCTTCTTGAACTTGACATCGTCGTGCAGCGGAAAATCCGTCCGGTACTGCGCCCCCCGGCTTTCCTCCCGCGCCAGCGCCGAGCGCGCAATCAACAGCGCAACCTGATGTATATTCGCGGCTTCGCACGCCGCCCGATGCATCTCTTGCGGCCATCCGCCCCGCAGCTTTTCCAATTCGTGAATCGCATGCCGGAGCTGCGATCCGCTGCGCACGATCCCCACCTCGCGCCACATCAGGTCCTGGATCTGTTGCACCACATCGACGGCTGAAGCCGTCCCGCCCGCGCCTCCCGCGTCACCCGCTACGTGTTCCGCAGCGGAGAAATGCTGATGTCCGCGCCGCTCTTCGCGCATCGCCTTCGCCGCGCGTGCGCCGAACACCAGCCCTTCGAGCAGGGAATTGCTCGCCAGACGGTTGGCGCCGTGCACCCCGGTGCACGCCGCCTCGCCCGCCGCGAACAGCCCGCGCAGGTTGGTTCTGCCGTCCAGATCGGTGCGCACGCCGCCCATGGCGTAGTGCGCCGCCGGACGCACCGGCACCAGGTCGGTGGTGATGTCCACGTTGTAATCCAGGCAGGTCTTGTAAATCCGTGGGAAGCGGCTCTCCAGCTTTTTCGCATTCAGGTGCGTCAGGTCGAGATACACCACCGCGTGCGGCGACTTCACCAGCTCCATCTCATGCGCAATCGCCCGCGCCACCACGTCTCGCGGCGCCAGTTCCGCCATGTCGTGGTACTTCGGCATGAAGCGCGCCAGCTCCATGTTCCGCAGGTACGCTCCCTCTCCGCGCAGCGCCTCCGACAGCAGGAATCGCGGCGCTCCCGGCACGTACAGCGCGGTCGGATGGAACTGCACGAACTCCATGTCGCCGATCTCGGCTCCGGCCCGGTAGGCCATGGCCACGCCGTCCCCGGTGGCCACGCCGGGATTGGTCGTCTCGCGATAGATCTGGCCCAATCCTCCGGTGGCCAGCAGCACCGCCGACGCGCGCACCTGCTTGCGCGCGCCCTTCTCATTCATCACGCATAACCCGGTGACGCGTCCATCCTCGCTGCACAGCTCGGTTGCGAACTCGAACTCCAGCAGCGTGAGATTTTTCAGCGCCTTGGTTTTCATCCACAGCGCGCGCCCGATTTCGCGCCCCGTGGAATCCCCATGCGCGTGCAGCACCCGGTTGCGGCTGTGCGCTCCTTCGCGGGCGAACACCAGCTTGCTCCCGTTGCGGTCGAACTCCGTGCCCCAGGCGATCAGCTCCTCGATCCGCTCCGGGCCTTCCTCCACCAGCACCCGCGCCGCCGCCTCGTTGCAGAGCCCGTCCCCGGCGTTGAGGGTGTCCTGCAGGTGCAGCCCGATCTCGTCTTCATCGCTCAGCGCCGCCGCGATCCCGCCCTGCGCGTACTGGGTTGCCGATTCGCTCAACTCGCGCTTTGCCAGCACCAGCACACGCCCGGCGGACGCCACCTCGATCGCCGCGCGCAGCCCGGCAATCCCCGCTCCCACCACGATGAAATCGGTTTCACTGGGTACGGATTTCATGGCCGCACGATGTTACATCTTCGCCCCCGCGATAGTCAGTATCACCGCCGAGTGATTGCGCCCTGCCCACCGATCGCTACCGATTAGGGACTACCGCCTGCCCAGCTAGCGCGACCTGCTCCTCGCCTCTGCGCTATCATGAAATCGTGCGGCAAGTCGAAGTTCAACTCCCCTCCCATCGGTACACGGCGACCATCGAATCGGGTCTGCTGACGCGCGCCGGCGAGCTTCTCCGCGCCGCTCTGCCCGACCGCTCGCGCTACTTCGTCATCACGGTTCCGCTGGTTAAGAAACACTGGGGCAAAACGCTCGCCGCCTCCCTCGCCAAGGCTGAGCTCGCGCACACCATCATCGAAATGCCCGACGGCGAGCGCGCCAAGACCCTCAAAACCGTCTGCGACCTGGCCACCAAACTGGTGCGCCGTGGCGCCGACCGCAAGTCCGCCGTCATCGCCCTCGGTGGCGGCGTTGTCGGCGACGTCGCCGCCTTTCTCGCATCCATTTACATGCGCGGCATTGACGTCGTGCAAATCCCCACCACCTTTCTGGCGCAGGTGGACGCTTCCATCGGCGGCAAAACCGGGGTGGACCTCCCCGAAGGAAAGAATCTTCTCGGCACCTTCCATCAACCGCGCGCCGTGCTCATCGATCCCAGCGTGCTCTCCACCCTCGCCGAGCGCGAATACCGCTCCGGCCTTTACGAAGCCCTGAAATGCGGCATCATTCGCCGCCCCGACATCTTCGACTTCATGGAGCAGAACCGCGAGCGCATCCTGCAACGCGAACCCGCCGCGCTGGAGTGGCTGATCGCCGAATGTGTGCAGGTGAAGGCCGACGTGGTTGCCGCCGACGAGCGCGAAGCCGGCCTGCGCCGCATCCTCAATTTCGGCCACACCGTCGGCCACGCGCTGGAAGCCGAAACCGGTTACAAGCACTTCCTGCACGGTGAAGCCGTCGCCTGGGGCATGGTGGCCGCTTCCATGATTTCCGCCGCCATGAAGAAGGCCGACTCCGAAACCGCGCGCCGCATCATCTCCTCCGTGCTCGCCTATGCCGCTTTGCCCAAGGTAAAACCGCACGGCAAGCGCATCGCCCGCCGCCTGGCTCACGATAAGAAGACCATGAACGGCATCGTCCACTTCATTCTCCCCATCGAGGTCGGCAAGGTCGAAGTCGTTCCCGGCGTCCCCGAGCGCACCGTCATCCAGGCCGTCGAAGAACTCCGCCACCTCTCCCAGGCGTAGGTCGCTCCACGAAAGTTGCGGGAAGGGCACGGCGTCTCGGGCAAATATCTTCTCGGACAAATATCTAAAGAATTGTCATTTCGAGCGAGGACGCGCCATAAAGCGTGCGGGCTGGGTTTGCCCGCAAGCAAGGCGCGTCCGGGTCGAGAAACCTGCTTTTGCGGTTGCCCCACCCTTGTCTCGCCGCGATGGAGCCTGCCCTAAGGGCAGTCGACGGGGCGAGACAGGGTGGGGATGTTCCTGACGACTGAAGACTGACGACTGAAGACTATCCTCTGTGATTAACTAAACCCATGGCGGATTCCCCCAAGCCGGTCGTCGGCGCCACCCCCGAAGGCGCGGAGGACCGCCAGCAGGCCGCCGCCGCCGTGCGCGACATGTTCACCTCCATCGCGCCCCGCTACGACCTGCTCAACCACCTGCTCTCTTTCAACATTGACCGCCTGTGGTGGCGCCGCGCTGCCCGCACCTTCCGCCACATCCTGCAACGCCCCGGCGCCCGCGCTCTCGACCTCTGCTGCGGCACCGGCGACATGGCCTTCGCACTGCACCGCGCCTCCGGCAAGCAAACCGAAATTTTCGGCGCCGATTTCTCTCACGCCATGCTCGTCCGCGCCGTCCAGAAATCCCGCGGCACCTCGCTGCGCTGGCTGGAGGCCGACGCCCTCCGGCTTCCCGTATCCGACGCCAGCTTCGATCTTGTCACTTCCGCCTTCGGGTTCCGCAATCTCGCCGATTACGACGCTGGACTGCGCGAAATTTTCCGCGTCCTGCGCCCGGGCGGCGAAGTCGGCATCCTCGACTTCGGCGAACCCGCGGGCATCATCGGTCGCTTCTATCGCCTGTACTTCAAGCGCGTCTTGCCCGCCGTCGGCGCCGTCATCTCCGGCGTCAAAGGCCCCTATGCCTACCTGCCCGCCTCCGTCGAGCGCTTTCCCTCGCCCGCAGAAATGCTGGACCGCATGCGTTCCGCCGGCTTCACCGACGTTTCCTGGACTCCGTACACGTTTGGAATTGCGGGCTTGTACAAAGGAAGGAAAAGCTAACCGCAAAGGTCGCAAAGGTCACGAAGGAATGGCTGGTGTCTTCGATACAAGTGTGAATGACTTCACGAGCAAATATGGCTTGCTTGTGTTCTTCCTTTGCGGCCTTGGCGTCCTTTGCGGTTCAAATGTTTCTTGTCTGGACTACCGCAATTTAAAGAACCGAAAAAAATTCTCTGTCGTCGCCGCCCCAACTTCTTCGCCCGAAATTCCACGCAGCTCTCCAATATGCCGCGCCGTCTCTGCCACGAACGCCGGCTCGTTGCGTTTCCCGCGATGCGGCACCGGCGCCAGGTAAGGCGAGTCCGTCTCAATCAACATCTGTTGCAACGGGATTTGCGCCGCTGCCTCGCGAATGGAAACCGCTTTCGGATAGCTCACGTTTCCGGCGAACGAAATCATGAATCCCAAATCCATCCCCGCCCGCGCATGCTCCACCGTGCCGGTAAAGCAGTGCAGGATCCCGCCCAGGCCGCTCGACTGCCAATGCTCCCGCAGCAGGCGGAACAGGTCTTCCCAAGCATTTTCGCTGTTGTCCGACGGCCGGTTGTGGATCACGATCGGCAGCTTGGCGGCGCGCGCCAGTTCCATCTGCCGGACGAACACTTTCTGCTGCACCTCGCGCGGCGAGTGGTCGTAAAAATAATCGAGCCCCATCTCGCCCCACGCGATCACCCACGGGTCTTGCGCCAGCTTTTCCATTTCGCCGTAATGCCGTTCCTCCGCCAGCGCCGCCTCGTGCGGATGAATTCCGATGGTGGCGTAAATCTGGACGTCGTGCGTTCTTTCGGAATTGTCATTCCGAGCGGAGCGAGGAATCTGCTGTTGCCATCGACCATCGACCAACGACCAACGGCCGTACTCCTCCGCCAGCCTTATCCCACACGCCACGTCGTCCGGCCCGCTTCCGTTCCCGATCGCCACCAGCGCCTCGACGCCCGCCTCCCGCGCCCGCGCCAGCACCTGTTCGCGGTCCTGCGCAAACTTCGGTTCTTCGAGATGACAATGGGAGTCAACGTACATAAACGAAAAACACAGAGGCACAGAGCCACAGAGAAAAAAATTAAGAATTAAGAATTCAGAAGTAAGAATGGAAAAACCACCAGCGCAGTCGCCCTCGTTCATTCTTCATTCTGACTTCTTAATTCTTCATTCCTCTGTGTCTCTGTGCCTCTGTGTCTATCGTTTATTTCAACTTCGCCCCGACCGGAACGTCTTCCAGGAATCCCGCCAGCACCGGTTTGCCGCCGTCGACCGAAGCCGCCACGATCATGCCGTTCGACTCCAGTCCTTTCAGCTTGCGTGGCGCCAGGTTGGCCACGATCACCACCTTGCGTCCGATCAACTGCTCCGGCGTGTAGGCCTCGGCGATGCCGGCGACCAGTTGCCGCACTTCCGTTCCGATATCCACTTCCAGCCGCAGCAAGCGGTCCGCGCCTTTAACTTTTTCCGCCGACTTCACCTGTCCGACGCGCATTTCGACCTTCAGGAAATCGTCGATCGCAATCTTTCCCTCGGGGACTGCCGCTGCGGGTTTCGTGCTCGGCGCCGCTGCACCAGCACTCGTCGCCGCTGCCGGGCCGCTCGTAGCCGCTGGCGTCGCCTGCTGTCCCGCTTTCGTTCCGCTTCCCGCGGGCGGCGCGGTTTCGCCGTTCTGTCCCATCGCCATCTCCACCGGCTGGCGCGCTCCGGCGGCTGCGGGCGGCTTTTTCGCCTCGGCCGATGCGACGGGTGCGCGACCCTGCTGCTCTATCTCGTGCATCTTCTCGATCGCGCTCTTGTCCACGCGCGGGAACACCGGCTCCACTTTGCCCAGCTTCGTTCCCAACTCCAGTTGTCCCCACTTGAGCTGGTCCAGGCGGAACTTGGAAATTTCTCCGAGGCCGAGCTGCTTCCAGATCCGCGAACTTGACTCCGGCACCACCGGGTGCACCAGCGCGGTCACCACCCGCAGCGCCTCCGCCGCAGTGTACAGGATCGTGCCCAGCCGCGACCGGCTCGGCTCATCCTCTTTTTCCGCCACCGCCCAGGGCTCGTTTTCCACGATGTACTTGTTCACGGCGGCAATCACGCCCCACACGCATTCCAGCGCGCGCGAGAACTGGTAATCGTCGAACAGCCGCCGGCACTCTTCGATGGCGCGCGTCGCGTGCTCCTGGATGGCGTTGTCCCCCGCGGTCCGCGATCCTGTCGCCGACGGGTATGGCACCTCGCCGCGAAAATAGCGTTGGATCATGCTCAACGTGCGGCTCGCCAGGTTGCCGTAGTCGTTCGCCAGGTCGGAATTGAAGCGCCCTACCAGCGCGTCGAAGGAGAACGACCCATCCTGCCCGAACACGATCTCGCGCAGCAGGAAATACCGCAGCGCGTCCAGGCCTAGCACGTCGATAATCGTTTCCGCGCGCACGATGTTCCCGCGCGACTTCGACATCTTGTCCTGCTCGAACAGGATCCACCCGTGCGCCATGATCGTCTTGGGCAGCGGCAGGTTGGCCGCCATCAGGAACGCCGGCCAGTACACGCAGTGGAAGCGCACGATCTCCTTGCCGATCATGTGCACGTCGGCCGGCCAGTATTTCTCGAACTGCTGCTGATCTTTTTTCTTCTCCGATCCGTATCCGATCGCGGTGATGTAGTTGCTCAGCGCGTCCAGCCACACGTAGATCACGTGACCGGGATCGTCCGGCACCGGAATGCCCCATTTGAACGTGCTGCGGCTGATGGAGAGATCGCGCAGCCCGCCCTTCACGAACGACATCACTTCGTTGCGCCGCGTCTCCGGGCGGATGAAGTCCGGATGCTCCTGGTAATACTTCAGCAGCTTGTCCTCGAACGCCGATAGCTTGAAGAAGTAGTTTTCTTCGCTGATGGTTTCCGTCGGCCGCCCGCAGGTCGGACAGGGCGCGCCCGGGCCAGCGGAATCCACGTACAGGTTGTCGTGGACGCAGTATTGGCCGGTGTACGTTCCCTTGTAGATGTGGCCGTTGTCGCGCAGCACGCGGAACAGCGCCTGCACGCCGCGCTTGTGTTCCGCCGAGGTGGTACGGATGAATTTATCGTAGGTCGCGCCCACGCGGTCGGCCATCGCCTTGAACGCCGCCGCGATCTCGTCCACGTATTCGCCGGGATCGCGCCCCGCCGCCTGCGCCGCGCGCTCCACGTTGACCCCGTGCTCGTCGGTCCCGGTCAGCAGGTAGGTGTCTTTGCCCAGCATCCGCTGCCGCCGCGCAATGGTGTCGCAGACGATGGTGGTGTACGCATGCCCCAAATGCGGCCGCGCATTCACGTAGTAAATCGGCGTCGTGATGTAGAACTTTTCCGGCAATTCTTCACTCTTCATTCTGACTTCTTACTTCTTAATTCTTACTTCTCATTTCTCGAATCCTTCATCATAGGGAACAGCTCCACCCTCGTCAAACCTCCTGCATTGCTATAATCGCTTCTTTCCATCACCGCTAGAGGCCGCTTGTACCGCCATTTTCAGCAGCAGCTCGCCGATCGCGTTCGCGCCTACCTGCGCGAGACCTACGACATTGATCTGGACCACGTAGTCATCGAGCAACCGCCGAAGGTCGAGCTCGGCGAATTCGCACTGCCGCTTTCCTTCGAGCTCGCCAAGCGCCTGCGCAAGGCGCCGCGCAAGATCGCCGAGGAGATCGTCAACGGCATCGGCCCCATTGAAGGCTTCGAGAAGCTGGAAGTCGCGGGCGCGGGTTACATCAACGCGCACCTCAATCGCGCCGCCGCCGCCGCCGTGCTCGCCGCGGGAGATGAGCAACCGCAACTTCCCGGCGTCGAAGGCAAGATTCTGGTCGAGCACACCAGCATCAATCCCAACAAGGCCGCGCACATCGGCCACTTGCGCAACGCCATCCTCGGCGACACATTCGTTCGCCTGCTGCGCGCCGCCCGCCGCACCGTGGCCGTGCAGAACTACATCGACAACACCGGCGTCCAGGTCGCCGACGTGGTCGTCGGCTTCCGCGAACTCGAACATAAAAGCAAGCAGGACATCGAACAGCTCGCGCGCCGCGAGCCGCGTTTCGATTACCTCTGCTGGGACCTCTACGCGCGCGTTTCGCAGTGGTACCAGGAAGACAAGGCGAACTTGCAGAAGCGGGGCGAAACCCTGCACGCCATCGAGCAGGGCAGCGACGAATCCGCCGACATCGCCGAGATCATCTCTACCGCCGTTCTGCGCCGCCATCTCGAAACCATGGAGCGGCTCTCCATCGAGTACGACTTCCTGCCGCGCGAGAGCGAAATCCTCCGCCTGCACTTTTGGGACCTTGCCTTCCAGCAGATGAAGGACAAAGGCGTGCTCTACCTCGAACCCGAGGGCAAGAACAAGGGCTGCTGGGTGATGGGGCGTCCGCACGTAGCGGGGAAGTCCGAGGAGGAGCACACCGAAGAAGACCAGAAGGTCATCGTGCGCTCCAACGGCACCGTCGGTTACGTCGGCAAGGACATCGCGTATCACCTGTGGAAGTTCGGCCTGCTCGGCCGCGACTTCGAATATCGCCGCTTCTACCAGTATCCCAATCGGAAGGAAGTCTGGATTTCGGCGGTCGAGGGCGAAAAAGAGCATCCGCATTTCGGCGGGGTGAGCGCCATCTACAACGTGATTGACGCGCGCCAGGCGGAAGCGCAGAACACGGTGATCGAAGCGCTGCGTGCGCTCGGCTACACCGATGCTGCCGGGCATTACACGCATCTGTCCTACGAAATGGTCGCGCTCACACCTCGATGTGCGGAACAACTCGGCTACTCTCTGAGCGAAGATGATCGGGGTAAGGCGTACATCGAGGTCTCGGGCCGCAAGGGTTTCGGCGTCAAGGCCGACGACCTCATCGACACGCTGATCGCGGCCGCCCGCAAGGAAGTGGATTCGCGCCATGCCGAACTGCGCGAGGAAGAGCGCCGCGGGATCGCCACCCAAATCGCCATCGGCGCGCTGCGCTACTTCATGCTCAAGTTCACCAAGCCGAGCGTCATCGCCTTCGACTTCAAGGAAGCGCTCAGCTTCGAGGGAGAAACCGGCCCTTACGCCCAGTACGCGGTCGTTCGCGCCACCAACATCTTCCGCAAAGCCGGGGTCGATCCTGAAGCGGTGCTCTCCTCAATCAAGAGTCGACAATCGACAACCGGCAATCCGCCATCGACCATCGACCATGGACCATCGACGCCAATCGAGTTCGCCAGCTATCTCAGCGCCCCTTCCGCCAACGAACTCTGGGAGCTCTGGCTCGCCGCCTCGAAAACCTCTTACGTCTTCGAGCAGTGCATCGCGACCGCCGAGCCCGCCCACGCCGCCAAGCACGTTTTCCAGTTGGCGCAGCTCTTCAACAACTTCTACCACCGCCACCACATCCTCAACGAACCGGATGAGGGCAGAAAACAATTCCTGTTGGCGACGGCTGCGGTGGTGCGCCGCGAACTCATCCGCATTCTCCAGGTGATGGGCATCGCGGTTCCGCAAGTCATGTAATCGGGTAATTCATCGTCCGCCGTCCCACCAGTCGCCCGGTTCCCGGATTCCCAGATCACCAGATCACCAGATCACCCGATCTTGTCCAACTGGATTTTTCCCGACCCGCTCCCGTAAGCTAGGCTGTTTCCTTTCCTGTGGGGAGAACGACATGGCCGACCAGAAGCGCGTGTACGCCACCTGCGATATCGGTGAAGCCCTCGATCTGCTGCGCAAGCGCGGCTACGACGTCGAGGTCTATCCCGGCCCGGAGCCGCCGCCGAAAAAACTCATCATCGAAAAGCTTCGCAGCGGCGTGGACGGCCTCATCACCACCCTGCGTGATCCCATTGACGCGGAAATCTTCGAGGCGGGCAAGGGCCACCTGAAGGTGGTCTCGCAGCTCGCCGTCGGATTCGACAACATCAATCGCGCCGACGCCAACCGCTACCAAGTCCCGTTCACCAATACCGCCGACGTGCTCACCGAAGCCACCGCCGAATTCGCCTTTTTCATGATGGGAGCCCTTGCCCGCAAGCTGTGGAGCGCCGAACAGAACGTGCGCAAGAACGAGTGGGGCACCTGGCACCCGTACCTGCCGTTTCTGGGCGACGAAGTCACCGGCAAAACCATCGCCGTCATCGGCACCGGCCGCATTGGGCAGGCGATCATCAGGAAATGCGACGGCTTCGACATGAACATTCTCTGCTACGACCCGGTGTACCAGAATCACCAGTTCGTGCAGGCCATCCAGCAACTCAAGAACCTGCGCCAATCTTCCGGCATCACCAAAGACCGCACCTGGATCAAGTACGTGGAATTCGAGCAGGCATTACACGAATCCGACTTCGTCACCATCCACGTGCCGCTGGTCCGTCCCGGCGAGGGCGACGTCCCGACCTATCACCTGATCAACGAGAAGACGCTGCGCATGATGAGGCCCACCGCATATCTGATCAACAACTCGCGCGGGCCGGTGGTGGACGAGCTTGCGGTCGCCAAGGCGCTGAAGGAAAACTGGATTGCCGGCGCCGCCCTCGACGTCTTCGCCAAAGAACCGCTGCCCGCCGACTCGCCGTTACGCGATCCCGCCATCGAGGACCGCTGCCGGCTCTACCCGCACTTCGCCAGCGCCGGCAAGATCACGCGTCTCTCCACCGATCCTGACAAAGGCATGGCGGGCCGCTGCGTGCAAGGCCTCATTGATGTGCTGGAGAACCACTACAACGCCGATCCCAGCAAGATGCCGTTCGTGGTCAACAAGGAAGCGTTTAAATAGTCTCGAGTCGCAAGTCCCGTGTCGCGGGCGTTGCACTCGGGACTCGGGACTGAGGACTCGGGACTCCTACTGCGACATCAGCAGTTCTTTCGCGCGCTGCGTCGCCTTCACCACTGCCTTGATCAGCGTCACCCGCAACTTGCCTTCTTCCAGTTCCATGATGCCGTCAATCGTGCACCCGGCGGGCGTGGTGACCGCGTCCTTCAGCAGCGCGGGATGACTCCCGGTTTGCAGCACCATTTGCGCGGCGCCGAGCACGGTCTGGGCCGCCAGTTCGGTAGCCAGTTCGCGCGACAGCCCAACCTTGACGCCGGCTTCGGCGAGGGATTCGAGAATGATGAAAATGTATGCCGGACCGCTGGCCGAAAGGCCGGTGATCGCGTCCATCTGCTTTTCCTCGGCAATCGCGCAGCGGCCCACGGAGCCAAACAGTTGGCGCGCGATTTCCATGTGCTCGTCAGTCGCAAAGCGGCCCTTGCAGATGGCGGTCATTCCGCAGCCCACCACGGCGGGCGTGTTGGGCATGGAACGCACCACCGGCACTTTTCCCTTCAGCCTTTGCTCGATATAGCTGGTGGGGACGGAAGCGACGATGGAGACGATCAGCTTGCCGCGTCCGACCTCAGGCCGGATTTCCGCCAGCACCTGGTCCACCACCTGCGGCTTCACGCACAAAAAGATGATGTCGGCGGCGCGAGCAGCCTTGCGATTGTCCGTGCTGATGGGGAGGTTGAAGCGGCGCGCGAGGGTCGCGGCGCGCTCGGCATGCTGCACCGTGGCGCTGAGTGCGAGGCGCGGCGATCCCTGGTAGCGCGCAAAAGCTTCCAGCAGAATGCCGCCCATCTTGCCAGCGCCCAGAAGCGCGATCTTTCTCGCGCCGGACCGAGCTTCCTGTTTTGCCGTCTTGGTGGCCTGCTGCATATACGTTGTCCTCGGAGTTGAAGATTTTGATCTATTCGGAAGGAGGTTTCATTCTCGATTTCAGTTAGCCCTTCTGAACTGAAACTGAAACTGAAACTCTAAGCTGTTTTACGGTCGCGGCGCCATGGCGCCGACCAGGGACTCGAAAATCCTGAAGCCGTCGGTGCCGCCCATGATGGCCTCGCTGGCGCGCTCGGGGTGGGGCATCATGCCCAGCACGTTGCGCCCGGCATTGCAGATTCCGGCGATGTTGTCGAGCGACCCGTTGGGATTGGCCGCCGCGCCGATCTCGCCCGCCGGTGAACAATATCGGAACACGATACGTTGTTCGTTCCGCAGCTCCTCCAGCGTTGCCGCGTCGCAGAAATAGTTGCCGTCCATGTGCCCGATGGGGATCTGCAGCACCTCGCCGCGGCGGCAGCCGCTGGTGAAGGGCGTCTCCGCGTTTTCCACGCGCACGTGCACCGGCCTGCAGATGTATTTCAATCCGGCATTGCGCAGCAGCGCACCCGGCAGCAGGTGCGATTCGCACAAGATCTGGAATCCGTTGCAGATGCCCAGCACCAGCCCGCCCGAGGCGGTGAACTTGCCCACCGCTTCCATCACCGGCGAAAAGCGCGCGATGGCGCCGGTGCGCAGGTAGTCGCCGTAGGAAAATCCGCCGGGAACCACGATCAGGTCGCAGTTTTCCAGGTCCTGCGACTCGTGCCACAGGTAGGTGACCGGCTCTTTCGCCACCTGCTGGAATACCCAGTAAGGGTCCTGGTCGCAGTTGGAGCCGGGAAACTGGATGACGCCGACTTTCATTGCTTCCAGTCTAACAAGAAAGTTGTCAGTTTTCAGTTGTGAGTTGTGAGCAATAAGATCTCAACGCCCCAAAAACCCAGCCACAGATTTCCACGGATCTACACGGATCCCAACAGGCACAGAATCCATCCGTGTCAATCCGTGGCGATCCGTGGCTAATTTTCCCTACTGCGGCGGCGTGTGCAGCGACGGAGGAGTCGGCGCCGGACCTATGTGGCCGTGCATGCCGTCGTGTGCAGGGTCAGGATGCGGGCGCGCGCGCATGCGGCCGGCGGACTTCATCGCTTTCAGCTTGTGCCACTGCTCCGCCGTGAGAATGGTGCGCACAGCGACCGCCATCTGCCCGAATTCCTTTACCAACCTGCTGGCCGCGGTGGACGCCGCATCCAGCTCCTGGTTATAGGCGGCGCGATCGAATGGATCGCCGTCGAGCAGCGACTGCAGGCGCACGTACGACTTCAGCGCTGTGGCGCCAGCGTCGATCAGCGTCAATTTCACGTTCGTGCTCACCTGCTCAAGCTGCTTTTTCTGTGCCTCGGTGAGGCGCAGGTCGTTGGCGATATCGGGATTGTTCCACCAGTCGGTTGTCAACGCGGCCGGCGGGTTCCAGTTGCCCATGAACGACTGGTGGAACGGCGGTCCGTCGGGCGCAGGCCGCGGCGTTTGCGCCTGCAGCACCCCAGTGGCAAAAAATAGGACGAGTGTGACTACCAGGAACTTGAGTTTCATGACGTATCTCCTACCTGATGTCTACTACGATACGCCATCTGTCCCAGTTCAATAAATCCGTGCCTCGGCGACATTTCTCCCTCGGCGGTACAATTTCGGTCCGTCGTCTCTCTCGCCGCGATGAGCCGTGGGAGCGCGTTCGCCATCGAAGGCGATGGGGAGGATAACCGAATGCCTTATTTGCTAGTGCGGCTCAAAGTGGCGGACTTTGCCAATTGGAAACGGGTTTTCGATTCCCACGCCGAGGCGCAACGCCAGTCGGGACTGCGCCTCGATAAAGTGTTGCGTAACCTCGACGACCCGAACGAGGTGGTTACCTGGTTTGAGGTCACGGACCTGGCGAAAGCGCGAGGCTTCGTCACCTCTCCCGCAGTACCGCGTGCGCAAGAAGATTCGGGAGTCGTGGACAAGCCCGACATCTACTTTCTCGCCTGATTTTCTCGCCCGGCCACGCTGCCGGTTTGCGCGGACCCGCCAAGCTGAATCAACAACGAAAACGGCGCGGATCTCTCCGCGCCGTCCAACCGAAACTGAAACTGAAACTAGTTCTTGGGCAATTCCAGCTTCTGCCTTGCGGGAACGCCCTGGTCGCCATTGGCCTGGGCATTGGCGGTCGCCATCGCATCCAGGTCCGAGTCCTTATACTTCGGCGTGCTCACGTACCCATGAATATGGTTGTTGCTGATCCGCTGCACCACCAGTTCGATGGGCTTGCCATTTTCACCGGCATAGAAAATCACCGGCTGCAGCAGATTGACGTGCTTCTGGTTCAACGCCACGTCGTCCACCATCAGGTCCATGTCGGCGAACTGGTGCTTGGTGTTGGCTTTTTTCAGTTTGATCCCCACCGGGCCGGTGGCGCGGAACTGCTTGGATTTATCCACGTCGAATTCGAAATAGCTGCGCTCGCCTTTGCGCTGCAGCGTAACCAGTTCGCCATGCGTGCGCGCGATCGATCCCGACAGCTCCGTCTTCGCGCCCGCCAGATCGCTACGCGTGTCGTCGATCGCCTTACCGTTAGCGTCAATCGCCTGCCGTTGCGCGTCCAGCTTCGCCTGGATTTCCTTCCAGCGCTTGTCGTCCACGCCCTTGGGCCGGCGCGCCGTCGCCGTGTGCGTCACTCGCGCGCGCTGGGCCGCGGCCGCCGCTGCCTGCTGGCGCTGCGCTTCCGCCTCGCTGATTGCGTTCACCTTCGACGCCAGCGTGTCCAGTTGACCGCGCGTGTCTTGCAGCGTTGCCGACATCTGCGTGTTTTCCGCCGAGAGCTTTTGCGCCGCATTGTGCTCGTGGATCGAATACCCGCCCGCCAGCGCCACCGCCGCGGTCAGCGCCAGCACCGCGCCCCAAATCGGCTTGAACCGAAACGACTTGCCGGAACTTTCGTCCATGGAAACCCCCAGTCCTTATCAGGACACCTTGATTACAGCAACTTGCGTACCACGGGCCTCGGCTCCTAACTAGCTGGTAATCAATAGCTTGCGGAATCCGTGAAGAAGGGCGTCATGACGAAACTTCGGGCTGGCGGCAAGAATTACTGGCAACAGGATTTTCGCAGTGCCTTACTGCTGGTAGCGGCGGAGCAGTTGCTGGAAGCGCGGGTCGGGTCCAACCATTCCGGCCCGCTCAATCGGGGTGGCTCATCTTACTCGCACGCGGCAAGTCGATCAGGCACAAAATAGCCGAGTTGCCGCTGATCTCGCCGAAATGGGCGAGCTTGGTTGGGGATTCCGATTGTCGGGCGGAGCAGGCCTTTAGGCCTGCTGTCTAAGCCAGCAAGAATCATGAGGGCTTTAGCAGGCTGCTGAAAAACTCCGAGTGAAGTTCGTTTGGGAAGGGCACGGCGGAACCTGTCCCGAGCGAAGCCGAGGGAGCCGTGCCGCAGAACTCCTTTATTATTGTCATTCCGAGGGGCTTCAGTGTGTGCGTGAGAACTAACTTGTAATGCACAGGGCAAGTGAGGCAGAAAGAGGCATGTCGCGATTTCTGCCTTACAGTCCGGATCAG
>JBEKZP010000023.1:0-56489 GCA_049509755.1 Terriglobales bacterium | reverse complement strand
CACTCGCCGGGCCGCAAATTCAGCGACCGCACCCTTCGTGGGTTCAGTCAAACCGATTGAATCCGACATCCGCGACCCTTCAGCGAGACGAGCGCTGTAGTTGTTCAGAGATTCCTTAGCGGTCGCAAGCTCATTATTTCTCCGGAGTTACAGTAGTTGTGCCACGACTGGATGCCTAGGTCTTGGGTCTTAGGTTTTAGGTCTTAGGGTTCGTGCCAGGTTTTGCCGTTTTGCCTACTCGAGTCGGCTTTCACGACGTGTACACACAAGACGTCAGCACCTGAAACCCAAAACCTAAAACCTAGAACCTAAGAAAGGTCGCTTGTCATGATGAAGAGGGGCTTCATTTCGAAGCTCTTGTAGTGCGGCCGCAGTCGTTCGGTGTTGTAGTGTTCTTTCACGTTCACGACTTTCTTCGAGGCGGTCACAGCGTCGATCGGCACGTTGTCGTATCGGCCGTTCTTGAGGACAACCAGCCTGCCGTGGACCTTGTCCAGAATCAGGTTGAGGGCAAGATTGCCGTAGGCCATGGGGACGATCGAGTCGATCGCGTCGGGATCGCCACCGCGGACCAGATAGCCCAGCTTTTGGTTGATGACGTGGATGATCTCGCCGTTGTTGTATTTCGGGGAAAGCTCCTGCAGCTTTTCCGAGACTAGATCGCCGATTCCGCCCAGTTTCTTATGCCCGAAGGCGTCCGTCGTCTCCTTTTCAAAGACCATTTCCCCACCTTCGAACATCGCTCCTTCGGACAGCAGCAGGACGGAATACCGGCTTGGGTTCTTGCGGCGGTCGGCTACCAGCAATTCCGTCAAGCGCTCGATATTGAACTTATGCTCCGGGATGACGCACCGGTTTGCCGCCCCCGCCATGGTCGGCAGCATGGCGGTGAAGCCGGCATAACGGCCGAACACCTCGACCACCAGAAAGCGTTCATGCGAACCGGCGGAAGTCCGCAGGCTGTTGATCATCTGAATCGTGCGCGTCACACAGGTGCTGAACCCGATGCAGTAATCGGTTCCCGGAACATCGTTATCCATGGTCTTGGGAATCCCTACCACGTTCACGCCTTCGTGATACAGGCGCACCCCATAGCTCAGCGTGTCATCGCCGCCGATCGGGATCAAATAGTCGATCCCGAGCCAGCCAAGATTCTTGAGCACTTCCGGCGTCAAGTCGTTCCGCTCGGCTTGGTACGTGCCCTGCAGGTGAGCGGGGACATGGGATTTCTTTACCTGACTCGGATTGGTACGGGAGGTATGCAGGAAGGTCCCGCCGGTACGGCCTGCCCGATTGACGAGCTCTTCGGAGAGGGTCTGGAAATTGTCGCGATTGTCGTAGTCCTTTTCGCGGATGATGTCGATCAGGCCCGCCCATCCGCGCCGCAGGCCGATCACCTGGTAGCCCTCCCGCAGAGCCCTGATTGTGACCGCACGGATCGCCGGGTTCAAACCCGGCACGTCGCCGCCGCCGGTGAGGATTCCGATCACGCCTTTTGTTGCTTTGATGTTAGACATGGTTCGTCGTGTGTCTCCTCATACACTACACCATGCGATCACCCCAAGCGGTCATGCCTTTTTTGCTGCGAGAATATTTCCTCGACATTTGCTTCTTAAGCAACCACGAATTCTCCGCGCCGGTTCCCGCCATCAGTTCAGGGTGCAACCTTGCGCACAATCTGCGGCACCCCCACAAAAAAAAGCGGGCCAGATGGCCCGCAATCTTCACCTTGCTCACAACCCAAAACTTCACAACTTGCTAGTACCTCCGCCCGCCGCCGTAGCCGCCGCCACCGCCGCCGCCGTAGCCGCGTTGGTAGCCTGCCTGGAAGCCTTGCCGGAACGCATTTTCGTACGCCGACTTGTTGCCCATGGAGGAGTTGTAGCCACTGCTGCCGTGCTGATAGGTGCTGCTGTAGGTGGGGCGATTGCTGTGACCGCCGTTGCGGTCGTTCGCCCCGTACTGCAGGCCGGTCTGATACCCGTTGTTGTAAGCGTAGCTTTGCGAGTTACCGCCATAGTTGCCGTACTGGCCGCCATTGCGGTAACCGCCGTTGCCATAGCCGCCGTACTGGCCGTTACCATAGCCACTATACGGAGCGTTGGAATAGCCACCGTACTGGCCGTTACCATAGCCACCATACGGAGCGTTGGAATAGCCACCGTACTGGCCATTCCCGTAGTAGGGACTTTGGCTGTAAGGGCCGTTGCCATAGCCACCATATGGAGCGGTGGAATAGCCACCGTACTGGCCATTCCCGTAGTACGGACTATGGGCGTAAGTGCCGTTGCCAGAGCCGCGATACGGAACGTTGGGATAGCGATCGTACCGGCCATTCCCGCGGTATCCGTCCTGGTGGCGGTCGGGCGTGCGATAGCTGTGGTCGCGTGCGCGGTCATTGTGCCGGTCACGAGAACTTTGTTGATGCTGCCGGTCGTGATCTTGGTCCTGGGCGAAGCTCGCCCCGCACAGCATCAGTACCAGCGACGCAGCAATGGCCAGCTTCATTTTGGTTTGCATGGCTTACCTTCCTTCCCGCGACGGGCCTCCTCGGTTAAGGGTCTTTCCCGTCCAGAGAACTACTTGTGGCGAAGCGGCTATCTGTTGGAACCCGCCGTGGAGGACTTTGTTGCGTCTCTTGGCGCGAGGGCAGACCTTGCCGCTTTCGTAGGTGCGTGCCGAAGGCGCTGACTGGATGCCTGGGAAGGCTTAAACTAGACGATTGGGCAGCCTTCGCCGCGCCCGCCCGAGCCGATCATGACCGCCATCAAGCAGCCGACTCCCTTCCCTGCCGACCTGGAACGCCACGAGCGCGAGCGCGTCTTCGATATTTTTCGCCGCTGGGGATACCTGCAGGCGTCGCTCGACCCGCTCGGGCTTCACTTGCCGCCGCTGCCCTTCCCGGATCTCGACGAACTGCGCGGCCCGTATTCCGCCGACGCCCGCCGCATTTACTGCGGCACGATCGGCGCGGAGTTCATGCACATTCCCGACCGCGAGCAGCGCCGCTGGATCGCCGCGCGCATGGAAGATGCATCGGGCGTGCCCACCGTTGATCGCGCGCGCATTCTCGACCTGCTGCTGCGGGCGGAATTGTTCGAGCAGGCGATTCAATCGCGCTATCTCGGCACCAAGCGCTTTTCCTTGGAAGGCGTCACCGCGCTGATTCCCTTTCTCGACCAGATGATGCAGAACGCCATCGGGCGAGGCGCGCAGCAGGCGGTGCTCGCCATGAGCCATCGCGGACGGCTGAACGTGATGGTGCACATTGTGGGAACGCCGCCGGCGGATATCTTCTCGCGCTTTGAAGATGTGGACCCGCGCAGCGTGCTGGGCGGCGGTGACGTCAAGTACCACATCGGCGCCACCGGCGATTACACCGCGCCCGACGGGCGCAAGCTGCACATCCACCTGGTCTCCAATCCCAGCCATCTGGAAGCGGTGGACCCGGTGGCCGTGGGCCGCACGCGCGCCAAGCAGATGCGCCGCGGCGACGACGGCTGCGAGCAGGTGTTCGCCGTCGTCATCCACGGCGACGCCGCCTTTGCCGGCCAGGGCATCTGGGCGGAAACGCTGAATTACGCCGAAATTCCCGGCTACTCGGTCGGCGGATCGGTGCACGTGATCGCCAACAACCTGATCGGCTTCACCACCGAGCCGGTGGAAGATCACAGCACGCGCTTCGCCTCCGACCTCGCCCGGCGCAACAACATCCCGATTTTTCATGTCAACGGCGAAGATCCCGACGCAGTGGTGCGCCTGGCGCAGATCGCGCTCGAGTATCGCTACACCTTCCGCCGCGACGTCGTGGTGGACATCCTCGGCTACCGCCGCCACGGCCACAGCGAGGTGGACGATCCCACCATCACGCAGCCGCTCGTCTATCGGCGCATCAAGGAGCATCCGCCGCTGTGGCAGATTTATGCCGAGCGCATGAATGAAGACACCAGCGCGCGGGTGAAGCAAATTCAGGACGAACTGGCGCAGGCGCAGAAGCAGGGCGCCGCGGCAACCAAACAGCCGAGGCTGGCGGAGTTGCCGGAATACTGGTCGAAGTACAAGGGCGGTTCCTACAAAAAGGAATACGAGGTGGACACCGGCATCCCTGCCGATGAACTAGGCCGCATCGCGCAGGTGATCGGCAGCGCGCCCGATGGTTTCCATGTTCATGCCAAGGTCAGGAAGCTGCTCGACCAGCGCCGCGAGATGGGCGCGGGCAATCGCCCGGTGGACTACGGCATGGCGGAAGCGCTGGCGTTTGGTTCGCTGCTCGACTCCGGCACGCCGGTGCGCCTCAGCGGCCAGGACAGCCGCCGCGGGACTTTCAACCAGCGCCACGACGCGCTGATTGACACCGAAAACGCCGACCAGTACATCCCGCTGCAACACCTCTCGCCGCAACAGGCGCGCTTCGAGGTGTACAACTCATCGCTCTCGGAAGCCGGCGTGATGGGCTTCGAATACGGCTACAGCCGCGACTTTCCCGAGACCCTGACGCTGTGGGAGGCGCAGTTCGGCGACTTCGCCAACGGCGCGCAGGTGATCATTGACCAGTTCATCGCCGCCGGCGAGGACAAGTGGAACCTGCTCTCCGGGCTGGTTCTGCTGCTGCCGCACGGGTACGAAGGGCAGGGTCCGGAGCACTCCAGCGCGCGCATCGAGCGCTACCTGCAACTGGCGGCGCGCGACAACATGCAGATCTGCCAGCCCTCGAACGCGGCCCAGTACTTCCACCTGCTGCGGCGGCAGGCGCTGCGGCCGTGGCGCAAGCCGCTGGTGGTGTTCACCCCCAAGAGCATGCTGCGCCGTCCCGAGGCGACCTCGCCGCTGGCGGATTTTTCCGCGCCGCGCTTTCACAACGTTCTTGCCGACCACGATGTCCAGAACGCCTCGCGCGTCCTGCTGTGCAGTGGCAAGATCGGGCACGAGCTGCGCGAGGAACGCAAGCGCCGCAAAGACACTTCGACCGCGATCGTCTTTCTGGAGCAGATGTATCCCTTCCCTGAAACCGAACTCCAGGCCGAATTCGACCGCCACGCCAGTGCGCGCGACATCGTGTGGGTACAGGAAGAGCCGGCCAACATGGGCGCACTGTGGTTTGTGATGCCGCGGCTGCGCCGGCTGGCGAAGGGACGTCCCGCACGTTCGGTGAAACGCTCCGGCAGCGCCAGTCCCGCGACCGGATCGGCGAAGGCGCACGCGATGGAGCAGAAGACGCTGCTGGCGCTGGCGTTTGCCTGAGGTGGATTGCTTCCCCGCAAGCTGAACCCTCGCTGTATGCGCGCCCGCTACTCTGATAGTGTTATGCGCCGATGCCAAAGGTGACCGAAGTAGTGATAGACCGCAAAGTACTCGGCGCCTTCAAACGGCGGGCTTTGAAGGCCTATCCCCGCGAAATTCTGGAACAGGTGGTGGGGAAAATGGTTGGCACCCAGGGGCGCATCTTCGCCTTCCGCGAACTGGAGCACCAAGCCTCGAAGGGCGCCGTGGTGATGGACGACGATGTTAACCCCATGACCGAGGGCGAGGAGGGGATGCGCCTTTCCATCCTCGGCACCATTCATACTCATCCCCAGGACACGGTGGAGCCCAGCGAACTGGACTGGCAGACCATGCTCCAGGACGGCGAACTAATCATGGGAATTTGCGCCATCCGCAAGACCGCCAAGCGCAGATTTGTGAGCTTCGCCTTTTTCAACCGCATCCGGGAACACGTCCAGTTGACCATCGCCGAAGCCGAAACCAGTGCCATGAGCGGCAGTGCGTAGACTTGGCTTCGCGAGTGTCTGTCGGTCTGTCGGTCGATCGGTCCCGGTCGATTGGTTCGTCAGTTTTTCAGTAGGTAAGCCTGTGCCAAACCACACTTCTACCTCGGCCTGCCGAACTGAAAAACTGATGGACCGACAGACCGATAAACCCGTTACAACTTCTTACATCCTGCCGTGTCGTTTTCCGCTCACCGTTTGCCGTTCGACTCGTTTAAAGTAGTGGCGGATGTCACCTCGGGGTGAGGTGGACATCCAATACCTGCCACTCGGAACAGCGCTCCCCACGCGGTTTTGCAACTCGACACAGGATGGAATGGCGGAACTGGGAAAATCACTGAACGGCATTCAACTCAAGCCGCCGGCGGCGCCACTGAGCGCATGGGCGCCGCTGCGCGAGCCGCTGTTCCGCTCGCTGTGGATCGCCGCCGTGGTCTGTTATACCGGCCGCTGGATCCTGAGCGTGGCCAGCGGCTGGTTAATGACGGGCCTGACGCTCTCGCCGCTGATGGTGGCCCTGGTGCAGGCGGCCAGCACGCTCCCGGCATTTCTCGTGCTCCTGCCCGCGGGCGCCCTGGCCGACATGGTGGATCGCCGCCATTTTCTCCTGGTGATGCAGACCTGGATGGTGGTAGCCGCCGCCGCGCTCGGCATTCTTACCTTCCTGAATTTGGTCACGCCCTGGATCCTGCTCCTGTTCACGTTCTTGATCGGCTTTGGCGCGGTGATGAACGATCCCGCATGGCAGGCGATCACGCCGGAAGTGGTGTCGGAGGAGAACTTCGCCGCCGCGGTGGCGCTCAATTCCGCCGGGTACAACCTGGGACGCGCCGTGGGACCCGCCATCGGCGGCGTCATCATTGCGGCCGCCGGCACCGGTTCCGCGTTCCTCATCAACGCCGCGTCCATCTTCGGCGTCATCTTCTTTCTTTACCGCTGGAAGCGCCGCCCGCATGAGGCGCCGGTGCCGCGCGAGCGCGTGATGCGCGCCATGCGCACCGGCTTCGAATACGTCCGCCACTCGCACGAGGTCAAGGCGGTGCTGGTGCGTACGGCGGTGTTCAGCTTCTCCGCCAGCGCGCTGCTGGCCATGCTGCCGCTGATCGCGCGCCCTTTCGGGTCCATCGGCTACGGCGCGTTGCTCGGGTTCTTTGGCGCCGGCGCACTGGGCGGAGCCATTGCCCTGCCGGCGCTGCGGCGCGTGGTTTCGGTCAACACGCTGGTCGCGCTCGCCACCGTGCTCTACGCGCTGGCGAGCTTCGCTTCCGGGCGGGTGCACATGTTCGCCTGGCTGTGCGCCGTGCTCTTCGCCGGCGGCGTGGCCTGGATCGCGATCGTCGCCAGCCTCAATGTTTCGGCACAGACCATGTCCCCGGCATGGCTGCGCGCGCGCACGCTTTCCATCTATTTGCTGGTGCTGCAGGGTGGAATGGCGGCGGGCAGCGCCGCCTGGGGAGCGGTCGGGGAGCGCTGGGGAATTCCGGCGGCGTTGCTGGTTTCCGCGCTTGGATTGCTCGCGGGACTGGCCACCATCCGGCGCTTCCGCCTGCGCGCTGACGGTTTCGCCTTCCCGCCCGCCGGCGCCAGCGAGACGATTACGTAAGGTTTGGGGCCAAGTTTCAATTTAGCGATTTAGTGATTTGTGATTTAGCGATTTGCTGAAGGTAGTGTTGCGGCCGACAATTCGAAATCCCGAATATCAGCAATCGCAAACGTGGCAACTCAAAATCACTAAATCACTAAATCACCAATCACTAAATCACTCAATGCTGAAGAGAGAGGCACCATGAAAAAACTCGTTTCCCTGCTGTTGCTCACTTTCCTGTTCGTCGCCGCTGCGCCAGCCCAAACACCCGCAGCGCCGCCAGCCAAGCCGGCACAACCGTCACAACCGCCAACCATCACCACGATCCTGGACCGCGGCCTCAATTACCCGGAAAGCGAAGTCGTTCCCGCCGCCGAGGCCATGCCGGAAGACAAGTACGAATTCGCTCCCACCAACGGCGAGTTCAAAGGCGTGCGCACCTTCGGCCAGCAAGTGCGCCACGTGGCCGCCGCCAACTACATGATCTGCGCGGCGATATTCCCTGAAAAGCCGCCCGTCGACACGGGCGGTGAAAGCGGTCCCGCATCCATCAAGACCAAGGCCGATAGCGTCAAGTTCTTGAAGGACTCTTACGCCTATTGCCACAAGGCGTACAGCTCGATCAACGCGGACAACGCCACTGGCCTGGTGCAGAATCCGTTTGGCCCGAACAAGGTCTCGCGCCTTGGCCTGGCCGTGCTCAATGTCGGCCACGACTTCGACCACTACGGCCAGATGGTCGAGTACCTGCGCATGAACGGCATCATTCCGCCGGCCAGCCGGGGACAGTAGAAGAACAGGCACAAGGCTTAAGGCGCAAGGCGCAGAGCTTCAGACGCGAGTCGCGAGTCCTGAGTCGCGAGATCGACGCCCCGGATGCCATCTCGCAATGCGGGACTCGCGTCTCGGGACTCGAGACTGCTGGGCTTTTCCACAATTGTTCTACGGAGAAGATTTGTGCGCCGGGCTGCCGTCGGCGGCCTCGCTATCGCCCAAGTACTTGATGAAGATTACCTCGTTCTGCTTCTCATTATAAAGGAGTTCGTCTGCGACTGCGCGCACCATCATCAGCCCCAGCCCACCCGGACGCATCCCTTTTTGCTGGCGCACTGTCTCGTGCGCGAAGACTTCCCCGGGCGCGTTGTTGATGGCGGCGTGCGGCAGGTCTTCCAGCCGGAAACCCGGACCGGGATCGGAAACCCGGTACTGGAGCATGCGCGGCGTGCGCAGCAGCGAGATGCGCACCCGCCGCGTCGGGTCGAGCTCGCCGCCCCACTCCACGGCGTTCATCAGCAGTTCGCGGAAGGCCTGTGCCACGCCCTCGCGCTCGTCTTCCGGCAGGTCGATCTTGACCTGGCGCATGAACTGGTCCATGCGCTCGGCGGCGTCGCGCGAGCATGGCACCGAGAGCTCCAGCCAATCGGCCTTGGCGGAGAGGACCTCGATCTGCTGCGGCGCATGCGCCCGGAGCGCGGTCGCCACCAGGTCGCGCAGTTGTTCGGGCTCGAAGGGCTTGCGGATGTAGAGGTAGGCGCCGGCGCGGATGGCGGTCATCAGGGTCTCGGCGGTGTCGTCGGCGGTGATGACGATGACCTTGGTGCCATTGCTCCCGTGCCAGACGGAGAGCAAGTCGAGCCCGTCCATGTCCGGCAGGCCAAGGTCGAGCAAGAACACGTCGAAGCGGCGCTTGCGCAGCAGGTTGATGGCCTCCCCGCCGGTGCCGCAGGTCACCACGGCATGCCCCTGCTGCTCAAGAATGTGTGCGATGAGCTTGCAAAGGGAGGCATCGTCGTCGACGACGAGAATGCTCTTGGAGGGGTCGGCCATGAGAGAAGTAATGATAGCGCCCTCCGGGCCGGAGCGCTATTAGCAGAAATGCCATCCTCGGACCGGGATGTGCGCTGCGTCACTGTGGCAGCAGCCGATGTAAGAGCACAATTCGCTGTTCCACGCAGAAGCACCAAGCGGGAGGGGATCATGGAGCCGTTCCGATATCACGTGTTCGTGTGCACGCAGGAAAAGCCGGAGGGCGTGCCGTGCTGTGCCGCAAATGGTTCGGCCGCAGTGCTGGACACCCTGCGGCGCGAGTTGAGCGCGCGCGGGCTGGCCGACGAGGTGCAGGTGTCCACTTCGGGGTGCCTGGGCACGTGCGACCACGGCCCGGTGATGATCGCCTACCCGGAGGGCGCCTGGTATTCGGAGCTGAAGCCGGCCGACGTGGCGGAGATTGTGGCTTCGCACTTCGATCGCGGTCAGCCGGTATCCAGGCTGGCGCGCACCGACGCGCCGGCGATGAAGACGGAGATCCTGGAGCACCGCAATCACTACCTGGCCATGCTGCACGCCAAGGACGCGGCTGGAATCTTGCCCGACGAAATCACCGAGACGATTCGCGGATTCATGAGCAGCCGCACCATTCTGACGGCAATCGAGTTGGACATATTCACCGCGGTCGGCAGCGGGGCGAGCGCGGCGGAGGTCGCCGGAAAGATCAAGACCGACGCGCGCGCGATCGAGATGCTGCTGAACGCGCTGGTCGCGCTGAAGTTGCTGCAGAAATCCGGCGACGCGTTTCACAACACGCCCTTGTCGCTGCGATTTTTTACTGCCGGATCGGCGGACAATGCGCGCCCGGCACAGATGCATACGGTCAACTTGTGGAAACGCTGGTCCACGCTGACGGAGGCGGTGCGGGCCGGCACGCGGGTGGCGGAGCGCGGCACAACTGAGGAGTGGACAGCTTCGTTCATCGCCGCCATGGACCACAACGCGCGCGGGCGTGCGGAGGGCGTGGTCAAGGCGGTGGGCGTGAACGGCGCGCGGCACATGCTGGACCTGGGCGGAGGCTCGGGCGCGTTCTCGATCGCATTTGCCAAGGCGGCGCCGCAATTACGAGGAGAAATCCTGGACCTCCCCGACGTGCTGCCGATCGCGCAGGAGTACTTGCGGCGGGCGGGAGTCGCGGACCGGATCAGCACGCGCGCCGGCGACATGCTGCAGGCCGACCTCGGCACGAATTACGACCTGGTCCTGCTGTCGGCGATCTGCCACATGTTTTCGGTGGAGGAAAACTGCCAATTGCTCAAGCGGATTTACCAGGCGCTGGCGCCAAACGGGCGCGTGGTGGTGCAGGATTTCATTCTGGAGGCGGACAAGACGTCGCCGAAATTTGCGGCGCTGTTTTCGCTGAACATGCTGGTAGGGACGAAAGCGGGCGCAAGTTACAGCGAGCCCGAATACACGGAGTGGATGCGCGCGGCGGGGTTCCGGGAGATCACGCGAGTACGGATGCCGGGACCGAGCGGCCTGATGATTGGGGTGAAGTGATTTGTGATCCTATCGGGTGATCGGGCGATCTGAAACAGTGATGGGGACCGACGATTGCCGATTTCACAGATCCCGCACGCTGGCGCTCGTGAATGATATCGCGAAATACATGGATCCTGAGCTCGCACGAATCCCGCGTGCGAACTCAGGATGACGCCTTCTTAATGATTAGCGGTTCACACGCTTTACTATTGTCCTGATGTCCTCCGCACAAATTTATCGCGGGCGGCTGGCGCCGTCGCCGACCGGGTACCTGCACGCCGGGCACGCGCGCACCTTCTGGATCGCGTACGAGCGGGCGCGCGCGGCGGGCGGCGTGCTGGTGCTGCGCAATGAAGATCTCGACCCGCAGCGGTCGAAGCCGGAATACGTGCGCGCGTTCATCGAAGACCTGCACTGGTTCGGCATCTCGTGGCAGGAGGGGCCGGACGTCGTTGGGCCGTGCGCGCCGTATTCGCAGAGCGAGCGGCGCAAGGTGTATCTGCAAACCTGGCGGAAGCTGCATGCGGGCGGTTGGATCTATCCGTGTACGTGCTCGCGCAAAGATCTGGCGGAGGCAGCGCAGGCGCCACATGAGTCAAGTGATGAACCGATGTATTCCGGCAAGTGCCGCGGGCGGAAGTTGAGGGTGGACGCGCCGGCGGGCGTGAACTGGCGGTTCCGCGTGCCGGATGGACGCGTCGTCTCGTTCCACGATGGCGCACAGGGACAGCAGCAGTACACGGCGGGCAAGGACTTCGGCGACTTCGTGGTGTGGCGGCGTGATGACGTGCCGGCGTACCAGTTGGCGGTGGTGGCGGATGACGATGCCATGCGAATCACGGAAGTGGTGCGCGGGTGCGATCTGCTGAAGTCGACGGCGCGTCAGCTTCTGTTGTGCGAAGCGCTGGGAATTGCGCCGCCTGCGTACTACCACTGCGATCTGCTGGTGGATGACAAAGGTGAGCGGCTGGCGAAGCGGGCGGATGCGCTGAGTTTGCGGGCGCTGCGAGCCAAGGGCATGAGGCCCGAAGAAATACGGGCCCAGTGGCTGGAGCTGAGAACGGGCGGTTGCTAGTGAGATGGGGGTTTCTCGACACTTACCGAAGTCGCACGAAGGTCATGCCACGGAGTTACGCGCGCTGGGTTTGATGTTTCATTGCGAGGACTATGCCCGACGGATTCGGGAATCGTGAGGAAGACATTCGCCACCTCGGGATCGATCCGCCGTCCTGACCAGCGGGGGATTTGCTCCCTCGCGGCAATCGGCGATTGCGCTGGGCGGTAAGGCTGGCTCGAGGTCATGACGTCCAGCGTGTTGACCACGGAAACAACGAGTGCCCCCAACGGAATCTCGCTGCTCTTGAGGTTGCGCGGGTGCTTGTGCCGCCTGCCTCTCGCTGTGACTCGAACTCCGGATCGTCAATGGACAATCTGCCGTGTACCATGCCCTTATGAGTCGCCGCTTTGTTCTGTTCCTCGCGGTCGCCATTTGTATCGTTGCGCCTGCCCAGGACAAGCCGACCCGCGTCCTCTTCATCGGCAACAGCTATACATTCTTCAACAACATGCCGGAGATGTTTGCCACTCTGGCCCGCGCCTCACACTATCCCGTCGAAATCCGGATGCTCGCTCACGGCGGTTGGAGCCTCAAGGACCATTGGGAGAACGCTGAGGCCCTGCAGGCGCTGCACGAAACCCATTGGGACTACGTCGTCCTCCAAGAGCGGAGTACGCTTGGCGTGCCCTTGTACCTCAACGGCGAACCCCGGGTCGCCGCCGACTCCGTGTTCCGGCCGTACGCCGAGAAGTTCGCCGCCGAGATCCATCACGCCAGCGCAGTTCCGATCATTTACCTGACTTGGGCCCGCCAAGCCTCGCCGCAGGATCAGATGGCTTTGAATTACTTTTCCTTCGCAGCCGCCAAGCTCACCGGCTCCGTTGTTGCGCCCATCGGTTTAGCGTGGGAACGCGTGCGCCGCGAGCAACCGCACGTGCAACTCTTCTCTCCCGACGGTTCGCATCCTTCCCGCGAAGGCAGCTATCTCGTCGCGTGTACTCTGTTTGCCACCATCTTCCACCGCAGTCCGGAAGGCCTTCCCGCCAGAGTCAGGGGCGGTCTCATCGATCCGTCGACCGGCAGGATCGAGGATAAGACGGTCACCCTGCTGGACCTCGCGCCCGATATTGCCCACTACCTCCAATCCGCCGCCTGGTCCACGTGGCGGGAACTGAGCCGGAAAAGCGGCTATCCCGATTTCCCGCCCTTCACTCCGCCCAGCATCCCGCCGTTGCCCACGGGTATTCCCATCTCCGCCGAGAATCTCGCCGGCACCTGGACCGGTACCATCAACTTTTTTCCCGAGACTGGCTCCGTTCCCATGGTCCTCCAACTTCGCTCCGAAGCTACCACCTGGGCCGGCCATCTCGAAATGACGTTCAACCCCAAGGAATTTCCCTCTGAATCATTCGACCTCCCTGATCTCCAGGTTGGCGAGCGCCAACTCACCTTTTCCGATCCCGCTAGCGCCGCGATAGACAGAGAAAAAATTGAGTTCCGCGCCGTCCTCGCCCGCCGCGGCCAACTCCGCGGCATTGCCCAATCCACTCTGCCCGGACGTGATGCCCCTGTCGTCATACTTGGCACTTTCCAACTCCGTAAGTGACCTCGGTGTCGCTTGCGGATGTTGACGTAACACCACGGGCCGGCGCGCTCCCAGCGACCTCCGCGACATCGCACGAACTGGTGAAGAGTAACTGTCGAGAACAGCCTCTCACCACCCACCTCACGTGGCGCTACTTCGACAAGCCGCGCCCGGTGACCGGGTACACGGCGAAGCTGCCGAGCCAGTGGCCGCCTTCATACCGGTGATCGATCAGCCGAGTTCGGGACCAGCCAGGATGACATCCACTTAGATTTAGCTCCGCTCTAATTTCCGGGCGACGAGGGTGACGGTGCGCTGAATGAAAAAGAGTTCGCCGTCGCGGCGGAAGGGGCAGGCGCCGCTGAGGTCTTCCTGCTCATCGCGCGCAAACATGGCGCGGACTTCGGCGGCGCGATCGGGCGGCGTGTGCGAATAACTCATCCAGTACTCCACCGGTTGCACGACTTCGCCGGTGGTGACGGTTTCGATCTCCAGGGCGCGCGCCCCGAACATGCGCGCCAATTCACTGATGGGAAGCGCGCGGGTGTGCGAAGGGTCGCGCAGGCGCTCGAACTGGTCCTGGAAGGCGGCACGCTCGCGAATTTCGCTGGCGGCGAGGTCTTCGACGGCGACGCGGCCGCCGGCGCGGCAAACGCGCGTCATCTCGCGCAAGGGCACGGCCGGATCTTCGAAGTGATGAAAGGCGAAGCGGCAGAAGACGATGTCGAACTCGCCGTTGGCAAAGGGGAGTTGCTCGGCGTCGGCGCGCTGGAAGCGAATATTGGTGAGACCGCGCTCGCGACGGGTGCGCTCGGCGACGGCGAGGATGGCGTCGGTAATGTCCACGCCAACCACCTCGCGGCAACGCCCGGCCATCGCCATGGCGACATGACCGGGGCCGGTGGCGATCTCCAGCGCGCGGGCGCCAGGCGCAGGATTGACGGCATTCACCAGGCGCTCGAGGCGCTCGCGGTTGTGCAATACGGCGACGGCGGCGAATGCTTCCGCTTGGCGGGTGAACTCTTCGCGTACGGTGTCTTTGTGCGACATGGGAAGCTTTTAGCTCTTAGCTGTTAGCTCTTAGCTGATGCGCACCAGCTAAAAGCCAGGAGCTGAGGGTAGCACGGGGCGAGTCGCGTTGTGAGTTCTGAGCGGCGTGGCCTTCAGTGCTGGTTCGAGGATTGTTTGAGATAAGAGAACGATTGACAGTGCGGGGGTCCTTCGACTCGGTCGCAACGCGCCCAAAACCGGGGCGCGTTGGATCCTTCGACTTCGCTCAGGACAGGCTCTCGCTCAGGATGACAACCTTTTAGGAAGGCCAGAAGTGAGAAGTAAGAAGTAAGAAGTCAAAAGGCAGAAGTCAGAACGCAGAAGTAAGAGGTCAGAAGGAAGAAGTCGGAACGCCCAGCCATTTTTGCTGCAGGGTTCCGATGTAGTCGGTGAGGACGCGGATGCGTTCCGAGACTTGCTTCTGATTTTCGTGGGAGAGAGGGCGAAAGGCCACGCCCCAGACGGGCATTTCGCGGGAGCCGTGGCTGGCAATGGCGCCGCCCCACTCGATGATCTGGTAGACCTTGCCGTCGGGATAGCGGCCGCCGTTGCGCTTGGCCAGAACGGTGAGGTCGGGCGGCGGAACCTTCAGCGCGGGCGCGGCGGGACCATCGCCTTTGCCGGTGACGCCGTGACAACTGGCGCAGTAGTCGGTGTACATCTCGGGACCCGAGGTGATCCCGCCGGCGGACGGCGGCGCCTGCTGCGGCCCACGGGAACAGGCAAACCACATCAGCAGTGCAAAGAACGGGAGGAAGGCCCAACGCGATAGAGCTGCCTTCATAAGCGCAGCATGCTCCCCTCCCACCGCGCTCGCAGTGATGCGCATCACAAGCGGGTACACCAAAGTACCAACGTCATCAACATGTCGCGGCAACTCCGTGGATACAAACCGGATTTGCGGTTCGGGAACATGACCGTTTCAGGCGCGGGCGGGGTCAATTTTTTCCGTGTCCACGCCGAGTTCGGCAAAGGCCTGCTGGGCGCGCTGGGCGTCGAACTTGTGGTCGCGCGCCAGTCGCGCCAAGGCGGCGGTGGCGATGGATTCGGCGTTGACCTCGAAGTGGCGCCGGAGGTGCTGACGATTGTCGCTACGGCCGAAGCCATCGGTGCCCAGCGATTCCAGCCGATCCTGCAACCAGGGAGCGAGCTGGTGGGGAACGATCTTCATGTAATCGGTGGCGGCGACGATGGGGCCCCTGGCGCCGTTGAGCGCGGTGAGAATGTAGGGCTTTTTTTCCGGCTGGGAAGGATGCAGGCGGTTCCAGCGCTCGATAGCGAGGGCCTCGCGGCGAAGCTCGTTGTAGCTGGTGACGCTCCACACGTCAGCCTGCACGCCGAATTTTTCGGCGAGGATGGCCTGCGCGCGCACCGCTTCGTTCAGGATGGCGCCGCTGCCGAACAACTGCACGCCGGCCTTGCCGCCGGGAGCTGATTTCAGTTTGTAGATGCCGCGGAGAATGCCATCGCTCACGCCGGCGGGCATTTCGGGCATGGGGTAGTCTTCGTTGTAAACGGTGAGGTAGTAGAAGCGGTCTTCCCTCTCCTGGTACATGCGGCGAATTCCGTCCTGAATGATGACGGCGATCTCGTAGACGTACGCCGGATCGTAAGTAGCGCAGGTGGGAACGACGCTGGAGAGGACGATGCTGTGTCCGTCCTGGTGCTGCAGGCCTTCGCCGGCGAGGGTGGTGCGTCCGGCGGTGCCGCCGACGATGAAGCCTTTGGCGCGTGCGTCGGCGAAAGCCCAGATTAGATCGCCCACGCGCTGGAATCCGAACATGGAATAAAAGGTGAAGAACGGAATCATGGGCACGTGGTAGTTGGAATAAGCGCAGCCGGCGGCGGTGGTGGAAGACATGGAGCCGGCTTCGGTGATTCCCTCTTCCAGAATCTGGCCGTCCTTGGCCTCGCGGTAGTAGAGGAGCATGTCCTGATCGTGGGGCTTGTAGAGCTGGCCCTGGCTGGCGTAGATGCCGACCTGACGAATGATGGCTTCCATGCCGAAGGTGCGGCCTTCGTCGGGAATGATGGGAACGATGAGCTTGCCGATGTCGGGGTGCTTCAGCAGGTGGCGCAGGATGCTGACGTAGCCCATGGTAGTGGAGACGGCGCGGCCCTTGGAGCCCTCCAGCCATTCGGTGAAGCTATCGAGCGGCGGAGCGCTGAACTTCCAGTCACCATTCTCGCGAATGACGATGTAGCCGCCAAGTTCGCGGCGGCGGTCCTTCATGTACACGATTTCTTCGCTGTTCTGCGGCGGGCGATAGAACGTGCCCGCGTGAGCCGCCTCCTCGGGAATGGGAATTTCAAAACGCTTGCGGAAGGCGGCGAGCTGTTCGTCGGTGAGCTTCTTTTCCTGATGGGTGGCATTGCGCGCCTCGGCGGAACCGAGACCGTAACCCTTGATCGTTTTGGCGAGAATGACGGTGGGCCCGTTTTTGTGTTCGACGGCGCGCTTGTAGGCGTTGTAGATCTTCTGCGGATCGTGCCCGCCGAGACGTAGCGAGGTGAGGTCGGCGTCGCTGAGGTGAGCGACCAGGTCGAGCAACTCAGGATACTTGCCGAAAAATTCCTTGCGGATGAAGGCGCCGCCCTTGACTTTGAGCGCCTGCCATTCGCCGTCCACGGTTTCTTCCATGCACTTCAGCAGCAGGCCGCTCTTGTCGCGCGCCAGCAGGGAGTCCCAGTCGGCGCCCCAGATGACCTTGATGACGTTCCAGCCGGCGCCGCGGAAGGCGGCTTCCAGTTCCTGGATGATCTTGCCGTTGCCGCGGACCGGGCCGTCGAGGCGCTGCAGGTTGCAATTGACCACCCAGATCAGGTTGTCGAGTTTCTCGCGCGAGCCCAGGGTGAGCGAGCCCAGGGTTTCCGGCTCGTCGGTTTCGCCGTCGCCCACGAAGGCCCATATCTTGCGCGGAGTCACGGGAATGATGCCGCGGTTTTCCAGGTAACGCATGAAGCGCGCCTGGTAGATGGAATTGATGGGACCGAGGCCCATGGAGACGGTCGGGAAACGCCAGAAGTGCGGCATCAGCCAGGGATGCGGGTAGGAAGAGAGACCGGGTTCATCACGGAGTTCGTGGCGGAAATTTTCCAGGTCCTTCTCCGAAAGCCTGCCCAGAAGGAATGCGCGCGCGTACACGCCGGGCGAGGCGTGTCCCTGGAAGTAAACGAAGTCGCCAGGCTGGTTGCCGTAGTTGGCGTGGAAGAAATGGTTGAAGCCGACTTCCAGAAGACTGGCGATGGATGAGTAGGTGGAAATATGGCCGCCGATGCCGGGGTCCTTCTTGTTCTGGCGATGGACCATGGCGAGCGCGTTCCAGCGGATGAGGCTCTTGACGCGGCGTTCGATGGCACGATCGCCGGGGTAGGCGATCTCTTCATCTTCGCGAATGGTGTTGACGTAAGGCGTGTTGAGCTGGACGGGGACATCGACGCCGGCCAAGCGCGCGCGGGCAGTGAGGGCCTTCAGTATCTGGCAGGCGCGGGTGGCGCCTTCTTCGTCCATGACCTGGTCGAAGGCTTCGAGCCACTCCGAGATCTCATCGACGTTCGGCTCCGGCGCGAGTACGGGTTTGGAGTTCATAGATTCCTTTGTCCGAGTTGAGACCTACCCCACAACGGCGGCCGGCATGACGCATCCCGGGAAGAAGTGCAAAGAGGTTACTGCAAGTTTAGACCGTTCGAAATGGAGCCGCAAGGGAGCGATGCAGTCGGTAGTGGCTGAATTTGGATTTCCACAGCTAGGTTAGTCAAACCAGTCAAAAAGGAGAAAACCCGATGAGAGAAAAAAAATATCAAATCGCTCTTGACAGAACCTTAAGGTTTCTATACGAATACTATTCGGTATAGGAGAAACTACCTTATGGCAATCGAATTCCAGCACAAAGGCACGAAGTACAGAGCCGATACCCCTGCTGAAGCCGTTGCCCTGCGTATGGAATTGGAAAGGCGGGATGCCGCCGAAGGGGATGTATTCCGTCACAGTGCATGGACGCCCGATCTGGCAGAAGAACTCATCAACGGCATAGGAGAGTTACAGAAGAAGTTTCTGGCTGTGCTGTGCGAGAGGGCTACCCCAACGAAAAGCAAGACTGTGGCTGAACGTATGGGACTCGATTCTGAGATAGCGTTAGCGGGCGCAATTAGTGGTTTGTCGAAGCAGCTTCGCAAGATGTCACTCACTCCGCGCCACGTGTACGCCGTGGATGTGGAGTGGAAAGGCAAGTCCAAAGAGCGTTCCTTTTCTCTTTTGGAAGATTTCCGCGAAGCCCTGACTGAGCTTGGATGGCCCGACGCATGGGTATCCACTGAGAAAGGAGCGACTGATGCCGCCTCCACCAAAGAGCCGCGCAAATGACGAGAGCCGCTAAAGAGGCTGGAACCTCTCAGCGGCTCTGAAACCACAACCCGGCAAGCCGGTATCATGGCCTCGCAACCTCGATTATCGGCTTGCCTCACTCCCGCAGTCAAGCGGGATTCGTGGGGAGCCGAAAATGTACACACTTTCTCTTGAGAAGAAACTCGCCGTTATCTCCGCGCTGGTCGAAGGCAATTCCCTCCGTTCGATAAGCCGCATGACTGACGTTGACCGGAACACAATCGCATCGCTGTTGCTGCGCACTGGCGACCACTGCGCCGAATTGCTGGACGAGCGGATGCGTAATCTGCGCTGTAATTACATCCAATGCGACGAAATCTGGACTTACGTGGCGAAGAAACAGCGCCGTGTGCACGCCGGCGATTCGCCCGAAGTCGGGGATCAATGGGTGTTCGTGGCGATTGACCCGGAATCGAAGCTCATTCCCGTGTTCACGGTCGGCAAGCGCAGCGAGGAAACGACCTGGTACTTCATGCACGATCTCGCGGAGCGGCTGGCGTGCCGAGTGCAACTCACGACGGACGGCTTCGTGTTCTACAACCGCCACGTCGAGGATGCGTTCGGGTGCGAAGTGGATTTCGCGCAACTCATCAAGCTCTACGGCGATTACGGGCAGATCGGAGCGGAGCGGTACTCCCCAAGCCCAATCGTCGAGACGATATCCAAGGTGCGCTGCGGAGAGCCGGAGCGGGAGCATATCTGCACCAGCCATGTGGAGCGGCAGAACCTCACCATGCGGATGCAGATGCGGCGGTTTACCCGGCTCACGAACGCTTTCTCGAAGAAGCTGACGAACCTGAAAGCCGCTTGCGCTTTGCATTTTGCACACTACAATTTCTGTCGCGTGCATTCCAGTCTGCGCGTGACCCCTGCAATGGCCGCTGGTATCAGCTCCCGCATCTGGGAGATAGGAGAACTAATCGCATGACCGACCAAGATGCAGCAAAAATCATCGAGCTTCTCAAGCAGATACTTCGTGAGCTTGAGGAGTTTCATGCCTCGTTTGACAAGGCAAGCTAGTACCTGTCGGTAGCATAATTTTGGCGATTTTTAGCGCGTTGATCGCGTCGTGAAAATCCTCGCCTGCCAAAAGTTTTAGAATGCTATCGGCAAGTTCGATAGGACGAGTTTGCATTCGGCACACTCCAGTTGTACCCTTGGATTGGCGAACGCAAGAGTTTGGAAGCCCGGACTGGCATCCGGGCTTTTCCTTTTTGTGATTAAATCACAGACCACGGAGGCGATACAAATGAACTTCCTAAAGACCTGTCTGGCTGTGCTGGCCGGATTCCTGTTATGTTACTTGCTGCTCCCCCCGCGACCTGTGAAAGCGGCTAGCTGGACAGTCTCGGTGAGACGCGCAAGCATCGGCAGCGGAACGATTGTGTCAGGTAACGTAGTAGGGTTTTCGTGCACAGGTTCGGGATCGGATACCGAGTGCTATATTGCCAGTCAGTGAGGGCAATCCGCTTGCCATTCTCACGGCAAGGAAAGAGCAGATTCAGCCACTACCATGCAGTCTTCAGTCTTCAGTCTTCAGGCTCCGGGCTTCATGCGCCTACACGTCGCGGAGTTGGTCTTCGTCCATGCCGAAGTAGTGGCCGAGTTCGTGGATGACGGTAAGGCGGACTTGCTCGCGGATTTCGTCCTCGGAGGAACAAACCGCCTCGATGTTTTTCTGGTAGAGGACGATGGTGTCGGGGCCCGAGGGAAGATCGAAGACGCTGCGCTTAGTCGCCGGAATGCCGCGATATACACCGAGCACCAACTCGCGCGGCGGCAGCGAGCGCGGACGGTTGGTGCGGCGCGATTCAACTTGCTCAGGCGGCAGGTCCTCGACCAGGACCGCGACATTATGAATGCGGCTGCGAAACTGGCGGGGCAGGCGGTCCAGTTCGTTCTTCACGAGTTGAAGGAAGCGATCGCGTTGCACAACTTTATGGTACAGCGGCGCGATGGAGTGACACCCACATCTGCCAACACCGGGCAGATGTGGGGCACCATGCAACCAGGGTGGTCAGTTCATGGTGATGTTCGCGGTGGTGGAGTGCTGGAGACCGCCCGAGCTGCCGGTGATGGTGATGGTCACGGTGGTGCTCGGAGTTACGTTGTTCTGGGGGGCGGAAGACATGCCGCCGCCGCCGCATCCGGTATAGAAGATCGCGGTCAGCACAACGACGATGAGCAACAGAGTCCAGACGCGGCCGCGCCTGGCGCCGGCAACAACAATTCCAAGGACGCCGAATAAGCCAGTCCACATTGCCCACAGGGGACGCGGCGTGCGCCGACCCTGAGCCAGACTGCTGGAGGTCAGGGTGAGAACGGTATTCGCGCCGGAGGCGCCGGGTTGAACCGTCGGCGGGGAGAACTGGCAGGTCATGGAGGCGGGCAGATTGGCGCAGCCGAGCATAACCGACTGGTCGAAGCTGCCGCCCTTAGGCGTGACGTTCACGTTGAGCGCGGTGGACTGTCCGCGCTTCAGGCTGGCAGAGCCCTGGCTCAAGGCAAGGGCGAAATCGGAGACGGCGACGTTGACGGCGACCGGCGCGGAGTCCGCTTCCCCGTCGTTGACCACGAGCATGACTTTAGAGGCGCCCAAGGGCAGAGTGACAGACGGTTTCGCTCCAGTGGCGACGCCGTTGCCTTCGGGGAACGGCCCGGTCCAGCGGTAGGTGAGCGAGTCGCTGTCGGGATCGGTGGAAGACGAACCATCCAGTACGAGCGGAGCGCCCACCACGCTGGTGCCGGAAACGGTGCGATCGGCGCCCGCGTTGGCCGTCGGCGGATGGTTCACCGGCTCGAACAGGGCGAACGGCGAGAGCGATGAGGTCAACGCCGACACGGTGTAGGTGGAAGGATCCATCGCCACCGTGCGGTCAACCCAGGCGCCGCCTTCCATGTGGAACAAGTGGACCTGCGCCGGCTTGTGGAACTGGACCGGCGAGAATCCCAACGACACGGTCAGCGGCGGATTGTAGAGCGCCGAAGTGCTCAGGTCGAAAGTGGCGGGTTGCGCGCCGCTGCGGAAGCTTGCGGGCGCGGTGGCGCCGGCGGTTCGGGTAAGCGACGTGGTACCGGGCTGAGTGACTTTGGAGAAGGTCACACGGGCCAGGGTGCCGGAGGGGACGTCGGCGAGTTGCACGGCGACATTGTTGCCGTTGCTGGTATTGAACGAGTCGGCCGGAGGCGAGATCTGGGCGCTGTTGTTGACCGGGTTGGGATCGAACTGATCGGCCGAAGCGTGGCACGTGATACTCGCCCAGCCGGTATTGGGCGGCTGCACCTGCTGCGTGACGCCGGTGCTGGCGCCCACCGCCAATCCCCCCAGCGAACACGTCAAGGTTGCGCCGGAATACGTGCAGGTGCCATACGGGGTGCTGTAGCCAAGGTACTGGTAACGGTCGTAGGCGCAGGTCATGGACACGTTGGAGGCCGACGAAGGCCCGTTGTTGGTCACCATCATGGAGTAGGCCGGCGTGCCGCCGACCGTGGTGGGCGCGCTGGCGCCGATGACGACGAGATCGGCGGCCTGCACAGAAGAGGTCAGGGTCAGGCTGTTGTTTGTGTTGCTGGGGTCAGTCTCGTTGCCGGACGCCGTACCGGTCGCCGGGAAGCTGGCGACAGCGGTAGCGGTCATGGCGATGGTGACGGTGGCGGCGCTTCCGGAAGCGAGGTTGCCGATGTTGCAAGCAAGCGGGCCGGTGCCGGTGCAAGTGCCGGCGGTGGTGTTAACCGAATTCAATGTTGCGTTGGCGGCGGAAGGCAAGGTGATGTTGAATGCGACGCCGGTGGCCGGCGAAGGCCCGCCGTTGGTCACGACGAAGGTATAGGTGAAGCTGCCGCCGGGCGGAATGGTCGCCGGAATCACCGTTCCGGTTACGGCGAGATCGGTTAGCGCACCGGTACCAGTGCCGCTCAAGATCACTTTATGCGGGCTTCCGCCGGCGCTGTCGGTGATGGTGATGGCGCCGGTTTCGGGCGCGATCGCCGAAGGCTTAAACGTGACGGTAAGGGTGCAGAACGAACCTGCGCCGAGCGTCGCCGTGCAATTATCGGTCTCCGCAAAATCGGTGCTGGGCACGATGGAGGTAATGGTGAGCGCGGCATTGCCCGAGTTGGTGAAGACCACCGATTGCGGAGCACTGGTCAACCCGAGGGGCAAGCTGCCGAACGACAAGGAAGAAGGCGACAGTTGCACCTGGGGTCCGTTGCCGACGCCGGTCAACGAGGCGGTCTGGGTACCGGCGTTACTCAACACGGTGATGGAACCATTCCAGGTTCCCGCGGAAGCGGGAGTAAAGGTGACGCTGATGGTGCAACTTACCGCAGCCGCCAGCGCGGACGGGCAGTTGTTGGTCTGGGCAAATTCAGAGCTGGCGGTGATGCCGTTGGCGGAAATCAGCAACGCGTTGGTGCCCGAATTGGTCAGGGTCAAGGCCAGCGAGGAACTGGTGGTTCCCAGGCTGATGGTGCCGAAGTTCAAGCTGGGCGGATTGAAGGTGACCGCCGGCCCCAGGCCGATGCCGCTCAGCGGCACCTGGTGCGGACTGGCGGCGGTGTTGTCGTAGACGAAGAGCGTGCCGTTGCGAGCTCCAACTCCGCCGGGCGTAAAAGTCACTGAAATCGAGCAGTTAGAGGAAGAAGCTAAAGTTGCAGGACAGGTATTGGTCTGGCTGTAATCGCCGACTCCGCTGAAGGCGATGCTGGTGATGGTGAGAGCGGTGCTGCCGGTGCTGGAGAGGGTGATGGTCTGCGCCGGGCTGGCGGCACCGATAGTCACACTGCCGAAATTCAGCGATGCCGGACTCACTCCCGCGACCGGCCCGAAACCCGACCCGGTCAGATTCAGAGCCCCTGTGCCTCCGTTGATTCCATTGGTGAAGACATACAGCGTTCCGTTTTGCGTGGCGGCGGCGGTCGGGTTGAAGACGACGGTGACGGTGCAACTGGCGTTGGGCGCGAGCGTGGATGGGCAGTTGTTGGTCTGGCTGTAAGGCGGGTCGTTGATCTGGAAGTTGGTGATGTTCATGGTCACGTTGCCGGTGTTGGAGAGCGTGACGGCCGGGAGGGTGGTGGGAGTGCCGACGGCAACGGAACCGAAAGCGAGCGACGTGGGGCTGAACGTGGGCTGTGCGCCGAGGCCGACGCCGGTGGTCGAGACCGAATGCGGGCTGCCCGCCGCGCTATCGGAGATGCTGACGCTGCCGGCTTGGGTTCCGATGATGGCGGGAACGAAGGAAACGTTGATGGTGCAACTTGCGCCGGCGTCGAGGTTGTTGCCGCAGTTGTTGGTCTGCGCGTAACCGGCACTGGGCTGGATGCTGTTGATGGCCAGCGGGCCGCCACCGGTGTTGGTCAGGGTGACGGGCTGCGATGTCGATGACGTGCCCACGTTCTGGTTGGCAAAGGTAAGAGTGGTCGGGGCAAGCGTGACCGCAGGCAGACCGATGCCAGTGCCGCTGACGGGAACAGTTTGCTGGCCGGTGCCGGCGTTGTCGTTGATGGTGATGGTGGCGGAGCGGGTGCCGATCGCGGTTGGGGTAAAGGTGACGCCAATCGAGCAACTACTGTTCGTCGGCAGCGTGCTGCAGTTGTTGGTCTGGACGAAATCTCCGGCGGAGATGCCGATGGATGTTATGAGCATCGGGGAACCGGAATTGGAGATGACAATTGATTGCTGCGTGCTGGCGATGCCGACCTGCTGGTTGCTGAAGATGAGGCTGGCGGGATTCAACGCGATGGAGGGCGAGCCCACGCCGGTGCCGGTAAGTCCGACGATGTGCGGATTACCCGCCGCGCTGTCGGTGATGGTGAGCGTCCCGTTCTGCGCGCCGCTGGCGGTGGGCGTGAAGGTAAGGGTGATGGTGCAATTGGCGAGGGCGTTCACCGTGGCTGGACAGTTGTTGGTCGCCACCGCGAACGGCGAGCTGGCAGTGACGCTGGTGATGGTGAGCGCAGCGTTGCCCTGGTTGGTCAGGGTCACGGTTTGCGGCAGGCTGGGGACGTTGACTGCCTGGTTTCCGAATAAGACCGAGGTGGGCGAGAGCGCAACCAGCGGGCTCGCCGCCAGGGCGTTCCCGGTTATGTTCACCGACTGCGAGCCACTGGGATCGTTGTCGGTGATCACCAGGGTGGCGCTGCGGGCGCCGGGGCCGGAAAGATTAGACGGAGTAAAGGTGACGTAGATATAGCAGGAGGCATTCACGGCCAACGTGGAAACTCCGCAGGAGCCAGTGGGGGTCAACGCGTAGTCGGCTGTCGCGGGCGCAAAAGCAATGCTGCTGATGTTCAGCGCCGCGCTCCCGGTATTACTCAAATTGAAGTACTGATATGCGCTGTTACTACCGATGTTCTGCGAGGCGAACACGAGGTTGTTGTTGGACAGGGTGGCGACAGGAAATGGATTGACGCCGGTACCGTTGAGGGTGATGGTGCGGGGACTGCCGGTGCCGGTGTCGTTGATGGTGATGCTGCCAGGACGCGCGCCCGTCGCGGTGGGCGTGAAGGAGATGGAAAACGAGCAGCTTGAAGTGCTGTAGATGTAAGACCCCGTACCACATCCGCTGACCTGATAGTCGCCGCTGACCACGAAGTTGGTGATGTTGACCGCAGTCGTGCTCTGGTTCACGAAGTAGACAACCTGGACCGGACTGGTGGTCCCCACCGGCTGGTTGGCAAAGGTGAGGCTGGTTTGCGAGAGCTGCACTGCCTGGTTACTGGCAACGCCGGTTCCTGCCAGCGCAATGCTATGCGTACCGGCGGTAGTGGTATCGGTGATGGTGAGGGTGCCGGACAGGGGCCCTGAAATCGTCGGGGTGACCGTCACATAGACGTAGCACTGGTTGCCGTAATTTTGCAGCGTGCTGCAGCCGTTGGAATAGAGACCGAAACCGGAGCCGGGGGTGGTGTCGGTGACGTTGGCGCCGGTGATGGTAACCGGAGAATTGCCGGTGCTGGTGACGGCAACATAGAGATACGAGCTGGTGGTGCCGACCACCTGGGGCAGGAATTGCAGGTTGCCCGGAATCAAGGTGACGGTCTTGGTGGGAGTAACGCCGTTGCCGCTCAGCGTCACGGTGTGCGTTCCCGCGGCGGAGTCGTCGGTGATGGTCACCGTCCCGGTGCGAAGGCCGGTGGCCGTAGGAGTAAACGTCAGGTAGACATAACAATAGGAATTCACGGAAACGACCGCGGGGCTGCAGGTGTACGTGTAGGGATTGCCGAAGTCGCCGGTGATGTTCACGCTGGAGACATTCAGCGGCACGTTGCCGGTGTTGTAAAGGTACAAATACTGGTAGGTGCTGGTGATCCCAACTGCCTGGTCGGTAAAAGCGAGCGCGGTGGCGCCGACGCGGGCGGCGTGGACAACGGTAACACCATTGCCGGTGAGAGACACCGGGTAGTCCCCGGCAGAGCTATGGATGGTCAGGCTGCCAGTGCGCGTTCCCGTCACGGTCGGCTGGAAGAACACGTACACGTAACAGTACGAGCCCGGAGACACCGAGCCCGACTGGCAGCTGCTGTAGTTGATAACGCCAAAATCGCCGTTGGTGGTGATCGGAGTGAACGTGACCGGCGCCGAGCCGGTGTTGTAGACGTACAGATACTGGTTGTTGCTCGCTGTACCAACCGGCTGGTCGGCAAAGGCAAGGGAGGTGGCGGTCAGGGTGAGCGCCTTGGTTGCGGTGATGCCGTTGCCCGACAGTGCGATGCTGTGCGGGTTTCCGGTAGCATTGTCGGCAATGTCCAGCGAGCCGGAGCGCAGACCTGTTTGTGAGGGGGTAAAGGTAAGGTACAGATAGCAGTAGCTGTGCGCATATACGGTAGCGCACCCGTTGGAGGTCACGGCAAAGTCGCCGTTGGGGGTGACGGACGCGACGGTCACGTTGGTGTTGCCGGAGTTGTAGAGCGTCAGGTACTGCTGCGAACTGGGGAAGCCGACAGGTTGATCGGGGAACTGGATCGAGGTGGCGCTGAACGCCAGGTTCTTGACAGGACTCACACCATTGCCGGCTAGGGTGACCACGTGCGGGCTGGCGGGATCGGAAATGGTGTTGATGGTCAACGCGCCGCTGATCGTGGTCGCCGAGGCCGGCTGAAAGTACACATAGGCGTAGCAGTAAGAATTCGGCTGGATCGTGGCCGAATTGCACGATGTGGAGCTGATCGCGAAATCGGCCGGGCTGATGCTGATGTTGCCGCTGACACTTACCGGGACCGTCCCCTGGTTCCAGAGGTACACCAACTGAGTGCCGCTGCTGGTACCGACGACCTGGTCGGGGAAAGAAAGAGCGGACGCCGACAATTGCAGCTCGGTAGTGGCGGGTCGCGCGTATCCAGACAAGTTAATCGCAATCGTGCTGCCCGAACCGTAGGTAAAGGTAAGCGTGGCGGTGCGGACGCCGCTCGCGGTCGGTGTGAAATTGACGCTGACCGCGCAACTGCTGCCGTTGGGAACGGAGCTGCAATTATTGCTGTTGACGGCGAAGTCCCCCGGCGAAGGTGACACCGAGGAGACGGCCACCGCCGCCCCGCTATTGTTGACGAAGTTGGCGCTCAACGCCGAGGAGGTCTTCCCTACCACGGTTTGAACGAAGGTCAGACCGTTGGGGGAGATGGAGACAGCTGGCGCCGTACTGGTCGGCGTGCCGGTCAATTGCACCGCGTGGGCAATGCCGGTGGAGGAATCGAGCACGGTGATGTTGCCGATTTGTGCGACTGTGCCGCTGCCCGTGTACGTAACCGATATTCCGCACTGCGTGCCTGCGCTGATGGTGCCAACACACCCCGAACCTTGGAAGAAATTGCTGGGAGTGACGCTGGTCACGACAACCGGCTGCGTGCCCGTGTTGGTCAGGTACAGGGCTTGCGCCGGCGAGGTGGTTGCGGCCAGGACGTTGCCGAAATCCATGGTGGAGGGCGTGAGCGTGAGGCTGGCGCTGGCGGCCAGGCCGTTGCCATAGAGAGATACGCCGTGCGGGCTGCCCGCGGCCGTGTCGGTGATGGTCAGCGTGCCGGTGCGCGGGCCGGAGCCGGTGGGCGAAAAGTTCACGTATTCAACGCAGTAGGACTGCGCCGGAACTCGCGTGCTGCATCCATTGCTGTAGATGGCGAAATCGCCATTGATCGCAACGTTGCTGACACCAACATCGGCGTTACCGGGATTGAAGAAATAGATCGGCGAGTAGCTGCTCGTCGTTCCGACAACCTGGTCCAGGAACCCGAGGCTGCTTGGCGTGGCAACAACCTCGAGGAAAGGATTGATGCCGTTGCCAATCAGGGTGGCGGTGTGCGGGCTGTTGGGGGCCGTATCCATGATGCTGAGCGTGCCAGTTCTCTGCCCCGCCAGAGTGGGCGTGAACACTACGTAATCCGTGCAATAGCTTCCCGCGTAGATGGTGCCGCAGTAATTCGTCACCGAGAAGTCGCCGCTGGCGGTGGGTGGACTGGTCACGGTGATGTTGGCGGTGCCCGGATTGTAGAGCGTGACGGCTTGCGCTCCGGAAGCGACGCCAAGCACCGTGTCGGGAAATCCCACGATCAGCGGAGTTATCTCGAGGCTGTTCACGGCCGCGAGTCCATTGCCCGACAACGGAACCTTGTGTGGGCTGAGGGGCGCGGTGTCGGTGATGGTCAGCGTGCCGGACCTTGGTCCCGCGATGGTAGGTGTGAAGTAGACGTAGATAGTGCAATACGAGAACGCGGGCACGGTGGGGCAACCGCTCGCAGTGAAGTCTGGAAGACTGGTGGCCAGCTTGGAGATGGTGATGTCGCTGTTACCCGGATTGTAGAGATTGACGGCTGTGTAGGTGGAAGACCCGAGAACGGTATCGTCAAAGCCGACGCTGGAGGGGGACGCAACCAGGGTTTCAACCGCGGTGACGCCGTTGCCCGACAAGCCGATGGTTTGCGGGCTGCCGGGAGCATCGTCCACCAGGGTGACGGTGCCGGTGATTGGACCCGTGGTGCTGGGAGTAAAGGTCACGTCGATGGTACACGTCGAGCCATTGGGCGGAAGAACGGTAATGCAACCGGTGTTGGTGACGCGGAAATCGTTACCGCTGTCGAACACGCGATCGATAGTGACCGCGGTGGTGCCCTGGTTGGTAACCGTGATCGACTGTGTTCCCGAGGTTGATCCGACCGCCGTGTCGGGAAACACCATGGCCGCGGGCGAAAATAGAAGGCTCCCGACGGCCGAGACGCCGTTTCCGGCCAATGCAACCGGCACAGCGGCGCCAGCGCTGTTGGGCAAGGTAAGAGTGCCGGAGCGAGTACCGGTCGCGGTGGGTTTGAAGATCAAGCCGATCGTGCAAGAGCTGCCGGGAACAACTGCATACAGGGGGCAAGTGTTGTAGGACAGGCTGAAGTCGGCAGGGTTGGCGCCGGCGATGCTCGGCGTCCCGAAAGTGACCGGGACGGTGCCGGTGTTGTAGACGGTGACATACTGCGTGCCGCTGTTGGCGCCGACTGCCTGATCGATAAAGTTGACCGCAGTGGTGCTCAGCGTCAACGCCGCCGGGCCAATACCGGTTCCACCGGAACCTGTGCCATCCAGGCTCAGGTAGAAATAACTGGTGTTCGCCGAGTTGGTCTGAATGTACAGGTAGCTGCTGAAGTACCCGACGGTGAGCGGCGAGAAGGTGACCGCCACGCTGCAACTCGCACCCGGCAGCAGCGAGGCCGGGCAGTTGTTGGTCTGGGAAAAATCCGGCTGTCCCGAGTAAAAGTAGATGAATCCAATCGTGGCCGGCTGCGTCCCCATGCTGGTGACGGTAACCACCTGCGTCGAGCTGCTGGTGTTGACCGCCTGCGTTCCGAAATGCAGTGCAGTAGGAGTGACGCCGACCAGCGGCTGGTCGGCGCCGTAGCCTGTCAGGGCGATGGTGGTCGGGTTATTGGTTCCATCATGGTTGATGGTGAGACTGCCGGAAAGCTGCCCGGGGTAAGTGGGCGTGTAGGTCAACTGCAGCGCGCAACTGCTGCCGCCGGCAATGGAGCCGCCGCAACTGTTGGTCTGCGCAAAACCGGGAGTGGTGGTGAGAGTGGAGAGGATCACCGTGGCCGAGCCGTAATTGCGCAGATTCAACGTGACCGGCGCGCTGGCGACGCTGATCGTCTGCGCGGGGAAATTAATTTTGTACTGGTCGGGAATGACGATGCCGCCATTCGTAGGACTGATTTTGGTGAGGTAGCCGCTGTTCGAACCAGGCCCGGTATACGGAAAATTGGTGGAGTTAGTATTGCCGGCGATAAAGATGTTCGGAGTTGCGCCGCCGTCAAGGGAAACCTTGGGCATGCGCTGGCTGTAATAGTAGTAGTAATAGTAATAGCTGGCATCAATGTTCTCGTCGTAAGTGCCGCCGAGGTAAGAAGAAAACAGAGCGCTGGATCCGTTGCCGCTGACTTCGACGATGAAAGCGTCGGAAGCGCCGCCTAGCGTCTTCTGGATTGCATTTGCGGTGGTGGGGAAATCATTGGCGGTGGTGAAGCCGCCGACGTAGACGTTGCATGCGCTGGCGCATCCGGCGGAAATCGCAACCGAGGTGGGAGTCACATTCCCGCTGGGGCCGCTCAGGAAGGTGGAATAAACCAGCGCGGAACCGGACGGGTTGAGCACGCTCAGGAAGCCGAACGGGAAAGTGGTCTGGTAGGCGCCGGTGGTGGCCGGGAAATCCGCGTACAGGGGATCGCCGACCACATAGGCGTTTCCGGATGTGTCGACAGCAATATCGGCGGCATTGCCATACCCGAGATAGGCAACGTATTGGCTGGCGCCGGCCACATTCAGCTTCACCACGTAGACGCCGCCATAGCCGACGTACACACCGTCATAGGTGAACGCTCCCGGCGTGGTGGTGAGGGTTTGGGCCTGCACCAGAGCGTAAATGTTGCCGCTGCCATCCGCGGCTACTCCCTGCGTGAAGGACGAATAAGTTGCCGGCACCACGGTGGAGTAGAGCAGCGAAGCGACGCCGCTGAGAGTGGGATCGAACTTGGCAACGAACGCGGTTTGGTTGCCGTTCAGGGTGACGCCGCTGGTGTTGGGAAAATCCGTGGAGTAGGTGAAACCGGCAATCACCGGCAGTGGATGCGCACCGCTGTTGTCGAGGGCGACGGTGACGGCGGAATCGATATAGCTCCCTTGCAGGTAGGTGGAGTAGACCAGGGTTGAGCCGGTGGGATCCAACACGGTGAGGTAAGCATGCGCTCCGGAGCCGGAGACGGGCTGATAGGCGGTGGAGGTGGTCGGAAAGCCCGGCCCGGTTGTGCCCGTAATGTAAAGGTTTCCGGCGTTGTCCACGACCACACCGGCAGCGCTCGCCGAGTAGCCAGAGCCGATGCTGGTCTGATACAGCATGGTGGCGCCGTCGGTGGCCAGCTTGGTGACCTGGAGGATGCCGGAGGCGGAAGTCAGGTACGCGTTGCCGGCGCTGTCGGCCGCCATGGAACCGATGTATCCATAAGCGCCGGTGGAGACGGAATAGCTCAGGACCGGATCGATGACCAGGGCGCGGCGCTGGTCATACGCGCCCAGGTCGAAGCGCACGATGGCGCCGCCATCGCTGGGCTGAAGATGATAAGAACCGGTGACGTACTGGCGCCCGTTTTGATCCGACTGGTAGATGACCGGTTTCATGAACCTGAGTTCGGCGCCGCCGGCTTGCAGCACCAGATCGCCGGAGTCGGCCAGGGTGACGGCGGAGGTGTTGAAGCGCCAGGCAATCTGGCTGGCATCGGCGCCGGGCGCCACCGTGAAGTCGTACTCCAGCCGGTTGCCGGCGCCGTGGAAAACGACATCAATGCCGCGGTAAACGTTGCGATACAGAACGCCTGCATAGGTGGGCACGCCGGTGATCCAGGTTGCCGGATCCGAAGAACGCAAGTAGTTGGCTTTTCCCGGCAGCTCGCCCACGGCACTCAACTGCGGATGTTCGCTGGCGCCGAGAAGTTCAAGACCGACGGTGGTTTCGCGCCCGGCTGAGACCGGCGGCAGCACCGGCTCGGTGGAGCGCGATGCAGGCATTGACGGGCTGGAAAATAAGTTGAACGTCAGCGCCCGGTCCTGCAGGTGGACATCGTAGCCGGGAGCGTGGGCGATAAAGCGCACATCCCCGGCGGCCTGACCGCGGTTCGGTTGAAAATTGATGGGCACCAGAGCGGTGCTGATCCGAGGCTTCGATAATTGCGGCGGCGGCTTGGGCGCGGGCGGATTGGCCGCCTGCATTAATAATGAGGAAGTTTTTGCGGCCGAAGGCGGGCCGGGAAGAATGACCAGGCTCGCACTGGGATGCGAATTAGGCGCGGGCTGCGGCGCCGGCGGCACCTGAACCGACAACTGTGGAGCTGGACCGTTAGGCCGGCCCACGATGGTGGGAACGGATGCCGGTTGGCGTGAATCGCCGCGGCGCAAATCCCCCTGGAGGAGACCCGGTACACCCAGGCTGATGACCAGGGCCGCGATCGCGAGGCAGATTGCGAATGTAGCGAAAAACAGTTTCTTGCCGCGGCCGAATACAATCTTCATTGCACCCCCCTCGAACTTCCGCCGAGTCGGCGGAGCAAGGCACACCGATACCAACTGAATGAATACGGGCCGAAAACCTGGGAGAAATAACGGCCCGGGGGGGACACAAAAGATAGTACGGTTTGCCGCCGCCATCAACTGCAAAACCGTTCAAAACGGGACAAAGTGTGCAATCCGCAGAAAAAAGCGCGATGCGGCAAGGGCTGCGGCAAATCACAATCGGGCAGCCGCGGGCGAGGGCGCCCGCAGCCCCAGAGATTTTCGCAACATCAAGCGAGGCCCCGGCGAGGGCGCCGGGGCCACCCGGGTGCGCGCCTGTCTGGATCGTTGGAGAGGGACGCCGGCCGCCAAGCCGGGCCCGTCCATGTGACGGAGCGGATGCAGGCGCAGCCTTGCATGGGAGAGGGCGTCAGCTTCAGCGTTGGGGTGGAAACTCTTTCCCGGAAAGAGAAAGGGATCGCGCTGGCATGATCCAACGCGATCCCGGGTACTTTCAGATGGTTGCGGGGGGTGGATTTGAACCACCGACCTTTGGGTTATGAGCCCAACGAGCTACCAGACTGCTCCACCCCGCATTCCGATGATAACAACGCATGTGGCGGCGGTCAATGCACAGTGTGGCTTGAAGGAAAATTTGCCCGATGCGCGCCCAATTTGGAATTTCAGGCGGCGCTGCCGGCGCCGGCGGCCTGAGAAGTGGCTGACTGCGTTCGCGGCAGAAAGATGGAAAAGCACGTGCCGCTGCGTCCCGGCTGCCGGCCGCTGTGGACGCGAATCGAGCCATGATGCTTTTCAATGATGCCCTGGCTTACCCACAGGCCGAGGCCGGTTCCCTTCTGTCCCTTGGTGGTAAAGAAAGGCTCAAAGATCTTCTGGCAATACTCGGGGCGGATGCCGGGGCCATTGTCGGCGATGACGATGCGCACGCCGGAGCGCCGCGGGTCGCGCCAGTCGACTGAGGCGTACACGTGCACCCGCACGCGCCCGCCTTCGCCGACGGCGTCGAGCGCGTTCAGCAGCAGGTTGGAGAACACCTGCCGCATTTCGCCGGGATAGATATCGATCGGCGGCACCGGCTCATACAACTTCTCGATGACGGCGCCGCTGTCGCGAATGCGGCGGGTATAAAGTTCCAGGACGCTGTCGAGCAATTCCGTGATCTGCACCGCCACCGACTTGGCGGACTCGCGATAGAAGCCCAGCATCTGGCGGGTGATGTGCGCCATGCGCGAGAGTTCGTCCTGGGCCAGTTGCGCATACTGGCGCGCCGACTCGTCCACTCCCGGGGCATTCTGGATCAGGTAAATAAGGTTGGTGACCGCCGCCATCGGATTGTTGATCTCATGCGCGATGGAGGCCGCCAGACGGCCCGTAGTGGCAAGCCGCTCGCTGGTGCGCAGGGCGGCCTCGGCCTGGCGGCGCTCGGTGACATCCACGATGAGGCCGCGCAGTTGGCGCACGCTGCCGCTGTCGTCGCGCAACGCGTACACGATCATCCGCAGCCAAAGCAGGCGTCCGGCGGTGGTCACGCCGCGGTATTCGCAATCGTTGGCGACGTCGGGCACAGGGTTCCGCAGCAAGTCGAGCACGCGCTCGCGGTCTTCGGCAAAAATGTGCCGCAGCCAGCCGTCGCTATTCACCCACTGCTCCGGCGCGAAGCCGAGAATCTGCTCGGCACGGCGGCTGACGAACGTGAAGTGCCCGCTTGGCTCCGCCTCCCACACGATGGCGTCGAGGCCTTCCACCAGGTCGTGGAAACGGCGCTGCGCAGCTTCCGCCTGGATGCGGGCCGCTTGTTCCATGAGCAATTGCTTGCGCGCCGTGATGTCGCGCGAATGGATCACGATGCCGGCCACCCAGGGCTCGTCCAGCATGTTCTTCCCGACACACTCCAGGGTGCGCCACGAGCCGTCCTTGGCGCGGAAGCGGAGCTCGACCGGCGACGAGGTTGCGCCGGGCTTTTTCACCCCGGATTGAAACTTGGCGCCCACCCGCGAAAGGTCTTCCGGGTTGATGAACAGGAAGACGTTTTGTCCCACCAGTTCATTGGGCGCATAGCCAAGGTCTCGCTCCAGCGAAGGGCTTTGGTAGCGGATCACGCCGTCGGCGCCGAGGATGGTGACAATGTCGGAAGTGTTCTCGATGAGCAGGCGGAAGTACTGTTCGCGCTGGCGAAGTTTTTTCTCGGCACGACGCCGCTGGTCGCTCAGGGAACTGATCAGCACCGCCACGCTGGCGAATACAGTCAACCGCACAATATCGGCCACTGCGGCCGGCAGTACCTGGGAGGGGTGCGGGGGGACAAAGTAGGTGTTGATGATGAGGACCGATATGGCGGTGGCAAGCAGGCCCGGCCCGAGTCCGGCATAGAGGGCTGACAGGACAACGGCGGTAAAGGTCAGCGCCCCGGGACTCTGCTCACGCAACGGCGGGATGGCCCAGGTTACTGCGAAAGCCACCACCACGCTGACAGCCGCAAATCCGTAGCGGAACGGCCGCGAGCTGCGGTGCGACGCGAACCACTCTCGCGCCCGCGCCAAGGTGGTGTCCCCGCCTAGCGGAGCCATGCAGTCCTCGACGTCAATCGTGGGCGCAGCGGACACGTCTGGATGTTTGGGAAATTCGTCACCAAGCGGTTTCCTGGGCCAGAGAGAGTACACATTATAACCGAGCGTGGCGGTCAGTAGCCCCGGGCCTTGTCGACAATGTTGAGTAGCGGCGCGCCGGCAAGGAAGCGGCGCAAGTTCTCGGAAACCAGCACGTAATGACGCTCCCAGAGTTTGTCGGTGAGGGCCGCGGTGTGCGGAGTGATGACCACGTTGGCTGCTTTCCATAGCGGAGAGTCGGGCGGGAGCGGCTCTTTTTCAAAGACATCGAGCGCAGCGCCGGCAATGCGGTGCTGGCCCAATGCGTCAAGAAGCGCCACTTGATCAATGAGCGCGCCCCGGCTGACATTGATCAGGTAGGCGTCAGGCTTCATCTGCAGCAGCCGATCGCGGTTGATCAGGGCGCGCGTGCGCGGGGTCAGCGGCGCGGCCAGCACCACATAATCCGAAACACGAAGCATTTCGTCCAACTGATTGGAAGCAAATACCTTCGATACACACGACTCGTGTGGCTTGTCGGCGTGCTCGCGCACCGCAATCACCTTCATGCCAAGCGCGGCGGCGCGTTTCGCCGTTTCCAGGCCGATGCTTCCCAGACCGACCAGCCCCAGCGTTGCGCCGGCAACCTCACGCGGATGCGGCGACTCGCGCCAGATCTGGTCTTGCGCCCACGTGCTTTCCCACTGATAGCGAAAGGCGGAGGGAAGCCGCTTGGCCAGCGCGAGCACCAAGGCGATGGCGTGTTCGGCGACCACCGGCCCGTGGACGTCGCGCGCGTTGGTGACGACAACATCGCCGGCCACGACTTCGGGAATCATGAGCGCGTGCACGGCGGCAGCGGGGGAATGAATCCAGCGCAACTTGCGGGCGGCGCGGAACTGCTCGGGACGCAACGACCAGGTGATGGCGACGTCGGCGTCGCGCAGGTCGTCCTCGATGTCGCCGTATTCATTCCGCTGTACGATTTCGATGCCGGGAAAGTCCTGGCGCAATCGCTGGGAAAACCACGGCGGCGCTTGCCAGAGTTCGAAGGGGTGGTAGACGACAATCAGAATTTTCATGATCGGGTGATCACCCGATAATCCTCAGGTCCCTGCCGGTCATTTCCTTCGGCTGCGGAATGCCGAGCAGCGCGAGGATGGTGGGAGAGATGTCCTGGAGGGCGCCGTCCGGGCGCAACCCGAAGCTCTTCCCTGCCTCGCTGATGATGATGAGCGGCACCGGATTGGTGGTATGCGCGGTGTGCGGGCCGCCGCTGGCGGGGTCAATCATCATTTCGGCGTTGCCGTGATCGGCGGTGAGGATGATAGCGCCGCCCTTCTGGCGCACGGCGCGGCAGATTTCGCTGAGGCAGGCGTCCACGGTTTCCACCGCCTTGATGGTGGGAGGAATTTTGCCGGAGTGTCCCACCATGTCGGCGTTAGCGAAGTTGACGATGATGACGTCGAACGCGCCCTTCTCCACCGCGTTGACCACGGTTTCGGCGATACCGGGAGCGCTCATCTCGGGTTTGAGATCGTACGTCGCGACTTTCTGCGACGGCACCAGCGAGCGCTCTTCGCCGGGGAAAGGCTGCTCGACGCCGCCATTAAAAAAGTAGGTGACGTGGGCGTACTTTTCGGTTTCGGCGACGCGCAGGTTGCGCAGCTTCTGGTTCGCCATGATGTTGGCGAGAATGTTGTGCAGCTCCTCCGGCGGCACAACGTAAGGCAGCGTGAACGCCTTGTCGTACTGCGTCATGCAGACGTAGTGCAGGTTTTTCGGGACCTCGCTGCGCGGGATGGTGGCATCCAGTCCGGCTGCGTCGGAAAGATCGCGCCCGCCGTTGGGGGCGAGTCCGCTCTCGCGGGCGAGCGCGCGCGCGATCTGCCGGGCACGGTCGGCGCGAAAGTTGAAGCAGATGCAAGCGTCGTCGTCGCGGATAGTGGCCAGCGGCTCGCCGCGGTTGCCGCTGACGACGAATGGAATGATGAATTCGTCGGTGACGCCGCGGTTGTACGACTCCTTCACGCCCTGCACGGGATCAATGTAGTTCCCGCCCTCGCTGTTGCCTTTCACCATGGCGTTGAAGGCCTTCAGCTCGCGCTCCCAGCGCTTGTCGCGGTCCATGGCGTAGTAGCGGCCTTCGACGGAGGCGATCTTGCCGACGCCATACTCGCGCATTTTCTGCTGAAGCTGCTCGATGTATCCGGCGCCGTTGGTGGGCAGCGTGTCGCGTCCATCCATGAAGCAGTGGACGAAGACGCGCTCCACGCCATTCTGCTTGGCCATGCGCAGCAGCGCGTACAGGTGCGTGTTCAAGGAGTGCACGCCGCCGTCGGAAAGCAGGCCGAACAGGTGCAGCCGGCGCCCGCCCGAACGAGCGTGCTTCATCGCGCCCATCAGGACGGGATTAGTGAAGAAGTCGCCCTTCTCGATCATCAGGTCAATGCGGGTGATGTCCATGTAGACGACGCGCCCGGCGCCGATGTTCAGGTGGCCGACCTCGCTGTTGCCCATCTGGCCTTCGGGCAAACCGACGAAGCGCCCGCTGGTGTGGATGAGCGTGTTGGGATAGTCGGTGAGCAGCTTGTCGTAGGTGGGCTTGCGGGCCAAGGAAATGGCGTTCGCTTTGGACGGCGGAGCGTAGCCCCAACCGTCGAGGATGATGAGGACGAGAGGTTTGGGTATGGGCATCAGGTATCAGTTCTCAGCTTTCGGAAAAAACCTGCCACGGATTTTCGCGGATGAACGCGGATAAAACAAAACATCAACCGCCAAGGACGCGAAGGACGCAAACCAATTTCAGAATTGCACACGCGAGGGCGCGTGTGCCACAAAGTGAATTGCGCGCCCGTGCCGTCCCTACGGGACTTTGACGTAAAACCTACGCTACCCCAGGGCTGCCGCCCTGGGCTACCAGCGTGCGCCCCTGCGGGGCTAAGTCGGATGCACATCGCAGCTGCGCCTCTACGGGGCTGACTTACCTGCAGACCGCAAACTCGCAACCGCAGACAATTGAAACCGCCAATTACAAATTACAAATTACAAATCGCAAATGACCTACGCTCCCGTGCCCGCAATCTCGCCGTGATAGTTCAGCGCTTCGAGGCCGAGGAAGCGCGCGGCGTCGCCGAGTTCTTCCTCGATGCGCAGCAACTGGTTGTATTTGGCGACGCGGTCGGTGCGGCAGAGCGACCCGGTCTTGATCTGGCCCGCGGCAGTGGCGACCGCGAGGTCGGCGATGAACGCGTCCTCGGTTTCGCCCGAGCGGTGCGAGATGACGTAGGTGTAGCTGTTGCGCCGCGCCAGATCAATGCAATCCAGCGTCTCGCTGACGGTGCCGATCTGGTTCAGCTTGATCAGGATGGAATTCGCCACGCCGAGATCGATGCCGCGCTCCAGCCGCTCCGGATTGGTGACAAAAATATCGTCGCCGACCAACTGGATGCGGTCGCCCAATTCTTTGGTGAGCGCCGCCCAGCCTTCCCAATCGTCTTCCGCCAGCCCGTCTTCAAGAGAAACGATGGGATAATCGCGTATCCACTTCGACCAGTAGCGCACCATGTCGTCGGAGGAGTGCTCCGAGTTGTCGGACTTCTTGAACACGTACTTGCCATTCTGGAAGAACTCGCTGGCCGCCGGATCAATCGCGATGGCGATGTCCTCGCCGGCGCGATAGCCGGCCTGCGTGATCGCCTCCAGCACCACCTCGATGGCCTCGACGTTGGACTTCAGCGACGGCGCGAAGCCGCCCTCGTCGCCCACAGACGTGTTGTAGCCGCGCTTCTTGAGCACGCCCTTGAGGGTATGAAATGTTTCCACGCCCCAGCGCAGCGCTTCCTCGAAATTCTCGGCGCCCACGGGCATGACCATGAATTCCTGGAAGTCCACGTTGTTGTCGGCGTGCGCTCCGCCGTTGAGGATGTTCATCATGGGGCACGGCAGGGTGTTGGCGTTGAGGCCGCCGAGATAGCGGTAGAGCGGCAGTTTGAAGGCCTCGGCGGCGGCGCGCGCGGACGCCATGGAGACGGCGAGAATTGCGTTCGCGCCCAGGCGGCCCTTGTTCTCGGTGCCGTCAAGCTCGATCATCTTGGTGTCGATAGTTTGCTGCTCGGCGGCATCCATGTTGGCGAGCGCGTCGGCGATCTCGGTATTCACGTGCTCCACTGCCTTGAGCACGCCCTGGCCTTGAAAGAAATTCTGGTCGCCGTCGCGAAGTTCCACCGCTTCGTGCTCGCCGGTGGAAGCGCCGCTGGGAACGATGGCGCGCCCGACGGCGCCGCCGGAGAGCCACACCTCGGCTTCCACCGTGGGATTGCCGCGCGAATCCAGCACCTGGCGTCCGCGAATTTCAGAAATATTAGTCATGGATGTCTCCGTCCGTTCATCTTCTCTAAATAAGGGCCTGAATTCAGTCGGCGTACTCCATCCCAAAACATGCGGCAGGTCGCTGCGCGGCACGAACTTGCCGCCCGCCGGATTTCCGCTACCGCTACTTGGACGCGCCATGGGAAGTCCCGAAACCGCCGATTATAAGCGGTCGATGGTCGATGGTCGATGGCCGTAGCGCTTCCCTTGCTCGCGCTGGACTCGGGACTCGCGACTCGGTACTCCCCTGATTCAGGTATTCCGTCGGTTATTGTGCCGGTTTCGCCGGTGATCTACAGTCGCCACAGATGGCGGAGCACAGCGCGACGCTGAAAGTCGGAGACCGCGCGCCGGACTTTTCGCTGGCATCGGCGAACGGAATGGGCGAGGTGTCATTGGGAAAATTGCTGGAGCGCGGGCCGGCGGTGGTCGAGTTCCTGCGCGGCACCTGGTGACCGAACTGCGTGAAGCGCATGGCTCAGGTTGAGCCGATCAAAGATGAACTGGCCGGGACGTCGCTGGTATACGTCGCGGCGGAAAAGCGCGGAGGAATGTTCAATCCCGAAAAATATTTCGCCGGGCATCCCATCTCGTTTCCGTTCCTGCTCGACGAAGACCGGCGCGTGACCAAGGAATACGGGGTGTATCACGCGATCGGAATCGACGCGCTCAACATTGCGCATCCGGCGACGTTCATCGTCGACCGCCAAGGCAAGATCCGCACGATCTACGCCGGCATGGACCAGAGAGACCGCATGCCGGTACAGGCAATTCTGGAAGTGCTCCGGGGAATCCCGAAGGAGGCAACATGAAAAAGTTTCTGACACTGCTGCTGTGCGTTGGAATCGCCGTTCCGCTGGCGGCGCAAGTATCCGAGAGGCCGCTAGCGGAGGCGATCGCGCCGGCGGCAAGCGTCCCCACGAGCGCGGACCTGATGGCCGCGCTGCCGGTCGGAACCTCCGTGAAGATGAAACTGGAAACGGCGATCTCCACCCGCACCAACAAGTCGGGCGACCGTTTTTCCGGGCGCGTGATCGAAGGCGTGGCGCTGAACGGCCGCACCATCATTCCGGTGGGCGCGTCGCTGGAGGGGCGCATCGCGCGCGCCCAGGACCGCCGCCGAATCCGCGGCACACCGACGATCGACCTTCGTCCTGACACCATCATCATGCCGAGCGGCGACCGCTACTCGCTGAATGCGGTGGTGGTGGACACCAACGCGCGGCCGGCGGTGGACGTGAACGATGAAGGCAAGCTCAAGGGCCGCGGCCATGACGGCAGCGATTGGAAGGAGACCGGCATCGTGGCGGCCGGAGGAGCGATTGCCGGCGGCGTCATCGCGGGCGGTGAAGGCGCGCTGATCGGCGCCGGCGTCGGCGCAACTGCCACGGTGGTGCACTGGCTCATCAAGACGCGCTCGGCCACGCTGCCCGCCGGAACGGAAATCGTCTGGGAGCTGAGCCGGCCGATGTCGCTGGGCGCCGGCTGCAACCGAGAACCGTATTCGCGCTCCAATAGCGGCTTCTCTTCCCTCGACAAGAAAATCCTTTACGACTTCCGCCCCCACGGGCCAGCCGCGGACGCCGAGTTTGACGCCGCGACCGCCCGCAAAATCCTCTCCGCGGTTTTTCCCTCCTACTTGCCAGCCATGCGCGCCTGCAAGGCCGGCCCGGAAGCGAATGCGCCGGGGCAAATTGTTCCGACCATACGCGGCGCTGCCGAGGGCTCTTTCACCGCCGCCGGCCTGAAGCAAGCCGTGTACCTGATTGACGTGGGCGAGTGCAACCACGACCCTGTTGTCTCGACCCGCCGCCTGGTAGTGTTCACGTCGGGCGCGTTGACCGCCAACGTTGAAGCTCCCTTGGGCGCAGGAAACCTGCGGACGTATGACCTGAATGACGATGGCAAAAATGAACTGCTGTTGCAAGGCGGCCATACCGGGCGGGGCGAATGGATCGAGGTGGCGCGGCTGCTGGAGTTCGACAAAGACAAGCTGGCCACCGTGGAAGATTTCGGGCAGATCTACGACGACACCTGCGATACCGATGTTGCTTCGAAATCCATCAGTGCGAGCGTGGTCTACTACCTTCCGCCGCCCGCGGGCCAGAAGCCGCGTTTCACCGTGGAGCTGTATCGCGCCCCGTGCCCGGCAAAAGGCCAACCGCCGCAGTGGATGCGGGTCAGTGGAAAATAGGTTTTTGTGGTGCGCGCGCCTTGCGCCTTGTGCCTTGAGCCTTGCGCCTTAGCTGAACGCGCTGTAATTCATTGCGCCCGCCGACATCTCGTCTTCCGATATAACTCCCAGTTCCATCGTGCCCTCCACCGGCAGGGCGTCCACCGGGAGGTGGTCGCGCCAGAGGCTGAAGCGCAGTTGGAGTATCTGGCCGAAGCCGGCGCCGAGCAGCGCCAGCGGAATCTGGAACTCGACATTCTTGTATAAGGTCGCGCGCACCGTGTTGTTGTAGGGCACGTCAGAGCCGGCGATGTTCGTCTCCGAATCCGCCGGGCGCAGCCGCCACGACTTGATGGCGCGGTCTTCGACTTTCAATTCCAGGCGGAACGACGCCGGCGCTCTGTCGGTGACCAGTTTTCGCGTTCCCCCGGGAGCGGAGGCAGGGGCGTCTCCGGCGGGAGCAGCACGATCGCAGGTCACGATCAGCTCGAAGGCCTCCTGGGGAATTCCTCCGATGAAATCCAGGCGGCCGTAGAGAAAATCCTCATCAATGCCGGCATAGATGGCGTCGAGCAGGAACACCTTACCGTGCATGGCGCCGGCGCGGCGATCGGCGGTGTACATGGCGGCGCCGATCCAGTCGAAGTAGCGGGTGAAATCGGCGTGCACCCGCGGATGAATGTAGGCGGTTTGCGCGGCGAACACCGGGCGCACCATGCCGCCGGAGATGGCGTGTGCCAGGTACACCGGCGGCGCCGCGCCCAGGGTCTGGTACACGTTGGATAGGTGCTTGCGGTAGAGCTCGTCGAATTCGCGGTCGTTGGCGGAGTGATGCTCCGGGCCGTACCACCAGTTCCAGTCGCTGCCCTCCGCGATCAGGATCTCCTCCAACGCGAGCCGCCGTTTTTCCGGGGGCGCCATCGGCGCGGCCTGGGCGTAGAACGCGCGTGCGGCGGCCAGGTAATCCCACGCCGTATTGTCCTCGGGCGCGCCGATCCAGACATCGAAGTTGGCGTTGATCCATGAGCCCGGCACCAGCGACGCGAGCCGCGGCGCATGGCGGTGGCGCGCGATGGCCTGGCTGATCGTGACCGCCTCCAGCCCGGCATCCTTTTGCAGCGCGTCGTACACGCGGCGGAGGAATTCGCGGCCGGAGCGCGGGTAATATTCCCACGCATTTTCGCCGTCGAGAATGACCGCGACCAGCGCATCGCTTCCCTTGCGCAGCACCGGCTCGGCCGCTTGCTTGATGCTGCGCACAAAATGATTGGCGGCGTCCTGCGCATTCATTCCGGAGTACACGAAGCCGATCAGGTCCGACAGCGTGTGATCGCGAAACACCAGGTTCATGCGGGTGGCGCCCTTCTCGTAAACGTAGGGTGCGTAGAGGCGCTCGGCGCCGCCGGGCGCAAGCTGGCCGCGGCCGTCGCGCGCGAAGTTACAGCCGAGGGTGCGGCCGAGCACGCCTTCGTCAGTGGCCATCCAGCGGATGCCGGACTGGCACGCGATATCGAGCACCTGCTCGGAGACGCTGCCCTCCGAGGGCCACACTCCGAGCGGCCGCGCGCCGAACACGCGCTGGTGCAGGTCGAGGCCGCGCCGCAGTTGCTCGCGCGCGTCATCCGGCTGACGGTAGGAACTCTGCGGGAGGTGCAGCCCGGGATGCGAGACCGCGCCCTGGTCGGTGTCGCACACCAGCGGCAGGATGGGATGGTAGAACGGCGAGGTCGAGATCTCGATCCCGCCGCGCCGGGCCGCCGCCGCGTACGCGGGCAGGACCGCAGCCATGATCTCGCGCTGCTTGGCGGTCACGAACTCCTGGTCTTGGCGCGAAAACTTGCGCCCCTTCTTCACTAGCGCGGCCACGTCCGGCTGCTCCAGAAAGAACTCGTCGAACCAGGCAAGCTGCGACAGCACCTGCAGGTCGGTGAAATCTTGCGCCTGGAACATGCGCTCGGCGCGCATGGAATCCTGGCCGGCGCCGCGGAACACGTCCCATAACTCGCGATAGCGCGGATAGCGCCCGATCATCTGCGTCGGGTTGGCGTAGAACAGGTACTCGAGCGCGAACCGCCGCTCCTCGCTCGAAAGTTCCCCGGCGGGCTTGCTGGCGACGTCGAGAAAAGGATCGCGCGCGCTGCCGGCGACGTACTCCTCGAGCTGCGTCACCAGCGACGGCACCAGGTTGAAGGTCTGGTGGACGTTGGGAAACTCGTCCAGCAGCTTCACCATGCCGTAATAATCCTTGAGCGCGTGCATGCGCACCCACGGCAGGCGGTAGTCTCCCGTGACCAGATCCTTGTAGAAAGGCTGGTGCATGTGCCAGAGGATTGCGATGCGCAGCGTGGCCATGAGATTTTGTAATTTGCGCGCTTTTGACCTCAGCGGCTAAAGCCGGGCTCTTTCGGCGCGACGACCGGCACGGCTAAAGCCGTGCCCTTCCACGGTGACGGTAAGAACGTATCAGTAAAACACATTGCGGCGGTGGTGAAAAACCTCGTGCTAGACTCAGGCTTTGGGCGCTAGGCTTTAGGCGTTAGGCGGCTTAAAGCCTAAAGCCTAAAGCCTAAGGCCTAAAGCCTATTCATGAGAATCCTGACCCGCTACATCCTGAGCGAGGTGCTCTCGCACGCCCTGATCGGCGTGGCGATATTCACCTTTGTGATTTTCCTGCGGGACCTGGAACACATCCTGGAAGTGGTGGTGCGCAACAGCGCGCCGTTGCCGAGCGTGGCCGAAATCTTCTTCCTTACCATGCCCGGCGCTCTCACCATCACCATTCCCATGGCGGTACTGGTGGGAATCCTGATCGGGCTGAGCCGGCTGGCGGCCGACAGCGAAGTCACCGCCATGCGCGCCAGCGGCATCGGGCCGGGAACATTCGTCCGCACGATTGCGATTTTCGTGAGCATCGCATGGGTGCTGGCGCTGGCCAACAACGTCTTCATCGCACCGCGCTCCGCGTCGGCGCTGGCGCGCCTGCAGAACCGGCTGAAGAGCAGCCAGGTATCGTTCGAGATCCAGCCGCGCGTCTTCTACGAGGACTTCAAGAACCTGGTGCTCTATGTGCAGGACGCCAGCAGCGCCGAGGGCGCCGCGCTGTGGAAGGGCGTATTCGTCGCCGACATCAGCAATCCATCCGCGCCGAAAATCACGCTGGCGCAGTCGGGGATCGCCGTCAGCGAGGGCATGGACAAGCTGCGGATGCACCTGGAAAACGGATCGCAGCACGAGACCGTCCCGCGCCAGCCCGAGCAGTACGCGATTTCGACCTTCGCCGAAACCGACCTCCCCATCCAGCTTCCGGAGGTGCAGACCCCGGCCAACACGGTCACCCCGGCGGCGGAAATGAGTACCTCCGATCTGCTGCAGCGCATGCGCGAGAACGGGCCGCGGAGCCGGGTGTACGCTATCGAGTTCCACCGCCGCCTGGCGCTGCCGACCGCCTGCATCGTGCTGGCGCTGGTGGGAATTCCCCTCGGCCTTTCGGCGAAGAAGGGCGGCAAGAGCACCGGTTTCGTGCTCACCATCGGCCTGGTGTTCCTCTATTATTTCCTCTCGCTGGCGGGAATGTCGATGGCGCGCCAGGGCAAGATTGCCGCCGGGCCGGGCTTGTGGCTGGGGAACATCGTGTTCTTTTTCGGCGGACTCTTCCTGCTGTGGCGCTCGGAGCGGATGCCGATCGATATCTTCTCCCTGCGCCATTGGTGGGCGGAACTGGCGAGCAGGTTCAAGGCGCGTGTGCCTGCGGTGCGGGGCGCAGGCGACGCCTTCGAACGCGCCGCCAATCGCAAGCGCATGTTCAGCGCCCGCTTCCCGCTGCTCATTGACGACTACATCCTGCGCGATTTCTTCGTCTACCTGGGCATGATCCTGAGCACGTTCCTCATGCTGATGCTGGTATTCACTTTCTTCGAGCTGCTGGGCGATATCGTGCGCAACCGCGTGCCGCTGGTCATGGTCGGTCAGTACCTGATCAACGTGACGCCGTACTTCATCTACAACACCACCCACATCAGCGTGCTGCTGGCGGTGCTGGTGACCTTCGGGCTGATGCAGAAGGCCAACGAGATCACCGCCATGAAGGCCACCGGCATCAGCATCTACCGCGTGATCCTGCCGGTGATGGTGATCGCCGCCATTCTCGCCACCGGACTCTTCTTCTTCGAGCAGCTCTACCTGCCGCATGCCAACAAACGGCAGGACGCGCTGCGTAACCAGATCAAAGGCAAGCCGGCGCAAACGTATTTGCGTCCCGACCGCAAGTGGATCTTCGGCCAGCGTTCCGACATTTATTACTACGAGTTCTTCGACGCCGAGAGCAATCGCTTCGGCAGCATTTCGATTTTTGAATTCGATCCCAAGACCTTCGAGTTGCGCAAGCGCATTTATGCCACGCGCGCGCACTGGTCCGACACGCTGCAGAAATGGGTCTTCGAACAGGGCTGGGAGCGCACGTTCCGGGGTTCGGCGATCGAGGCTTATCACCCCTTCGACGTCGAGACCTTTGCCGAACTGCGCGAGCCGCCCGGCTACTTCAAGAAGGAAGTGAAGCAGTCGTCGGAGATGAATTACGACGAGCTGAATAACTACATCCACGACCTGCAGCAGAGCGGATTCGATGTGGTTCGGCTGCGGGTGCAGTTGCAGAAGAAGTTTGCGTTCCCCATCATCACCTTCGTGATGGCGATGCTGGCGGTGCCGTTTGCGCTTACTGCCGGACGCCGCGGCGCGCTCGCCGGTGTGGCCACCGCGGTCGGCATTGCCGTGGTTTACTTCATCGTGTCCGGCTTGTTCGAAGCCATGGGCAATACCAACCAGCTTCCGCCTGCACTGGCCGCCTGGTCTCCCGACCTGCTGTTTGCCCTCGCCGGCGGGTACATGATTTTGAAGGTGCCAACGTAGGAAACAGGTTTTAGGTTTTAGGCGTTGGGCACAACTCAGGACTTAAAACTAATTCGCCCGTTTCAGCAATTCCGCCAGGGCGCTCACGTCTTCCGACGCCGCGTCGCTGACCACGAAAAACTGCAGCCCACCGCGGTTCCAGGTCTCGACGTTGAAAGACCGCGAGCGCCAGGCTTTTTCTGACGACGGCAACAGCCGCGCGATATCGCCGCGGTCCTGAAAAATCAGCACCGATTCGTGATGTTTGCGGATGTCATAAATAAGGTGCGCGCCCGGTTCTCCGTCCACAAACACCATCCGCCCTCCCGCCAGCGTGAAGGGCGAACCGGCCAGTTCCGGCAAGTTGAAGGTGAAGGCCAGCTTGCCCGCAAACCATGGTTTCACGGTGTGCCGGTCGCTGGATACCACGTCCACCGGCGAGGCACTGGCCAGTGCGGTGACGTGGCGGTCCACCACGCCCGCGATCAGCCGGTCGCGCGCCGCCGTGCGTGACGGCAGCACGATCGCCAATCCCAGTCCGACGACCACCACCGCCGCCAGCGCCAGGCCCAGTGCCCACTGCCAGCCAGCGTGCGCCGGTTTGGCCGCGATCTGCCGCCGCACGCGCGCGCGCAATTCCGGCGCCGGGGTGTACCGCTTTCCGGCCGTCGCCGTGACCCGCTTCAGTTGCATGATCTGGACGATCTCCGCCGTGCACACCGGACATCCGGACAGATGCTCGGCCATGGAGCGCATGGTTTCCGGGGGAAGCTCCGCGTCAGCATAGGCATCGAGTTTTGATTGCCAGGTTTCGCAGTTCATATCTTCCGTCTATCGTCTATCGCCGCGCCGCTGTTCCTTTCTTCTGTTCATAGCCGGACTCGATCAGTTTCTGCCGCGCCGACTTGCGCGCGCGGGCCAGCCGCGACATCACCGTCCCGATGGGAATGGACAGCGTCTCGGAAATTTCCTGGTACGACATTTCCTCCACGTCGGCCAGCAACAGCACTTCGCGGAACGGCACCGGCAGGGCCTCGATCGCCTGCTGCAAGGCCTCGCCGAGGTCGTGCGTGATCACCAGCGTCTCCGGCGTATGCGACGAAACCGGCAGCAACCGGTCCTCGTCCCCGGGTTCCAACGGCTCGGTATGCGCGCTGCTCAGCCCGGTACGCGAGGTCAGGAACGTATTACGCAGGATTTTGAATATCCAGGCGCGAAAGTTCGTGCCCGGCCGGAACGAGCCGAAACCCTTCAGCGCCTTGGCGTAAGTTTCCTGGACAAGGTCCTCGGCCTGGTGCCGGTCCTGCGCCAGCCAGTGCGCGAAGTTATAGAGCGAATCGAACAGTGGCAGGGCCAGGTCTTCGAATCCCGCATTGTTGCCGGTATCCCGCAAGTTCCACCTGTGCTAACCGCCGAGCCTGAATTTTATTCCGCAAATAAATTTTGTGCAGCGGGAATAAAACGCCGCCTGCCCGGTTGTGCACGCCGATAGCCCGTATCGGGAGGGATGCATGACCTTCGACCGACGCTCGTTCCTGAAGATTTCCGGCGCCGCCCTGGGCATCGGCGTGCTTTACCAGGTTGCGCCGCTGGCCTCCGCCGAAGCCTCCGAGACCTTTCGCTTGCTTGGACGCCACAGCGGCGAAGCGGTTACACCGTTTTCCTTCATTCAGCTCAGCGACGCGCATGTCGGCTTCAATGGCCCTCCCGACCCGCTGGGCACCAAGGCCTTCGAGCGCGCCGTGGAAATGGTGAATGCGCTGCCGCATCAGCCTGATCTGGTCCTGTTCACCGGCGACCTGACCCACGACAGCGAGGACAAGGACGTCCACGCCAAGCGCATGGCTAATTTCCGCGAGATTGCCGGCCGCCTCAAGGCGAAGAAGTTGATGTGCGTGCCCGGCGAACACGACGCCGGTCTGGATGGCGGCGCGCTCTTCCGCGACAACTTCGGTCCCACCAACTACTCCTTCGACCATCGCGGCGTGCACTTCATTGCACTCGACAACGTCTCGCGCGCCAAGCCCGAGGTCGGCCCCGAGCAGCTTGCCTGGCTCAAAAAGGACCTGGCGCGCTTCTCCAAGTCAGCGCCCATCGTGGTCTTCACCCACCGCCCCCTGTTTGACCTCAAGCCGGAGTGGGAATGGTTCACCATCGACGGCGACGACGTCATGAACGCGCTCGGCGGCTACGAAAACGTCACCGTGCTCTACGGGCACATCCACCGCGACGACGAGCACCATGAAGGTGGTGTCCACCACTACGCCGCGCGCTCGCTCATCTTCGCCTTTCCCGAGCCCACGGCTCCGGCAAAGAAGCCCTACGCGTTCGACAAGGACCAGCCGTTCAAGCGTCTCGGAATCCGCGTGGTCAGCGCCGCGCCCAAGCAGCCCATCGCGGTGCAGGACGTGGAACTCACGCTGCGCGAGTATTCCGGACTGAACGGCATCCAGCAGATTTTGAAGACGCCCACGCTATAGGAGAGGGTCATGCGTTTGCCACATCGCCGAATCACGCTCGCCGTGCTGCTCGTTCTCGGTGTCGTCGCGCTCGTTCCGCATCGCACGCGCGCGCAGGATCCGAAGGTCATCAACATCACCGCCAAGCGCTTCGAGTTCAGCCCCAACCAGATCACGCTCAAGAAGGGCGAGCCGGTGAAGCTGCTGACCTCCAGCGACGTCATCCACGGCTTCTTTCTCAAGCCGCTGAAAATCGATGAGATCATCGAGCCCGGCAAGACCACCGAAGTGAACCTGACGCCGCAAACCGCGGGCACCTACCTGCTGATCTGCGACCACTTCTGCGGCGTGAACCACGCCAACATGAACATGAAGGTCATCGTGGAGTGATGGTGTCCCGGCGTAGTGCAGGTTTCGCCATGGCGGTTGCTGCCGTGCTGGCACTGGCTGCGTGCAGCGTCAACCCGCCGGGACGCACCGAAACCGCGGTGATGACCGCCATCAAGCGGCGGCTGACCGTGGGCGGAGCCAAGGAGCAAAATCCGCTGCCGGCGACGGCGGAGAACATCCATCGCGGGCAGCAGATTTTCTCCTCCTATTGCGCCGCCTGCCATGGCCTTGATGGCCAGGCGACGGGAGTGCCGTTCGCAGCCGCCATGTCGCCGCCCATCCCGGAATTGAATTCCCCCGCGGTGCAGGCATATACCGATGGGCAGCTCAAGTGGGTTATCACCAACGGGCTGAGCCCGTCGGGCATGCCCGCGGCCAAAGGCATCCTGCGCGACGAGGAGGTGTGGGCCATCGTCACTTACCTGCGCCACCTTCCCGCCAAGGGCAGCCTGGGCGAACCCGCCATGTACGGCGGCGAACAAGGCCCAAGGCGGTAGCTTAGCCACAGATTTCCACGGATCAACACGGATCAGCTTTTTTGTGCTTTATCCGTGAGAATCCGCGAAATCCGTGGCTAGGCTCTTCCCCGCCTGAAGCCTGCCGCCCGAAGCCTGAAGCCTTCTTCGCACCCTGCGCTGCTAGAATCACATCTATATTTCATCCATGGTGAAGCAACTCCGACCCCTGTTTCCGTACATGAAGAAGTACCGCCGCGGCTTTCTCATCGGCGGGGTCACGGTGTTGCTCAACAACGGCATCTGGATCCTGGGACCACTGGTCATCCGCGGCGCGGTGAACGACCTGCAGGGCTGGCACGAAGGCAAGCTGGCCGCCGATGCGATGGCGCACAAGCTGCTGATCTGGGCGCTGCTGCTGGTGGCCGTCATCGCCGCGAAGGGCGTGTTCCAGTTCCTGACCCGCTGGATCATGATCGGCATCTCGCGCGACATCGAATTCGACCTGCGCAACGACCTCTTCCGCCACCTGGAACAGCTCTCGTATTCCTACTACCAGCGCATGCGCACCGGGGACATCATGGCGCGCGCCACCAACGATCTGAACGCGGTGCGCAACCTGCTCGGTCCCGGCATCATGTACACCGCCAATACCCTGGTGCTGAGCGCCTTTGCGCTGGCCATCATGATCAGCATCAGCCCCCGGCTGACGCTCTACACCTATGCGCCCCTGCCCATCATCAGCATCGTGGTGCAGTACTTCGGGCGGCGCATTCATGAGCGCTTCGAAAAAATTCAGGCCAGCTTCTCCGACATCTCGGCGCGGGCGCAGGAGAATTTCTCCGGCGCGCGCATCATCCGCGCCTTTGCCCAGGAAGACGCCGAGACCGCCAGTTTCGAGAAAGCCAACCAGGAATACATTCGCCGCAGCCTGAAGCTGGTGCGGCTGATGGGCATGCTGTGGCCGACCCTGGAATTGCTTCTCGGGATGGCGGTGGTGCTGGTGCTCTGGCTCGGCGGACGCGAGGTGCTGCTGGGCCACATGAACGTCGGCAGCTTCGTCGCCTTTAACACTTACATGGTGCAGCTCACATGGCCGGTGATTGCGCTGGGCTGGGTGATCAACCTCTTCCAGCGCGGCACGGCTTCCATGGTGCGCATCCAGGAGATGTTTGAGCAGAAACCGGAGGTGGCGGACGAATCCCTCGGCGGCGCCAGTCGCGCGTCTGCCGGTGTCATCCGCGGCGAAATCGAATTCCGCCATCTGAGCTTCAGCTACAACGGCACGCAAGTGCTGAAAGACATCAACCTCAAGATTCCCGCCGGCAGCAGCCTTGCCATCGTGGGCCCGACAGGCTCGGGAAAAACGACGCTGGTGAGCCTGATCCCTCGCGTGTACGACGCGCCCGAAGGCGCCATCCTGCTCGACGGCCGGCCCATCCGCGAATTCCCGCTCGACCGGTTGCGCCGCAGCATCGGGTTCGTGCCGCAGGAAACGTTTCTGTTCAGCGACACGGTGCGGGAGAACATCGCATTCGGGGTGGAGACTTCCACCGACGCGCAGATCATGGAGGCTGCGGAAGGCGCCAACATCGCGCTCGACATCGCCGCCTTCCCGGAGAAGTACGGCACCATGGTCGGCGAGCGCGGCATCACGTTGTCCGGCGGCCAGAAGCAGCGAACCGCGATCGCCCGCGCCCTGGTCCGCGATCCGCGCATCATGGTGCTCGACGATGCGCTCTCCAGCGTGGATACCTACACCGAAGAAAAAATCCTCAACCACCTGCGCGAAGTGATGCATGGCCGCACCACCATCTTCATCTCGCACCGCGTCTCCACCGTGCGCAATGCGGACCGCATCGCGGTCTTATTCGATGGCCGCATTGTTGAGCTGGGCACGCATGACGAACTGCTCGCCCTCAACGGCTACTACACCGGCCTGTACAACAAGCAACTGCTGGAAGAAGAGCTGGAGACGGTGTAGGGCTGCTGGCTCTTAGCTTTTAGCTCTTAGCTCTTAGCCGGAAGAGAGGGCCCGCAGTTTCCGGTTCCTTTCTGGCTAAAAGCTAACAGCTAAGAGCTAACAGCTTTTATGAAGCGCGTGGTCACTCCGGAACTGCTGGATAGCGATGCGGCGACGCCCGCCGAAGTCCAGCAAACGCTCGCCGACTTGCGGCGCATCAACCGCTGGTTCGGCGGCATCAGCACCACGCGGCGCATGCTGGAGCAGGTGGTTACACGCATCCGCAAACCTTCTTCTGACCGCGGCGAACTCACCCTGCTCGACGTCGGCGCCGGCTCCGGCGATGTCGCCCTCACCGCTGCCCGTCAGATCCGGCCGCCAGCTCAGATCAGAGTCACCCTCATGGACCGCATGCCGGCGCACCTGCCGCGCAACGGTACCGGTACGGTCGCCGGCGATGCCCTGGCGCTGCCTTTCCTGGACAACAGCTTCGACCTGGTGACCTGTTCCCTGCTGATCCATCATCTCGAGCGCGAGCAGATCGTGAAGTTCGTCAATCAGGCGTTGCGCGTCGCGCGTGTGGCCGTTCTCCTCAACGACCTTCGCCGTGAGCCTCTCCACCTCGCCCTCATGTACGCCGGTTATCCAATCTTCAGCCGCCTGACGCTGCACGACGGCATCGCCTCGGTGCGCCGCGCCTACACGCCGCAAGAACTCAAGTCCATCCTGGGGAATACCGATGCCGCCGGGGTCGGGATGGAAAACCGCTATCTCTACCGCATGGGAATTATTGTGTGGAAGAGCGCCGCTGATGGCTGAAGCCTGGGTTACCGAACCACAATCACTTCGCGCACGTTGTCTCGCGCCAGGAAGAACTTGAGCGAGGCGAACTCGCGGAAGAGATTTTCGATGTGGCGGTTGTTGAACACCCGCTGCAAGCGGAATACTGCCGGGCCGTCGCGCGGGGTCGCTTGCAGTTGCAGCATGTCGTTGCCGGCGATGTGATAGCGGCAATGCGGAGCGTCGGGGCCGGCATCCCGGGTGTGGAAAAACGCCAGCAGGATGCCGCCCGGCTTCATCAGCGCGCACAAGCGTTCCACCACCGGCTTCACCAGCGGCTCCGGCAGATAGTCGGGGACATCCCAGGCCAGCACGGCATCGAACTTTTGCCCCTGGTAGGTCAGGTTCTCGCGCAGGAATCGCGTCGCGTCGACCGTTCTCTTTCCGTCTGCTCCGGTACACTGCAACAGGGGATCGAGGGCCGCGTCGAGCAGGTCTTCGGTGCAGACCTTGTGGCCCATCCCGGTGAGGCGCGAGATGTTGGTGGCCGAGGTGCATCCCAGGTCGAGGATGCACAGCCCTTCCCGCCCGGCAATGGACTTGGAAAATTCGTTGAGCCCGCTGGAGCGGCGATTGACGCGCGCGGCCGACGGCTTCTGGTTGGGTCCATTCCCGGCGGCGCCGCCGCGGAATAATGATCGGAAAAGATTGTGCGTCACCGAACCCATGCCATAACTTCTTGAGCGACTAGCTCATTGTGCTCCGGCTTGTGGCAAAGCGCAACGCGCCGCCGCGGTTACCTTTTCGGCTCCAACAACGACGCCTGCCCCAGCGGCGCGCTCGAGGATGCAGCCGGGGAACTGGAAACGGCCGCCACGGTTACCGCCGGCTTGGGCTCCGGCTTTTGCTCCCGCTGAACGTCGATGGAACCCTTGAAAAACGCGCCTTCCTCGATGATGACTCGCTGGGTGACGATATTGCCGACGTGGATGGCCGATTTCTTCAGCTCCACACGGTCGGCATTAATGTTTCCGTCCACCTTGCCGTGGACCACCACGTCCTTCGCCCGGGTATGCGCGCGCACGCGGCCATGCGGCCCCACTGTCAGGTTGTGACCGCGCAGCTCGATGCTGCCCTCCACCTCGCCGTCCAGGTACAGGTCTTCGCTGCCTGAAAGTTCACCTTTCACCAGCACGGACTTGCCGATTGCCGCGACTTCGGCACGGAATTCGTTCACAGGTTTTGGCGTTTCCACGGGACGGACCTCCTTGGGGTTGAAGACGCTAGGCGTTGAGGCGGGAATCTCATCTTCTTTGCGTGATTTCCACATACGTGATCCTCTGCTGCCTACTGACACCAAGGTCGCCGACCGGCGCCATCAGGACGCGGTCGTAAACAGAGCGCGGGCGCAGGCAAGGAGACCGAAGAAGCTGTTGCAGACTATATCCAACCGCGCCGAAAGCGGCAATCAGGTTTTTCGCGGCTGGGGTTGCCGACCTTTGTCTGCCAGTAACTACTTTAACATCAGCCACTTCTGCTGTGAACTTCTACGGTTCCGAGAACTATCCCTTGGCCTGTCAATGGCTCATGACCACGTGTCGGCCGGTTCCTCCACCCGGTTGGCGCCCGCGGCACCTGCCATCTCAATCTAAGCAACTGAGGCGCTCTTTTACTCGTCTAATCTGTATTAGCATCTGCACACAACGACTATTTTCATGCGGACACTGAACCGGCGAAGGACATTCGTGTTGAGAGCCGCGGCAATCATGCTGCTGGCCACGTTGACATGGGCGGCGCAGCAACCGCCGAGGCCGGACTTGCCCGCCAATCCCGCCGACCTGGTGCGCAAGGCCGTCGCCAATGAGAACGCGCAGGACGCCGACAACACCCACTACATGTACCGGCTCACCAAGAAAAAGCCCGAGCGCACTGAAACGCGCGAGATGATCGAAACCGATCAGGGCGTGATCGGCCGCCTGCTGATGATCAACGGCAAGCCGCTCAGTCCCGCCGATCGTGACAAGGAAGACAAGCGTCTGCAGCGCCTGGTCACCGATCCGCAGCAACTTGCGCAAAAGCAGAAGAGCCAGAAGGACGATGATCGCCGCACTCGCGCCATGGTCGCGGCCCTGCCCGACGCTTTCCTCTACGAATACGCCGGAACGAAAAACGAAGCACCCTGGGGCGAGGTGGTGATGCTGAATTTCAAGCCCAACCCCGACTTCGATCCGCCGCAGCGCGAAACCCTGGTGTACAAGGGCATGCAGGGCACAATGGCGATTGCCGTACCCGCCAAACGCATTGCCAAGATCGAAGCCCGGCTTTTCCGCGACGTCAACTTCGGTTGGGGAATCCTCGCACACCTCGATCAAGGCGGGGAGTTCAAGGTCGAGCAAAAAGCGGTCGAAGGCAGCAACGGCGCTCATTGGGAGCCCAGCCACATGGTCCTGCACTTCACCGGCAAGGCGCTCATCTTCAAGAGCATCAAGATCAACGAAGACGAAGCCACTACCCACATCCGTCCCGTGCACAACATGACCGCCGCCCAAGCCGTCGATCTGCTGAAGAAACACGACGGAGAAATCGCCGAGAACAATGGGAACGGAACAAAGTAGTTTCAGTTTCAGTTTCAGTTTCTGTTTCTGTTGGGACCGCTTTTAGCGGGACGGGCGTACTTGGGACGGGCGTTCTCGGGAGGGGCACGGCTTCAGCCGTGCCGTTGAGGTCAGTTTCGCGGCCGGCTTTAGCCGCCGAGGGAAACGCTTGGGGCTCGAGCGCCGCTTGCCTCGCCCGCAAAAAGGGCCGACAACCGATCACCGACAACCGAAAACCTCTTTCCGCACCGTCAAGCGCTCAATCAAATCCTCGCGTACACGGTAGCCGGTCCCGGGAGAATCCGGCACGTTAATCAGTCCCTCGCGCGTAACCTCCACTTCGGGCTCAATGATGTCTTCCTTCCAATAGCGCTTCGAGGCCGAGACATCGCCCGGCAAGCGGAAATTTTCCAAGGTGGAGAGCGCGATGTTATGAGCCCGCCCGATGCCCGTTTCCAGCATGCCGCCGCACCACACCGGGACCCCATGCGCGCTGCAGACGTCGTTGATCCACAGCGCCTCTCTGAATCCGCCCACGCGCCCCACCTTGATGTTGACGATCCGGCACGCCCCCAGCCCCAGCGCGGCCGCGACGTCGCGCCCGTGGCGGATGGATTCGTCCAGGCAGATCGCCGTCTTGATCTGCTTTTGCAGCCGCGCGTGGAAGAAGAAGTCGTCGTTCCACAGCGGCTGCTCGATCATCAGCAGGTTGAATTCGTCGAAGCGCTTCAGGTGTTCGAAATCGTCGAGGCGGTAGGCGGAATTGGCGTCGCAGCTCAGCAGAATCTCCGGCCACCTAGCGCGGATCCGCTCTAGCACCTTGACGTCCCACCCCGGCTTGACCTTTACCTTGATGCGCCGGTACCCGGCCGCCAACTCGGTCTCGACCTTTTCCAGCAACTGCTCCACCGAATCCTGGATTCCGATGGAGACGCCGCACTCGATCTGCCGCCGCGTTCCGCCCAGCAACTTCCACAGCGGAACATTTTTCTCCTCCGCTTCCGCCGCCCAGAGCGCGTTCTCGATCGCCGCCTTCGCCATGCGATGTCCCTTGACATGCGCCAGCAGCGGCCGGCACTCGCCCGCCGTCGAAAAATCTTTCCCCAGCACCGCCGGCGCCAGGAATTGCGCGATCGTTACCCAGGCCGAGTCCACCCACTCGCTGCTGTAAAATGGATTCTCTCCGGCAACGCACTCGCCCCAAGCGTTCAGGCCGCCGCCGTGCAGCGTAACCAGGAGGATGGAGCGCTGGGTCGTCCGCCCGAAGCTGGTCTCGAAAAAATGCACCAGCGGCATGCGAATCTCGCGCAGCGTGATGGCTTCAATTTTCATAACGGTTTGTCAGTTTGTCAGTTATTCAGTGTCTCAGTTCGCAAATTGTCGGCGCCGCGAAAACTGACGACCTGACAAACTGCCAGACCTGCCCTAGCCCCTGGAACTAGTTTCACAAATACATTTTCGCCTCAGGAAAAATGTCCCTCAGGGGCTAAAGTGTGTGCGTGAGAACGTCGTGACGTTCTCTGCGCAAGCCCCAGGTATTGCCTTCTTTGTTTCTATTCCGGGCTAGCGGTC
>JBEKZP010000022.1:0-60914 GCA_049509755.1 Terriglobales bacterium | reverse complement strand
GCTTCGAGCCCAGGTAAGGTTCTTCGCGTTGCGTCGAATTGAACCACATGCTCCACCGCTTGTGCGGGCCCCCGTCAATTCCTTTGAGTTTCAGCCTTGCGACCGTACTCCCCAGGCGGGATGCTTAACGCGTTAGCTCCGGCACAGCGGGATTGGGTACCCGCTACACCAAGCATCCATCGTTTAGGGCTAGGACTACCAGGGTATCTAATCCTGTTTGCTCCCCTAGCTTTCGCGCCTCAGCGTCAGTTGTGGTCCAGTGAGCCGCTTTCGCCACAGGTGTTCCTCCCGATATCTACGCATTTCACCGCTACACCGGGAATTCCACTCACCTCTTCCACACTCCAGCATCGCAGTTTCCGTGGCAGACTCCAAGTTGAGCCTGGAGATTTCACCATGGACTTGCGACACCGCCTACGCGCCCTTTACGCCCAATAATTCCGAACAACGCTCGCCCCCCCCGTATTACCGCGGCTGCTGGCACGGAGTTAGCCGGGGCTCGCGGCGTTGCTGCGTCAGGGTTTCCCCCATTGCGCAAAATTCCCCACTGCTGCCTCCCGTAGGAGTCTGGACCGTGTTTCAGTTCCAGTGTGGCCGTGCGCCCTCTCAGGCCGGCTACTGATCATCGCCTTGGTAGGCCGTTACCCTGCCAACTAGCTAATCAGCCGCGACCCCCTCCTCCAGCGAATTGCTCCTTTGATCGCAAGCATTGCAGCTCGCGATGTTATGCGGAATTAGCTCCGGTTTCCCGAGGTTATTCCCCACTTGAGGGTAGGTTAGTCACGTGTTACTCACCCGGTCGCCACTTTACTCACGGGATTGCTCCCGCTTTCTCGTTCGACTTGCATGTGTTAGGCACGCCGCCAGCGTTGATTCTGAGCCAGGATCAAACTCTCGTTTGAAACCTGATATTCGGCAACCCCATCCGAAGACGGGATCGCCAATTTTGTGAGTATGTCGCTCGACATTAAACCCGAGCACCATCACTCGCGACTGGCACGTTCAACCTGTTGTCAAAGACCGTTCCGGAGCCGCACTGGGCGGTTCGGTTCGGATTGACTGACGGCGGCGGCACTAGTCCGCTTCCGTCTGTCCTCGAAACCTTTCAAACATACCGCGATGGCGGAGCGCTGTCAACCCGAGCGGCTGCCGAATTTTCACGGCAGACGATACTCGAGCAGCGCTGCTGACGCTGGACTCGCGTGTATGCACTCTCCCCGGCGGCGCAGCCCGATTTTGGCGCGCACGACGCCCGAGAGAATGAAAGAAATTCAAAAGATCAATGGGAGGTCTTACGACCCTTCGAGAACCTTGTTCCCGAATGGAAGCCCCGAACGGGGCCGATTTGAGGTGGCTAAACCTGGCAGCGCCTTCTTACGGGCTCTACGGATTGGATGCCGGGGACGCGGTCAGGATTCATATTCCTGACGACCGGCTTCGAGTAACGCCATCTCGTAACGAATTCATTTATACCACTCGCCTGCGGATTGCGCAAGGGCTCCAGCACAATGATTGCCGCTGAAGCGCGAAGGAACCCGCGGAGTCAACCGATTTGCGGGTTGCCGCGCCCAGGCGCGGAAGTTCTTCATGAGGCGAACGAAACGTCAGTCCTGGCTTGGGGCCAGCGGCGCCGGCTGCGACAGGACTTCCATCGCCATTTCCAGGTCGGCCTCGCTGATGGCGCGGTGCCGCACCAGATCGGTGAGCGAGACCAGTCCGACTAGGAAGCCGTGGGAGTTGACCACCGGCAGACGGTGGACATGACGGGCGCGCATCAGCTCGAGTGCGCGGCGAGCATCGTCGTCGGGGGCGCAGCACGCCGGATTCCGCATCATGCATTCCTCGACGGTGACCTCGGCGGATACGCGGCTGGCGGCGACCACGAACAGGCACAGGTCACGATCGGTGACGATGCCGAGCAGCCGCCGGTGTTGTTCGTTATCCACGACGGGCAGGACGCCGACATCGAAGCGGCGCATCAGAGTGCCGGCGCGATGCGCGGAATCGGATGGCAAGCAGCAGCAGGGATCCCGCGTCATGAGTTCGCTGATATTCATGGCCAGCCTCCATCTACAGCCCGATGCTAAACCGGCGCGAGCGGGGAAGCGGTGACGAGCGTCACGCCTTCCACGCTCGATTCCCAATTCGGGCGATGGGGAATGGCTTCAGCCTGCAGGCGAACGCTTGCCATGTGCCCTCACTTGCCCGCCCTTGGGGCACGAAGTAAAATCCATCGTTTGGGGTGCAGTCCAGATTGGTTCCAGAGAGGAGAGCTCATGGCAGCTCTTGAGGTGGGAAGGCGCGCGCCGGATTTCGATGTCCCGGCGTGCACCGGCGAAGAAAAACACCGGCTCAAGCTGAGCCAGTTCCGGGGGAGCAGGCACGTGGTGCTGGCCTTCCACCCGCTGAACTGGACGCCGGCTTGAGCGGCGCAGACGTCGGCGTACCAGGCAGATCGCGACAAGTTCGCCGGCTTTGATGCCCAGGTCGTGGGCATGAGCATGGATTCGGTCTTCAGCCACGTGGCGTGGCAGAAATTTGAAGTCGGGATGCTGAATTATCCGCTGGGGAGCGATTTCTATCCCCATGGAGAGGTGGCCCGCAGCTTCGGGGTTTTGCGCGACGGGAATCCCATCCCGGGCATCAGCGAGCGCGCGGTATTCGTCATCGACAAAGAAGGAATCATCCGATTTTCCAAAGTGTACGAATTGGGCGAGGTGCCGGAGAACGAGGACGTGTTCGAGGTGCTGCGGGAGCTGGCCAAGGCCTCGGCAATTTCTTAGAGTCCCCGCCGCCCGGCTTCTCATCTGTAACCCAGGTTCCCAGCAACCAGGGCTCCGGGTTCCGGAACATCGCGGGGTTCGTCCGCAATCGTCAATCAACCAACCAGCCGTTGCGACTGAAAGCAGGAGGATTCGATGGCACCGAAAGAAATCGTTAAGCCTGGTGATGTCACCAAGCGCGTGGGAGTGGAAGTCATCCGTCAGCGGGGTGTGGATGTCGAAAAGCTGATCAAGATGCTGATCGCCAACGCGGGGGCAGAGTTCGCCAGCACCTACTACTACTACACGATTCTCCGCATGCACCTGGCCGGGCATGAGGACTACAAGGAAATCTGCGAGGACGCGCGCCTGGAAGATCGCGCCCATTTCGAGCTGATCGTTCCCCGCATCTATGAGCTGGGCGGCGAGCTACCCAACGACCTGCCGGCGTTCCATGATCAAGCCGGCTGCGCCGCTGCCAAGCTGCCTAATCCGCCCACGGCAGTGAATATCCTGACGTTGCTGCTGGAATCGGAACGCTGCGCGATCCGGAGCTGGATCGAGGTGTGCGACGTGACCTTCGGCAAGGATCCGCGTACCTACGACATGGCGGCGCGCATCCTGAACGAGGAAATCGAGCACGAAGCGTGGTTCATCGAGCTGCTGGCTTTCGAGCGCGATAAGAAGTCGGTTCCCAGCGGACACTTCCGCCGCGGCGAGCCCGGACACGCGCCCTACAGCAAGAACGCATCGTTCTACATCGGAAGCTAGTCACGGGAGAACGGCAGATCAGCCACGGATCGACATGGATGCACGCCGATCAGGAAGAATAGAATTGATCAGTGTGAATCCGTGAGAATCCGTGGCTTTATTCTTTTTTTGTATGCCGGAGTGCGACCCCTTCCACCGCGTCACGCTGATCACGCCCGAGGGCGAGCTGTCGCTGCGGGTGGGCGAGGGCCAGCACATCTGGGATGCGGCCGCCGAAGCGGGAATCAAGCTGCCGGCCATCTGCCACCAGGGACGATGCCTGACCTGCGCCGGCCGCCTGAAGGGTCCGGGCGAGGTGGACCAATCGGACTCCAATTCCTACTTTCCCGCGGACCGCGAGGCCGGCTTCGTGCTGCTGTGCACCGGAAAGCCGCGCTCCGATCTGCGCATCGTCACCCACCAGGCGGATGCCATGCGCAAGCACCGGCGCGAACTCAAGCTGCCGGCGCCGTATTCGTGAAGAAATTGCCGAATTGCCGAATTGTAGGCAGCGTGCCGAAGATTCGCAAACCGCAACTAGAACTGGTTTCAAAAATGCATTTTCGCCTCAGGGGAAAAGGCCCTCAGGGGCTAAAGCCCACTATTTTTGCGGCCTTGAGCGGCACGGCTGAAGCCGTGCCCTACCCAAGAACCGCTTTTTGAAACCAGTACTAGTGATAAAATCCCGCACCAACTCAGTACGAATACATCCGGAGCCGATCCCATGAGCACTGCCCCTGCTGCCGCCGGCCAACCGCCGCTGTCGGAACCGGCACGCATCATCAACACCTTCGTCGCGCCCGGCAGTACCTTCGCCGACATTCGCCAAAATCAGAGCTGGTGGGTGCCGTGGCTGCTGATTGCGGCGATGGCGGTCGCCTACTTTGCCGTGCTCGGGCAAAAAATCGGATTTGAGCAGATCGCGCGCAACGAGATCCAGAAGTCTTCGCGCTACGAACAATTCGAAAAACTGCCGGCGGAACAGCGCGAGAGGCAGATCCAGCTTACCGCCAACATTACCAAATACATTGGCTATGCCGCCCCGGTGACAACCCTGATTGTGTATCTGATTCTCGCGGGCATTCTGATGGCGACCTTCAACTTCGGCGCGGGCGCCGAGGTAACGTTCAAGCAGGCCATGGCCATCAGCCTGTACGCCGCCTTGCCCATGCTGTTGTTCTACGTGCTGGCGATGGTGTCGCTGATCATCGGCGTGGACCCGGAAGGATTCAACATCCGGAACATCGCCGCCACCAATCCCGCCTACTTCATGGACTCCACGCAGAACAAGTTTCTGTACGGGATCGCTTCCGGGTTGGACGTGTTTGCCATCTGGAGCATTATCCTGACCGGAATCGGCTACGCCTCGGTGAGCAAGTTGAAGCGCTCGACCGCCATCTGCATCGTGGCCGGGTGGTACGTGGTGTACAAGGTGGCGGGGTCGGCGCTGTCGCTGCTGGGATAGAAGAAGTGCATCAGTATCTCAGTTTGTCAGTAGTCACAAGAACTGGTTTCAAAAATACATTTTCGCCTCAGGACAAATGTCCCTCAGGGGCTAAAGCCCGCTATTTTTGCGGCCTCGAGCGGCACGGCTGAAGCCGTGCCCTTCCCAAAAACCGATTTCTGAAACCAGTTCGAGTATTCTCGCTGAGAACGACTGATTTACTGACGCACTGACAAACTATTCAACGCCTTGGCAATTTCCGCATCCTGCTCCGGAAACACGGTGCGCAGATCAAGCAGGACACGGCCCTCCTCGACGCGCGCCACGATCGGTGGATCATTCTTTCTGAGGCGGCTCGCGACCTCGTCGGCGCTCAGGCCTGCGACGGTTAGGGCGAGCAATCGCGTGGGCAGCGTCGCTCCCGGGGCCGCACCGCCACCGATCACGGATTCACCCTCGATCACCTCTGCGCTTAACGGCGGCCGGAGCATGCGCGCCAGCGCTTGCGCGCGTTGTCCGATCTCATCGGCCGACAGGCGCATCATGCGCAGCGCGGGGACGCCGTCGTGGTCCTGGCGGACGTAGGCGACGAGCGTCGCCTCCAGCGCGGCGTAGATGAGCTTGTCAACGCGCAGCGCGCGAAACAGCGGGTTGGAGCGGATGCGCGCGATCACCTCGCGGCGCCCGCTGAGCAGGCCCGCCTGCGGCCCGCCGAGCAGCTTGTCGCCGCTGTAGGTCACGACGTCCACCCCGGCGCGCAGACTGTCGCCCACGCCCGGTTCGCCGCTGATGCCGATGGTCTGCAGGTCGAGCAACGCTCCGCTGCCCAGGTCTTCCACGACCGGCAGGCTGCGCTGGTGAGCCAGCTCAACCAGTTCCTCGAGCGACGGCTGCTCGGTGAAACCGACGATCTGAAAATTCGAGCGGTGGACGCGGAGAATCAGCCGGGTGCGATCGTTGATGGCGCGCTCGTAGTCGGCAAGGCGCGTGCGATTGGTGGTGCCGACCTCGCGCAGAGTTGCGCCGGACTTGGCCATCACGTCGGGAATGCGGAACGAGCCGCCGATCTCCACCAGTTCGCCGCGCGAGACCACCACTTCGCCGCCGTCGGCCAGGGTGTTCAGCGCCAGCAGCACGGCGGCGGCATTGTTGTTGACCACCACGGTGGAAACTTCTTCCAGATATTCGCCGAGCAGGCGCGCGAATAGCCGGTCCAGGTGGACGTCGCGCTTGCCGCGCCCGCCGGAGTCCAGATTGAATTCCAGATTGGAATACGTGGTCGCGACCTGGCGGGCGTGGTCGAGGGCAGCCGAAGCCAGCGGCGCGCGGCCCAGGTTGGTATGCAGGACGACGCCGGTGGCGTTGATCACCGGCCGCAGTGACAGTTGCAACGAACGGCGCAACTCGCGTTCCACCGCCTCGGCCAGTCCGGCGACGGCGAGTTCGACCTGGGGTTCATCGAGCCGCCCCGCCGCGATCTCGGCGCGCAGGCGGTCGAGCACGGCGCGCGCGGCGTCGAGCGTGGCGGCGCGGCCGTCGCGCTCCGCAATGGGCGCGATCGCGGGGTTGCGCAACAGCTCGTCGACCGAGGGCAGCCGGCGGAAGAGTTGCGCGTTCCGGGTTGCGAGTCTGGAGTTCTTCGCCATTCTCGGCAGATTATTTCACCACCGGGCTGAATTAAGAATGAAGAAGTCAGAATGAAGAATGAAAACGTGTGTGCGCCAATTTACGCTCATCCATGGTTCTTGATTTCCCCATTCTTAATTCTGACTTCTTCATTCTTCATTTGTTCGTGTCTCCGTGTCTCCGTGGTTATTTTCTCGTATAGTTATCGCGCTTGCCCTTACCAGAACGAAAGCTGATCGAGAGGATTCGGGCACACGCGGGTGTGGCACACGCGCCCTCGCGTGTGCTGGTCCGCGGCATTGGCGACGACTGCGCCGTGCTGCGTCCGCCGCGCGGGCACGAACTGCTTATCACCACCGATTTCAGCCTGGAAGACGTGCACTTCCGGCGCGACTGGCACCCTGCCGAGTGCGTGGGGCATCGCTGCCTGGCGCGCGGGCTGAGCGACATTGCCGCCATGGGCGGGGAGCCGCTGGCGGCGTTTTTGTCGTTGGTGCTGCCTGCCGGCCTGGAGCAGCGCTGGGTCGACGGGTTCCTGCGCGGACTGTTGAAGCTCGCAGGACGGTTTAATGTTCCGCTCGCCGGTGGTGACGTCGCGCAGTCGCCCGCGGGCGTGCTGGCCGACATCATGGTTGTCGGCTCGGTGCCGCGGGGAAAGGCGTTGCTGCGGTCGGGAGCACGGCCCGGCGACGCGCTTTACGTAACCGGCGCGCTGGGCGGATCGGCTGCCGCAATCCAACAAATGCGTGCCGGCAAGAAACTGCGTCCAGCGCAGGATCGCGCGCACTTTTTTCCCGAGCCGCGTATCGCCGTCGGACGCCTGCTGCGCGAACGCCGCATGGCTTCCGCCGCCATTGACCTGAGCGACGGCCTTTCCACCGACCTGTCGCACATTTGCGAGGAGAGCGGCGTGGGCGCCGTGGTGTACGCCGAGAGCGTCCCGGTTGCGAAGGGCGCCACGCTGGAGCTGGCGCTGCACGGCGGCGAGGATTACGAATTGCTGTTCACGGCTGCGCCGCGAACGCGTGTAGCAGAAGAAATTGCCAGCATCCGGGTGACCAGAATCGGCGAAATCATTCGCGGCGACCGCGGGTTCATCTGCGACCGGAACGGCAGGCGAAAGCCGCTGCCGCCGCGCGGCTGGGAACACTTCAGATGACTTGCTGATTTGGCGATTGGGTGATTTGCTGATTGGGTGATTGCAACCGCATAGCCCTGATTGCCACTTGCACGCGCGCGCAGCGGCGATAGAGTACAGGCATGAGGAGAAGTCTGCTCTTGGTTGTCGTTGTCGTAAGCGCCCTTGCCGCTGCCGCCGGGCAACAGGCGCCCGCACCGCCCCTGGACGCGCAACAAGTTTGCACCCATGAATTCGGCGAGCAGTTCAAGCTCGACCCAAAGTTTGCGCCGCTTACGGCGGACCTGGACGGCGACGGCCAGGAAGACCTGGTCCTGGTGGCCACCGCGAAGAACCCGCTCAGCGGCGAACTGGATTTTCACTATCGCGCCATCGATCCCTATGACGGGTACTTCGGCTGGGGCAATGTCAAGGACACGATCCAGTTCTCCGCCACCAATGCCGGAACCACCCGCTACGTGCTGGTGGTGCACAACTGGCGGGCGCCGCAGGAGAAGTTCGTGATCATCAACCTGCCGTTTGACAGCCTCGAGGTCGGACGGATCGCGATCAAGAAGAAGAAGTCGGTGAATACCATCCGCGCGGTCGAAATCGGCGGGCTCGGTGCGGACGTGTACTGGGACGGCAAGAAGTACAAATGGGAACCCAGCTACATCGCCCAGGACTAGGCCTGGTTTCATTTTCGCCTCAGGGAAAACGTCCCTCAGGGGCTAAAGCCCAAGAATTCTTACGGCCTTGAGCGGCACGGCTGAAGCCGTGCCCTTCCCCAAAAACCGCCCTTCCCAAAGGCTGCCCTTCCCAAGAACCGATTCCTGAAACCAGTTCCAGGCCTTCCCCGCACATCACACGGCCCAGTGACCCACGCCCTACGCGGTGGGTCGGCCTATACTGTTTCCTGATCGGACCGCCTGGAGGGAACCGCCATGGCCGACGCCCAGCCCGCCGTCTATAATTCGCACGCCATGAACCTGGAACAAAAGCTGGAAGAGCTGAAGAAACGCGATCACCTCGCCGAGCAGGGTGGAGGCGAGGCGCGCCGCGCCAAGATGCACAAGGAAGGCAAGATGAGCGCGCGCGAGCGCATTGCCTTCCTGCTCGATGAGGGCACGTTCGAGGAAACCGACAAGCTTGTCACCCACCTGTGCCACGATTTCAACATGCAGGAGCAGAAGTACTACGGCGACGGCTTCGTCACCGGGTACGGCCGCATCGAGGGCCGGCTGGTCTTTGTCTTCGCGCAGGACTTTACCGTCTTCGGCGGTTCGCTCTCACTGGCCAACGCCAGCAAGATCGTCAAGGTGATGGACCAGGCGATGCGCGTGGGCGCGCCGGTGATTGGGCTGAACGACTCCGGCGGCGCGCGCATCCAGGAAGGCGTCATGTCGCTGGCCGGTTACGCCGACATCTTCCTGCGCAATACGCTTGCCAGCGGGGTGGTGCCGCAGATCTCCGCCATCATGGGGCCGTGCGCCGGCGGCGCCGTGTATTCGCCCGCCATCACCGATTTCACGCTGATGGTGGATGGGACGTCGTACATGTTCATCACCGGGCCCGACGTCATCAAGACGGTGACGCAGGAGGAAGTCAGCAAGGAAGAACTCGGCGGCGCGATGACGCACAACGCCAAATCCGGCGTGGCGCATTTCATGGCGCACGACGACGCCGAATGCCTGAGCATGGTCCGCGAACTGCTCAGCTTCATGCCGTCGAACAACCTGGAAGACCCGCCGCGGCGCGATTGCACCGACCCGGCGGACCGCGCCGATGCCGCGCTCGACAAGCTTGTCCCCGCCGAGTCGAACAAGCCTTACGACATCAAGGACGCGATCACGATGGTGATCGACGACGGCTACTTCTTCGAAGTGCAGGAGCACTACGCCAAGAACATCGTCATCGGCTTCGCGCGCCTGAACGGGCGGCCGGTGGGCGTGGTGGCGAACCAGCCGGCGTTCCTGGCGGGCGTGCTCGACATCGCCAGCTCCATCAAGGGCGCGCGCTTCGTGCGCTTCTGCGACTGCTTCAACATCCCGCTGATCACGTTTGAAGACGTGCCCGGATTCCTGCCCGGAGTGAACCAGGAGCACGGCGGCATCATCGTGCACGGGGCCAAGCTGCTGTACGCGTTCGCCGAAGCCACGGTGCCGAAGATCACGGTGATTACGCGCAAGGCGTATGGCGGGGCGTATTGCGTCATGGCGAGCAAGCACATCCGTGCCGACGTGAACTACGCCTGGCCGACGGCGGAGATCGCCGTCATGGGACCGGAAGGCGCGGTGGACATTGTTTATAAGCGCGAACTGGACAAGGCAAATGACCGCGCGGCTGCGCGACAGGGGAAGATTGACGAGTTCCGCGAGAAGTATTCCAACCCGTACGTGGCGGCCGAACGCGGATACATTGACGCCGTGATCCAGCCACGCGAGACGCGCAAAAAGCTGATCCAGGCGCTGGAGATGTTGCAGACCAAGCGCGACAAAAACCCGCCCAAGAAGCACGGGAATATACCGCTGTGAACTGGGCGTTAGGCGTTAGGCATTAGGTCTTGGGCGGGAGCGTTTTAGCCTAAAGCCTAACGCCCAAAGCCTGCCTTCCGATCACTCTCCCGCGACGGTCAATCCCTCGAGTCGAAGGGTGGGAGCGGCGACGGCGCCGCGAAATTCCAGGTCGGTGCCGATTTCGGCGATGTTGACCAGCATGTCTTTCAGGTTTCCGGCGACGGTGATTTCCTCGACCGGGTAGGTGAGCTCGCCGCCCGAGATCCACAGCCCCGACGCGCCGCGCGAGAAGTCGCCCGTAACCAGGTTCACGCCGAATCCCAGGAACTCGGTGACGTACAGTCCCTCAGGCACTCCGGCGATGATTTCCTCGGGCGACTTCGTCCCAGGTTGGAGGAACAAGTTGCCGACGCCGATGGAGGGATTTCCGGCGAGCCCGCGCGAAGCGTTGCCGGTGGTTTGGAGGCCAAGCTTTTTCGCGGTGTAGGTGTTCAGCAGGTATGACTTGAGGACGCCGTTTTCGATGACCACGGTACGCCGCGTGGGCACGCCCTCGCTGTCGAACGGGCTGGTGCCGAAGCCGCCGCGCAGCGTGCCGTCGTCAATCACGGTGACGTTTTCGCCGGCGACGCGCTCGCCCAGCTTGCCGGTGAGAAACGACGCGCCGCGATAGATGGAGTCGCCGTTCACGGCTTCGAAGATGTGCTCGACCAGCGAACGCGCCACCTGCTGGTCGAGGATGATGGGAACTCTCGCGGTCTTTACCTTGCGCGCGCCCAGCCGCCGCAGCGTGCGTTCGGCGGCGATGCGGCCGACTTGCTCGGGCTGGTCCAGCTTTTTCAGCGTGCGCGCCACCGAATACCAGTAGTCGCGCTGCATCGAGCCGCCTTCCTGCGCCACCGGAACGGCGGCAACCGAGCAGTAGGAACTGCGGTACTCGCCGACGAAGCCGTGCGAATTGGCCAGCACCTTGCTCCCGTCAGCGGCATCGAAGGAGCCGCCTTCGGAGTTGTTGATCCGCGGGTCCACGGCGAGCGCGGCTTTCTCGGCGCGCCGCGCGTATTCGATGCGCTGCTCGCCGGAGAGCGAGTAGACATCGTCAAAATAGAGATCGAGATCGCCGCCGATGGAGCCGAGCTGCCCGGGTTCGGGCAATCCGGCGTGCGGATCTTCGGAGGTGACCTCCGCCAGCGCCAGGGCCGAGGTGACCATTTGATCCAGGCCTTCGGGGGAAAGATCGCTGCTGTAGGTGGAAGCGGCGCGCTGCCCGCGAAAAACGCGCACGCCGATCGCCTTCGAGCCGGATTCCTTCAGCGTCTCGACCTGGCCGAGGCGGACCACGGTGGAAAATTCGTTGCCCTCGCGCACCACGGATTCGGCGGCAGAGGCGCCGCCGCGCATGGCGCGGTTTACGACATCGATTGCGATTTCTTTCAGATCCATAGAAATGATGACCACAGAGGCACAGAGACACAGACGAATTTGGCAATTTAGTAATTTTGTAATTTCGTAATTTGGTGTACGTGAGGTTCTTTGCCGAAATTACCAAATTACCAAATTACTAAATTACTAAATTACGAAATCCGCCCACTGTGCCTCTGTATTTGGCGCTAGCTTCCGGTTCCGCCGACGGTGATGCGGTCCACCTTCAACGTCGGAATGCCGACGCCGACGGGAACCGACTGGCCATCCTTGCCGCAGGTGCCGACACCTTCGTCGAGCTGGAGGTCGTTGCCCACCATGGAGACGCGCGTGAGCACGTCGGGACCGTTGCCGATGAGGGTGCAGTTTTTCAGCGGCGCGGTCACATGGCCGTCCTCGATCAGGTAGGCCTCCGAAGCGGAGAAGACGAACTTGCCGTTGGTGATGTCCACCTGCCCGCCGCCGAAGTTGGCGGCAAAGACGCCGCGCTTCACCGAGCGGATGATGTCTTCGGGCGCATCGGTGCCGCTCAACATGTAAGTGTTGGTCATGCGCGGCATGGGAATGTGCTCGTAGCTTTCGCGGCGGCCGTTGCCGGTATTGGCGATGCCCATCAGGCGCGACGAGAGCTTGTCGCTCAGGTAGCCCTTGAGAATGCCTTTCTCGATGAGCACGGTTTCCTGAGTGGTGTTGCCTTCGTCGTCCACGTTCAGCGAGCCGCGGCGATTGGGGACGGTGCCGTTATCGACCACGGTGCATTTCTCGCTGGCGACGCGGGTGCCGAGCCGTCCGGTAAATGCCGACGTGCCTTTACGGTTGAAATCGGCTTCCAGGCCGTGGCCGATGGCTTCGTGCAGCAGGATTCCCGGCCATCCGGGACCGAGCACCACTTCCATTTCGCCGGCGGGAGCTTCGCGCGCGTCGAGTTGAATGAGGGCCTGGCGCGCGGCCTGTTCGGCAAAATGCTCGGGGGTTTTCTCGCTGCGGAAGAATTCCAGCGACACGCGGCCACCGCCTCCGGACGTGCCTTTCGAGGACTGGCCGTTGTTGCGGGCGAGGCAGAGCACGCTCATGCGCGCCAGCGGCTGCGAATCTTCGGCAAACGTGCCGTCGGAGCCGATCACCAGAATGCGGCGCAGTTCGTCGGCGTAGCCGGCGCGAACTTCCTTGATGCGCGGATCGTAGGCGCGCGCCGCACGGTCGGCGCGCATCACCAGATCGAGCTTTTCACGAATGTCGGAGTTGACCGAGGGGAGCGCCAGGGGATAAAGATCGCGCCCGGGATTTTCCTTGAGGCTGACCTCCGGCTCTTTTGCCGGACCGCTGGCAATGAGCGCGGCGGTGCGCGCGGCGCGCAGGATCTTTTCCGGCGCGAGATCGTCGGTGTAGGCGTAACCGGTGCGCTCGCCGCTGATGACGCGCACGCCGCAACCGGCGGAGATGCCCTGCGTCGCCGACTTCACCATGGATTCGTCGACCATGATGGACGTCGTGGTGTGGTATTCGAAGTAAAGGTCGGCGTACTCGCCTCCCGCGTTCAGCGCGGCCGCAAGATAGCGCTGCAGATCGCTCTCGGCGATGCTGTAACGATTGAAGAAATAATTGCCGTTGTGCATGACAGTGATTGGATGCTGCGGGACCCGACAAAGATTTGAGTGTAGCAGCTTCGCAGAGTCGACGGCCGACGGTCGACGGCCGGCGGCAAAAGCAGATTCCTCGCTGCGCTCGGAATGACAAAAACTCTAGATCGCAGATTATCGCGTATGTTTCCCATTTTGTGTCGCGAGGCGCGGTCTCCTCGCATTTCTCCGTGTCCCCGTGTCTCCGTGGTGCAAGAATGGGGCGTTTCGCATGAACCTGGAACAGCTCACGCGCGAGTTGGAGGAATACCTCGCCGGCTCGACCGATGCGGTCGTGCTGGAAGACGGCGCGGTGATGTTCGATTTGCGCGAGGCGCGATACTCGCTCTCCGAACAGCACGGGAAATGCCTGCTGCATCTGTGGTCGCCGGAGCGCAATGTGGTGCGGCGCGTGATCGAGGTGGAGCGAGCCAAGGACTCGCTGCGCATCAGCGCCCTGCGCTTCGGGCAAACGCGCCCCACGAAACTGGAAATTTGCCGCAGCCGCGACCGGCGCACGCCGGCGGCGAAGCAGACGGCACGCGTCCACTACCGTCCACTGCTGACGCGGCTGATCGAGCGCGAGTTTCCCGCGCACAAGCTCGACCCGCTCACCTCCTCCACCGACCTGGAACGCTCTTTCGGCCCGGTGTACGCGCGCGGCGTCATGCGCAAGGGCAACACGTGGACGGCCGTGCTTGGGGTGAATGCGCAGGAGCTGCAGGCGTCGGTGGACGCATCGCTCACCTTCGGGCTGCTGTGGCTGGAACACTTGCGCGAGCACTGCGGCAGGGCCATGGTCGAGAGCCTGGCGCTGTTCGTGCCGGCGGGAACGTCTGCCGTGGTGCGGGCACGCATGGCGCATCTGGCGCGCGACGTTTGCAAGTGGCGGCTGTTCGAAGTGGACGAACGCGGCGGCGAATTGCAGGAGAAAGATTGCAGCGATGCGGGCAACATCGAAACGCACCTGGTGCACTGCGCCGACGAAACCAGCGCGCGCGAACGGTTTCAGCAGTCCATCGAACGGGTGCGGCCGCTTGCGCCGGAGGCGGAGATTGCCATCGTCACCCCGGGTGAAATCGCGTTTCGGCTGCATGGGCTGGAGTTCGCGCGGGCGCGCATGGCGATGAGCGAGACATCATTCCGCGCCGCCGAGGAACTGGTGTTCGGCGCGGGCGCCGGCGAGACCGTGGTCACGGAGGAAAACGCGGAGCAATTCGCCGCCTTTGTGGACGTGGTCCGCTCGGCGCGGCAGGTTCACGGAGATGCGCTCCACCCGCTGCGGAGGGCGTGTCCGGAGCGCTGGCTGGAATCGCTGGTGGTGCGCGACGTTACGGCGTTGGATGGGCGGCTCGATGCGGCGTGTGTGTACTCGCAGGTGCCGGCGTTCTCGGCGTCGGACCGCGCCATGATTGACGTGCTGGCGGCGACGCGCGAGCGCCGGCTGGTGGTGATTGAACTGAAGGCGGACGAGGACATCCACCTGCCGCTGCAAGGTCTGGACTACTGGTCGCGGGTGCGCTGGCACCAGGAGCGCGGCGAGTTCACGCGCGCCGGTTATTTTCCCGGGCAGGAATTGTCGGCGGAGCCGCCGTTGCTGCTGCTGGTGGCGCCCGCGTTGCACATTCATCCCGCGACCGACACGCTGCTGCGGTACCTGTCGCCGGCGATCGAATGGCAGTTGGTGGCGGTGGACGAGCGCTGGAGAGAAGGCGTGAGAGTTACCTTTCGCAAACACCCGACGAAAAAGTCAGCCACGGATTTACGCGGATAAACGCGGCGCCTTCGCTCAGGACAGGCTCCCACGGCGCACGAGGGTCACATCCCTTGAGGGCTGTGCCTGATTATTGCCGTTGAGTCCGCACCGAAGAGCGCTTGAACCAAAGCGGCCGGTGGAGCGAGTAGGGGTCCTTCGACTCGGCGTCGCGGCGACGCCTCGCTCAGGATGACAGCTTTTGTTTTTGTGTATCCGTGTAGATCTGTGACGATCCGTGGTTAGTCCTTGCCGAGTTCTGCTTCACGGCCGCGGTTGATCCAGTAGTCGCGCGCGGTTTCGCTGAGGTCGGCGGCGGGTTTTTCGCCGCGGAAGACGCGCGAGATGCCACGCACGATGCGGCGCATCGGGAGTTCTCCATTCTCTTCCGCAAAGAAAATTTCCCCGAGTTTGGAGGAGCGGAAGTACCAGCGCTTGAGGATGGCGAGGTGCTCCATGGTTTCCTGGCGGGAGCAAGACGAAGTGGGAGCGGCGGCGAGGGCTTCGGCAACGCGGGATTCCATGGAGTGGGGAATCTTTTTGCCGCGGGCGACGGTCACCCCGTCGCGCGCAAAATCGGCGCGCGCCGGGGACCCCGACTGGGCGCCCGCGGCCCTATAACTTTGCGGTGAACTTGCGGGCAGCCCCGGCGAGGCGCCGGGGCCTACATTATTCAAACCTGGCGTGGTTGCTCCGGCGGGCGAGGCGCCGGGGCCTACGGCATCATCGAGTCGCTTGATGGTGAACGTGATGGGATCGGAGAGGCAGCCCGATTGAATGCGGAAGAAGGTCACGGTATCGGGTTGCGATGAGGGCTGGATCATCAGGCCGGCGAGGCGGTCGAGGCGGTGCACGATTTCCGGAAGCTGCGAAACCACCGGTTTGAGCTTCTCCAGTTGCGCGTGCATCGCGGCGGCGGTTTCGAATTCCAGGCCGGCGGAGGCCTGGTCGCGCGCGGCGGAAATTTCACGCACCAGCGACCGGCCGCGCGAGTCCAGGAAGGTTTCGACGCGCGCGACTTCGGCGCCGTACTGCTCGTCGGTGCAGCCTTTGAAGCAGGGCGCGAGGCACATCTTCATTTCCGAATAGACGCAGCCGGGAAACGCGGGGTCGGGATTCAGCTCCTCGACGCAGCGGCGGATCTTGAAGAAGTCGAGCGCGTCGCTGGCAAACTTTTCGGCCGCGGCGCGCGAGGGAAACGGGCCGTAATAGACGCTTTTCGCGCTGCCGAGATGCGTGGTGATGGAGACGCGCGGGTAGCGGTTCTCCAGGCGGAAGCGAGCCAGGGGCGCGGGGCGGAGGCGCAGGCGATCTTCGTAGGTGTTGGGGAAAAGCGCGCGCAGGGTCTTGTAGAGGACGAATCCGGATTCGAAATCCGATCCGGTAGGCGCGTACTCGATGACGGCAACGCGGTCGCGGAGGTTGAGCTTGCGGGTGCGTGCTTCTATTGGGCCGAGCAGGCGGATGAGGCGACGGCGGAGGCTGGCGGTCTTGCTGACGTAGGGCTCGGATTGCGGGTCGCTCGCGCGCAGCAGGAAAACCGCGGGCGCGGCGGGCACGGCGGCGAAGAGGTCGGCGTCGCGCTCAGGGCGGAATTCAAGGTGCACAGGGAGCACGGGATCATTTTAGCTGCTGGAAACTAATGAACACAGAGGCACAGAGACACAGAGGGGAATTGGTAATTGGGTAATTTCGTAATTTGGTAATTGAAAACCGGCGAAGTTCTGGTGGTGAAGAGCCTGTTAGCCCGCGACACTGAAGAACACAGAGGCACAGAGGGGAATTGGTAATTGGGTAATTTCGCAATTTGGTAATTGAAAACCGGCGAAGTTCTGGTGGTGAAGAGCCTTCAAGCCGAGCGGAGTGGTGAAGCGGGTAGGGGTCCTTCGACTCGGGCGTGCGCCCTCGCTCAGGATGACAGACGCCCGGGCGACGCCTCGCTCAGGATGACACCGGTTTAGGTTATTTGTTTACCTCTGTGTCTCCGTGTCTCTGTGTTATTCGGTATCTCGGTGTTCTTTGGTTAGCGGAAGCTGGCGCTGCGGTACTTGGTGCGGAAGTCCTCACCCTCCATTTTCACCACCTTGCACATTTCGTGGAGGCGGGAACGCATGCGCTCGCCGATGCGGTCGCCGAGAGTTTCCTCGCGGGAAGCGCGGAAGGCGCGGGCGCGCTCGCCCTCTTCAGCATCGGTCCTGGAGGGCGGAAGGTCCTTGAAGTTGGTGGTGATGATGGTGGTGCGCTCGTCGTTGTAGCGGGTGTTGAGAATGTGGCTGACGGTGTCCCACACCCATTCGGTGGGCTTGACGGCGCCGAGTTCGTCGAGCACGAGAATTTCGGTATCGAAGATGGGGCGCAGAACCTGCATCTCGGTGACGGCGACGGTGGCGTTGTAGGAATTCTGGATTTCCTTGAGCAGCTCGCGGTAGTCGTAGAACAGGCAGGGAATGCCTTTGGCGACGACAAGCTCCTTCAGGATGCCGACCGAGAGGTGGGTCTTGCCAACGCCGATGGTGCCGGTGATCAGCAAGCCGGCCTTCTCGACGGGGTATCCGGCTACAAAACGTTGTGCCGCCATCAGCGCCGAGGAGAGCGACGGCGAATGGCCGTTCATGATTTCGAAGTTGGAGAGCTCGCAGTGTTCGTAGCGCTTGGGGATGCGGGCCTGCTCGAGCAATTTCTGATTGCGTTCCTGACGGCGGCAGTCGCAACGGGTGACGCGGCGATCGCGGCCCTCGCCGATGGTCTTCCAGCCGGTGTCGTCGCACACCGGGCACAGCTTGGTGGTGTCCATGGGGTTCCGCAGATACATTGCGGCAAGGCGAAGTCGGGCGCAAGAGCAATTCATTGTAACCCGCATCGCGGACGGTGGATTAGCTGTGGAGGGCGGAGGAAAACCTGCATTACCGAATTGAAAACGGTTTCGGCGCCGTAGCTGCCGGGTCACGCCGCGGGCGCGCTTTGTTGTGCTAACGTATTTCGTCCGGTTCCTTTTCTCGTAACCACCGAGCGTCCTCATGAAAATGAAAGTCCGCAAGGCCGTGTTCCCGGCTGCCGGCTTAGGAACACGCTTTCTTCCCGCCACCAAGGCGCAGCCCAAGGAAATGCTTCCGCTGGTGGACAAGCCCATCATCCAGTACGGCGTCGAGGAGGCAATGGCGTCGGGCTGCGACCAGATCATCATCGTGACCGGGCGCGGCAAGAGCGCGATCGAGGACCACTTCGACGTCAGCTACGAATTGGAAAAGATGCTGGAGGAGCGCGGCAAGACCGACCTGCTGGCGGTGGTGCGCCACATTTCCGACATGATCCACGTCGCCTACGTGCGCCAGAAGGAGGCCATGGGACTGGGCCACGCGGTGCTGATGGCGCGCGAGCTGGTGGGCAACGAAGCATTTGCCGTGCTGCTCGCCGATGACGTGATCGACGCCGAGGTGCCGTGCCTGAAGCAGATGGTGGAAGTTTTCGAGGAGATGCAGTCGTCGGTGATCGCCACGCAGACGGTCGAGGGCGCGGCGATCTCCGCCTACGGCGTGGTGGACGCCACGCCGGTGGACGGGCGCTGGGCGGGCAAACTATTCGACATCCGCAACCTGGTGGAAAAGCCGCGGCCCGAGGAAGCGCCGTCCAACCAGGCGGTGATCGGGCGCTACATCCTGACGCCCACCATATTCGAGATGTTGGAGAACACGCCACTGGGCGCGGGCGGCGAGTTGCAGCTTACCGACGGAATGCGGCAATTGCTCAAGCGGGAAAAGATCTACGCGTTCAACTTCGAGGGCAAGCGCCACGATACCGGCGACAAGCTGGGATTCCTGAAAGCGACGGTGGAATTTGCGCTCAAGCGCGAGGACCTGGGCGGCCCACTGCGCGAATGGATCAAGAAGCTGGAGCTGTAAGGCCGCCGCCCCCCCTGCCCCAATTCGGCGGCAGTTACCATTTTGACGCCACTTAACAAGAAAATGGCATCTAAACCGTGTACGCCTTCGCAATCGGTGCCAAGGTGGAAGTGCGTACTGGGAAACGCTGCGGCGAGCCTTCGATCTGGCCCGACCGCTGGAATCGCGAGCTGATGCGCAGACTCGCAGCCCCTCCGATTCATTCCCACAAATCTTCCGGTTCGCGCGGCAGGTGCGGCGATGGATTCCGACAGCAGCAAATATCGCAGGTTCGAAGAGGAATACCTGATCCCCGTCGGCTTTGGCTGGACGGTGCTGGTGATCGCGCTCTATATCGCGGTGGTGGTGTTGCAGTGAAGTCACCAGTCGCCAGGTTGCAGGCGCCAGGAAAATGCCGGATGACGCGCGCCTGGAGACTGGCGACTGACGACTGAAGCCTGCTGTCACACGTGCACACCGGTGAGCGCTTCGCGCGCGGCGGCGACGGTTTGATGGATGTCCTGGTCGGTGTGGGCCGCGCCGAGGAATGCCGCTTCGAACTGGGATGGCGGCAGATACACGCCGGCTTCCAGCATGCCGTGGTGAAAGCGCCCGAACGAGGTGGTATTGCAGGTGGCCGCCGCCAGCCAATCCGTGACAGTTTCCGGAGTGAAAAACCAGGTGAACATGGAGCCGACGCGGTTGGCCGTGACCTGCAGGCCGGCATCGAGGGCGGCTTCGGTGACCATCGCGACCAGAGTGGCGGCCATGCGTTCCATGCGGCCGTAGATTTCGCGGTGGTCGCGCAGATAGCAGATGGTGGCCAGGCCCGCGGCCATGGCCAGCGGATTTCCCGAGAGCGTGCCCGCCTGATATACGGGTCCGAGCGGCGCAATCATGTCCATGATGTCCGCTGGACCGCCGTAGGCGCCGACCGGCAGACCTCCGCCGATGATTTTGCCGAGCGTGGTCAGGTCTGGGCGCGTACCGTACAGTTCCTGCGCGCCACCGAAGGCGACGCGGAATCCCGTCATCACCTCGTCGAAGATGAGCAGCGCGTTGTCACGGGAGGTGAGATAGCGGAGCGCGTCCAGGTAACCCTTCTGCGGCGGGACGCAACCCATGTTGCCGACCACCGGCTCCACGATGACGCACGCGATCTGCCCCGGGTACTTCTTGAACGCCTCCTCGACTGCGCCGGGATCGTTGTAAGGCAGCGCGAGGGTGAACTGGACGAACTCCTCGGGCACACCAGCCGAGCCGGGAATGCCGAGCGTGGCCACGCCGGAGCCGGCTTTCACCAGCAGCGCGTCACTGTGTCCGTGGTAGCAGCCTTCGAACTTGACGATGTATTTGCGGTGGGTATGGGCGCGGGCCAGGCGGATGGCCGACATGGTGGCTTCCGTGCCCGAACTGACGAAGCGCACGTGCTCCATCGAGGGATAGGCGTCGAGCACGGCCTCGGCGAGATCAATTTCCGAAGGGGTTGAGGCGCCAAAGCTGGTGCCGCGGCGGGCGGCGTCGATCACCGCCTCGACCACGGCGGGCGCGGCGTGGCCCAGGATCAGCGGGCCCCAGGAAGCGACATAATCAATGTACTCGTTGCCGTCGGCGTCCCAGATATGGGCGCCCTGGCCGCGGGTGATGAAGGGCGGATCGCCGCCGACGGCGCGGAAGGCGCGCACCGGCGAGTTCACACCGCCGGGAATAACGGCTTCGGCGCGACGGCGGAGTTCGCGCGACTTGTCGAATCGGCGGGCCATGGGGACCTCGGATGCATGGATTGCAACCGCACACTATACCAGCGGACCGCATGCTCACAGGAATCGGGTGATCGGGTGATCGGGTGATCTGGAATTGTGTAATCGGATAATCGGGTAATTGTGTAAAGTCTAAACTGCGTTACTTTCTCAATTACCCGATTGCGCAGTTACAAGATCAGTATGCAAGACGTACGCGTCACCAACTGGACCGAGCTGAACCGCGAACTGTTCGAGAACACCTGGAACGCGGCGATTCTCCGCTACCGCTCCAATCAGGTGTATCGCGGCATGGGCGATGCCACCGGCGATCTACGGACCGGGCTGATGAAGCTGGGCGGCAACATCCGCGAAGTGGAGTTCCACATCCTGCGGAATTTCAAGAAGTACGCGCACGAAGACACGGTGCGCGAAGATTCGCAGTGGAACTGGCTGGCGGTGGCGCAGCACCACGGCGTGCCCACGCGCCTGCTGGACTGGAGCTACTCGCCCTACGTCGCGCTGCACTTCGCCACCGAAGACCTGGAGCGCTACGGTTGCGACGGAATCATCTGGTGCGTCGATTACGTTTCGGTGCACAAGCTGCTGCCGAAGCCGATGCGCGAGGTGCTGGCGGAGGAGCGGTCGAACGCGTTCACGGTGGAAATGCTGGAACGGGGCGCGCCGTCGCTGGCGGCGATGGAGAAGCAGTCGAAAGAGCCCTTCGCAGTCTTCCTGGAACCGCCCTCGCTGGACCAGCGCATCGTGAACCAGTTTTCGATCTTCTCGATGATGTCGAGCCCGGTGGCGCGCTTTGACGAGTGGCTGCTGAAAGAACACACCGAGCTGGTGCGGCGGATCATTATTCCGGTGGACCTGAAGTGGGAAGCGCGCGACAAGCTCGATCAGGCCAACATTACCGAACGCGTGCTGTTCCCGGGACTGGACGGGCTGGCGCGCTGGCTGACGCGGCACTACACGCCGAGAATTTAAAAGCGCCGCCACTGATTGGCACGGATTCACGCGGATTTTCTTATTTATTGTTCTGATCCGTGTTCATCCGCGGAAATCCGCGGCTGAAATTTTCTCACCGCGAAATACACGCCGCGCTGGTTTAGGTGGCACTGCAGGACGAGAATCAAGAAAACGGCGCCACTGATTGGCACGGATTCACGCGGTTTTTTATTTATTGTTCTGATCCGCGGTCATCCGCGGAAATCCGCGGCTGAATTTTTCTCATCGCGTAATACACCAGCACGCCCAGCAATCCCAGAATGGCGCCCAAGCCGAGCGCGGTGATGGGGCCGGTGCGCTCGCTCTCGCCGCGGACGACGGTGAGCACCAGCAACGCCGCGGGTCCTATGCCCAAGGCAGCCGCGCCCGCGATGCCGCCCGGGGCGCGAAACCGGCGCGGCAACTCCGGCTCGCGCAGGCGCAGCACGACCAGCGCGACAAATTCCAGCAGCAGCGCCACGCCGTACAGGATGAGGTCAATCAGCACCAGGCGTTCGAAGCCCAGCGGCAGGCATACCGTCCACGCCACTGCGCACGCCAGGATCGAGACCCAAGGCGCGCCGGTCTTCGAATGTACGCGCAGGAACGCCGCGGGCAGATATCCATCCTGTGCCATGGCGAAGGGCACGCGCGTATACGACAGCACCAGCGCGTTGGTCATGCCGAGGCCGCAGATCATGCCGCCCGCCACTACGGCCAGCCCCAGCCATCGCCCGCCGAGCGCGGCCGCGGCCTGCACCCAGGACCCGGTCGTCCAGGTTGCCGGGTCAATGCCGGCCACCATGGCCGCCGCCACGGGGATGAGATATACGACGGCGACCAGCACGGCGGCGCCGATCATGGCGCGCGGATAATTGCGCTGCGGGTCCTCGACTTCGCCGGCGATGGTGGAAGCGTTGTCCCATCCCATGTAATTCCACATCGCGACCGACACCGCTCCGAGCAAATCCAACGAAGCGCCGTGGTGAACCACACTGGGGAGAGGCGCGCGCCACATCGCGTAAACCGTGATGGCCGCGAAAGGAAATAGCAGCACCAGCATGAGGTACACGGAACTTTTGCCGACGGCGCGGACTCCCGCGATGTTCCAGATGGCGGCAACGGCGACGACCGCTGCGCCGACCAGCAGGCCGTTGCGTCCGCGGCCCAGCGACGGCGCGATCTGCCCCAGGTAGAGGACGAACAGCGTGGGGTAGATGGCCATGTCGAAGATCGAGGCCAGCATGGAGAGCCAGGCTTCCTGGAATCCCCAGAACGGCCCCAGCGCGCGCCGCACCCAGACGTAGTAGCCGCCTTCCTCCGGCAGCGCGCCCGAAAGCTCTCCTACCATGAACGCGGTGGGCAGGCTCCAGATGAAGGGCAGCACCAGCAGGACGACGAGGGCGCGGGCGTACCCCGCCTTCTGCACCAACTCCTCGAGCCCGTAGGGGCCGCCCGACACCATGAAAAAGGTGGCGGCAACCAGCGGCAGCAGGCCGAGACTGCGTCGTACGCGGGGAGCGCGAGGCATGCGGCGAATATACAGAAATCGCCGTGGGTCATGACGATGATTTGACCGTTCGCCGCTGATGAACGCAGCTGCACGCTAGATGATCGGGATCGGAGTACGTCAGTGGCGAGGACCGGGTTCAAGAATCATGCTGGAAGCAGAGGACGACTTTCCTCAGCGGCTAAAGCCGGCAAAATTGCGGCATTTTACGGCACGGCTGAAGCCGTGCCCCTCCGAAACCCGCTTATGAGATAGAGTCTCGCGCGATAATGGGCGGCCGTAGGCATGGCTCAGATGAGAGTGAAATCGAAATCGTTCAAGGCCACGCTGGAGCTCCTGCGTGCCGGTCTCGGATGGGTGATCGCCCGCGTTCCGTTCGACGTGGCCAAAACGTGGGGCACGCGGCGGCCCAAGGTCAAGGGCGAGATCAACGGCTTCCCATTCCGCACCACGCTGTTTCCGAAGCGCACCGGTGGTCACTTCGTGCTGGTGAACAAGCGTATGCAGGCGGGGAGCGGGATGGTTCCCGGCAGCGTGGCGAAATTTCGGCTGGAACCCGACACCGAGATACGCACCGTCATCGCGCCGCCGGAACTGAAGCGCGCCATGGCCGGTGATCGCGCGCTCGAGCGCTGGTACGACGCGCTGAACTATTCGACGCGCAAGGCAATCACCGAATGGATTACGGAGGTGAAGAGCGCCGAAGCCCGGGTGCGCCGCGCCGAGCAGTTGGCCGAGCGTCTGCTGTCCACCATGGAGGCCGAGCAGGAGTTGCCGCCGCTGCTGCGACTGGCGTTTGCGCGCACGCCGCATGCGCTGGAAGGCTGGCAGCGGATGTCGCCAGCGCAGCGCCGCGCCCAGTTGCTGGCAATCTTCTATTACCGCAGCCCGGATGCGCGGGCGCGGCGTGTCGCCAAAGCGGCAGAGGCGGCGGCCGAATACGCCCAGAAAAAGGCCGGCGACTGAGGGCGCAGTCAGGCTCAATCCGGTAGAATCAAACTGGCATGGTCCTCCCGTTCGTCCGCGATCTCTTCGCGGACGTGGAAAATCTGCCCGCCTTTACGCGTGCCGCCTCCCACCTGAAGACCGGCGCGGGTGGGATAAGTGTTTCCGGACTGACTCCGACAGCCAAGGCCTTGCTGATTGCGCTGCTGCATCGCGCTTCGGGCAAGCCGCTGGTGGTGGTGGTGTCCGATAACCGGGCAGCGGAAGACCTGCAGCCGGTAGTCGCCGCGTTTGGCGAACTTACCGGCGCGATCGCGCCGCACACCGAGCGCGGCACCAGCTCCGATACGGTTCTCATCCTGCCGGCGCCTGACGTACTGCCGTTTGAGGGCCTCTCGCCCCACCCGGAGATCCAGGAGCAACGCGCCGCCACGCTGTCCAAGGTGGCCGCCGGAACCGCGGCGGTGGTGATTGTGCCGGTGGCCGCGGCCGCCCAGCGCCTGCGCCCACCTGAGTTCTATGGCGAGCTGGCGCGCACCATCCGCCGGGGCGAGGCGCTCGACACCGAGCCGCTTCTCCAACACCTCAATACCCTCGGCTACAACGCCTCCGACGTGGTGGAGATGCCCGGCGAGTATGCGCTGCGCGGCGGAATCCTAGACGTTTACCCGCCGGAAGCCGACCGCCCGCTGCGCATCGAGCTGTTTGGGGACGAGGTGGAGTCGATCCGCAAGTTCGATCCCGGCACGCAGCGTTCTACTACAAGTGTAGAAGAAGCGCTGCTGCTGCCGCTGACCGAGGTTCCGGTGCGCGAGGACACGCTGGCGGCCATCCACGCCCGGCTTTCCGGCAAGCGCGTCAGCGGCGACGAGGAGACGGTCGAAGCCGCGGTGCGCGCCGGGGGAGTTGGGGTGTTTCCCGGGTGGGAGTTTTACGCCGGGGTGGCGGGCGCCGATCAAACGGTGTTCGACCTGATTTCCAACGTTGCCGTCCTGGTGGACGAGCCCGACGACCTGCGTTCCGAACTGGACCACTGGTGGGACCGCGTGCGCGACATGCACCAGCGCAGCGGCGTCGGCAACCTGGTGCGTCCCGAGGAGCTGTACCTGTCGCCGGAGGAATTTGAAGCCAAGCTGAAATCCTTGCCCCGCGCGGACCTTCAGCACCTGGGGTTGGGAGGAGGCGCCCTTGCCATCGACCAACCGGCGACAGCCGAAGCTGATACGGCCATCGACCATCGACCACCGGCCATCGACATCCTCTCCCAGCCTACGACCCGGTTCCACGGCTCCGTACCGGCGATGGTGGACGAGGTCAAGAAGCTCTCCGCCGAGCGGAAGCGCGTGCTGTTCGCCGCCGCGTCCACCGGCGAAGTGGAGCGCATCGCCGACCTGTTCAGCGAGTACGGGGTTCCGTTCCGCCTGGGGTCGCGCACGCTGCGTCCTGGCGAAAGCTACCTGGATGACGCCGCCTACCTGGGGGGCGCCGTATCTACTACAACAATAGTAAAAGCGAGCGTGCCCGACGGAATCGCCTTGCCCGGCGCCGGCCTGGTGGTTTTCGGCACGCGCGACCTGTTTGACGAGCCGGAAGGCGTTGTCCGGCCGCAGCGCTCGAAATCGAAGACCAGCGCGTTCATTTCCGATTTCCGGGACCTCGCGGTGGGCGATTACGTGGTGCACGTGGAACACGGCATCGGGCAGTACCAGGGGCTGAAGGAGATTGCGCAGGGGGATGGCGACAAGGCCGAGTTCATGATCCTGGAGTACGCCGAGGGCGCCCGGCTGTACGTGCCGCTTACCCGGCTGGACCTGGTGCAGAAGTACCGTTCCGCCGAAGGCGGCGCCAAACCCGTGCTCAACCGGCTGGGCACGCAGCAATGGGACAGGACGAAGGCGCGCGTCAAGAAGGCCATGAAGGACATGGCCGACGAACTGATCAAGCTCTACGCCCTGCGCAAGACCGCCGAGGGCCACTCGTTTCCTCCCGACACGCAGTGGCAGGGCGAATTCGAAGATGCTTTTGAATTCAACGAAACCGAAGACCAGGCGCAGGCCATCGTCGACGTCAAGAAAGACATGGAGCAGGCGCAGCCCATGGACCGCCTGCTGTGTGGCGACGTTGGGTACGGGAAGACGGAGGTCGCAATGCGCGCGGCCTTCAAGGCGGTGAGCGACAACAAGCAGGTGGCGGTGCTGGCGCCCACGACCGTTCTCGCCTTCCAGCACTTCGAGACCTTCAAGCGGCGGTTTGCGGCGTTCCCGATCACGGTGGAAATGATCAGCCGCTTCCGTACTCCGCGCCAGCAGAAAGAGATCGTGGAAAAGGTCGAGCAGGGAAAAGTCGACATCCTGATCGGCACGCACCGGCTTTTGTCGAAAGACATCAAGTTCGCCGACCTGGCGCTGGTGGTGGTGGATGAAGAGCAGCGCTTCGGGGTGCGGCACAAGGAGCGGCTGAAGCAGCTGAAGAAAGAAGTGGACGTGCTGACCATGTCGGCGACGCCGATACCGCGCACGCTGCACATGTCGCTGGTCGGGCTGCGCGACATGAGCGTGATCGAGACGCCGCCGAAAGATCGTATCGCGATAGAAACCGTGGTCGCCGCCTGGGACGAGAAGCTGGTGAAATCCGCCATCGAACGCGAACTGGAGCGGGGCGGGCAGGCGTACATGGTCCACAACCGCGTGGACACCATCTATGAGATCGCGGCGCGCGTCCAGGAGATGGTGCCGCCGGCACGCGTCATCGTCGGCCACGGGCAGATGAGCGAAGGCGAACTGGAACGAGTCATGCTGGCGTTCATGCGCCACCAGGCCGACGTGCTGGTGGCGACGACCATCATCGAAAACGGGCTCGACATCCCACTGTGCAACACCATCGTGGTGAACCGCGCCGACCGCCACGGGCTGAGCGAGCTCTATCAATTGCGCGGCCGGGTGGGGCGCTCCAACCGCCGCGCGTACGCCTACCTGCTGATCCCGCCCGACACCGAGTTGACGCCCCTGGCGCGGCGGCGGCTGGCCGCGCTGAAGGAGTTTTCCGATCTCGGCGCCGGATTCAAGATTGCCGCCCTCGATCTGGAATTGCGCGGCGCCGGAAACCTGCTGGGCGGGGAGCAGAGCGGCCACATCGATGCGGTCGGCTTCGAGCTGTACACCTCGATGCTGGAACGCACAGTGCGTGAGATCAAGGGCGAAGCGGCGCCGGAAGAGGCGGAAACCCAGCTCAACCTCGGCCTGAACATCCGCATACCCGCCGAGTACATTCCCCAGGAAAACCAGCGCCTGCGCATGTACAAGCGCGTTGCCGGCATCGAGCGAGAGGCGCAGTTGAACGAGGTTCGCGGCGAACTGGAAGACCGCTACGGCGCGCCGCCGGCCGCGGTGCGCAACCTGCTGGAGTACGCCACGCTGAAGTTGCTGGCGCAGCGCGTGGGCGTGGACGGAATCGAGCGCAAGCGCGACCTGGTGAGTATCCGTTTCAGCGGCAACGCGGCCATCGAGCCGCAGCGCCTGGCACAGTTCGTGGCAGCGCAAAAGGGCGCGCAGTTCACGCCCGCCGGGGTGCTGAAGTTTGCGCTGAAGTCCACCACCGCGGACGAGATCCTGGCGCGCCTGAAACAATTGCTGGCTGACTTATCGGCGGGGCAGGTGTTGCAGCCCGGGCCGCAGGTGGCCGCTTCCGACTAGCCGGTACAGCCATCCACCCGCCCATTGCGGCTTTCCACAGAAAAGTGGTCCAAAACCCGCGTCAGTTCTTGACTTTCAGGTCTGGAAGGGGAGAATAGGCGCGCGCAAGGTCCAAAAGCCCCGTGGGGTACTTGCAAGACCTGCCCAGGAGTGCACCATGAACAAAGGCCATCTCGTAGACCGGATCGCCAGTTCCTCCAAATGCAGCAAGACGCAAGCTGCCGCCGCGATTGACACGATGATCGACGGCGTCACCGCCGCATTGAAAAAAGGGGAGCGCGTGACCCTCGTTGGCTTCGGAACGTTTTCCGTCTCGCAGCGCAAGGCGCGTAACGGGCGCAATCCTCAGACCGGATCGCTCATTAAGATCGCCGCGCGCAAGGTCGCCAAGTTCACGCCGGGCATCGATCTCAAAAAGGCAGTGAACCGCAAATAGCAGGGCCGAACTCAGGGGATGTACAAGGAATTAGACGGCAGGCGCGCGCCTGCCGTTTCGTTTGTGCGTCACTACCAGCGGCGCCGGGTTTGCCGATTTTTCATTTTCTCCTGTAAAATAGGGGTTTCGCGAAAGGAACCTGTAGCGCCATGAAGGCAGCCATTCATCCCGTCTACGACGAAGTGCGCGTGCATTGCGCCTGCGGCAACCTGTTTACCACCCGCTCCACGCACAAGGGCGACATCCACGTGGAAATCTGCTCCGCGTGCCACCCGTTCTATACCGGCAAGCAGAAGCTGATGGACACGGCGGGCCGTATCGAGCGCTTCCGCCGCAAATACGGCAAGAAGGAGCCGGCGACCGCGGAACAGCCGGCGACCGCGGAAAAGAAGTAACACCCATTTGGGAGCGAAGCCCTCGCTGCGGCGAGGGCTTTTTCTTGTCTGCGTGGCGCACGCACCCTGTGGCACACGCGCCCCTCCGACCAGCTCAGGGCAAGCTCTGGCGTGTGCGGCTACAATAGAAACCGTGCAGAAGCGCTGGGAAAACCCGGCATCAACCGACGCCGCCCGCCCGCAGGCGCCTGTGCCGGTGTCGTTCCAGGTGGGTGGGGTAACGCTGCGACCGGCGACCGTGCTGGCGCCCATGGCCGGGGTGACCGACACGGTATTCCGCCGATTCATCCGCAATCTCGGCGGCTGCGGGCTGATTATGACGGAGTTCACCTCCGCCGACGGCATGTTGCGCGACAAGCGCATGCGCGGCCGCTACCTGCACTTCTACGACGACGAGCACCCCATCTCGGCGCAACTTTTCGGCAGCGATCCCGCGACGCTCTCCGACGCTGCCCGCATGATCGAGGGCCTCGGCTTCGACCTGGTGGACCTGAACCTGGGCTGCCCGGCGAAGAGGGTGGTCAAGTGCAATGGCGGGTCGGGCCTGCTGCGCGACCTGCCGAGGATCGGAGAAATCTTCCGCGCCGTGCGCTCGGCGGTGAAGATTCCTTTCACGGTGAAGTTCCGCGCCGGGTGGAACGACAACGAGATCGTCTGCGTGGACCTGGCGCGCATGGCCGAAGACTGCGGCCTGCAAGGGGTCGCGCTGCATGCGCGCACGCGCGAGCAGGGCTACGGCGGCACGGCACAGTGGAGCTGGATTGCCGCGATCAAGAACGCGGTGCGGATTCCGGTGATCGGCAACGGCGATGTGCGCACTCCGCAGGACGCCTGTGCCATGGTCGCGCAGACCGGATGCGACGCGGTGATGATCGGGCGCGCGGCGGCTTCGAATCCCTGGATCTTCCGCCAGATCGCGCAACACGCCTCGACCGGCGCCTACGATGAGCCCACGGAGCGCGACCGCTATGACATGATCCGCACCTATTTCCAGATGCTGATTGAAGAAGAAATGCCCGGAGCGGCGGGCAAGATGAAGCAGTTCGCATCGTGGTTCACGCACGGGGTGCGCAACGGAAGCGGGCTGCGCAAGGCGGTGTACGAGGCGAGGGAAGAACGCGAGATCCTGGAGCGGGTGGACCAGTTTTTCCAGAGCATTCTGCGCGATCCCGTGCCCGTCACATAACTTTCTTGCGTACCACGGAGGCACGGAGAAACGGAGACAAATTGTTCCTGTTTTCTGCGTGTCTCAGTGTCTCCGTGGTGAATTGAATGCAAAAGAAGTCCGGCAAGCCGATCGTTCTGGTTGACGTCGACGGCACCCTGGCCGACGTGCGCCACCGCCTGCATCACATCCGCGACGGGCGCAAGAAAAACTGGAAGGCGTTTTTCGAAGGCATGGACCGCGATACTCCCATCGCGTCCACAGTCGCGTGGGTACGCTCGCTTGCCCAGGTTCACGACATCATCATCATCACCGGCCGGCCGGAGGAATACCGCGCCCGCACGATTGCGTGGCTGAAGCAGAACGAAATCCCGTTTTCCGACGTGTTCATGCGCCGCGACGGCGATCATCGTCCTGACTACGAGATCAAGAAGGAAGCGCTGGAGCGCTGGCCGAAGGAGCGCATCAAGCTGGCGATCGAAGACCGGCCGCCGGTCCGCGACATGTGGCTGAAGCAGGGCATCCGCTGCGTGCTGGTGGAGAGCGACGAAGCCAACCAGGCGGTGAACGAGATTTACCGCGAAAAAAGCTGATTGGCCGTCGGCTATCGGCCATCGGCTGTCGGGCAGGATCACTGCACCCGCGCCAGCCCTGTGGCATTCCGAGCGAGGAACGGAAATCCCTCAGGGGCTAAAGCCCGGTATTCTTGCGGGCTCGGCGCCACGGCTGAAGCCGTGCCCTTCCCAAAAGCGACTTTTGAAACCAGTTCTAGTGCTTGGACGAAAGCGGCGCGGCCCCGCCCACCGGACGGGCGATCACTTCGCCCTTGTCGTCTTCATCCAGGAAGACCATCGGGGTGTGCGGTTCGTGGGTGAAGACTACCAGCCAGTTCTCGCGCAGGGCTTCGGCATAGAACTTCTTGCGGTTTTCGATCGTCTCCAGAGGATAGAGGTCGTAGCCCATCACCCAGGTCGGCTTCAGGTGGGAGAGCATGGGAATCAAGTCGGAGATGTAGCACGCGGTCTTGCCGCTGCTGCGCACCATGACGGCCTGCATGTTGCGCGTGTGGCCCGCATAGCCCTTCACCGATATGCCGGGCACAATCTCGCCATCGCCGTGCAGCAGTTGCATCTGCCCGCCGGCGATCAGCGGATCATAGTTCTCGCTGATGTAGCTGATGCGGTCGCGCTCGAGCTGCTGACGCCCGTGCTCAACCTCGCCGGCATGAACGTAATAGCGCGCGTTGGGAAATGTCGGCTTGACGTTGCCATTTTCGATGTACGTATTCCAGCCGCAGTGGTCGAAATGCAAATGCGTGTTGATGACGATGTCAATGGCTTCGGGATCCACACCGCCGGCGCGCAGGTTATCGAGTAACTGCGGACGGTTTTCGTAGATGCGCCGTCGCTTCTCCGAGAGCTTCGGGCCGATGCCGGTTTCCACCAGGACCGTGTGCTCGCCGGTGCGGATGAGCAGCGAATTGAGGGCCAGCACGATGCGGTTGAGTTCGTCGGCGGGAGCTTTTTTCTCCCACATGACCTTGGGCACCACGCCGAACATGGCGCCGCCATCGGCCAGGTAGGCGCCGTCGGTGAAGATGGAGAGCTCAAAATTGCCGAGAGAGCAGGGGTTCGTCATTAAGGTTGTGCGGGCGCGGGTTGCGTCGCCAGCAGGTACTGTTCGAATTGATGCTGGATGCGATGGTAAAGCTGCGTGCGGTCGGCGGCGCCGCTGATGCCGTGCGTCTTCCCGGGATAGAGCTGCAGGTCAAACTGCTTGCCGGCATTGATCATGGCGCGGACCATCTGCATCGTGTTCTGCAGGTGCACGTTGTCGTCGCCGGTGCCGTGCACTTCCAGCAGGCGTCCAGCCAGCATCTTGGCAGCGTTCACCGGAGCGCTCTCGGCGTAGCCGGATGCATTGTCCTTGGGCAAGCCCATGTAGCGCTCGGTGTAGGTGGAATCGTAATCGCGCCAATCGCTCACCGGCGCCACCGCAACGCCGGCCTTGACGCGATCGGTGTGGGTCATGGCGTAGAGCGTCATGTAGCCGCCGTAGCTCCAGCCCCACCAGCCGACGCGGTTGGGATCAAGGGCGGGGAACTGCTTCAGCACCTGGTCAAGAGCTGCCAACTGGTCTTCCAACTCCACCTTGCCGAAGTGATGGAGGATGGAGGTGGCAAAAGCGCGCCCGCGATTCCCCATGCCGCGGTTGTCCACCTGGAGAATGGCAAATCCGCGAAGCGCCATGATGTTGTGAAAGAGAAAATTCGCGCCGCTCCATGAGTTCCGCACCACCTGGCCTCCCGGGCCGCCGTAGGGATTCAGGATGACCGGGACGCTGGCGGCGCCCATGGTATCGGCGCCGGGGGGCAGAAGCAGGTATCCGTACAAGGTAGTCTGCCCGTCGGCAGCCTTGAGCTCGATCGCGCGCGGGGCGATCAGGTTGTAGGCGGAAACGGCGTGGGACTCCCAAATGCTGCTGCAAGCGCCGCCTACTTTGCAAAATGAAAGATGCGGCGGGATGAGCAGAGCGGAATGACGGTCGACAAAATACTGTCCGCCGTCCGCAAAGTTGGCGCTGTGCACGCCGGGTTCGGCGGTAATTGGCTGCATCGTGCCGCCGTCGAGTTGGACGGCGAAGACCTGTTCCTGGCGCGCGTCGCCCGCATTGGCCTCGAAATAAACCGTGCCGCTGGATTCGTTCACCGCGGCCACGCTGCTGACTTCGAACTCTCCCTTGGTGAGCTGCCGCTCAAGCCTGGCGTCGGCTGCCAGCGGATTGTTCTTATCGAAGCTGTAGAGGTACAGGTGCATGTGACCGTCGCGCCAACTCGGCCACAGGAAGCGGTCGCCCGACTTCAGCCAGGTAATGTGGAAGCGCTCGTCGTCAAGGTAGCCGTTGGGCTCGGATTCGGTGAGCACCAGGCGCGAACGGCCGCTGGCGGCATCGGCGAAGTACAGGTCCATGCGCGTGTGCAGGCGGTTCACCACCACCGCGTAGAGCGTGCCGCTGCCCACCCACCCGAAGCGCGGGATGTACACGTCGGTGTTGCTGCCGTCCCCGAGACTGATCCATTTCACTTTGCCGCCATCAGCGGAAGTGGCGCCGAGGCGCACTTCGGGGTTGGGATCTCCCGCTTTCGGATATTTCAGGTCGGTGACCTTGGGGTGCGTCGGCATCCAGTCAACCAGGGGATAGGTGGGAACCGGTTTCTCGTTCATCTGCAGAAACGCGATACGCTTGCTGTCGGGCGACCAGAAATAGTTGCTGCGGACACCGAGTTCCTCCTCATACACCCAGTCGACCTCGCCGTTGAGGAGGTTCTCATCGCCATCACGGGTGACCTGGTGCTCGCCACCCTCGCCGACCGGGCGCGACCAGAGGTCGTGCTTGCGCACATAGGCCAGGTGCTTTCCGTCGGGAGAGAACTTGGGATCGCTGGTGGGTTCCGCCGCGGTGGTGAGCTGCACCGCGGTGCCGCTGTCGAGGGAGTAGTACCAGAGCTGGCCGCGGCTGTCGAAAAGCAGGTGCCTGGAGTCGGGAGCCCACTGGTAAGCGGCGACGGCATAACGCTGCGCGCGCTCGCGCTGTTCGGCGGTCATGCTGCTGGACGGCGGAAACAGCGACTGCAGCTTGCTTTCCGCAACCAGCACCGCCTTGGCGCCGGTGGCGACGTCAATCGACCAGAGCTGCCCGTGTTCGCCGGAATCATCGCGCTGGATGAACGAGAGCTTGGTGCTATCCGGGCTCCACTTGATCGCGTCCGGCCCGCGGCCGGTGATGCCGTTCTCGGCGAAGATGGATTCGATGGTCAGTTTCGGCGGCGTTGCGGGCGTGGTGGCCGGCTGCTGCGCAGCCAGCGGCAGACAGAGCAGGAGGATGGAAAGTAAACGCGCGATCATGTCTTTCCCTCGAAGCAACGAAAACGGGAAAGTTTACAACATCAGGGGCCGGTCGAGGGTCGCTGGTCGACGGCAAGATGCGATGACTCCGCGTCCTTGGCGGCAAAACCCCTGCAAGCCCTTAGCGTGCTACAATTTTCAACCGATTGGATCGTTTGGGGATGAATTCAGACTTACAGAACCTGAAGGAGTTGCAGGAGGCCGACCGCGAGATTTCGCGCCTCTCGCAAGAGATCGCCGCCCTGCCGCGCCGGGTGGCGGTGATCGAGGCCAAGCTCGCCGATTCCAAGGCGCGCAAGGAAAAGGCAGTAGCGGCTATCAAGGCGGGCGAGGTCTCCAAGCGCAAATTCGAATCGCAGATCCAGGACCTGCAGCAAAAAGTTTCCAAGTACCGCGACCAGATGCTGGCCGTCAAGACCAACCAGGAGTACAAAGCGCTTACCACCGAATTAGAATTCGCGCAGCAGCACATCCGCGAAGCGGAGGACAAGATCCTGGAAGGGATGCTGGCGACCGAGTCGCAGGAAAAGGACCTGAAGACCGCGGAGGCCGAGTTGAAAGCAGAGGCCGTGGAAATCGAAAAGGAAAAAGCGGAGGCCCGCTCGCGGACGGAAGTGGACGAAAAGGAGATGGCGGTCTGGAACAGCAAGCGCAACACGTTGCGCGCGGCGATCACGCCGGATGTGCTGCGCCACTACGACCGAGTGCTCAAGCTGCGCGGCAGCGCCATGGCCGAAGCGGTGGACCATATGTGCTCCGCCTGCCAGGTGAAATTGCGGCCGCAGCTTTACAACGACGTCCGCACCAACGAGCAGTTCATCATCTGTGACTCCTGCCACCGCATCCTCTGGTACGACCCGGCGCGCGATGTACCGGCTGCCGGGCAGGAAACGGCTGTCCCGGCGGAAGCAAGTCCGTCGGGCAAGTAAGACCTCAATCTTGTCCGCACCAATTCTGCACGTAAATTGGCGAGCTGCGGCACGCATCCGCCGCGGTCATGTCTGGGTGTACCGCTCCGACCTGGCCGGGAGCGACCTGGTCCCGCCCGGGTCGCTGGTCCGGGTGCAGGATGAAGCCGGCAAATTTCTCGGCGCCGCGCTCTACAGCAGCAGCTCGCAAATCGCCCTCCGCATGCTCGGCGGCGAGCGCCTGGAGCCCGCCGGGCTGGTGGAATTTCTCCGCGAACGTCTGCTCGGCGCCATCGCCTACCGCCGGCGAATCGTGCGCGACGCCGATGCTTACCGCGTTGTCTTCAGTGAGGGCGACGGCCTGCCCGGCCTGATCGTGGACCGCTACAACGACATTGTTTCGTTCCAGGTGCTCACCCAGGCGATGGATCGCGACGAAATCCGGGAAGCGCTGCTCGGGGCGCTGCTCGAGCAGTTCCACCCCGCCGCCGTGGTGGAGCGGGTTGAACCGCGCATCCGCGAATTGGAGCAGTTGCCGCCGCGCGAGGAAGGCCTGCGTTACGGCGAGAAAACCGAAACGCAGTTCACCCTGAATGGCGTGCGTTTTCATTTCCACGCGCTCGCGGGACAGAAAACCGGTGCGTTTCTCGATCAGCGGGAGAACTACGCGGCGGCCGCAACCTATGCCCACGGCGAGGCGCTCGACGTCTTCTGTTACCAGGGCGGTTTCGCGTTGCACCTGGCGAGGGTGTGCTCGCAGGTGACCGCGGTGGACAGTTCGCGTCCGGCATTGGAGATCGCGGAACAGAACGAAAAACTGAACTCCGAGAAGCACGGCGGGTGCGAGATCGAATGGATGGAAGCCAGCGCCTTCGACCTGCTCAAGGACTACGCGACGGCCGGCCGTCACTACGACACCATCGTCCTCGACCCACCCGCCTTCGCGAAATCGCGCAAGGCACTGGCGACCGCGATGCGGGGCTACAAGGAGCTGAACCTGAGGGCACTGAAGATGCTGCGGCCGGGCGGCGTGCTGGTCACCTGCTCGTGCTCGTTCCACGTGGGAGAAGAAGATTTCATGGAGATGCTGCAGGCGGCGGCCTGCGACGCGCGCAAATCGCCGAAGGTGATCGAGAAGCGCGGCCAGGCCAAGGACCATCCCGTGCTGCTGGCCGTCCCCGAAACCGCCTACCTCAAGTGCGTCATCCTCACCGTCTGACCCTCACCCTGGTGGTTACGACTCGCCGGCCGAATGGCTGCGCTTGCCCGGTTTTCCGGCCTCGCGGCGCCACGATTCCGCTGCGAGGCGCTGCTCGTGCGCCAACGATGACGAAACCCGCAGCTCTCCGCTAACCACGAAGCGCTCATGGTTCTCTTCCAACTCATCGGGGAGATACCGATAGTTGGCCATCACGCCAAAAGAGTCGCGCAGGCCGTAGGGACGCATGTTGGCGAACGGATCAATGGATTCCAGCCTGGCGCCGTTGGAAAAATGGAACTGCGCCACCGCATCGTAGGGCTTTTCGCCGGCCCGTAATTGTGTCAGGTAGGCAAGCGTAAGCCGCTTCAGAGGCGGAGAAAGCGCCTTCTCGTGCTCGGCCGGGTTCTTCAGCAGGTGGAACAATCCGTCCACCGGATCGTCGAGACCCGATTCGCGAGTCAAGTCGCCGGCGAAATCGCGCAACAATCGTGACAGCCGCTCGCGCGTGAAACCGAGGTTGTCATGGCGCGCGTGCAGCGCCTGCGCCAGGTGCGGGACGGGTGAGAGCGTACTGAAGTTGTTAATTTTCGGCAGCTCCGCCCCAAGCTCGTCCACCACCTGCTTGATCAGGAAATTGCCAAACGGAATTCCGCGCAGGCCGTCGAGACAATTGTTGATGGAGTAGAAGATCGCGGTGTCTGCCTGCTCGGGGGGAAGCACCGGAGCGGTGATGTCGAGCAGCGGTTCTAGATGGCGGGCCAATCCCTTGGTGAGGGCCACTTCGACGAAGATGACCGGTTCGCCGGCGAGCGCAGGTTGAAAGAAGGCAAAGCAACGCCGGTCGGCTTCCAGACGGCGGCGCAGGTCCGGCCAGCCGTTAATCTCGTGGACCGATTCGTACTCGATGAGTTTTTCCAGCGTCAGCGCCGAGGTGTGCCAGCCGATCCGCTCCAGGCGCAAGAATCCCCGGTTGAACCAGGAGCGGAACAGGTGTTTCAGGTCCGCGTCCACCACGCCGAGCTGGGGATGCGAGTGGAGATTGGGCAGCAGGTCGCGGCGCAGGGTAACCAGGGAATCGGTTCCGGCGGGCGCGGTGTTGATGCGCCGGAACAATTCCTGCCGCGGGGGTTCGGCGGCCGACTCCAGCGCCGCCGCCGTGGCCGCGCCTGGATTATGCCGGTAGGCCTCGATGGCGCGCTGGATGGCGTCGCGGTCGGGGCCGAAATCCAGCGCCAGCATTTGGAAAAAAGCGAGCTGTTGCGCGCTGTCCATCGCCCTGTATTGTTCGAGGATGCTCTGCGCCAGCACGGTTTGTGACGCCTCACCGCGCTGCGACAGCAACTGCGTGCACAGCACCCGCATGTCGGCGCCGCGCGCGCCGCGCAGGTTGCGCAAGAGGGTGGCCAGGAATTGCGGCATGTTTTCTGGACCGCCATGCAGCCTGCGGTCCTCCAGAGTATAAGCGGTCGGCGGCGTTGCTGATCAGCCACTTGCCGCCGCGCTTCTCCCCTATCGGGGAGAGGCACTATAACGCTGCCAAGGGCTCTCTGCCCAGGGCCTTCGGCGAGGGAGCGGCTATCCTAAGCACCTCCGCACTCAACTGCTGCAAGTAAGACCGCTGCGATGTCGGTTATATGGGGTCGTTGCGCCATTTCGGAGTGGAGACAGCGCGTAACTATGTCGTGCAGCCCTTTAGGGACATCCCGGAGCCAATCCGAGCTGTCACGATGCGCTGGGCATGGCGTGCCGCTGAAGAGCTCGACTAGCAACACACCTAATGCATAGATGTCGGTGCGGTCATCGACGTACCGTCCAGCCATTTGCTCGGGAGCCATGTAAGCGGGAGTCCCGGCGGCAACAGTGACGGTTGCGTCGGGGTCAATTCGGCGAGCCAGGCCAAAGTCCACCAGCTTCACATTTCCGTTTGGCTGAATGACCACGTTTTCGGGTTTAAGGTCGCGATGCACCACGCGGTGCTTGTGCAACTCAGACAAACCATCACAAATCTGGGCAGCAATCCTCAAAGCTTCAGACACATCCGGCCTCGGTCCGCGCTCCAGCCGGTCGCGCAAGGTAACGCCCTCAAGGTATTCCATGGTGACGAAGGCGGAAGTTGAAGTGCGATGAAAATCATAGGCTTGACACAGATTCGGGTGTCGGATGTCACGAGCGAGGAGCACTTCATTCTCGAACCGGCGAAGCGAGTTCGCGTCCGATGCAATTTCAGGGCGCAAGAGTTTAAGGGCAACAATCTTATTGTCCGTGCGGTCGAGTGCGCGGTAAACGATGCCCATACCACCCCGGCCGAGTTCCTGCAGGACAAGGTAACGATCAGTTTCGACCGGAGAGGAACTGGTTCGTTCGAACTCCTCAAGGCGGCGATGAAGATCGGCACATTCGCGGCAGGCCAGCAGATGAGTGCGAATTTCCGACTCTGCGCACGGACTGAGCATTCCTTCCGAGAAAGCAAGCAGGACCTGCGCAGTTGGACAGCAACTCCGATCCCGTGTGTTGTCGGTTGGCAGCGACTGTGGACTGAGGAGAGTTGCCGGTAGAGTTCCGGTCAGGACGCTCATCGGCGGGCATTGGATTGGGCCAGCGGCAAGCATTTTGAACTCCCGAAGTAGCACTTTTGTCTTCCATAACGAGTGTGGCGCGGAAATTCCACACCGCGTCATGAGATCAGGCCAGGAAGTCTGTACTTAAGGAAGCAGTTAGAGCGGGTACTTACAAGTGGACGGCTGCGTTGGTACGCAAGCTGCTGGCAAGTCAAGTCTGTAAGTGCTTAAGCGCGAATAGGTTTAGCGACATCGTGTCGGGAATTCCGCCGTATAACAGGGTTGCAGAGCATACATTCGGTGTATAGTGTCGCCACCTATTTCTAGGTATGTAGGCTGCACCGGATCTTATTTAGTCTTCCTCCACCTGGTAGCGGCCCTACATGTTCGCCATAGGCCACGGGCTATCCGGGTTCAGGCCCCCTAAAAGAAACTCCAAGAAATTGTGGAAAGTTGCCGGCGCGCACGTTTATGTCGGCAGGAGCGCCAAATCGGCGGGAGCGGTCGGACGACGAACTCGTCCGCGACTTCCGCGTGCATGGCGACCAGGAAGACTTTCGTTTGCTGTTCGATCGCCACAAGAGGCGCGTGTACACGGCATGCAGAGTGTTTCTGCAAGACGCAAATGGCGCCGAAGATGCAACCCAGGAGACGTTCTTGAGGGCATTTCAGAACCTCGACCGATTCAGTGAAGGGAATTTTGGCGCCTGGCTTATGCGCATTGCGAAGAATGTCTGTATAGATACATGGCGCCTGAAGCGCAGGCATGCCGAAACCGCGGAAGAGAATCTTGCTGAAATCAGCGACGGGCGGTCACTGGAAAGTGCAGCGGCGCTTCGGGCGGCAGCCAGGAGACTGATGGAAGAGGTGGCGAAGCTCCCCGAGCAGCAGCGCCGTTGTATCGAGCTAAAGGTTGAAGGTCACTCGTATGAGGAAACGGCGGAACTCACCGGCCTGCCGGTAGCGGCGGTCAAATCGCACCTGCAGAACGGGCGGCGGATGCTGTGGATCCAAATGGAAAAGGTGCTGGGCTGAACCCAATGTCCTGGTCAGAAGACGACTTTCTGGAGAGATTGATGCCGCAGTTGCGTCGAGAACTCGGCGGCGGCAATGGCGCCTGTCCGGACGCGGCGACCGTCCTTGCCGTCATCGAGGGAGAGGCCAGCGACTGGCTGCGGAACGCCTACGCGCAGCACCTGGCACAGTGCTTCGAATGTTCGGAGCTCGACAGCCGCCTGCGCAATTTCGACCGGCCGGTCCTGGTAAAGGACGAGGCAGAGTGGAAACAGACCGAGAAGCGTCTGGACAACTGGCTGAGCGCGCATCTGGAGTCGAGGGCGGCTGCCTCCCGTCGCGCGGCTGAGGAACGTGCCTCCCGTCCGGGCTTTTGGGAGTCCATCTGGAGACCGGGTCTGGCGTGGAGGATCTCGTGGGCGCTCGGCCTGGTTGCATTGTTTGCCATCGGCGCCGGCGTGTATGTGAAATCGCGGGGGCCTGTCCCGTCTCAAGAAGCCAAGGGGCCGGCGCTCGCCACTCCTGCCGCGGCACCCGAGATCCAGTTGCCCGCGGAGAATGCACACCCGAAGAGTGAGGCCCCCGAGAGCACGGAGCCGCAGATGGCATCCGCCCCGCAACCCCCTTCTCAGGTCAAGCCTCGGCCGAAGCCCGCAGAGCCAGCGACGGCGGCCAAGAAGGCCAGACCATCTGAGCCACAGCAACAAGCGGCATTGGAACCTCCTCCCGCAATCCCAGCGGTGTCAGAGACGGAGCATGCAGCTTCGCCTGAGGGGGCCCCCGCAGCCGCTCACGACTCGCAAGCGGTGCAAGGGCAGCCGAGCCAAGGGCCCAGCAAGGCGCTGACGAACCCCGATGTTGTGAAGATGGCGCGGGCCAAGCTCGGAGACGGGATCATCATCAGCGCGATGAAAGCCTCGGATTGCAACTTCGATACCAGCGTTACCGCCATGGTGAAGCTAAAGGAAGCAGGAGTAAGTGATCCTGTGATCCAGGCGATGCACGATACCCAACAGGCTGCAACGGCTGCTGCGCCCGAGCCGCAGGTCCAAGCTTCCGCGAGGCCTCCCTCGAACCAGCCGGCTGCAACCACATCAGGTTCCCGCAGCTTCGACCCTTTTGCCAAGGCCGTTCAATCATCGCCTGTCAAGGCTGGTATCGGGAGGCCACCGTCGGCCACGGTCGCTCTGAATCTTCCGGTGTCGCTCCACCTCGATGCGGGTGTTCGCCTGTGGATCGTGCTGGCCTCAGTCAACCGCCAGGCGGATGGCAGCTTTTCCTTTCGGGGCTCTCTGCTCCAGCCGCTCAACTCCGCAGGTTCTTCGAAGCTTGACCGCGACACCGAGGTGTCCGGTTCTGGAACTGTTGCCCAAAGTCGACCTTCGCTATTGATCTCCCAGATCGTTTTCCGAGGAGCGCCTTACAAACTGAAGACAATAGGTGGCTCTGGTCACGCGCAGACCACGGGGTCCGGCGGCGTGGTGCCGTTTGAGAATGGAAAGGTGTTCGAGATGTGGCTGTCGTCCGAATCAGACTATGAGCGCGAGGCGGCGGCCGAATCACCGAAGCAATAACGCTCCGGGACAAGTTTATGGAATTCATGCGCAATTTACGTTCTTGTTAGGGAAGGCCCCAAAAAAGTTCAGGAGGTCGCAATGAGCTTCGCCAATCTAAGAGACAAGGTACTAGGCACAATTTTCGTAGCGGTTCTGCTGATGGTCCCGGCGCTCGCAGGGGCGCAAAAGGACAAGAAATCAAGTCCACCGCCAGCGGCGAGACCCGCGCCGGCGGCCAGGCCCGCGCCAGCGGCGAACAGGCCGGCGCAACGGCCGGCGACAAACGCGAACAGGCCGCCTGCGGGCATGGCGGGACAAAGGCCGGGGACAAGCGGAACAAACACAAGGCAAGCGGGGGCTGGGACCGGAAGGCAGCCGGTATCCGGAAGGCAGCCGGCATCCGGAAGGCAGCCGGTATCCGGAAGGCAGCCGGCATCCGGAAGGCAGCCAGTATCCGGAAGGCAGCCAGTGACCGGAAGGCAGCCAGTAACCGGAAGGCAGCCAGTAACCGGAAGGCAGCCAGTAACCGGAAGGCAGCCAGTGACCGGAAGGCAGCCAGGAACCCGAACGCCGCTTCGCACGAACGGCAATGTCGGTGGGCACCCTGTTGGGTACGACCACGGGGGCAGAGTCAGAACCATCCAGACCCGAGGTGGCGCGACCGTCTATCGCGGGGCCCACGGCACACGCGTCGTACGTAATTTGCCGAACGGCCGCCGTGTGGTGGTCTCAGGACGGGGTTACGGCCACATGGAGCGCAATTACGCGCGCGGGTACAGAATGCGCACGTATTACGAGCACGGGCGTTACCGCGCCGTTGTGTATCGTCCCTATAGGTGGGGCGGACGCCAGTATTATGGGTACGCGCCAAGTTATTACTACCGTCCGGGCTACTACGGTTGGGCGTACAACCCTTGGGCGGCGCCGGTTTACTACCGCTGGGGATGGGCCGGCGATCCCTGGTATTCCAACTACGGGTACTACTTCGCGCCCGCGCCCTTCTATCCGGGAGCCAATCTCTGGCTGACGGATTACATCCTCGCAGAAAACTTGAGAATGGCGTACGAGGCGCAGCAGAACGATGGCGCAGCAGTGGGTGGGCCGCCACCTCCCCGAGTGGCGGGAACAAGTCCGAACGATGTGCAGCTCACTCCCGAAGTCAAGCAGATGATCGCGCAGGAAGTGCAGGAACAACTGGGAGCGGAGAAGGCTGCGGCAGCTCGGACGTCACCGGCAGGTTCGGCTGCGACTTCCCAAGATGAAATGCCGCCTGCTCTTGATCCTAAACATACCGTTTTCGTGGTGGCCAGCAACCTCGATGTGGCTACACCTGACGGCAACGAGTGCGAGCTCACGCCGGGAGACGTGATCAGCCGGATCGACGACACTCCGGGCAGCGACGACAAGGTCCAGGTGCGGGTCACCAGCAGCAAGGAAGGCGATTGCGGCAGGGGAACCAAGCCGGCGGTTGCGGTAGCGGACTTGCAGGATATGAACAATCGCTTCCGCGAGCAGCTCGACCTGGGCCTCAAGCAACTCGCTGCCAACCAGGGCAAGAACGGCCTGCCTGCCGCACCCGACACCAGCACTTCAGCCGCAGCCGACGTACCCACGCCCGAGCCAGACAAGGACGTGTACTCCCAAATGCAGGGTCTGCAAAAGGAAGCCGACGAAGCCGAGCAAGACGTCAAACACTCTGGCCAGACGGGTGGAGGAAATTGAGGGACCGCGCCGGGGCGGAGAGCCGCTCCGGCGATCTCGGGTCGACCGGGGCCTAATAGAACGTTGCAGGAGGATACTTATGAGACGGGGAGCCGGTGTCGCAATTCAAGTTGTAACGCTGTTGGTTCTCTCGGTTTCGCCGTGGTGGTTGTTCGCGCAGACTGCCAAGCCGCCTTCGCTGAAGGAACAGCTCGAGGCGCAGTTCCCAGCGGAGACGGTGCTCGTAATTCAGAAAACGGGAGTTCTTGGTGTTGCGCTGGCCAGCAGCAAGACCTGTGCTGCCAAATACCAGGACGGCAAACTCAGTCCCCCGGATGCTTCCTGCACAGCTCCGCTCAAGATCAGTTCCCGGCCTCTCGCCGTGGGGCAGAAGGTTAATCCCGCGAAGATCGACGTTGACCTGGCCAGGGAAAGAATCTCATTCCGGATTGTCGAGTGTGCCTCCTGCAATAAAGGGAGTGAATCGTCGCCCTACAAATCCCAGATCGATTTCCAGTTCGGCAAGGGCTATTTGGAAAAAACTGGCGTCTCCCAGATCGAAGACACCATCAGCGAGGTGCTGGCCTTTGACGCTGGTGCAGACCAGCAGACGCAGGGACAACCGGGCGAAGCGCATGATGAAGTGCTCACCAACGGCGACGTGGTGAAGATGGCGAAGGCAAAGCTCGGAGACGCGATCATCATCAGCACGATCAGGGCTTCGGCTTGCAACTTCGATACCAGCGTTAACGCCATGGTGAAGCTAAAGGAAGCAGGAGTAAGTGATCCTGTGATCCAGGCGATGCGAGACGCCCAAGCGGCTGCCCAAGCTCCGGCCCCCGAACCCGCCGCCAACGAACCGGCACCTGCAGGAAATCCAGTAGCGGGTCACTACGTGAATGAGCAAAACGTCGCCGAGTACCTCGATCTTCTGTCCGACGATAGGTTCATCTGGAAGCTCTTGAAGCGGGGGGGCCTGGCTTTCATCGGATCCTATGAGATCAGCGGAGACATGTTGACGCTTCGAAATCCAGGCGGGAGCACATCTACTCTGAAGCTGAATGGCGAGCGCCTTATCGATCACGAAGGGAAGAGTTGGGTCAGACAGGGAGAGCCGCAGTCGCAGCTGGCCCTTGCTCCAGTACCAGGACAAGTGAGCTTCTCTGTCCGCCACCGCCACAGCCTCTGGAACACTCCAGACAGCTTGCCACATTACTGCTCCGGGATTCTATCAGTCTCCCCTGATGGTACGGTTGCCTATGACTGCGCTGAAACAGAGGACCCGTCGGGTCGCTGCGAGCACGTGTCTTTCGCCCCCGGCTCTCTTAAGGAGGCGAAAATACGGTCTGGCGGCTACCTCCACCTGGCCACCAAGATACAAGGGAACTTCGATTTTTACGCAACTCGCGGGGAAATCCAGCAGGCGCTGGCGGCGATTGCTCCTCTGATTCAAAAATGACAGCGCCGCCAGCGCTTGGAGGCGACCCCGGCATACATTTCGAGTGGGCGTCGTCGGCGCGCGTGTTCAGACGATGCGCTCGTGTTCGTAGCCTGATTCTTCGAGGGCGCGAATCAGTTGATCGCAGTGCTCATGGCCGCGTGTTTCCATGGTCAGATCGATCACCGTGTGGCTGAGCTTGGCGCCATGAAAGGCGCGATGGTAGCTGGTCTCGACGATGTTGACGCGGTTGCGAGCGATCACTTCGGTCAAGCGATGCAGCGCGCCGGGATGATCGGGCAGGGGAATTCTCAGCCGGACCAGCCGCCCGTCCTTGACCAGGCCGCGCTCGATAATGCGGGAAAGCAGGGTGACGTCCATGTTGCCGCCGGAGACGATGGCGGCTACGCGTTTGCCGGCCAGCGACAGCTTGCCATGCATCAGCGCCGCCACCGCGACTGCGCCCGCGCCTTCCGCCAATGTCTTTTCACGTTCCAGCAGCAGCAGCACGGCGGCCGCGATCTCTTCCTCGTCCACCAGCACCAGATCGTCGACCAGGCGCGCGACAATCGGCAGGGTCTTCTCGCCCGCCGATCGAACCGCAATGCCGTCTGCGATGGTCGATTTACCGGGCAAATGGACCGGCTTGCCTTGCTTCACCGCCTCCAGCATCGAGGGCAGCAGGGCGGTTTGAACACCGATTACCTGAATCGAAGAATTGATTTCCTTGAGCGCCACGGCCATGCCCGCAATCAGCCCTCCGCCACCAACCGGAACGACGACGGCGTCGAGGTTCGGCAGTTGATCCACCAGTTCCAGGGCCAGCGTACCCTGGCCGGCCATCACCCGTTCGTCGTCAAACGGATGAATAAAGATCGCTCCGGCCTGGCGACAACGCTCGAGGGCCGCCGTGAAGGTGTCGTCAAAATTTGTGCCTTCCAGCACCACTTCGGCGCCCCATGCACGGGTGGCCGACACCTTGATAAGCGGCGTGGTTAGCGGCATCCAGATCTCTGCCTTGAGGCCGAGTCGTGCCGCATGGTAGGCGACCGCCTGGGCATGATTGCCGGCCGAAGCCGTCACCAGAGGTTGTCTGCGCTCGGCAGCGGTGAGCGCGAGCAGACGGTTCAGCGCGCCGCGTTCTTTATAGGAGCCGGTGCGTTGCAGATTTTCAAGCTTCAGAAAAACAGTGCCGCCTGCCATCTCCGACAGCGCGCGCGAAACCGTGCAGGGTGAGGGCGGGATCGCCTCACGAATCCGGGCCGCCGCCAGGCGAATCTCGTGCAGCGTGACACCGCAGGTTTCTGGCAGGGCTGGAATCGCAAGATTCGGCGCACCCTCTTTTGTGTTTTGTTGAAGCATGTGCTTTGTAGCCTCCCTATTGCGTCAATCTCACCGGCATTGTTGCTTTGAGGGAACAAATGAAAAGGCCGCCACCGGTTGCGGGATGACGGCCTTGCTAGCAGAGCTGAATGTTCAGCGTCGTCACCCGCTCAGTAGCGGGCTAATAATTCGCACGACGATGGCGATAGCGGCGGTGCGCTCGAGCAAGCACGAGAAGGCGGTGCCGTAGCCGGCGGCAACGTGATTACGATCGCTTTGGGTCGAGGCGCACATCGCAAAATCTGCTGACTTGTAGCACTGTTGGATGTGCGAAATCAAACGAGTAATGCTGATGCGGCGAAGCGGAAAAAGTAATACGCGTGCTACTGGGAGGAGGAGATGGGGATGCAGAGAAAGTCGGAATTGATGGTCGGGCCGGGCAGATTTGAACTGCCGACCCCTCGCACCCCAAGTTTACCTGGGCGACCCGCCTTGCTACTATCGGGTCAGCGAATGAGGTCCTCGTATGTCCCGATCGCGCGCATTCCTGCTGTCCGCGGTCCTGCTGGTGAACCCCGTACTCCTCGCCGCGAAGCAGAAAGCCACCCAGGACTTCAATGCGTTTTTTGCGACCTTCAAGACCGCCGTCGCGCACAAGGACACGGACACGCTCGCGAGGTTGATGTCGGCAAGCTTCGATTTCATCCGTGCCACCAACGTGCCGCCGGGCGCTGTGTTCAGTGCCCTGGACTTAAATCATGGCCAGCAGTGGCTGAACCTGCAGCAGGCGGTGCAGGGCACCCCCGTGCCCTATGCCGGAAGCGGCCCCTACAAGAATTCGCGCGTGCTGCAGTGCACACCGATTGCCGTTGTCTACAACTGCCTGGTCATTTTCCAGAAGGATTCCCAGCACCGCTGGCGCTGGCGCGCCATGGTCATGCCCACCGTGGGAGGGAGCGGCGGGTAGCCCAGCTAACCATTCCCGGCGCCGTCTCGGCGCGACCGCGCTGGGAATGGGGTGGTCGCGGTCGGCACCGCAAGCGCATTTCTGAAATGTGAATTCTGGACGCGAGGGAAAAGATGGTCGGGACGGGCAGATTTGAACTGCCGAACGCGCTCGTTCTGGCGAACGAGCGGCCCCTCGCAGACGTTCTCTTGCGCGCGTTCGCTTCGCGACCGCGCTGCACATTGGGGTGCTCGCGGTCGGCACTCAAGCTGACGCGCGGCGCAGAAATTTTGTGCGGGAGAAAAGAATGGTCGGGACGGGCAGATTTGAACTGCCGACCCCTCGCACCCCAAGCGAGTGCTCTACCAGGCTGAGCCACGTCCCGACGGAAGAGCTAGTACCAAGTACGGAGTACAGAGTACGTAGTGGGGTATCACTATTCTAGCAAACGGCAGACGTGATCGGGTGATCGGGTGATCTGGTGATCCGGCGATCAGGTGATCGGCTGATTTGATATGGCGTCTGGGATTCGGTCCGAGCAGATTTCAAATCACCCGATCACCAGATCTCCCGATTATTCCTCGATTCCCAGCTTCTGCCGGCCTTCCGGGCTGATCCGATCCGGAGTCCACGGCGGATCCCATACCACGTTTACCTTGGCGTTGTTTACTCCGGGAGTGCTGAGCAGCGTGGTGCGCACGTCGCGGCTGATTTCGGTATGCGACGGGCAGCCCTGCGCGGTGAGCGTCATTTCCACCGTCACGTCGCCCTCGTTCTCCACCTGGACGTTATAGATCAGGCCCAGATCAACGATGTTCAGCGGAATCTCCGGGTCGTAGCAGTTCCGGAGCCGCTCCATGATGTTGTCCACAGTCGGCATGGTGATATTGTACCGGAGAAAGCGTACCCCGTAAGCCACCTGCCTCGCCTCGCTCCGGCGCACATAATTGAGGATGAACCCGGAAGCGAGGAGCCGCGGCCGTGAACTCGGCCCCAGCAAGGACATTCGTTTCTTTCGTTGTGCCCGGAGGCGCGCTGTTGATAGCCGCGCTGGTGCTGGCGCACGTCCCGGCGGCGCACGCTACCGCGCAATACGTGGTCAACTTTTTGTTGTGGACCGCCATGTTCGGCGCGCTCGCCATGGCCTGGCGGTTCAACTCCAGCCGCGTGGTCTTCGCCGCCGTGGTGTTTTGCCTCGCCGACCGCGCGCTGGTCATGCTGGGACACGCGTCGGCGCCGGCGGCCAATGCGGGATTCGCGCTGCTCGCCCTGCTGGTCCCTCTCAACCTCGTCTTCTTTTCGGTGATCGGAGAGTGCGGGCTCACCCTGGCGTCGGTGGGATCGGGCGTGGGCATTATTTCGGTTCAGGCGGTGGCCGTCATCGTACTGGCGCGCCCGGAGAATCTGGAATTCGCGCGCTGGGCAGAACGCGCGTACTTACCGGGCGGGTTGTTCGCCTGGACGCCATTGCCCCAACTGGCGCTGCTGGCGATGGCGGGCGCCGCGGCCTGGCTCGGCATGCGCATGGCCCTGCTGCGCAAGCCGGTGGACAGCGCCTTCTTCTGGAGCGTGTGGGCCGCCTTCGCCGGACTGCACGTGGCGTCGCCGGGGCGGGCGTCGTCGCTGTACTTCGCCGCCGGCGTGCTGATGTTTGCCGCCGCGCTGGTCGAAACCTCGTACCTGCTGGCTTTCCATGACGAACTGACGGGATTGCCCGGGCGGCGTGCGTTTAACCAGGCGCTCGTCGCCCTGCATGACACCTACGCCATCGCCATGGTGGACGTGGACCACTTCAAGCGCTTCAACGACTCCTACGGCCACGATACCGGCGACCAGGTCCTGCGCATGGTTGCCGGGCGGCTGGCGCAGGTCGGAGGAGGCGGACGCGCCTTTCGCTATGGAGGCGAAGAGTTCGCCATCGTGTTTCCCGCGCGCAATGCGGCTGACTGTGTTCAGCACCTGGAGGAGCTGCGCGCATCCATTCAACGGTCCAGTTTCATGGTGCGCGGCCCGGATCGCAGCGAGCGCCGGCGCGATGAGCGGCGCTACACCAAGCCGGGGCGGCGTCCGGTGGGCAGCGCGCGGACCAGGACGGCGGTGACGGTGAGCATGGGAGTGGCCGAGTCGAGCGGGCGGTTGCACACGCCGGAGCTGGTCATCGAGGCGGCCGACCAGGCGCTGTACAGGGCGAAAGACACTGGCCGCAACCGTGTGGAGATTGCGGGTAAACCACGACATAGTGCGGCGGCTGTCACTGCGGTCGCGACGCACTAATTCGTGCCGCATGAATTTTGTCCACTCAGGAATTAGTGTGCGCCGCTCCTCGCCTGGATTTTATGCGGCAGCAGGTAAGTGAATCCCATAAATACTTCCCAGCGTGTGGATGTACTGGTGAGTCCACGATTGAAACCGCCATCGAGCACGAGGTTTTTCCGCAGGTTGTAATTCAGCGCCCACAAGTTGCCGACGGCATGGCTGCGCAGAAAAGGCTGGGTGAAATGCCAGATTTCTCCGGAGATCCCGAATTTCTTCACCAGCGAATGCGAAACCGATAGCGTCTGCCCGAACTGGGCGCGGTGAATCCCATTCTCGATGACTTCGTTAAAGAGATAATTGGTGTCGTAGTGAAAGCCTTTTACGTCCGCGCTGGCAAGCAGGATCATCGAGTTTCTGGCGCTGCCGAAATCGAGGTCGGGTGAATCTCCACTGTGCACGCGGCGGAAATAACTCAACGCAATGGTCGGGCGCGCGCCTTCTCCCTGATGGACAACTCCTTGCACTCCCAGCGCCACGTCGCCCGTCCCACTCGCAGTTAGGTTTTCGGCGCGGGAATGGGCGAACGGTCCTGCCGCGGCTAACAATTCGATCCGGCGCGTGAAAGAAATTTTCACCACCTCGTTGAAACTCGACTGGGAAGAGAATTCGGGAGAGTGCCACGCAGCCAAGTACCCGGATTCAAATTGAAAGTAGCCAACCGGAGTGAGGGTTGCGGGAGTGGAGACGGTTGGTCTGGCGGGATTGGCTTCGGGTTCGTCGCGCTGGCCCTGCTGCCCCGGGGCGGAAATTGCGACGCCCGCCAACAATGACAGGAGTGCCACCGCCCAGGGCCGAGTCATCGTATTTTCGCCGCGCGCTTCATTTCGCCTTAAGAAGAAGCACGGGCACATTGATGCTGTGCTGAACCCGGGTGGCGGTGACGCCACGAAACAGATCGGAAAGAAAACGGTGTCCATGAGTGCTCATGGCCACCAGGTCGCAACCCTTCTGCCGGACCCACTTGATGATTTCGTCTGCCGGGTCGCCATAGGCCAGTTCGGCCTCCGCCGGAATGCCCGCCGCGAGAAACTCCGCGCGCACTTTTTCCAGGTAGGCAGTGTCTTCGGCGATTTCGGGACTGACCGCGTCCGGTCCGTAGGTTCTGGCAGCCCATCCATCGGCCACATGAAGCAACACTACTTTGCTGTTCGCAAGCTTTGCGAGCTGTTTGACGTGTTCGATAATCGCCCGGTCCGTTGGCGTGCCATCCAAGGTCACGAGAATTTTTTCGTACATCGGCTCTTCCGTTTCTGTCGTAAGGGCGTCACCCGCCGATTATGACCTGCCAGGCAGCTTTGAGCGCGTCCGGCAAGCCATAAATGTCCATTGCGGTGATCAGAATTGCGCTGCTCCAGCCGGCAATCAAGAGAAACCAGCCGTTCTTCCAGGTCCCCATTCGCTTTCGAGAACTGGTGAAGTGCAGGAGCGGGAACATGGCGAACGGAAGCTGCAGCGCCAGCACAACCTGGCTGAGGGTCAGCAGGTCGGTAACGCTGCTGTCGCCTCGGAGGCCGATTATAAAGACCGCCGGCAGGATGGCCAGCGTGCGGGTGATGAGCCGCCGCACCCAGGGCTGGATGCGCCAGTGCATGAAGCCTTCCATCACCACCTGGCCGGCCAGGGTGCCGGTGATAGTGCTGCTCTGGCCGCTGGCCAACAGCGCCACCGCAAACAGCGTGCTGGCAGCGGTTGTGCCCAGCAACGGCGCCAGGGTCAGATAAGCAAGCCGAATCCAATCGCTGTCGGCGCTGAACTTGACCACCTGGCCCCCGGCTACGGTCACGCTTTCCTTGCCAAAGAACACCGTCGCCGCCAGTACCAGAATCGCCGCATTGACGAAGAAGGCGATGGACAGGGCGACAACGGAATCGATGGTATTGAACTGGATGGCGCGACGAACCGAGGGTTGGTCCTTCTGCAACTGGCGGCTCTGCACCAGGGCCGAGTGCAGGTACAGGTTGTGGGGCATCACGGTGGCGCCGATCATGCCGATAGCGACGTAGAGCATCCCCAAGCGGCGAAAGCTTGGCGACACCAGCGCCCGTCCCATCTCCAGAAAGCTGGGGTGGGTCTGCGGGAGAACGAAAATCTCGATGAAATAGCACACGCCGATGGTCGCGATCAGCAGCAGGACTATGGCTTCGATGGTGCGCATCCCAAAGCGTTGCAGGGCCAATAGCAGCAGCACGTCCAAGCCGGTGATGATGACCGCCCACAGCAGCGGGATATGAAACAGCAAGTTTAACGCTACCGCACTCCCCAGCACCTCCGCCAAATCACAGGCGCCAATGGCCACTTCGCTCATCAGCCAATTGGGCCAGCGGGTCCAGTTGGGATACCAGTCGCGGCAGCATTGGGCGAGGTCCTTGCCGGTGACCACGCCTAACCGGGCAGCAATGACCTGCATGAAGATGGCCATCAGGCTGGCCAGGCCGACCACCCATAAAAGCGCGTACTTGAACTGCGCGCCACCTTGCAGGTCCGTCCCCCAGTTGCCGGGGTCCATGTAGCCGACGCTGACCAGGATCGCCGGCCCGACGAAAGCCCGCCACTGCTCCCAGAAGCCGGCCTGATGGTGCGGCACCTCGACGGTGCTGTGCATCCCCTCGAGCGAGACATGGCCGATTTCAGAACCGTTGGCCAACCTATTCTCCCTTATCCAGACTTAGCGCCTGAAACTAAAGCGTGGTTAATGTGAAGCTCGTGCCGGGCGATCCGGCGCCACCCAGACTTTGTCCGCCGCGGGGCTGCCCAGAGGGACCTCGCCGCGCTCCGTGGCCAGCGTCAGAGTCTGGTCGTAATGGCGTCCCACGACGCGAATGTGCGCATCGGGGCGCACGCCGCGCTGGTCGAGAAATTCCAGCAGGCGCGGATCGCGCTCGTACACGCTGCGCACCACGTAGCTCTTGCCGGTTTCCGCCTGCGCCAACTGGACCAGTCCGCGCCGCTTGCGGCTGGCCGCACTCTCCGGCGTCATCAGGTTGCCATGCGGGCAAATGCCGCCGCGGCCGAGCTTTTTCACCAGGCGCGCCTCGAAGTCCGCGGAAACAGCATGTTCCAGGCGCTCGGCCTCCTCGTGGACCTTGGTCCACTCCATGCCGAAAATCTCGTGCAGCATGCGCTCGATCAAGTGGTGGCGCACGGTGAGCCGGCGCGCAATCTCCCGGCCCGTCCCGGTGAGCTGCACCCGGCCGTCAGCCTGCACCTTGACCAGGCCATCGCGCTTGAGGCGGCGCATCGCCATGGTCACCGCCGGCGCGGAAACCGAAAGCCAGTGCGCCAGCGTGGCCGAGATCACGGCCTGGCCCTCGCTCTCCGCCTCCAGAATCGCCTTGAGGTAGTCTTCTTTCGAGACGGTAATCATTGCACCGGGATTATAGTCCATAACTTAACTACAGTTAATATTAAAAAGTGGAATCGGGTAACCGGGAAAGTGAAAAGTGAAGCACTTTACGCGATTACTCAACGGCACAATCCCGCTTTCCCGGTGTCCCGGTGGGGAGCGTCGAAGCCGCCCGTAGCCGGCCTTTCAACGTGACGCTTGAAAGGTGAAACACGAAACCTGTACTCTGGGCGGCACATGAAGGTACTGGTGATTGGCAGCGGCGGGCGCGAGCACGCGCTCGTCTGGAAACTGCGGCAGTCAAATCGCGTCCGGCAGGTGTACTGCATTCCGGGCAACGGCGGCATCTGCGCCGAGGCGGAATGCGTCGCCGCCGACGTGAGCAATCTGGATTCGGTGCTGGAAGCCGCCCATCGTATCCAGCCCGATCTCACCGTGGTGGGGCCGGAGGGGCCGCTGTCGCTGGGCGTGGTGGACGAATTCCAGCGGCGCGGACTGCGCATATTCGGCCCCAGGGCGGCGGCCGCGCGCCTGGAATCCAGCAAGAGCTTTGCCAAGGAATTCATGTACCGGCACCGCATTCCAACCGCGCCCTATGCCATTTGCGATTCCATGGACGAGGTGCGCAAGAACATCGAGCAATTCCGCGCGCCGGTGGTGGTGAAAGCCGACGGGCTGGCGGCGGGCAAGGGCGTGGTGATCGCCAAGAGCCGCGACGAGGCGATGGCGGTCGCCGCCGACATGCTGTCGGGCAAGATGGTGGGCGAGGCCGGCGGGCGCGTGGTGCTGGAGGAGTTTCTCGAAGGCGACGAACTTTCGTTCCTGGTGTTGAGCGACGGCGAGCGCGTCACGCCGCTGGTGGCGGCCCAGGACCACAAGCGCGTCGGCGACGGCGACACCGGCCCGAATACCGGCGGCATGGGCGCGTACTCCACTCCCACGCTGGTGGACGACGCGATGCGCGACTGGCTGGTCAACCACATCGCGCGTCCGGTGGTGGCGGGCATGCGCGAGGAAGGCGCCGAGTTTCGCGGCATCCTGTATTGCGGGTTGATCATGACCGCGCGCGGGCCGATGGTGCTGGAATTCAACGCGCGCTTTGGCGACCCGGAAACGCAGCCCATGGTCATGCGGCTGGAAAGCGACCTGTTGGGGCCGTTCATCGCCTCCATTGAAGGGCGGGTGAGCGACGGCGATTTCAGGTGGTCGCAGGACTCCTCGGTCACCGTCGTGCTGGCGTCGGGCGGATACCCGGGCGCCTACGAAACCGGCAAGCAGATTTTTGGACTGGAAGAAGCGGCGGCGATGGAGAACGTGGTGGTGTTTCACGCCGGTACGACGCGGCGCGAGGGCGCGTACTTCACGGCGGGCGGGCGGGTGCTGGGTGTCACCGCGCGCGGCCCCGATCTGCGGACGGCGATCGATCGCGCCTACGCGGCATGCGCCAAGATCCGCTTCGACGGCATGCACTACCGCAAGGACATCGGCGCGCGCGCGCTGAAGAAGTAATCGCTTACCGCAAAGGACGCGGCAATTGTTAAACCACCTTCGCGAACCTTGCGTACTTTGCGGTTGATTTTTTCAAGAGGATGGAATGGCAAAGACACCAGTGGTCGCCATCGTCATGGGCAGCGACTCCGACCTGGAGATCATGCGCGAGGCCGGAAAGGCGCTGGAGGAATTCGGCATCGCCTACGAGATGGACGTCACCTCCGCTCACCGCTCGCCGGCGCGCACCAGCGAATTCGCGCGCAACGCCGCGGGGCGCGGCATCCGGGTGATCATTGCGGGCGCGGGCGGCGCGGCTCACCTGGCGGGCGTGATTGCCGCCGAAACCACGCTGCCCGTCATCGGCGTACCCATTCCTTCCACATCGCTGGGCGGCCTGGATTCGCTGCTGGCGACGGTGCAGATGCCGGCGGGAATCCCGGTGGCAACGGTGGCCGTCGGCAAACCCGGCGCCACCAACGCCGGAATCCTGGCGGCGCAGATGCTGGCGCTCGGCGATCCCGGGATCGCGCGCAAATTGAAAGGCCACAAGGAAAAGCTGGTGCGCGGCGTGGAAGAGAAATCAAGAAAACTCAAACGCGGCAAATAAGCAGGAAAAGCTTGGCCACGGATTTACACGGATGAACACAGATCATTCTTTGTTTTGTCCGTGTTGATCGGCGAGAATCCGTGGCTAATTTTCTTGTTTTGCCTTCATCATTTCCGGAATCGTTACGAACTCATATCCCTCGCCCTGGTATCTCTGGATGATGAGTTCCGCCGCGCGCACGGCGGCGGAGCGGTCGGCGCCCATGCGCAGGTGCCCGCCGTCGTGCAGCAGGATGACGTCGCCGCCGAGCACCTGCCGCTGGACCAGCCGGGCGATCATTTCCGGCGAGTGCGGTTTCCAGTCCTGGGCGGTGACGCTCCACATGATGGGTTCCAAGCCCATGTCGCGCGCGGTTCGCAACACGATGGGAGTGCGTCCGCCGAAGGGCGGGCGGAAGAGACCGGCGTGCGCCACACCGGCATTCTCGAACGCGCGCTCGCAATCTTGCAGTTCCCGGCGAACCACGCTGCCAGGGTGGAAAATGAGGTTCGGGTGGGTGTGCGTGTGGTTGCCGACGGCGTGGCCAGCGGCGGCGACGGCGCGTGCGATCTCGGGCCGCTGTTCGACGAAGCTGCCGATCATGAAAAACGTCGCGTGAACATCATGGCGCGCCAGCACGTCAAGCAGGTGAAGGGTGTGCGGATCGTTGGGGCCGTCGTCGAAGGTCAGGGCCAGCCGGCGGGACGGGCGACGCTCTCCGATGAAGGTGCGGCCGTAAAGCTGCGACCGCGGGGCCATGCTGTTGTACCCGGCAGTGACGGCCGCCGCCGCGCCGGCCAGAAGTGCCAAGACCATTGCAGCGCATTGTACATGGAGCCGCTCATACAAACGAAATTCACCACCGAGGCACAAAGGCAAGTTTTTTTTGCTGCGTCGGCGGTGAATTTCTAGTTTACTGAATCCGCAATTGCGTCCCGCAACGTTGCGGGTTATGCTCGCGCAGTTCCCAGTACGACGGCGACCCGGCAACATGGCCAATCTTTTCGAGCTACCCCGATATATAGCAATCGAAGGTCCCATCCGCGTGGGCAAAAGCACGCTGGCGGAAGTGCTGGCGGAGCGGTTGCACGCGCAGCGCATCTCCGAGCCGGAAGACAACCCGTTTCTGCGCGCCTTCTACGACGGCGAGCGCGGGGCGGCCTTTCAGGCGCAAATGGCGTTCCTGGTGCGGCGCTACGAGCAGCTCAAGGCGCTGGACGTGGGGCCGAAGTCGCGGCGCATCGTGGTGGCCGACTACATTTTCGAAAAAGACAAGCTCTTCGCCTGCCTCAACCTGACCGATTCCGAGTTGGAGATTTACAACCGCTACTACAGCGAATTCCGCGCCCAGGCGCCCACGCCCGACCTGGTCATCTATCTCCAGGCCACGCCCGAGGTGCTGAAAAAGCGCTTGCGCAAGAAGGGCGCGGCGGCGGAATCGGCGATCAGCGACGATTACCTGGAAGAAGTCGCGCGCGCCTACGAGCATTTCTTCTTTCACTACACTGCCAGCGACCTGCTGATCGTAAACACCTCCGACATTGACTTCGTGGACCGCAATGAAGACCTGCAGGAGCTGTTGCGCAAGGTCAGCGAACCGGTGCGCGGCACGCAGTACTTCCTGCCGCTGGGCGGGCAGACGGCCAGCGCGTAATCAGGCGCAAGGCAAGAGGCAAGAGGTTGAAGTCTTCGCGCGCGCCATCCGAAGCAGCCCATTGGGACTAAAATCCTAAGCACATGCAGAGATCGAGATCCATGCGCGAGGTGTTGGAGGCGCTGGATTGGGTGCGGCGCGAGATGATGCACCACGGCTCGCCAGACTTTATCCGGCAGCGCGAGTTGGAGGGCCGCGTGCACCAACTCGCGGCGCGGCTGGCGCGGAGCGAGTCGGGGGCGCCAGTCGCCGGCACTCTGGGCGACCAACTGCAGGTCGCGAACGGCGGAAAGAAGTAGCCTGCTGGCGCGGTGGTGAAGGCGGTTCAGGCGGAACGCGCCCGCTTCTCCTGCGGCAACAGGCTGGCGTAGATGAACTGAGTCGCCGGGGTAGGCACGCCGGCCGCGCTGCCGAGGCGATTGACGCTGCCGATGATGGCCTCGAGTTCCGAGGGGCGTCCGGCGGCGACGTCGCGCTGCATGGAGGCGGTTCCTTCCCCGGGCATGCTGTCGATAAAGGCGAGCGTGCGCGCGACGATGTCGGGGGCGAGGCGCACACCACGCTTGTCGGCCACGGCGGCAACCTCTTCCATCACCTGCTGCAGCAGGGCGCGCGTGGGCGGGGATTGGCGGACTTCGCCGACGTTGGCGCGAGACACTGAGCCGACGCCGCTCACGGCAGCGATGAACAGCAGCTTCTCCCAGAGCGCCGCCCGGATATCGGGCGCTTTCTGAACATTGACGCCGGCGGCGCGGAACGCCTCGTACAAAGCTCCCGCGTTGCCCGCCAGTTCGGAACCGTCGAATTCGCCGAGCACGACGATCGGCTCCATGGGACCGATCTTGATGACGCCGGGCGCGGCAATGGAAGCGATGACGCGGCATAGTCCGGCGAGCACGTGTTCGCGTCCGAGAACCTGAGCAAGTTGATCTACGGCTTCCACGCCGTTTTGCAGTGGCACGACGCGCGTGTCCGGCTTCAGCAGCGGGCGGATGGCTTTCGCCGCGTCAGGTACCTGCCAGGCTTTGACACCAACGAGAACAATATCTACGGGACCGATGTCGGCGGGATTGTCGGAGGCAGCAGCGGGAGTGACGGTGAACTCCTCCTTGGGGGACTGGATACGCAGTCCACTGGCGCGGATCGCCTTCAAGTGTTCGCCGCGCGCGATCAGCGATACCGGATTGCCGGCGCGCGCGAGAACGGCGCCGAAGTAGCCTCCAACGCCGCCTACGCCATAAACTGCAACTTTCAGAACGGTCATTTGCTCATCCCCGCGGCCACGACCGGTTGAGGGAAGGCGAAGCCCGCCACCATCCTCAACGCCGCGGTGCCGCAGACTTCATTATCGCAAACTGCCTCTGGCTGCGTGGGGGAAGCCGTTCACCCCAAATCGCGGCACGGCGCGAAATTGTAGCGTAAAAGCTTGAGTCGGGTCAGTCAGTCGGGCAGAGCACACCACGAGTGTACGTTGCTTGCCCCGGATATTGGTTTGGCAGTGATGACCCACTCCTTCCTTCTGCCGTCCCACCATCCGATTCCATACGAGACATTCCCTTCGGCATCCGTCATCTTTAGTGCAACAGTTTGGCCGTCAAATGGGTAACTAACTGCCAAGTTTGTCCACGTGGTTGTGTTCTGTGCCATCACTGGATTTTAGCAGCGATCATCCGCCCGGATAATGGCAAAGGCACGCAATAAGAAGGGCGAGTGGGTTCCAGTTCCAGTGTCCCGCGCTGCCGTGTGGCGGACGCTCAACCTGTCAGCGCAGAAGGGATGGTGAGCGTTAACTCCGCGAAGGGTCGCTGCGGGAACACTTCGGATTGCGCCCGCAGTTGATTACAGTTCCTATTTGTTGCCTGTTTGCGAAGGACGCGCTCTCAGCTCTGAACCCGCGATGAGGGCGAGCATCTGCTCATAGGCGCGTTTGGTCATTTGAAAATGCATGACCGGCGTCGTGCCAGTGACGTCTTCGCCTTGCCAGAAGAACAGTGTTGGCGCGGAACCCGAATTGCCCTTCTGCCAGGCGGCTAACGTCACGGTTGACGGGTGATAGTCGGTATCGAGCACGCTCACGCCCGCCTGGACGGACGTGTTCGCCTGTCGGGCTTGTCGCAGGATGGCGAGAGCGCCGTCGTAGGCACGGGCGGTGACAATGACTTCAAAGAGTGGTGCTCCTGGTGCCGGAGCGGGTTCATCGAACCACACAAAGACATCCTGCGGTGTCGCCCTCGGCGTAGCTTCATCGAACCCGGCGAAATCCGCCGGCAGAGACTTCGGCGGCAGTTTCGTCGTAGTGTTGCCGCCGAACTCGGTGTACGGATCAGCCGAAGCCGCGCTGCCGCCAAATTCCGCGTGCGGCGCCTCAAACGATCCGTTCGCCGTACCCTTGGCCGCCTTCTCGTAGCTCTTGGGCTCCCAAGCTGGCAGGTTGTTATTGGCGATGTACTTGTCGATCGCGGCGGCATGGCCCATCGACTTCACATCCTGACGATGTTTGCCGACAAATTCCGCTGCGGCTTCGTTTGACAAGCCTTGCAGGCTCGGGCAGGTTCCAGTGATCGAATCACCGCGAGCATTGCCGTAGTAAAACGGCTGGCCGGGATGCTTCGCGCAGTGCTTGCGCCGCCATCCAGGGAAGTGGGCGCGGAAGATAGCCATCCCGATGCCGGTACCGATCGCTTGCCCAGCCTCGTACTGCTGTCGCTGCGCCTCCGCAATACTGGCTCCACTAGAGGTGCTGGTGCAGTACGCGGCTGTCGGATAGAGCGTGCAGGTCGTGTTGATCGTCTGGCCAAACCCTACTGCGGTCAACAGCAGAACAAGCGGGCCCACACATACTTGCTTCATGCCCCCTCCTGCGCGCCCCACTCTACTCGGTTTTCGAAGGGTACGACTAATTCGTTTACTTGCCCATCCCCGCTGCCACCGGTTGCGGGAAGGCGAAGTCCGCCACCATCCTTAACGCCGCGGTGCCGCGGACTTCATTATCGAACAAGGGGACGACGGCGCGCACGTTGTCGAAATCGCGCCAGATCTCGGCCATGTAGTTGTCCTGCATGGCGACGCGGTTGCGCACAAATTCGGGCGAATCGGAGCGCACCTGCGCCTTGTCGATGAGCATGTTGACGATGACGCCGCCGACGGGAATCCCGAAATCGTGGAACCAGTTGATGAAGCGCTTGATGACCGCGATGGGCAGCGCTTCCGGCAATGTAATGAAGAAGAATGCCGTGAGTGCCGGGTCGGTGAGCAGGTCGCGGGCGTGCGCGATGCGCTCGCGGAAGCTGAGCAGGTACTCCATCAGCGGGTCGGCTTCCTTTTTCTTGGTGAAGGAGAACAAATCGCGGAGGGATTGCGCCTCCTCGCGCGACTTCACCATCTTGTTCACCCACAGGGAATAGACCTTGCTCATGCCGAGCAGGCGGCGGGCGTTGGCGGTGGGCGCGGTGTCAAAGACGTAGGCGTCGTATTCGTTCTTGAACATCAAGTCCACCATGTTCTCGAACATGGCCGACTCTTCGAACGCCGGGTTCATGGTGGCGCTCTCGACGAACATATCCGCCTGGGTGGAGATCTCGGCGAACTTCAGGAACCAGCGGATTTTCTGCTTGATGTCCTGCTTGGAGCGCTCGATGGTTTCCTTGGTGTCAATCTCATAGGCCCAGAGATTGGGAACGTTCTTGACGGGCGTAGGCTTGCCGTAAACGTCCTGGTCGAGCAATCCGCTGAGCGAGTGCACCGGATTGGTGGAGGCGAGCATGACGCGCCTGCCTTGCGACGCCAGGTGGAGTGCAGTCACACCGGCCATAACGGTCTTGCCCACGCCGCCCTTGCCGCCGAAGAAGCTGAACTTCAGCTGCGGGTGCTCGGTCATGAAATCGGTAAGTGAAGTCTTGATCTCCGGCATGGCTCAGTGCCTCCCGTTTCCGTTGCCGTACATGATCCCGGCGAGCTTCTCGATCATCTTCAGCCCGGTGACATCGCGTTCCAACTCGGGCACGCGGCTGATCACCTGCTTGCCGAATGTCTTATCGATCTCTTCGAGGTAGCGCCCCTGCATCTTGAGGCGGTTCTGAAGGTAGGCGGGGATGTCCTGGCCCGCCAGTTCCGGCGGCAGCACGCGGTTGACGACGTAGCCGGCGATGGGCACGTCGAACTTGGCGAACAACTGCGCCGCCTTCACGGTATCGAGGATGATCATCTCCTCGGGCACGACCACAAAGAAGAACGCTGTCTTCTTCCGGTCGGTGAGGATGCCGGAGGACTGGTTGATGCGGTTCTTGATGTACAGCAATTCGGTGAGGACGAGGTCTTCCTCGGTGACCTTCTGCCGCTTGATGCGCGCCACCATCTCTTCGTGCTGGCGCATTTCCTCGCGCAGCTTGGTGATGCGGTTGATCCATTCGTCGTAGACCTTGGCCATGGAGAGGTAATAGAGGGCGTGGCCGAGCGGTACGAGGTCATAGATGTAGTAGTCGTAGTCGCCGCCGACCACGATGTCCACCACGGCGTCGAAGATGGCCGACTCCTCCATGGCGGGCTCGGCCGACGCCGCCTGGATGTAGTTCTCGATCTCTTCCGGCACCTGTTCGAGGCCGTACATGTCGAGGATCTTCTTGCGGATCTCGTTCTGGTAGTTCTTGATGTGGCTGTCGGCGTCAATTTCCTGGGCGTAGAGGTTGTCCATGATCTTGACCGCGCCCTTGCCGAAAATGTCCTTCTGGAAGATGTCGCTGAGCGAGGCTTGCGGGTCCACGGAAAAAACCAGCACCTTGTGGCCCTGCTGCGCCAGCCAGAAAGCGGTGGCGGCGGAGAAGGTGGTCTTTCCCAGGCCGCCCTTGCCGCCAAACATGATGTAGCGCCGTTCCTTGTTCGCTTCGAAGGTTTCGCGGAATGACATGACTGGATCCTTTATGAGTGCGTAAGAAACTTTGGGGTCTTAGGTCTTAGGCTTTAGGGAACCTCTGATCAATGCCTGTTTTTAGAGCCGAAGGCGATCACAACTGAAAGATTCTCCCGAAGGTGCCCAGATTCATCTCGGGGAAACCGTTCGTTCCGCCGGCCAGGGGCGAGTTTAGCGGCTTCCTGCCGACACTACGCCGCTGCGTACAGCAGCTTCCTGCGCGCCATAAACAGGTTCACCAGTGCGCAGGTGGCAAACAGCCGGTTGGCATTCTTCTTGAGCCCTCGGTAGCGCACCTTCACGAAC
>JBEKZP010000021.1:0-62935 GCA_049509755.1 Terriglobales bacterium | reverse complement strand
GGCGGCAGTAGATACACCTGATCCGGACTGTAAGGCAGAAATCGCGACATGCCTCTTTCTGCCTCACTTGCCCTGTGCATTACAAGTTAGTTCTCACGCACACACTTTAGCCCCTGAGGGAAGAGATTGAAACGCGTTACCGGCATCGGCGGCATTTTTATCAAGGCGAAGGATCCGCAGGCGATGTATGCCTGGTACCTGAAGCATCTGGGCATGGAACACATGCCTGATCTGCATTCGGTGGACTTCCCCTGGAAGGACGCCGATACCGGCGAAGAAGCCCATACCTACTGGTCGCTGTTCAAAGAGAACACCAACTACTTCGACCCCAGCAAATCCGCGGTGATGATCAACTACCGCGTCGCCGACATGGACGCCGTCATCGCCGCGCTGCAAGCTGAAGGAATCGAGATCCTCGGGCGCGAGGACCACGACTACGGCCGCTTCGCCTGGATCATGGATCCCGAGGGCAACAAGATCGAACTCTGGGAACCGCAGAAGAAAAGCTAGCCACGGATTTCCACGGATTCACGCGGATAAACAAACAGATAAAGATTAAGAAGAAAGAAAAAAACGCGCCTGCGTTCCGGCGCGTTCGTTTTCTCTGATCCGTGTTTATCTGCGGAAATCCGTGGCTATGTTCTTCCTACGGATGCGTCATCGTCTCCGGTTTCACCAGCTTGTCAAACTCCTCCGCCGTCAGGAAGCCCATCTTCACCGCCGCCTCCTTCAGGCTGCTGTGCTCCACGTGCGCCGTGTGCGCCACTTTCGCGGCGTTGTCATACCCGATCTTCGGCGCCAGCGCGGTCACCAGCATGAGCGAGTTCTTCACGTACCAATCCACTTTGTCGCGATTCACTTCGATGCCGTCGATCATGAACTCGACAAATCCGTGGCAGGCGTCGGTGATCAGCGTCACCGAGTGCAGGAAGTTGTAGATGATCACCGGCTTGAACACGTTGAGTTCGAAATTTCCCTGCGACCCGGCAAATCCCACCGCCGCCGTCGCCCCGTGCACCTGCGCGCACACCATGGTCATGGCCTCGCACTGCGTCGGGTTCACCTTGCCCGGCATAATGGATGATCCCGGCTCGTTCTCCGGAATCGTCAGCTCGCCCAGCCCGCAGCGCGGCCCCGAAGCCAGCCAGCGAATGTCGTTGGAAATCTTCATCATGGACGCCGCCAGCGTCTCCATCGCGCCCTGGGCGAAAACGACTTCATCGTGCGCCGACAGTGCCGCGAACTTGTTGGGATGCGAGCGGAAGGGAAGTCCCGCCAGCTCGGCAATCTTCTTCGCCGCGCGCTCGGCGAACTCCGGATGCGTGTTCAACCCGGTGCCCACGGCCGTCCCGCCAATCGCCAGGTCGTACAGGCCGTCGAGCACCATTTCCAGGCGCTTGATGTCGCGCTCGATCAGGCTTGCCCACCCGCCGAACTCCTGCCCGATTGTCAACGGCACCGCGTCTTGCAGGTGCGTGCGCCCGATCTTCACGATGCTGTCGAATTCTTTCGCCTTGCGCTCGATCGCCGCTTGCACTGTCTTGAGAGCCGGGATCAGCGCCTTCTTCACGCGTTCGGCGGCCGCGATGTGCATCGCCGCCGGAAACGTGTCGTTGGACGACTGCGACATGTTGACGTGATCGTTGGGGTGGATCGGCTTCTTCGACCCCATCTTGCCGCCGGCAATTTCGATCGCCCGGTTGGAGATCACCTCGTTCACGTTCATGTTGGTCTGGGTGCCGCTGCCGGTCTGCCAGATGCGCAGGGGAAACTGGTCGTTGAGCTTGCCGCTGATTACCTCGTCGGCTGCCTGCGCGATCAGCTTCGCCTTGTCTGCAGGCAGCTTTCCCAGGTCCTGGTTCACCAGCGCGCACGCCTTTTTCAGGATGCCGAACGCCCGGATCAGCTCCGGCGGCATGGTGTCGCGGCCGATGTTGAAGTGAATCAGCGAGCGCTGCGTTTGCGCGCCCCAGTAAACGTTGGCGGGCACCTCGATCTTGCCCATGCTGTCGGATTCAACCCGCGTGCGCAGTTTCTCCACCGTGGTTGCCATAGCGCGCTCCTGGTGAGTGCTCAAGATGAATTGCGGACTACTGACCAACCGCAAATTATAGCCCTGCCGAGCCACCGGCTTGTGCGCTGGAGCACACCGGAATGTGACACTGCCTAATGAAGGTCATCCTGAGCGAGGGCGTCAGCCCGAGTCGAAGAGCCTGCCCTGAGCGAAGTCGAAGGGACCCCTTTGGCCAAACCAATCCATGCTCCTTCCGGTGCCGGGAAACCATCCAATCCCTGTGCCTCCCGACAATACTCAGACCTTCGACCTCCTCGTCATCGGCGCCGGCCCCAGCGGCCTGGCCTCCGCCATCGAGACGCAGCGCGCCGGCTTTCGCGTGCTGCTCATTGACAAGGGCTGCCTGGTCAATTCGCTCTTCCATTACCCGGCGAACATGACCTTCTTCACCACGCCGGAGCTGCTGGAGATTGGCGACATTCCTTTCCCCAGCGCCAACGTCAAGCCCACCCGCGAGGAGGCGCTGGAGTATTACCGCAAAGTCGCCGAGCACTACCGCCTCGAGGTCCGGCAATATGAACGCGTGGACTCGGTGTCGGGCAGCGACGGCGATTTCCTGGTCCGCACCTCCACCGTCGAGGCCGACATTCTCGGCGCGCTGGAAGGCCCCGAAAAACGCCACGTCGCCGGCCGCCGCGCCGAATATCGTGCGCGCAAGCTGGTCGTCGCCACCGGCTATTACGACCTGCCCAACATCATGCAGGTTCCCGGCGAGGACCTGCCCAAGGTCTTCCACTACTATCGCGAGCCGCACCCGTTCTTCGGCCGCGACGTGGTGGTCGTCGGCGGCAAGAACTCTGCTGCCATTGCCGCGCTGGAATTATGGCGCCACGGTGCGCGCGTCACCCTCATCCACCGTGACGAAGCAATGCACCCGCACGTCAAGTACTGGATCAAGCCCGACATCGAAAACCGCATCAAGAACGGCGAAATCACCGCCTACTTCCGCAGCGTGGTCAAGGAAATCCTGCCTGACGCGGTTGTAATCCAGACCCGCAGCCTTGCAGGGCGGCTGTGGGCAAGTCGCGGCGAAGTGCGCCTGAAGAACGATTTCGTTTTTGCGCTTACCGGCTACCACCCGGATTACGCGTTCCTGCGCAGCCTCGGCGTGCAGCTTACGCCCGACGAGTGCCGCCCCATCGTCGACTCGGAGACGCTGGAAAGCAACGTGCCCGGCATTTATGTGGCGGGCGTCATCGTCGCCGGCTCCAACACCAACGAAATTTTTATCGAGAACGGCCGCTTCCACGGCCAGCACATCGCCCAGCATCTGAAGAAGAAGCTTTCAGCTATTAGCTCTTAGCTTTTAGCTGTTAGCTTTGACGGCGTCATCCTGAGTGCGCCGGGGGAGCCCGCCCTGAGCGAGTCGAAGGGCGCGCTCAGGATCTATGCATTTTCTCTCGTTGCTGTCAGGGATCGACGAATTACCAAATTACCAAATTACAAAATTACGAAATTACCAAATACAATATCCCCATGCGCACTTTTCTCATCATCCTGACGATCGCGATCGCGTCACTGGTCGCGTGCAACAAATCCTCCGCTCCCGCTTTCGTGTCTGCGAAACCCGCCGATACCGCCAAATCCTCCGATCCCGTTCAACAAAAGCTCCAGGATCTGGCTGGCTCCAACGCCACCGACTGCGGCCGCCCCCAATCACAAGCGCCGGACCAGACGCAGAAATCCGGCGATTGCGCCATGAAAGCCGCCAAGGACAAGCACGCCTTCTACGTTGCCTACGACATGCCCGGCCTGACTGTGGGCGTGGCCGGCAATTCCGATGGAAAGCTTTTCTCCGTCCAGGTGGAACAAACGGACAACCCTTCTACGGCGAAGGCCGAAGTCAAAAGCGCCCCCTGTCCATCTGACCTGCGCATTGCGCAGAGTGGGCGCGTCACTTGCATGGCTCCCGGCGCCGGCATGGGCACAACCGGCGCCAACCCGCATGGCGGCATGCCCGCCGCTACCGGCGAGAATCCCCACGGTGGGATCACCATGCCGAATCTCGGCGCCTCCAACCCGCACGGGACGGCTCAGCCCTCGCATCCGCCCGCCGGCAAAACGCCGCCGAAACCATAAGTATGCTCAAAGCCGTCTGCTTTAGCCCCGCAGGGGCGGACGCTGGTAGCCCAGGGCGCCAGCCCTGGGACGGGTCGCTAAGTATTTTCCAAGAGTCCCGCTAGGGACGGCGCGAAAGGACGCGAAGAGTCCGTGTTCACCCGCGTTGATCCGCGGCAATGTTCTTCGCCTCCTCGCACAATTCTCTGACCGCCCTCTGCGTCCGCTCCGCCAACTCGCCCAGGTCTTTTCGGGTGCAGCCCGCCACCGGAATGGGTTCGCCGACCACCAACCGCAGCGGCGCTCGCCGCAAGTGTGCCGACCCGGCCGGCAGGCCTTCATACGTTCCCAGGATCGCCACCGGCACCACCTCCGCCTGCGCCTTCATCGCCACGTAAAACGCGCCGCGTCGAAAGGGCAGCATCTTGCCGGTTGGCGAGCGCTCCCCTTCAGGAAATACGACCACCGGCATGCCTCGTCTCAGGGTCTTCACCGCCTCGCGCAATGCCCGGCGCGAGAGCGCGACGCTTTCCGGTGAGATCTCCAGCGCGCCCGCCCGGCGCAGGTACCAGCCGATCAACGGCACGCGAAACACCAAGCGGTGCGCCATGATGCGGAACGCAAACGGCAGATAGGCGTAGAGCAGGGGAATATCGAGTGCGGAAAGATGGTTGGCGGCATAGAGGCGCGGCTTGCTCGCATCGATCCGCTCCAGGCCTTCCACCGTGACCGGCGCCAGCAGCTTGAGCAGCATCCGTGCCCACCAGCGCACCATCGCATGCTGCGCCCGGCCGCTCCTATCCAGTAGCACCAACACCAGGCAAATCAGCTCCACGATGATGGTAACGAGAAAGATGGCGGGCCAGAACAGCAGCAGCGCACGTGCCCAGCTCAGCAGATTGCGAACGGTTTTCGGTTGGCGGTTATCGGTTTTCGGTATTCGGCGGAGATATTCAGTCGTCCCTACTGGACTTCTCATCTGTGCGCAATCATTCCCGGCACTGAAGTGCCGGGCTATTTTCATGCATCGCTACGCGGCTAGTGCTGGCCCTCTGTCGACAATTGCCGAACCGAACGACCGTCAACCGACAACCGATAACCGGTAACCTAATCCAGATCGATCGCTTCCGACTCCAACTGCTGGTTCATCAGCCGCGACACCAGCGGCTTCAGTCCCTCGCCGGTTTTCGCCAGCACGAAATCGTTCTGGTCATCGTTCCAATCCAGTTTGAAGCTGGTGGAGAGCGCGGAAATCCATATCTGCCGCACCGGCGCATTTCGCGATATCACGAACCGCCCCGGCGGCTCTTCGAAGCTGATGTGCAACGCCCCCGACTGGTCTTCCACCTCGAACTCGGCGTCTTCCTCGGCTTCAATCAACGATTGCTTCAACGATTCCATCGCGGCATCTGCGTGCCGTCGGAACTCCTGCTCGTCCATGGCGCGGCATTCTAGCATTTCGGTTTTCCTTTGCGTCCCTTTGCGTCCTTTGCGGTTAAATTTCCTTGACATCGCGCAGCTACTGGATCTGCACCGCGCGTCCCGACGGCCGCCCTCACTCCATCCCCGTCTGGGGCATGTGGGTGGACGGCGCGCTCTATTTCGGCACCGCACGCGACGCCCGCAAGGCGAAAAACATTGCCCACAATCCCGCCGTCTCGGTGCATCTGGAATCGGGTGATGACGTGGCGATCCTGGAAGGGAAAGCCATCGAGGCTGACGTTTCCGAAATGAAACTGCGCGCCAAGGTCGACCGCGAGTGCAAGCGCAAATACAACATGCCTCTGCTGGTGATGCCGGAGAGCATCTGCTACCGCGTGCGCCCACGCATCGTGCTCGCCTGGCTGGAAAAGGAATTTCCCTTCAACTCTACGCGCTGGGAATTTGAAGCTGAAAGCTGATGGCTGAGAGCTGACAGCTAAAACGGAATATCCTCATCCGTAATCTGCGTGCTCGCCGCCGGCTCCGGCTCCGGCGTGCGCTGATCCATATTCGCCGGCGCCGCCGCGCCGCGCCCCCGCCCGCCTCCACCTTCGCCGCCTTCGCCGCCGCCGCGTCCGCCCAGCAGCACCAGGTCGTTGACCACGATGTCGGTGCGATATTTCTTCTGCCCGGTCTCCTTGTCGTCCCAGGAGTCCGTCTTCAGGCGACCTTCGATGTAAACCTGGCTGCCTTTCTTGCAGTACTCGCCGACAATCTCCGCCGTGCGTTGCCACGCCACCAGGCTGTGCCACTCGGTGCGGTCCTGCCAATTGCCGTCTTTGTCCTTAAACCGCTCGTTGGTCGCCAGCGTGAACTTGGCCACGGGCGTGCCGCTCGGCGTGTACTTGACTTCGGGGTCCTTCCCCAGGTGTCCGAGTAAGATGACCTTGTTAACGCTCTTTGGCATGAAAAGCTCCTCATGTTTGCCGTGTGAAAGGGGCCAGTGTAGCAGAAAGTCTGTCAGTCTATTGGTCTCTCGGTCTATCGGCTGAAACCGACCAGACTGATCGACCGATAGACGCCCCACCGACTGATCGACCGATAGACCGTTCTTGTCACAAACGTGCCTGTAAGTTGCTGAAAAGCCAAAGTCGCGCCGCTCCGCTCGCCTCCCAACTCCGCCGCTTGACCACGATTTTCCTCCGTTCGACAAATTCCATTCTTCGTTCCCAATTCAGACCCGCAGAATGGTGTGCGCCGCGGTGTTGCCGGGTGAGGATGGCGACCGCGATTCAGGCAGCCCCCTATTCGGGGCAAAAGGTGGGGAAATGAGCACATCTACGCAGATTCCTTCCAGCGGTCCAGGCTTGGTGCAGATTGCATCACTCGAAGACATGATCCGCGATCGCGTTGCGGAGGAGCGCGCGCGCCTCGAAAAAGAGGTCGGCGTGGTCCACAAGCAGGTTCACCACGTCCAAAAGCCGGTGGAGCGCGCTTTCACCGCGGAACAGCGCCCCAGCACCACGCTGCTGTTCGGCGGGCTGACCTGGAAGCACGAGAAGCTCATCCATGGCGCCCTGGAAGGCCTGGGCTACCGGTGCGAGGTCGTGCCCGTGCCCGACGTCAAAGCCTTCCAGCTTGGCAAGGAGTACGGCAACAACGGCCAGTGCAATCCGACCTACTTCACCGTCGGCAACCTGGTCCAGTACCTGCAGAAGCTGGAAGAATCCGGCGTCAGGCGCGAAGACCTGCTCAACAACTACATCTTCCTCACCGCCGGCGCCTGCGGGCCGTGCCGCTTCGGCATGTACGAAGCCGAGTACCGCCTCGCCTTGCGCAATGCCGGTTTTGACGGCTTCCGCGTCATGCTCTTCCAGCAATCCGGCGGCCTCAATCAGGGCGAAGCCGAAGCCGGCCTCGCCATGAACCTCGATTTCTTCCTCAACCTGCTCAACGCCATGAACATGGGCGACGTCATCAATGAAGTCGCGCACCAGATCCGCCCCTTCGAGGTTAATGCCGGCGAAACCGACGCCATCCTCGACGAGTGCGTGGATTACATGCACGAGGTGCTGAAAAAGAAATCGCCGTGGTCCATCGAGGGCGCTCTCGGCAAGCTCGGCAAAAACATCCCGATGAAGGGAACCGTCGAGTACGTGGGCAAATTCCTCAACCAGCTTTACAGCGACGACTACACGACCGCGCTCAACCACGTCCGCGACCGCTTCAACTCCATCAAGGTGGACCGCCTCAAGGTGAAGCCCATCGTCAAAATCACTGGCGAATTCTGGGCGCAGACCACCGAGGGCGACGGCAACTTCAACATGTTCCCGTTCCTGGTCCGCGAAGGCGCGCAGATCATCGTCGAGCCCATCGGCACCTGGATCATGTACATGATCCACCAGGTGGTGCAGAAGATCCGCGACACCAAGGGACTGGAAGAGGGCGCGGTCATGCCGCCGGCGTGGCGTCTCGACAAGCAGGCCAAGATCGAGATGAACTACCGCCAGAGGCTCGCCAAGCTGAAAGTGGCCGAGGTCATTTTCTCCCGCGAGTACCACAAGATCGTGGATTCACTCGGCGGCACGGCGCACAAGCTGGTCAACCAGTACGAGCTCCAGCGCCTCGGCCACCCTTATTACAACTCGCGCGCCGGCGGCGGCGAAGGCCATCTCGAGGTCGCCAAGAACATTTATTACTCCAACAAAGAGCTCTGCCACATGGTGCTCTCGCTCAAGCCTTTCGGCTGCATGCCTTCCACCCAGTCCGACGGCGCGCAGTCCGCGGTCGTGGCCCACTACAAGGACATGATCTTCCTGCCTATCGAGACCTCCGGCGAAGGCGAGATCAACGCCCACAGCCGTGTCCAGATGGCGCTCGGCGAAGCCAAGGCCAAGGCCAAGATCGAGTTCAGGGAAGTGCTGGAGAAACTCGGCAAGACCGCCGACGAACTCCGCGCCTTCGTGGACGCGCATCCCGAGATGTCCGCTTCGCTGTACAAAATTCCCAAGTACAAGGGCGTCATCGGCACCGCGCCGAACTTCGCTATCCACGTCGCCGAAAAAATGGGCGCTGGCGTTCCGTACCACCAGGAAAATCATTAACCACAAAGGACACGAAGGCGCACCAAGGCCTTCGTGATCCTTTGTGCCCTTCGTGGTTAATAGGTTTTCAGGAGACCAAATGCCCGGACTGACCGATAAAGCGGATTCCACCAAGAAATACGACCAGCTATGGATGGGACTTGACGTCGGTTCCACCACCGTCAAGGTGGTCGTCATTGACGGCGACACCGACACTATCCTGTGGGCGGACTACCAGCGCCACGAAACCAAGCAGCCCGAAAAGGCGATCGAGATGCTCAAGGCCATCGCCGCCGATTTTCCCAACACGCCGATAGACAATTTCCGCGTGTTCATCACCGGGTCGGGCGGCTCGGGCATCGCCAAGCACATCGGCGCCAAGTTCGTGCAGGAAGTCAATGCGGTCTCGCTCGCGGTGGAAAAGCTTTACCCCGCGTGCGGCTCGGTCATCGAACTCGGCGGCCAGGACGCCAAGATCATCATCTTCAAGGAAGACCCCGAGACCGGCAAAAAGAAAAAGATGCCCTCGATGAACGACAAGTGCGCCGGCGGCACCGGCGCCGTCATCGACAAGATCAACGCCAAGCTCCGCATTCCCTCCGACCAGCTTTGCCAGATGGGCTACAAGGGCGTGAAGCTACATCCGGTCGCCGGCAAGTGCGGCGTCTTTGCCGAGACCGACATCAACGGCCTGCAAAAACAGGGTGTGCCTCCCGACGAGCTCATGGCCTCGCTGTTCGAGTCCATCGTCCAGCAGAATCTTTCCGTATTGACGCGCGGCAACACGCTGCGCCCGGTTGTCCTGCTGCTCGGGGGCCCCAACTGCTACATCAAGGGCATGAGCGACTGCTGGAAGGTCAACATTCCCAAGATCTGGGAAGAGCGCAATTACCCGCTGCCCGAGGGCGTGAATCCCGAAGACCTGATCACCACGCCCGATAACGCCCAGTACTTTGCCTGCATCGGCGCCGTCGAGTACGGCAAGTCCGAAGACCCCGGCATCGGTCAGTATGTCGGCTTCGACAAGCTGGAGTGGTACATCACCGAAGGCCGCATCCAGGAAAAAGCCAAGAAGGGCGGCGCGCAGGCTCTCGCCAGGAGTCCGGAAGAGCTCGACGATTTCAAGACGCGCTACACCAAGAAAAAATTTATCGCCACCACCTTCCAACCCGGTCAGGTGGTCGAAGGCTTCATGGGCATCGATGGCGGCTCCACTTCGACCAAGGCCGTTCTAGTTGACAAGGACCGCAACGTCCTCTGCAAAACCTACCAGCTTTCGCGCGGCAATCCGATCGAGGACACCCAGGAGGTCGTGGCTAAAGTAGCCAAGCAAATCAGCGACCAAGGGGCGATACTTAATGTGTTAGGTGTAGGCACCACCGGCTACGCCAAGGACATTTTGAAGGATGCCGTCGGCGCCGATGTCGCCCTGGTCGAGACCGTCGCCCACACCCAGGCCGCGCTCCACTTCTATGCCGACGCCGACGTCATCTGCGACGTTGGCGGCCAGGACATCAAGATCATCATCCTCAAAGACGGCCGCGTGAAGGACTTCAAGCTCAATACGCAGTGCTCCGCCGGCAACGGCTATTTCCTTCAGGGCACCTGCGAGAGCTTCGGCTTCAAGGTCGAAGAGTTCGCCGACATCGCTTTCAACGCCAAGGGCTACCCGCAATTCGGTTACGGCTGCGCCGTGTTCATGCAGTCCGACATCGTGGACTTCCAGCGACAGGGCTGGAAGCCGGAAGAAATCATGGCCGGCCTGTGCAACGTGCTGCCGAAAAATATTTGGCTGTACGTGTCGCAGATTCCCAACCTGTCGGCAATCGGCCGCAAGTTCATTCTCCAGGGCGGCACGCAGCACAACCTCGCCGCCGTGAAGTCGCAGGTGGACTTCATCGAGTCGCGCTTCAAGGGCAAGGAAGTCAAGCCCGAAGTCATCGTTCACCAGCACTGCGGCGAAGCCGGCGCCATCGGCTGCGCCTTCGAAGCGGTGCGTCTGTGGGAGAACGGCAAGCAAACCACCTTCATCGGCCTCGACCAGATCGCCTCCATCACCTTCACCACCACCCGCAACGAAGCTACCCGCTGCTATTTCTGCAAGAACAAGTGCCTGCGCACCTTCATTGACGTGAAGACCGCTGTCCCCAACCCGAATTACAAACCGCCGGTGAAGACCAAAGTGCCGCTCATTGACGGTGCGCAGCGCCTTATCATCGCTACCTGCGAAAAGGGAACTGTCGAAAACGTGGAAGAGATGCGCGTCATCAAGGGCGACATTGACGCCATCAAGAAGGAAAACCCCAACCTGGTCGAGATCGCGGCCAAGGCGGCCTTCAAGAGCTACGAACCGCCGGTCGTTGCCGACCCGCTGCCGAAAATGCAATTCACCGCTGCGCAGAAAAAACGCGTCGAGCTGATGAAGAAGCGCGCCGAGCTCAAGATCGGAATGCCCAAGGCGCTCAACATGTACTCCTGCGGCCCGTTCTTCACCGCCTATTTCGAGTCCCTGAGCGTGAAGGCCGAAAACCTGTTCTGGTCGGAGTACACCAGCGAGCAGCTTTACAAGGAAGGCGCCAAGCGTGGCGCCATCGACCCCTGCTTCCCCTCGAAGGTCGGCATCCCGCACGTCCACAACCTGCTCTACGTCATTCACCCCAAGAAGCAGCTCGACATCATCTTCTTCCCGATGATTGACTCGCTGCCCACCTTCCTGGTGAAGACGCAGAGTTCGCGCGCCTGCCCCACCGTCACCGCTACTCCGGCGTCGGTGAAGGCCGCGTTCACCAAGGAATCCGACCTGTTCACCGAAAAGGGCGTCATCTGGAAGGACACGCTCATCGAGTTGACCGACCCCAAGGTGGCGCATCGCCAGATGTACGACGATTGGAAAGACATCCTCGGCCTCAGCGAGGAAGAGAACTACCGCGCCGTCGAGCAGGGCATGGCCGCCATGCTGAAGTTCGACAACGACATCATGCGCGGCACCGCCCGCGAGGTCCTGAAGAAACTGGAACGCGAGGACAAGCTCGGCATCGTGCTGCTCGGCCGTCCCTACCACAACGATCCCGGCATCAACCACGAGATCCTGGAAGAATTCCAGAAGCTCGGTTACCCCGTTTTCTCCCAGGACTCGTTGCCTTTGGACGATGACATCATCTGGAAGCTGTTCGGCGACGAAGTCAAGATGGGCGTCATCTCGCACCCGCTCGACGTCTCCGACGCCTGGAAGAACTCGTACTCGGAGAACACCACGCGCAAGGTCTGGGCGGCGAAGTACGTCGCGCGCCATCCCAACCTGGTCGCGCTCGAACTATCCAGCTTCAAGTGCGGCCACGACGCGCCCATTTACACCGTGATCGAGGAAGTCGTCGAGCACTCCGGCACGCCGTACTTCTGCTTCAAGGATATTGACGAGAACAAGCCGACCGGCTCCATCAAGATCCGCGTCGAGACCATCGGCTACTTCCTCAAGCGCTACCGCGAAGACATGGTGCGCAACAACAAGAAGATATTGACGGTCGATGAGCAGCTCAAGCAGTTCGAGCAGCGCCTGCGCCACGAACTCACGCTCGCCGCGAGTGTCGGTTCCATGGCGGGTTGCTGCGGCACGGAAGAAACCGCGCCGGCCGAACTGGTTTCCATCGCCGGCGCCCAGCAGGGGCAGCAGGACCTGGTCGAAATGGCCGGTGACTAACAGGGAAGGCTCGTTGGGAAGGGCACGGCTTTAGCCGTGCCGACAAGCGCTTATCAAACGCGTTTAAGGCCGTTTTCACTTTTTATGTAGCCGATGTCATCCCGAGCGAGGGATGGGCTCCCGCGCGTTTTTTCCAGCGCGGGAAACCCGAGTCGAGGGATCTCGGTTTTCCTCTCTCGGCTACACTAATCCTGAAACTGCTTTAGCCCCTGAGGTTCCGCGCGTCCGGAGGGGCTTTTTTCTGGAATCGTTCGCAGACGCTGTGAATCCCTAATGGCTAACGGCCAACATCTAATCGCTAATCGCTAATTGCTAATCGCTCTTCCGGAGGTCCCATGCCCACTACGAAAACTCACTACATTCCCGCCGGCTATCACTCCGTCACGCCGTACATCATCGTGCGCAACGCCGCCCGTGCACTCGACTGGTACAAGAACGTGTTTGGGGCGGAGGAAGAGATGCGCTTTCCCACGCCCGACGGAAAAATCGGCCACGCCGAAATCAAGATCGGCGATTCCCATATCATGCTCGCCGACGAATTTCCCCAGATGAACGCCGTCAGCCCCGAAACCATCGGCGGCACCGCGTCCGCGCTCATGATTTACCTCGAGGACGTGGATTCCGTCTTCAAGAAGGCTGTCGCCAACGGCGCGAAAGTGAAGCAGGAACTCCAGGACAAGTTCTACGGCGACCGCAACGCCACCTTCTACGATCCCTTCGGACACCAGTGGACCATCGCCTCCCACGTCGAAGACGTCTCGCCTGAGGAAATGCAGCGCCGCATGGCCAGCCCGAAGTGATCGGGAAGGGCACGGCTTTAGCCGTGCCGGCCAAGTAGCCTTAGTTTTTCATTCCTCGCGGGCTTCAGCCCGCGAGGAATTTGCTTTTGCCGTCGGCCATCGACCATCGACCGTCGACTGTTCACCCGCTTTGTTACAATAAAACGTGGTTGAGGATCCGCACGGATGGCAATGGAATCCGATAAGGTGATGTTCGAGATTTACCGCGAGGCCGCTTACACCGGCAAATACCGCGTGGTGTATTACACCGAGCTCAACGAGAACAACAAGGAGTGGGAGATCAACCGCGCCCTTTCCGGCGAGCACTTTTACGACGGCTTCATCAAGAACTATCGCAAGGACGAGGCCAAGGACATCATTGACGCCATCCTGAAGCGGATGAACGACGGCGAGAAGCTAGCGCCCACCGATGTGGAAGCCGCGCTCACCGAGTTCATCGCGGCGGGATAGTCTGTCGGTCTATCAGTCTGTCGGTCGCGGTGACTGATGGACCGATAGACTGATAGACCGATCGACTGAAACACTGACAAACTGACATACTGAGATACTACGAATGTCCACCCAACCGCAGATGAACCCCGGAATGGTTCCCGACGAACTCAAGCAGGAGCCCCGTTCCAAGGGCCTCACCACCGCGCGCAGGAAGAAACCCAAAGAGCTGGCCGTGATCACCGAGTGTTGCACCGGCTGCGCCGGCTCGCCGGCCTGCGTGGAATATTGTCCGGTGGAAGATTGCATGTTCTGGGTTCCGGACGAGGATCATCCGCCCTTCGGGCGCATCGCGGTGGATCCGCTGCTCTGCATCGGCTGCAAGAAGTGCACCAGCAAGGGTCCCGACGGCGCCTTCCTCGACGGTTGCCCCTGGGACGCCATCGTCATGGTGGACACCCCCGAGGTCGAAAAAGAAGTCGGCGTCATGCCGTACTAGCTCGTCGCCGGGTAGGGGAGGGGGGAGCCTAACTACGAATACGATATCCAATTTGTCATCGTTGCCAGCTCTGAACGCCGTGCTGAACGGCACCAGCGCCGTTTTGATCGCCTCGGCGCGCAATTCCATTCGCCGTGGAAACATCGCCCGGCATCGCGCGCTAATGATCGCTGCAGTTGTGACTTCTTCGATCTTCTTCGCCTCTTATGTTTACTATCACGCGCACGTTGGCAGCGTGCATTTCCCGGGACAGGGACTCGCGCGAACGGTTTATTTCGCCATCCTGATCACGCACACCATTCTGGCCGCGACCGTGCCGCCGCTCGTCATTATCGCGCTCACGCTCGGCCTTCGCCGCCGCGACCAGCGCCATCGCGCCATCGCGCGCTGGACTTACCCGATCTGGCTCTATGTCTCCATCACCGGCGTCGTGATCTACTTGATGCTGTACCAGTTGTTCCGCGCGTAAGTATGCCCGTGGTGAAACTCAAGCTCGATGTCGGCGGAACCATCGGCCACGAAGCCTGGTACGCGCTCCAGCAGTTTCCCGAGAGCCAAGGCTCGTATTTCGGCCCCGAATTCGGCTCCAGCGGAGCCTGCAAGCATCCTGCCAACATTCCGCACCCCAAGGGCGAATGGATCGGAGCGGAAGTGCTGGTCTCGACCAGCCTGCTGGCGCAATACGCCATGTCGCATTACCTCGAGCAGAATCGCGTGCTCGACGTTGATATCGAGGAGTGAGGATTCCTTGCCGCTGGCGACCCCGATCGTGAAGGACCCCAACTTCGAGCGCAAACCCATGTCGGTGCGCTCGCGCATCCTGTTCTTCGCGGTCGCGTGGGCCATCGTGCTGCTGCCGTTTCTGTTCTGGCACAGCACCTGGTTCGGGCGCCAGCTCACCGACCGCCAGCTCGATGAGTACATCCACGACCAGCAGAAGCCTCGCCATGTGCAGCACGCGCTCGTCCAACTCGGCGAGCGCATGGCGAAGCACGACGCCGGCGCCGCGCGCTGGTATCCCGACGCGGTCCGCCTCGCCACCAGCCCAGTCGAAGAGGTCCGCAACACCGACGCGTGGATCATGGGCCAGGACAACACCCGCCCCGAATTTCACCAGGCGCTGCTGCCGATGCTGAACGACGCATCGCCCGTGGTGCGTGGCAACGCCGCGCTCTCGCTGGTCCGCTTCGGCGACGCCAGCGGACGTCCGCAGTTGGTGGAAATGCTCCAGCCCGCCAAGGTCACGGCGCCGCAAGCTGGTCGCGTCGCCGACCTCGCCAAGATCGGCGAAGCGATCCGCCAGAACGGGACCATCGCCAAGCTCGAGGTGAATGGAACCACGCTGGAAGTGCGCTCGCCGATCGCCGGCCGCGTGCGCTCATTTGGCGTCGCGCGCGGAGCGCAGGTGCAGGTGGGAACCGAACTGGCGGTGATGGATCCCGCTCCCGAGCAGGTTTGGGAAGCGCTGCGCGCGCTCTATCTGGTCGGCCGGAAGGAAGATCTTCCCGCGGTTACTGCTTACCAGAAGATCCAGCCCAACATGCCGGATCGCGTGCGCGAACAGGCCGTGCTCACCGAAAAGGCAATCCTGAGCCGCGAGCGGAAATAGTCCCGAGTCGCGAGTCCCGAGTTGCGAGTGAGACATTGCTCGCGACTCGGGACTCGCGACTAGCTTCTACACCGCGGGTTTGGTGGTGCGGCGATTGGCGACCACGAACGCAGCCAGGAACATCACCAGCGAAAATCCCACCAGCACGACGAAGCAAGTGCGCACCGAGAAGATTGCGCTGGCCGGGAAAAGCAGTGTGCGCAGGGCTTCCGTTCCGTAGGTCAGCGGATTGATGCGCATCAGCAGGCGAATCCAGCCGGAAGCGCCGGTGAGCGGAAATAGCGCGCCCGAGAGCAGCCACAGCGGAATCAGGAACAGGTTAATCACCGCGTGGAAGCCCTGCGAGGAATCCATCGGCCAGGCGATAATGAATCCCAGCGCGGTCAGCGCGAACGAGACCAGGAAAACGTCGAGCACGATCAGGCCGAACTGCGCCAGGCCAAGGTGAATGCCGAGCGCGGGCGCGAAGCAGAGAAACACCAGCCCCTGGATGGTGGCCAGGGTCGTTCCGCCCAGCACCTTGCCAAGCACGATGACCGAGCGATGCACCGGCGCCACCAGCACCGACAGCAGGAACCCTTCCTTGCGGTCCTCGATCACCGACATCATGGTAAAGATCGAGGTGAAGAGCACGATCATGATCAGCGCGCCGGGGAAGAAGTAGTCGAGATAGTGCTGGTTGCCGGCGCCGCTGCCGCCCTTGAACGACGTGCCGAAGCCGGAGCCGATCACGATCCAGAACAGGATCGGCGAAGCGATGACGCCAACCACCCGCGAGCGCTGGCGGTAGAAGCGGACAATCTCGCGCCACCAGAGCGACACTGCGGGAATTATGGTGCCGACCGATGTCGGTGCGATGGTCGCCGGAATAGTTTCGGTACGTGAAGCCATAGCAATTAGCAATTAGCGATTAGCAATTAGTGCTCGGTTTTGGCGGCTTGTTGTTCTTCCGACTTCTGGTCTTCGGTCCAGAACCTGTGGCCGGTGCGATGGATGAACACATCCTCCAGCGTCGGCTTGCTCACCGATAGCGATTGAATCTCGCCGGGAAAAGCTTCGACAACGTCGGTGACGAAGCGATGGCCGCTTTCCCGCTCCAGGCGCACCTTTCCGGCGATCACGGTCGCGTCGAGATGGTAGCGCCCGTGGATGCGGCGCGCCAGCGATTCCGGGTCGGTGGCTTCCAGCAGGATGACGTCGCCGCCGATCTCGCGTTTCAATTCCGCGGGCGTTCCCAGCGCGACCAGTTTTCCCTCACTGAGAATTGCGAGGCGGTCGCAGCGCTCGGCCTCTTCCATCAGGTGCGTGGTCACGATCACGGTCACCCGCTCCTGCTCGCGCAGGATGTGCAGATATTGCCAGAGGTCGCGGCGCGCGCCCGGATCCAGGCCCGTTGTCGGCTCGTCCAGCAGCAGCACCGAGGGATGATGCAGCAGGCCCTTGGCAAGTTCCAGCCGCCGCCGCATGCCGCCGGAAAAGGTCTCGGCGCGGTCGTTGGCGCGGTCGGCCAACCCGACTCTCCCCAGCATTTCCGCGATGCGCGCTTGCAGCGGCGCTCCCCTCAGTCCGTAAAGATGTCCGACGTGGCGCAGGTTCTCCGCGGCGCTGAGCTTGATGTCGATGCTCTGTGCCTGGAATACGACGCCGATATGGCGGCGCAGGCCGGTGGGATCTTTCGCCGCGTCGTGGCCCATGATGACGGCGCGTCCGCCGCTGGGAAGCATGAGCGTGGAGAGGATGCGGAACAGTGTGGTCTTGCCACTGCCGTTGGGGCCGAGCAGGCCGAAGATCTCCGCCGGGCGCACGTCGAAGGTGACACCGTCCAGCGCGGGACGCCCGTCGTAGAGATGGCGCAGGTTCTCCACCTGGATGACAGGCGCGGAAGCGGCAATTTGTGGGGACACTTCGGCAGACAAGGCCACAAAGACATTTTACAGGCTTCGGGCGTCAGGCGTCAGGCTTGAGGCGGGAGGGGCAGGATCGCACACCCCTCCTTCCCAGCCATTGCCGCTCGGGCTGTTCGTCCTCGTAAAGAACGGTCCGCTTCAGGCGGCGCGACGTTCGTGGTCGGCGGTTGCGGCTGCCTGGCCGCGCTGCGCGAACAGGTTGTACACGCAGAGCAGCGCCGCTGCCGCCACGACGACCAGGCCCATGCTGCCCAAGTCGAATCCGTCGGTCGGGCCGGCGGATTTGCGCAAGACGCCGCCCACGATCCCACCGACAGCGCCGAACAGCACGCACGCCAGCCAGGTGTGCGCGCGCTCATACCACAGCACCGATTTTGCGAACCCACCCACCAGTCCGCCCAGTACGGTCCAGAAAAACAACGCAGCAGCCATACCATCCTCCTTGCAAACATATATATCGTAATACGATATAGTTGTATCTTAGCACGATAGTATGTCGGTGTCAACCGGAAGAGCGCCTGTTGGGAGATGCGCAGCAGGGAAGGGCTTGTACGGGGTTGGGAGCTAGCGAGAATTCAGCATCATCAACGCGAACAGCAGCGGCAGGTAGAACACCGTCGCCAGCAGCAACTGGCGCGCGCGGCGCTTGGAGTGGCCTGAGGTCAGAGGCTGCTTGAAGGCGGCGAGGCGGATGCCGAAGAAGAAGAAGATCATGCCCATGACGGCCGCGCCAAAAAGATAGAGGTTGCCGGACATGTGCAGCAGAGTTGGCGCGAAGCTGGCGGGCAGCAGCGCGATGGAGTAGAGCACGATCTCGCGGCCGGTGGCTTTGCCTGTAGCCTCGACCACGGGCAGCATGCGGATGCTGGCCCGCTGGTAGTCCTCGCGGTAGAGCCAGGCGATGGAATAGAAGTGCGGGAACTGCCAGAAGAAAACAATCGCAAACAGGATCAGGCCTTCAATTTCGATGCGTCCGCGCAGGGCGGTCCAGCCGAGCAGCGGAGGCATGGCGCCGGGAAAAGCGCCGACAAAGGTGCAGACCGGCGAAACGCGCTTCAGTGGCGTGTATGCAGCCAGATAGACGATGGCGGTGGCGAGCGCCAGGCACCCGGTCAGCAGGTTGCAGTAGAGCGCGAGATACAGCGCGCCGCCGAAGACCAGCGTTCCCGACACCATGCTGGCGTGCACCAGGCCCATGCGCTTGGAGGGCAGCGGGCGGTTCGCGGTGCGGCGCATGAGGGCATCAACGTCTTTTTCAAAGACCTCGTTCAGCGCGGCGGAACCGGCGGCGATGAGCGAGATGCCGATGAGCGCGTGCAGCACCGGCCATGAAAGCTGCGCGACGCCGGCGCGCGGCGCAGCGAAGTAGGCGCCCGCCCAAGCGCTGAGCACGATCAGGCTGGTGACACGAAGCTTGATGAGCTCGGAATAATCCTTGAGGAGAACCCCCGCCCTATCGCTCCAAACCCGAAAGGGATAAGGGTGCGGCAAACCGTCTTGTGCCACAGCTTCGCGGATTGGAGGCGTGGCGGCGCTCATACGGTCACCGCCTTGGCGGCGCCCGCGGGAATGCGCTCAGCGGTTGGAATAGCGACGTGCCGCCATGCCTGGATGGCAAGCACGACTGTGGTCGCCAGCAGGAGCGCGCCCACGGCAACGTGCGACACGGTGATGTAGACCATCGCCATTCCAGGCTGGGGCGCATCGCGTCCCCATTCGACGCGGGTCAGCCAGGCGCCAAAGCCGAGTGCGAGTTGGACCATCAAAAGAGTCAGCAGCATGAGAGCGGGACGGCGAAGCTGTTCCACCAGCGCATATTCACTGAGCACGCGCACCACCGTCCACAGCAGGACGAAAGTCACTACAGCAGCGCTGATGATGTGTGGCAGCAGTTTGATGCCGTGATGGCGGAACGCGGCTCCCAAAATTAACTGAACATAGACGCAGGCTGTGGACGCAGTCGCCAGCCAGGGCAAGCTCGGCCGCTTGGTGGGAAGCTGCATGCGCGGGTCCTGAACCCAGGTGCGTCCGGTGAACAGCCAGAGGGCAACCACGATGCAGAAAAACGTTTGGCCGAGGGTGGCGTGGGCCGCGGAAACGCCGGGCGGAAGGAAGTGCAGCACGGTAATCCCGCCGAGGACACCCTGGGCGATCACCGTGGCGAGTGCGGCCCATCCCAGCTTGCGCATCCAGGGACGGCGGTCCACCTTCGAGGTCCAGACGGCCAAAACGATGGTCAATAGTCCGATGACTTGCGCGATGATCCGATGACCGTGTTCCCAACGGATTCCGCCGACCAGCGGAACCGTGAAGTAGCCGTAGGTCACCGGCCAATGATTGAACGAGGTCGGCCAATCGGGAACGGCGAGCCCGGCGTCATTGCTGGTGACCAGGGCGCCGGCGACGATGAGCAGAAAAGTGCAGAAGGCGACCACGGTCGCAAAGCGATGGTGGGCTTGATTGAACGGTGTGGTTAACGACATTTAAGTTTTCGGTCATCGGTCGCCGGTTTCCGGTCCTCGGTGGACGATCAGCTTTGCTGAACCGAAAACCGAGAACCGAAAACCGATAACCAGAAGCTACTGCGCCGCTTTCATGGTGAAGTCGGCGGTCTTGGATTCCTTTGCTCCGACGGTGATCTGCTGCGTCTGCTCGCCGAGTTTTTCCTGCACCACGGCGATGGTGTACGTGCCCGGCGGCAGTCCCTTGAGGGTGTACTTGCCATCCTTGTCGGTGACCGCGAAGTACGGGCTCTTGACCACGTTGACGTACATCTTCATCCAGGGATGCTGGTTGCACTTGACCGGAAGCATGATTTCTTCGCGGGCGAAGGTCTTGTCGATGGCCGCCGCCTTGGGCGGTTGCGACTCGTTCCACTCCCGATTGTCTTTCGGCGTGGGGTGAATGTTGTGCGTGGTGTCGTCGCTGTTGATGACCTTCAACGTTTGTCCGGTCATGATGCCGAGGACGTGCGGGCGATAGCGGCAGCCCTTCTGATCGAGCGTGACGGGATCCTTGGGCGTGTCGAAGGTGCGGCTGCCGAGCCCGTCCTTCACGTACACGAAAGCGTTCTCCAGATTGCCGGCGTTGACGACCAGAGCCTCGACGGTGTTGTCGCCCTTGCAGGCGGGATCCTGGCTCATGTCGATCTTGACGGCTTTGGGGGCGGCGCCGGGATATTTGACGGTGCCGGTAATGGTGGCGGCGGTCGCTGCGTCAACCGGTGTTGCGGGCGCCGCGGCGGCTTCTGCCTTTGCTTCCTTCGCGTTAATGGCCTGTACCTCCGCGGTAATGGCCTTTTCCTCTTTCTTGCAAGCAGCGAGCAGCAGCAGGCCGAGGATGCCAAGCACGAGCAGTACGACTGAGGATCTGATTTTCATGATGTGACTGCCTCTCCGTTCATGTGTTGAGTTCCTGACAAATCCACCTATTTTATCGCGCGCCGCCCGCGCCGGCGCCACTGGAGGAAGATTGCTTATTTTGGGCCGAGCCCGAGTTGGAACCGGGCATCTTTACGGGCACCCGCATTCCCGATGTTTTCTTGGCTGGGGCGGAGCTGCGCGGCAACTGGGCCGAGAGGCGGCGCTGCTCCTCGGGGGTCAATTGAAAGATGTAGCGAACCAGCAACTTGGTTTGATCGCCGGGGTAACTTTGCAGCGCAGGCGGGGTGGGGCCGGCAAAGACCATGCGCCCGTTTTCCTTCTTGAATAACCCTGAAGGCATGGCGGTGCCGGGGCTGATGTTGGCCGGGTCCACGAGCCAGCGCTCGGTCCAGCCGGGCTTGAGGCGTTCCTTGGCGAGCAGGAAGTTGGGCGCGGTGGCGGTCTTGTCATGCGCCGGGTCGCCGGTGGCGTGGCACTTCAGGCAGGGCGCGGCCTGGCTGGTGAACAGGGCGCGCGCCATGTCGGATTCGGACGCGGTCAGGAGCACCTGCTTCTGCGGAATGTAGGGCAGGGGCTGCTGCGACAGCGCCTGCAAGAAGCGCACCAGCTTGCGCAACTCGTTTTCCGAGAAATAAAACGTCGGCATGCGCACGCCGAGGTAGGGACGCACTCCGTTGCGATGCTGGTCGTTCGGGTTCGGGGCCATGGAAGGATTGGAGAGGAAGCGCAGCAGCCACTCGGGGTCAACCCGCGCGCCTTCGGTGAGCAGCTTGGGCGGCAGCGTTTCCTTCGCTTCCTGATAGCGCGGCACGGCTTCGAGCGCGGTCTTCTGGCCCGGGGTGAACTGGTGGCAGCCGACGCAGTTGTACTTGCGCACGATCCACCAGCCTTCCTGGATGTCGCGACGGGCATCCTCGGGACGGTACTGATAGCTCGCGGGAAGGGAAGTTTCCTGGCTGCCAAGAAGGAACGTGGCGAGGGCGCGGATCTGCTCCTTGTCGAGGTGCGGATCCGGCATACGAAGTTTTTCGGTGTCGCTCTTGATCATGCCCTGGTCGTAGACGTTGGGCATGGCGAGCTTGTGCTCGAAGAAGCCCTTGTTGTTGTACCAGGGGCCGTGCGCGGGGCCCTCGGGCAGGCGCGCGCGAATTTCGGCGTCGGTGATGGGCTCCTTGCCGGTGTCCTCGGCGACCTTGGTGAGCAGCGCGAAATCGAGGCGCTCGATCGGCTTGCTGCCTTCCTGGGTCAACTCGGTGCCGATGCGGCCTTCCTCTTCAAAGCCGGAAATTTCGTGGCAGCCGGCGCAGCCGAATTGCTGGATCCACTTCTTGCCCTCGGCTTTGAGCTTGGGATCGTCCATGTAGGCGGCGTCAGCATAGGAGGACGGCTCCTGCTTTTTCTGCGCCAGCAGGTAGGTGGCGATGTCGGAGACCTCGTCATCGGCAAGGCGCAGGCTGGGCATCACCGTCATCTGCTCCACCTGGAGCTCGTGGCCGTCGTTGGGACACTTGCTGTGGTCGAAGTCGAAGACGTAAGGCAGGCCCTTCCTGGCGTAATCCTCGGGGCCGATGTCTTTCTTCTCGTAAGCGCAGTAGGGCCGGGTGCGGGCTCGCGGGTTCTTGATCCAGCGGAAGATGTAATCGTAATTAGCTTTTTCGCCGAGGCGCGAGAGGTTGGCGGCAAAGTCGCCGCCCATCCGATTGCTGCCTTCGCCGATGGAGTGGCAGGCAAGGCAGCCGCGGGTTTCAAACAATTCCTTGCCGCGCGCCGCGCTGCCGGTTTGCTGCCGGGGTAGCGGATCGTTGAGCGCGGTCTGCCACAGGTAGGCCGAGATCGCCTTGACCTGGCCATCGTTGAGGCGGAAATTCGGCATCTTGGTGCCGGGGCGGAAGTCGGTGGGCTTGTGCAGCCAGACCGGCACCCAGTTCTTGTTGAGTTTTTCGCGGACTTCCTTGAGATCGGGGCCGATCTTTTTCAGGTCGCGCAGCAGCGACGAGGAGCGCAGATCGAGCTGCTCGATGCGGCCGGCGATCTTGCTGTTCTCCACGCGCATGGACTCGGCGCGCTGGTTGAGCCGGTTGGCTTCCTCGTTGGATTCGGCCTGATCAGCCTGCTTCATGGAAATGGATGCTTCGCGCAGGTTGTCGCGCTGCTGCTGCTCCATTAGCTTTATTTGCTGGCCGAGGTTGAGCAATTCTTCGGGCTCGCGGTCGTAGCCCTCGTAGCGGTGGCAGCCGTTGCAGCCGCGCTGGCGGAACAGGAACTTGCCTTCGCTGATCGTCTGGCCGACCGAGCCGGTCTGGATGAACATGTCGGCCTGGTGGCAGGTTTGGCAACCGGCTTCGACGTTCTGCTTGCGGAACAGCGGCCACAGCCAGTGCTCGTAGTTGCCGTGCGCCTTTTCAATGCTGGTGGTGGCGCGGCCGTTGCCCTGGTGGCATGGCGAGCAGCCAAACTTGTCGGGATCGTGGACCTTGAGCAGGTCGGGCTCGGGATGGCTGGTGGAGGCGAGGGCGTAGTCGTCGGGATTCTTACGGCCCTTGGGCGTCATCAACGCGGCGGTCAGGCGTATGGGTTCGCGCGTGCCCATGTGGCAGGACTCGCAGCGGTCCACGATATTGGCTTCGGCGACGTTGATCTGGACGATCTGCGGATCCCATTCGGCGGTCTTGTTCTGCAGGCCGCGCAGCGCGTCGGGAGTCAGCGACACCATGTGCTCCTTGATCCAGGTGTCGCGTGCCAGCTTGGCTTGGTTGATGGGCTTGAGCAGGTCGCCGAGTTCACCGCCGAGCCGGCCTTTTTCGTTCTTCAGCTCGTTGTAGGTTTCCTCGAGTTGCTGGAAGTTATATTTCTTGCGCGTGCCGTCGGGATACTGAACTTCGAATTGCTGCGCCTTGTACTTGTCCAGGTCCTTCTGCTGGGATGCCTTCCCGCTGGCGCTGTCGGTGGTTTCGATTTCGTAAGTAAGGGCGTTGACGTAGGCGCGCTTGTCGGTAAAGACGCTCTGGACGGCGAGAATTTCAGCCGACCTGTTGGCGAGCTGTTGGTTGATTTCCTTGATTTTCGGTTGCGCGGATTTGGAGGCGGACTGGTAGGCGTCGTCGAGGGCGCGGAAGTCGGAGTTGTTCTGCAGGTCCTTTTCGGCGTCGGCTGACTGCGAGCGCGCCTGCTTGAGGAAGGCGGTGTAGCGCTCCTGGAAGGCGCGCTGGTAGCGCTTCCACGGACGCTGGCCGTAGGCCTCGTCCCACATCGCCCATAACAACGTTCCGGTCAGCACCACGATGGCGATGGTGTAGTGCAGGGCGTACGACTTGGTGGTGATCGGGTCTTGCTCGGGAACGGGTTGCTCGGGCACCAAATTCCTCCAAAATAGCTGTCAGCTGTCAGCTATCAGCTTTCAGCGGTACGCCTTCAATTCTTCGTGTCGTCCCTACGGGACTCGTAAGCATTTTTTCCGTTGCTACCCAGGGCTGCCGCCCTGGGCTACCAGCGTTCGCCCCCGCGGGGCTCCGATTCTTCGGCCGTCGACCATCGACCATCGACCGTCGACTTTCACACGTTAAACCAGGGCGTAATCCACACGTACTTGATATGCAAACCCAGGCGCAGCAGCATCTTGATGGGCAGCGCGACCATGCTGAGCATGAGAAACATCATCAACTGGTACTGGAGCAGGCTCATGCGGCGCCAGTCCTTGGGCATTTTTCGGCGGAACAGCGCGGTCATCACGAATCCGCCGACCGCGAAATAACCGCCCACGACAATCGCCCCGAAAATTCCCTTGCCCAGATTCGAGGTGATGCCGAACAGGTCAGGCAAGTCGCGGTTCACCTCGTAAATTAATCGGTTGTGGTCCCAGGTCTGGCCCGGCCAGAACCATTGCCATCCCGGGCCGCGAATGAAGGTGCCGATGATGATCATCGAGACCCAGAGAATCAGAAAACCGAAACAAAACGTGGCGATGGAAAATTTGCGTTGCTTGATGGTGTAGTAGCCGCTGCCCAGCGGGTTGGTATCGATGTAGGGAATCACCATCAGGCCGACGATGATCAGCGTCGGCATCACCACGCCGGCGATCCAGGGATCGAAGTACACCAGCATTTCCTGCAAGCCGAGGAAGTACCACGGCGCCTTGGCGGGATTCATCGTCAGGTTGGGATTGGCGGGCTCTTCCAGCGGCGCGCTCATGGTGATGGACCAGACCATCAGGATGGCGGTAACGATGATCGCCGCCAAAAACTCCATGCGCAGCAGGTACGGCCAGACGTGGACTTCCTTCTGCCATCCGGGATGGAACGGCCAGGTCTTGCGATGGTGCGTCTTGGCGAGCGCGGGATCGGCTTCCAGTCGCTCGATGAGCTCGTCGTTGCCCCTGGCCTGGCGATAGGCCAGCCACAAATAGAACAGCACCAGCGGCAGCAGCGCCGTGATGGGGATATTGTCGGGCGTGGTCGCGATCGTCCAGAGCTGATGCCAGTTCATAAATAAATCCAAAGTTTCAGTTTCGAGTTTCAGTTTCGGGCTCTTGGTGCGCAGGTTCGAGTTTTACCGCCGGTCGTCTGAAACTCGAAACTGAAACTGAAACTGTTTTTATTCTCCTGCCGCCGATTGTGCTCTGCGCGGCTTGTCGGCTTCGGCGGTCAGCATCACCGGTGCCGGGCCGGAAATGCCGCCGTCCTTCCTCACCCGCCAGAAGTGCACGATCATGAAAACCGAGGCGATGATCGGAATCGCAATGCAATGCCAGATATAAGCTCGCAGCAGCGCATTGGCGTCCACGATCGAGCCGCCCAGCAGCCCGAAGCGTACGTCGTTATACGGCGTCATTCCTAACTGCGGGCCGAACGGGCCTTCATGTCCGAGCAGCGGCGTGGCGCGCGCCATGTTGGTGCCCACGGTGACCGCCCAGAATCCGAGCTGATCGTCCGGCAGCAGGTAGCCGGTGAAGGAGAGCAGCAGCGTCAGCACCAGCAGGATCACGCCCACGTTCCAGTTGAACTCGCGCGGCTTCTTGTAGCTGCCGGTGAGAAACACCCGGAACATGTGGAGCTCGACGGCGATCACCATCAGGTGCGCCGCCCAGCGATGCATGTTGCGCAGGATCTTTCCGAAGGGAACATCGTGCTCCAGGTAGAGCACGTCGCGGAAGGCCTGCACCTTCGTTGGGTGGTAGTAGAACATCAGCAGCACGCCGGTGAAGGTGAGGACGATGAACAGGAAAAACGTGATGCCGCCCATGCCCCAGGTGTAGCTGTAGCGCACGCTGTCGCGGTTGATCTTGGCCGGATGCAGGTGGAGGAAGACGTTGGAGAGCACGCCGAGGGCGCGGTTGCGCGGCGTCTCGTCGTGCTTGTGGCGGAAGATCGAGGTGAAGACCTGCGTCTTGGTCGGGTCCTTGACGCTCTCGACCTGCTCCTTGACCTTGCCCGGCATCTCGGCGCGGAAGGCGTCCACCTCTTCCTTCACGATCACCCCGATGCCTTTTTTCCCGTTTTTCGGCGCCTCGGAACCTCCGTCGCCGGAGGCGCCGTCACCCGAAGCGCCGTTTCCCTTTACTTGTTCATCGGCCATAGAAACCCCTGGGGCTTTAGGTTTTAGGAGTTAGGCTTTAGGCATTAGGCTCGAACCTTGGTGTTGAGAAAAAGTCCGTTGCGATGCCTCAAGATCGAAAACCAAGAACCCTAAAAAGCCCAAAACCATAAAACCCAAAACCTAGAACCTAAAACCTAACGCCCAACGCCTAAAGCCCAAAGCCCAAAGCCTGTTTTCCTCACACCGAGAGGAATGCTCCCGGATCATCAAAGCGGCTGGCCTGCCCCTTGGGCCATTGATACAAGCGGCTGACGTCCACCAGGACCTGGCCGTCGGGAGCGATCTCGACGTGCGCGCGATCCATGGGGCGGGGCGCCGGGCCTTCAAAATTCACGCCTTCACTGTCGTAGCCGCTGCCGTGGCAGGGGCACTTGAATTTGTTTTCGCTGGGCTTCCAGTCGGGCGTGCAGCCCAGGTGCGTGCACTTGGCGTAGATCACAAACAAGCGGCCGGGCACGCGGTCAACCCAGATGCGGTATTTCTGCTGGAACTTGGTGTCCACGCCCAGGCCGAAGTCGGAGGGATATCCGATTTTGAAAACCGTGCTCGGCTCGAACAGCGTCCGCGGCAGAAAGAAGCGGAAGAATGCCAGCAGCCACGTCGCCAGGAAGGCCGCCACACCGATCCAGACCAGGCGGCGGCGCTTGGAATCAATTTCGGTGCCGATGCGGCCGCCGCTGCTGATGCCACCGGCGGCGGCGGCTTTCGATGTGCCGACGGCGGGAGTGCCCACGTACTTTACGGCTGCTCCGGTGCGCGCCACTTGAGAGACGGCCGGCATCGCCGGAGCGGGCTTGGCGGCGGCCGGAGCCGCGGGCCGGCCTGGCGCGGCGGCAGGCGCAGCAGGAGCGGCAGCGGCAGGAGCGGGAGCGGCAGGTGCGTCGCCGCGCTCAAACGACATGGGCTCGCCGGCCGTCAGCGCTGCGACATCCGCGTCGGAGATCAGCGGCAGTCCGGAGCGCCTGCGATACGCCTGTTCGGCCGCGATCACGGAATTATTCAGCGGCTTGCGCGGCCACGCCGGAAGCCGGCCCAGTTCGCCGCCGGCCACAGCCTTGGATCCCTCATCAGCCATTCTTTCTTACCCCTTTGCCGCGACCCGCATTGCCGAAGTGGCATAGGCAGGTTCCTTCCTCAAGCCCGGCTGCACGCAGGCGGTCACCAGTTGGGCGAGCGCGCCGATGAACACCGGTGAATCGTTCAGGCCCGCCGTCATCTCGAAGCGCGTGATGCCGGCCTGCGTCGCCAACTCGCGGGCTTCGTGATCAATCTCGCCCAGGGTTTCAACGTGGTCCGAAACAAAGGAAATGGGCACTACACAGACGTCCCTGATGCCGGTGGCGCCCAGTTCGCGGATTGTGGTGCGCAACGACGGTTGCAGCCACTTGCTGGCGCCCACCTTACTTTGATAACAGAGGCGGTGGCAATTGAGCCATCCGCCGTGACGCTTGACCAGCGCAACCGTTTCCTCGATCTGGCGCTGGTAGGGATCGCCCTGCTCGATCACCGTTACCGGGACGCTGTGCGCGCTGAACACCAGCACCACGTCGTCGGGATCGGGGAAGCGCGCCAGCGCGTCTTCGATGCGCTCGGTGACGGAGTCAATATACAAACTGTTGCGATAGAAGTCATGGATGCAGGAGACCTGCCGGCCGGCTGCGGAAAATTTGCGGTTCCACTCGTTGAGGCTGCTGCCGGTGGTGGTTTTCGAGTATTGCGGGTAAAGCGGCAGCAGCACGATTTGGTCGCATTGCGATGCATCGAGCGCGGCGACGGCCTCCTCGGTAAACGGGTGCCAATATCGCATGGCGACAAAACAGCGCGCGTCCAGGCCTTCGGCGCACAGCCGCTTTTCCAGCGCGCGCGCCTGGCGCTCGGTGTTGCGCCGGATCGGCGAGCACCCGCCGATCACCTGGTAATGGTGCGCGACTTTGCGGGCGCGGGTGACGGAAATCAGCTTGGCCAGCGCCTTGCGTCCGATGCGGGCCAGGGGGAAATCGATGATGTCGGGGTCGCAAAAAAGGTTATAGAGAAACGGCTCGATGGCCCCGATCGAGTCCGGGCCACCAAGCTGAAACAGAACCACGCCCACGCGACGATCCGTTCGCGCCATCCGCAAAATCACCCCACAATGCGCCAGCGATGATATTCAAAACCTCGCCTGCTCGTCAAACGGTGCAACCGAAAACGGTACTCTGAAAGCCGCGCTGGCCGCGGGTTTGGGGGATGACAGTTTTGTTCCGATGAGTTTCGGGTTCAGTTTCAGTGGACTTTGAGCCCACTCCGATCAGGCCGAAACCGAAACTGAAACTGAAACTCAGTTCTCAGGCTTGCTTGCCGATGGGCTCCGCTTCGGCGGATTCCGGCTCGGCTGCCATGGCTTCGATGATGGCGTCGGCGAACTCGGAGGTGCCGGCGGTGCCGCCGACGTCGCGGGTGCGCTTGGTTTTGTCGCGGTACACCTTTTCAATCGCGTTGCGGATGCGCCAGGCGGCGTCGTGCTCGCCGAGGTAGCGAAGCATGAGAATCCCGGAGCGGAGCAGCGCCGTGGGATTGGCGATGCCGCGCCCGGCAATGTCGGGGGCGGAGCCGTGTACGGCTTCGAAGATGGCGCGGCCCTCGCCGAAATTGGCGCCCGGGACCACGCCCAGGCCGCCGACAAAGGCGGCGCAAAGGTCGCTGATGATGTCGCCGTAAAAATTTTCCAGCACCAGCATGTCGTACTGGTAGGGATTGGTGACCAGTTGCATGCAGGTGTTGTCCACGATGTGCTCGCCGTAGGTGATTTCGGGATATTCGCGGGCGATGTTGCGCGTGCAGCGCAGGAACAGCCCGTCGGAGAGCTTCATGATGTTGGCTTTGTGGATGCAGTGAATGCGCTTGCGCTTGTACTTGCGCGCGTACTCGAAGGCGAAGCGGGCGATGCGCGTGGAGGCTTTCTCGGTGATGATCTTCAGGCTTTCCACCACGCCGGGCACGACTTCGTGCTCGATGCCGGAGTACAGGCCCTCGGTGTTCTCGCGAATGATGATGAGATCAACGTCGGGGTAGCGCGTGGGGATGTGCGGAAGATTGCGGATGGGACGGAAATTCGCGTACAGCTCGAAGCGCTTGCGCAGGGCGACGTTGATGCTGGAAAAGCCGCCGCCGATGGGCGTGGTGATCGGGCCTTTCAGCGCGACATGATTGCGCTCGAAGGAATCGATCAGTTCCTGGGGAAGATATTCGTGGTACTTCTCGAAGGCCTCGGCGCCGGCTTCCTGGCGCTCCCACTCGAACTTCACCCCCGTAGCTTCGAGGATGCGGACGGTGGCCGCGGTGATCTCGGGGCCAATGCCGTCGCCGGGGATGAGGGTGACTGTATGGGTCATTCGCGAGCCTAACCATATTGATGCGCTGGAGATGTGGTTCGACCCAGCAGAGTTTAGCAGCCTGAATGCACGAGACCCCCGCCGCGTAACTAGTGATAAGGCGATTTAGCAACAGTTACGACCGCAAACTCGCCCGCCGTCTAAATCGGTGAACAACTTGAATGGCCAGCCACGCGCCTATGACCCCGAAAACGAAATAGACGAAACCGCACACGGCCACCTCTGCCCAGTTAGGAAAAGTAAGGCCAAAGCGTTCGTTGACTGTGGCCCAACCAACCGCAATTAGAACGAAAGCGATTATCGAGCAGACGCCGAATGCGAGTGGAGCGACAAACGCTTGCACTGCATATCGTCGCAGACGTGGAACAGCGAGGCAGAAAAGCAACGCTGCGACCGAGATCAGAACGAATGGAGCCGCATAGATTACCTGCACAAGTGGCCGCCTCTCAGCCGCATAATGCCTCGGAGTAACTGGTGTAAACAGCGCTTATCACTTGTTACAAACGGCGACGCTTTGTTCAAACGAGGTACACAATCCTTTACTGCGTCTTTGCCCCCGTAATCTTCACCTTCGCAGGTCCCGCCATATCTTTGGATTTCAGCAGATCCTTCAACTCGAGCATGAACTCCTGCACGTCCTTGAAATCCAGGTAGACGGAGGCGAAGCGGACGTAGGCGACTTTGTCGTGGCGGCGCAGGCGGTTCATGATCAGCTCGCCAATCTCGCTGGTCTTGCGCTCGCGTTCCGGCGAATTGATGACGAAGTCTTCGGCCTCGTTGACGATCTCTTCCAGCTTGCCGATGGAGACGGGCCGCTTCTCGCAGGCGCGCAGCAGGCCGTTGAGAACTTTCTGGCGGTCGAATTTTTCCCGCCGGCCGTCCTTCTTGACCACCATGTAGGGAATTTCGTCGATGCGCTCGTAGGTGGTGAAGCGCTTGTTGCACTGCAGGCACTCGCGGCGGCGGCGGATGCTCTCGCCTTCCTTGCTCTCCCGCGAATCCACCACGCGGTCGTTTTCAAACGCGCAGAAGGGACACTTCATCTTGGGTAGTCTACTTTCCGGATCGCAAGAGATTGTATCAAGGCAGGCGGCAGTCTCCAGTCGCCAGTCTCCGGGAGGCAGCCATTTGTTCTTGCGCCTGCCGCCTGGCTGCTGGCGACTGGCGACTAGAGCTACGCTTCGAGGTGCGATTGCGCGTGTTCCAGCTCTTCTTCCGCTTGCGCTTCGTGCGAGAGTTTGCGCAAGGACAGGTGCTCGCGGCGGGCCAGCACCAGGCCGACCGGAATGACGGCCATGAAAGTCACGATCCAGAGCAGGATGCCGCAACTGACCGCGAGTTCGGGCGGAATGCCGTAGATCACCTGCAACGCGCTGATCACCGCAAGCTGGCTGCCGCCGCCGACGGCGGGCAACTGCACGATGGATCCCACCATGCTGAAGCCCATCAGCAGCAGGGTATGGCCGATGTCGAGATCGTACAGATGCGGCCGGTCGCCGATGCGCCTTTCGCGGTGCTTGCCCCGGTAAAGCCACAGACCGTGTTCGCGCGGTTCATCGTGGCGTTCGATGCGATAGCCCTTGGGTTCGAGCGCGCTGCGCAGGTCGGCAACCGTGGTTTCATCCAGCGGCTGTCCGGCGAGCAGCGAATTGCCCGCCAACTGCGCGGTCTCCACGTCCACCGACCGCGGCTCCGGCCTTTGCCCGGTGATTCGGGCCTGGCGCCAACCGGGTTCCGGCGGGTAGGCGTGACAAACTTCGCGGTAGGCTAGCGCGATCATGAACCAGATGGCCAGCGAGAGCGCGGTCACCTGCAAAAACGAAAGCCGGTCGTGGATGGTGTTCAGGCCGATGCCGAAGGCGCGTGTTTTTTCTTCCAGGTGCTCCGCCAGCTTGCGCGAAATGGGGCTGACCTTGCGGTGGAGAAAGGCGGCTACCGCCGGTCCGCGGGTGCGGATCAGGTAGCAGAGCGCGGTCATGGCCAGAACCAAGCCGAGAAGCACCACCGCGGCTTCGCGGAATTTCCCGATGTAGGGGTTGGACTGAATGCTGCCGGGCACGAAAACATTCACCGTCATCAGCACGGCAAAAGCGCCGATATCGAAAATGCGCTCTACCGTCCAGACGCCGATCTGCGACGAGAGCGAGACATTTTCCTTTTTCGCGATCAGGTAAGGGCGGACGAATTCCCCGGGGCGGCCCAGCAGCGCCAGTCCGGTGAACCCGATGAATGTTGGGCCCAGCAGGCGGCTGGTGCGCGATTTGCAAATCGGCTTTAGAAACACCTTCCAGCGCACCGCGCGCAGCAGGTAGGTGCCATAGATCAGAGCGACAGCGGACAGGATGTGAAGCTTGCCGACGCCGCCGGTCTCGGCCCGGAAGCGGGCCCAGTCGAAGGCGCGCCAGTGCTGCACCTGGAAGTACACCAGGACGCTGAGCACAGCGACGACGACGGCGGTAGTAAGGATTTGCTTCTTGTTCATCCGTGGCGCTAAGCCAGTGGCTTCACCTTAAACGACGCGTAACACAGGGGTCAATGCAGTTGGATTCAGGAGTTAGGAGCTAGTAGTTAGGAGTTAGGGGTTTGGGGGGTGCAACAATTGCAGCCTAACTACTAACTACCAACTACTGCCTCCTGCGTTGGAAGCGGGTCAGGAGCCCGGAACCGGGTTCACGGCTGGTTTGGCAGCGGCGTGGGCGGACTTCGGCACTTCGACTCCGCTCAGGGTCGGAGCGGATTTCGGCGGGACCGCCTTCTTCGCCTGAGACTTCGCCTGGGTCTTGGCCTGCGATTTGCGCGCGGCCACCTTCTTGCGATTGAAATCGCGAATCACGTTGGAAACATAGGCGCGGGTCTCGCGATAGGGAGGAACGCCGTGGTACTGCTCCACCCGCTGCGGGCCGGCATTGTAGGCGGCCAGCGCCTTGGCGAGATCGCCGTTGTAGCGCGCCAGCAACTCGCGCAGGTAGCGCGTGCCGCCGTCCACGTTGGACTGGGCGTCGAAGGAATCCTGCACCCCGAGCTTCGCCGCCGTACCAGGCATAAGCTGCATCAGGCCGCGCGCGCCCTTGGGCGACACCGCCTTGGGATTAAAGCCGCTCTCGGCGCGAATGACGCTGTCAATCAGGTCAGCGTCTATCAGGTGCTTGTCGCTGGCGGTGGCAACTACCGATTTCATGTCCACCGCAGCGGCGGGTGAGGCTGCGGCAGCGGGCGGAGGAGGCAGTTGCTCCTGCGATAGGGAAGTGATCTCGGCGGTGGGGACATCAATGTAGTTGTTCTCGTCAGCGGTGGTGTACAGGCGCGAGGTGTCTTCGACCATGCGCCGGTGGTCGAAGCGCATGCTGAAGCCGTTGCGCAGTGCGGCGACATACACCATGCCGGGTGTGGCAGCAGTCGCGGCAGGGAGCGGCGCGGTGGACGAGTCGGCCAGGGCGGCCGCCGTCAACGCCACCACACAAATCAATATGTGCGCCAATCTCTTCATTCTGGTTTGGCCGCAGCCGCCGCCATGCCCAACGCTTGCTCCACCGCCGCTGCCACTCCGCTCTGGTCGTTGCCTGCGGTCTCCATCCAGCCATGCTGCTTCAATTCTGGGCAGGCATTTCCCATGATAACCGGGACACCGGCAAACTCAAGCATCTCCACATCATTGTAGTTATCACCAATGGCCATGACCAGGTTACGATCGATACCCCGGTGGCGCGCCCAGCGCTCCAAGGCATGCCCCTTGGAGCAGCCGTAATTGAGGATGTCCACGATGGTGAGATCGCGGGCGACATACTCGGTTTTCAGGACCGTGATCTCGTTGGCCATGCCGGCCGCGGCCAGCCGCGCCTGCGCCTGCCGCATGCGCGCCAACGTGCCGCAGAACATCGCCTGGATGGGATCGGTGACCAGGGCGGCCTCCAGCGGCGTCACGCGCTCGATGTAGGCTTCGTTCTTCTCCATCCAGCGGCTGATGGAGCCGTGCAGTTCGTCGGTCCGCTCCAACACCAGCGCGCCGCGGCCTTCGCGTTCGAACGTCAATACCGCATTACCGCGGAATTCTTCCATGTGGCGGAGCAGCTTGCGCGCGGTTGTTGCCGGCAGCTTGTCGGTGAAGAAATGTTCGCCGCCGGTGGACCTGATGACCGCGCCATTGGAGCTGATGAGCCACAGGTCGAAGCCCAGCGCCGCGGCGATCGGCATGGCAAACATGTGCCGGCGTCCGGTGACCAGCAGGATCTCGACACCGGCTTGATGCGCGCGCCGCAGCGCTGCGAGGTTGGCGTCGGAAACCTGGAACTGGGGATCGAGCAGGGTGCCATCAATGTCGATGGCGATCAGTCGGATGTTCGGCTTCACTGGCCTAATTGTATTGCCGAAGTGCCGAATTGCCGAATTTTCGAATTGCCGCCGGCGGACGATTGTGGATGACGCGATTCCAGCACGCCATTTATTCTGTTCGCGCTGTCGGTCTGGAAGTTCTGGCGCGACCAATGAAACGATGGGCGAAGCAGCAGAGAATTCGGATCCTGCTCATCCTGGCGGTAGTAGGGCCGGGATTCATCACGGCGAACGTGGACAACGACGCCGGGGGAATCCTCACCTACTCGCAGGCGGGGGCGCAGTTCGGCTATTCGCTGCTGTGGACCATCATTCCCACCATGATTGCGCTCATCGTCGTGCAGGAAATGGCGTCGCGCATGGGCGCGGTCACCGGCAAGGGGCTCAGCGACCTGATCCGCGAGGAGTTCGGCTTCCGCACCACGTTCTTCATGATGCTGGCGCTGATCGTCATCAACTTCGGCAACATTCTCAGTGAATTCGCCGGCATCGCCAGCAGCCTGGAACTGTTCCATGCCAGCAAGTACGTCACCGTGCCGGTGTGTGCGGCGTTTGTGTGGCTGATCGTGGTCAAGGGCAATTACAAGACCGTCGAAAAAGTATTCCTGATGGCGTCGTTTTTCTACATCGCCTACATCATTGCGGGCGTGCTCGCCAAGCCCCATTGGGTGGAGGCGTTGACCAGCACGGTGACTCCGCCGCATCGCAGCGCCTGGTCGCAATCGGGTTACCTCTACATGACCATTGGCGTAATCGGCACCACGATCGCGCCCTGGATGCAGTTTTACCTGCAGGCTTCCATCGTGGAAAAGGGCGTCACCGTGCGCCAGTACCGCACCTCGCGGCTGGACGTGATTTCGGGCTGTGTGTTCGCGGTGGTGGTGGCATGGTTCATCGTGGTGGCGTGCGCCGCTACCATGCACGTGCATGGCGTGCGCAACATCGAGACCGCCGCGCAAGCCGCCATCGCGCTTCGTCCGCTCGCCGGACAGTACGCTTACCTGCTGTTCGCCGCCGGATTGTTTAATGCCTCGCTGTTTGCCGCCTCCATCTTGCCGATCTCGACCGCCTACTCGGTTTGTGAAGGCCTGGGATTCGAGTCGGGAGTGGGGAAGAAGTTTCGCGAAGCGCCGGTCTTCTACTGGCTCTACACGGTGCTGATCGTGGCCGGAGCCGGGGTCATCCTGATTCCGAATGTTCCCTATATCAAGGTCATCCTTTTTTCGCAGGTGCTGAATGGGATCGCGCTGCCGTTTGTGCTGGTGTTCATGGTGCTGCTGATCAACAAGCGCGAGCTCATGGGGAAGCACGTCAATTCGCGCTTCTATAACGTGGTGGTGTGGGCGACCACGGCGGTGCTGATCATCCTGACCCTCGCCTGGTTTTTGACCCTGCTCAAGCCGTAAGACTCGGTGGGTCCCAATCGCGAGTTCCTTACCTGCGGGTCGTTTGACCTCCTCCACACCGCGTGAGATATTGATTGGTTTCCATCCAGCAGACGGGCCCATCTGTTCGTGCCCGGGAGAGTGGCCAAGGAGCCGAGATGGTTCGCCTCATTCCCCGCGAAACCAAGTTCTTCGAAATCTTTGAAAACATGGCGAGTAACGTCACCGAGGGCGCGCGCGTGCTGCACCAGATCCTGCAGACTTTCGAGAACGTGGAAGCCGGGGTGCAGAACATCAAGGAGATCGAGCACCGCGGCGACGACATGACCCATGCGGTCATGACCAAGCTGAACCAGACGTTCATCACCCCGTTCGATCGCGAGGACATCCACCGCCTGGCCTCGTCGCTGGATGACGTGCTCGATTTCGTCAATGCCGCCGGACAGCGCCTGGTGCTCTATAAAATCCGCCGCGCGCCCGGTCCGGCCGCTGAACTGGCCAGGTTGATCGTCCGCCAAAGCGAGGAACTGGAAAAGGCAGTTTCGCTGCTGGAGAAGAACAAGCACGTGCTGGAGCACTGCGTCGAGATTAACCGTTTGGAAGACGAGGCCGACAGCGTGTGCCGCGAAGCCATCGCCAACTTGTTTGAAAACGAAAAGGACCCGATTGAGCTGATCAAGATGAAGGAACTGTTCGAGGTGCTCGAAATGGCCACCGACAAGGCCGAGGACGCCGCCAACGTGCTGGAAGCCGTCGTCCTGAAGAGCGCCTGATCCGCACCCAAATCAATTCCAACCCACGAGGAACGCAAGCCTGGTGAACTCGTCACTCCTACTGGTCGGTGTCACCGTTCTGTTTGCGCTCGCGTTCGATTTTCTGAACGGCTTTCACGACGCCGCCAACAGCATCGCCACCGTGGTTTCCACCCGCGTGCTTTCCCCCAAGCTGGCCGTGGTCTGGGCCGCGTTCTTCAATTTTGCCGCCGCCTTCCTTCTCGGGACCGCCGTCGCGCACACCATCGGCAAGGGCATGATCCAGCTCGACATTGTTACCCAGTACGTGGTGCTCGCCGGGCTGATGGGCGCCATCGTCTGGGACTTGCTGACCTGGTTGTGGGGCCTCCCAACTTCCTCCTCGCACGCATTGATCGGCGGCTATGCCGGGTCGGCCATGACGCGCGCCTGGTTTGTTACCGGCGATTTCCACCGGACGATTGGCGTCATCATTCCCGGCGGCTGGACCAAGACTCTCATCTTTATCGTCGTGGCGCCTTTCATGGGATTGTTCCTCGGTTTCGGATTCATGGTCGCGGTTTCGTGGATCTTCCGCCGCAAAGCGCCGCGCCAGGTGGACGGCTGGTTCCGCCGCTTGCAGTTGTTCTCCGCCGCCGCCTACAGCCTTGGCCACGGCGGTAACGACGCGCAGAAAACCATGGGTATTGTCGCCGGCGCGCTGTACACCGCCGGCATCATGACCAAGGCCGATATGGCAGGGAGCTGGGGCAAGTTCAAGTGGCCCATCATCCTGGCTGCCCATGCCGCCATCTCCGCCGGTACCTACTTCGGCGGGTGGCGCATCGTGCACACCATGGGTTCGAAAATCACCAAGCTGAAACCCGTGGGCGGCTTCTGCGCCGAAGCCGCCGGCGCCATCACTCTGTTCGGAACCGCGCTCGCCGGCATTCCCGTCAGCACCACCCACACCATCACCGGAGCGATTATTGGCGTCGGCTCCACCCAGCGGCTGTCGGCGGTGCGCTGGGGCGTAGCCCGCCGCATCGTGTGGGCCTGGGTCTTCACCATCCCTGCCTCGGCCGGCGTTGCGGCGCTGACCTTCTGGCTGATCCGGCTGTTTCACCCCGGCGCGTAGGAAAAACTAGCCACGGATCGCCACGGATCTTCACGGATTGATTTTCAAGAGATTTATCAGTGTGAATCCGTGTAAATCAGTGGCTAAGTTTTTCCTTTCCTCCCCGGCGCGTGAGGAAAAACTAGCCACGGATCGCCACGGATCTTCACGGATTGATTTTCAAGAGATTTATCAGTGTGAATCCGTGTAAATCAGTGGCTAAGTTTTTCATTCCGTCGCGCCCGTGTAGAATTTCGGTATCCATGCTTTCCACCTCGCCATTTACCGACGTTCCCACCTCGATCGAGGAAATCCGCGCCGGGCGCATGGTGGTTGTGGTGGACGACGAGGATCGCGAGAACGAGGGCGACCTCACCTTGGCCGCCGAGAAGATCACGCCCGAAGCGATCAACTTCATGGCCAGGTTCGGCCGCGGGCTCATTTGCCTGGCGCTCACCGAGGAGCGCCTCGACCACTTGCGCATCGGGCCCATGACGGCGGAAAACACCTCGCAATTCGGCACCGCGTTCTGCGAGGCGATTGATGCGCGCGAGGGGGTTACCACCGGCATCTCCGCTCACGATCGGTCGCGTACCATCCGCGTCGCCATCGATTCTGCCTCTCGTCCCGCCGACCTGGCGCGGCCCGGGCATGTGTTCCCGCTGCGCGCCCGCCGCGGCGGCGTGCTGGTACGCGCCGGCCAGACGGAAGCCTCGGTGGACCTGGCGCGGCTGGCCGGCATGGTCCCCGCCGGCGTGATCTGCGAAATCATGAATGAAGACGGCACCATGTCGCGCATTCCCGACCTGGTGAAATTCTGCGCGCATCACCATCTGAAAATGCTCACCGTCGCCGAGCTCATCCGCTACCGCATGCAGCACGAGCGTTATGTGCGGCGCATCGGCGAGGCCATGGTGCCGACGGGCTTCGGCGAGTTCCGCATGATCGCCTATGAGAGCGAGGTGGATGGCGGCGAATCGCACATCGCGCTGCTGCGCGGCGACGTCGAGCACGCCGCCGCTCCCGTCCTCGTCCGCATGCACTCGCATTGCCTGCTGGGCGACGTCTTCGGCGCCACCTGGTGCGGATGTCACCACGTGATCGAGGGCGCGATGCAGCGCATCGCCGACGAAGGGCTTGGCGCCCTCATTTATCTTCATCAGGGTTCCCAGGGATTCACCCGCGAAAAGCTCGGCGATAAGCCCGTGCTGACGTTCCATCGCGAGCATCGCCTGCCATCGCTGCCGGAGAGCGAGCGCAAAACGCAGCGCGAAATCGGCATCGGCGCGCAGATTCTTTCCGACCTCAACCTCAGCCGCATTCGCCTGCTCACCAACCATCCGCGCAAGGTGGTGGCGCTGGAGGGTTTCGGCATCGAGATTGTCGAGCAGGTTCCAATTCCAGCGTCGAATGCAGTCCCGGCCGGCTAACACAGGCCGTGTGGCACACAGCCTGCCCTGAGCGAAGTCGAAGGGCGCCCTCGCGTGTGCGGCCTTAACCGACAACCGAGAACCGTTCCTGTTATCATTTCAATCTGACCCGCAATGGCGATCCTGCCCCAGACAACTGACACCACTGTTCCCCAGCCAGACGTAAGCTCTTCAAGTTCATCCAGCTTGCGCCGTTGGGCGCCGCTGTTCCTGCTGCTGCTCTCCGCTGCCGTCTATCTGGGCACGGCGTCGCGCCCCGCGCTGCTCGATGATGCCGATGCATCCCACGCCCTGGTCTCCCGCGAGATGTTGCAACGCGGCGACTACGTCGTCATGTTCCTCAACGGCATCCGCTACCTGCTGAAAGCGCCGGTCCATTACTGGATGGTTGCGCTCGGCTACAAAATTTTCGGCCAGACTGAGTTCGCCACCCGGCTGCCGGTTGCACTGGCGATGATCGGCCTCACTCTGATGGCCTTTGAATTCGGACGCCGGTTCTTCAGCGAACGCGCCGGGCTTTACGCCGGCCTGGCCACCGCCACCAGCGTCGGCATGTTCATGTTCACCCGCATCATGATCCCCGAGGCGATCTATGCCTTGCAGTTCACCGCCATCTTTTATTTATTCTTGCGCGGCTGGACGGGATCGCTGCGGCCGCGCGTCGCGTATTGGGGCGTCGCCGTGCTGACCGGCTGCGCCGTCCTCACCCGCGGGCTGATCGGCGTGCTGTTTCCGGTCGGAACCATCGTCGGGTTCATCATCCTGACACGCGGATGGAAGCGCTGGCGCGAGCTGCACCTGGTTTCCGGCACGTTGATCTTTCTTGCCATCGCGGTGCCGTGGCACGTCATCGCCGAGCTGCGCGCCCCGGGCTTCTTCTGGTCCTACTTCATCAACGAGCATTTCAAGCGCGCCCTGGGCACGCGCTGGCCTCCCGACTACGACGCTACGCCGCTGCCCATCTGGTGGGCGGCGCACCTGGCGTGGTTTTTTCCGTGGAGCGTCTTCCTGCCGCTGGCCGTCAAGCAGTTTCCCTCGCCGCGGACCTGGTGGAAGCAGATGACGGTGGAAGCACAGGCACCGGGGCCCCCGGCAAGCGCCGGTTTTGCGCTTGCTGGGGTGGAGGCGCGGCTTCTGTTGTTCGTCTGGTTTGCCGTGGTCTTCGTCTTCTTCTCGCTGGTGGTCGGCTCGCGCATGGAGTACTACGCGTTCGGCGCGTGGCCCGCGGTGACGATCCTGATCGGCCTCGGCATCGCGCGCGCGGAAGAGCGGCGCGACAAGTGGCTGCCGCGCTTGCAGGCCGTGCTCGCCGCCATCGGCCTCGCCCTCGGCGGCGTTCTCACCTGGGCGGTCTGGCAGGCCTCGCGCGTCCGTGCCACCGGCGACATCTCAACCCTGCTGAAGACGCACCCCAGCGATTTCTACCGCCTCAGCATGGGCCACCTGTTCGACCTGACGCCACAGGCCTTTGCCGACCTGCGCACGCCCGCGCTGATCGCCGCCGCCTGCTTTTCCGCCGGGTTCGCGGCCACCTGGCTCGTCGGCCGCACTCGCCGCGTCATGACCAGCGTGGTTGTGCTCGGCGTCGCCATGGCGGTGTTCATCTTCGCCGCCAATCTCGCCTACGGCGTTTTCGAGCCGCATATGTCGTCGCGCCCGCTGGCGGTTGCCATCCTGAAGCATTTGCGCACCGGCGATCAGATTGCCGTCTATGGCGAGTTCGATCCCGCCTCCAGCGTGTCGTTCTATACCCATCGCCAGCTGGTGATGTGGAACGGCCGCTACAACAACCTGGAACTCGGCTCGCACTATCCCGATGCGCCCAAGATCTTTTTCACCGACCAGACGTTTCCCGCCATGTGGATGGGTCCGCTGCGCATGTTTCTCGTCGTGCCGCAAGAGCAACGCGAAGCCGCCTACCAGCGCCTGCCCAAAAATCACACCTGGCTATTGATGGAAAGCGGCGGCAAAGCCGTGTACGTCAACCAACCGCTCACGCCCGGGCAGCCGTCGCTGGCGCAATCGCAGGTCGCCTCAAACTCACATTTCTGAAACACGCTTTAGATCGCCAGATCACCCGATCGCCAGATCACCCGATGGGATCGCTTCCGTCCGCCCGGTCTTCATGCTGCGATACGCCGCGTCCAGGATGACCTGATTTTTCCAACCTTCTTCGCCGGGAACCGGAAAGGGGGCGCGGCCTTCCAGCGCATCGGCGAATGCATCCACCTGCCGGGCATATGCCAGTTCATTCGAAACCTGTTCCGTCTCGACGCCGCCGGGACGCCGCAATTCGATCGTGACCGGCCCATCGACGCTGAGGCCATTGTCGGCGCGAAGGATGCCGCGTTCACCGACGATCTCGATCGGCGTTCGATACTCCGCCAGCGTTGACACCAGCACCGCTCCCAACCCCGAGCGCCGGAATTCTAGCGACACCAGGGCCGCAGCTTCCATGCCGCCGAACTCGCCGGGGCGCGCGCTCGCCGATACGCGCGCAACTTCGTCGTCGAGAATGAATCGCAGCGCGTCAATGCAGTGCACCCCGACATCGGCGACCGGTCCGCCGCCGGCGATGGCCGCGTCATGGATCCACGTGCGCGAGTGCGCGGCCACAAGGTAGGAAAATTCCGAGCGCGCGAACACCACGCTGCCAATCTCGCCCGCCGCGATACGCTGGCGCAGCCTCCGCGTACTGTCGGCGAAGCGAAAGATCTGCGCGATTCCCAGCAGCAAGCCCTTCGCCCGGGCGCGCTCTACCATCTGCGATGCCTCGGCGGCGTTCATGGCCATGGGCTTTTCCAGCAGCACCGGCTTGCCGCATTCCAGCGCGGCCAGCGTGTCGCCCAGGTGGCAGTTGTTCGGAGTCGCGACAAAAACGGCATCCACTTCCGGCGACCGGCACAACTCCTCGGCCGACGCGAAGGCCTGTGGGATTCCGTGTTCCTCCGCCGATATCCTCGCCCGCTCGGCATCGCGCCGCGACAGCGCGGTCACGCGCGCGTTCTGCGCCAGGCGGAAGCCGGGCATCAACCGCTTCACCGCGTGCAGACCGAAACCGATGATTCCGAAGCGCACCATATCCGATGTGGCTCTCGAAATTACCAATTACCAATTACCAATTACAAATTGCCGGCATCACTCCCGCTGGTGACGTCGGTCACGGAACGGTAGGGCAGAGGGGACCAGACTACAGCTAGAGGTGCCTTATGCCCATCCTCTTCATGGCGCTGCTGGCGCTCGCCGCATTCCTGGTGATGGGCGGATTGGTGTTTTACGCCGCATACGCCGAGTCGCGCACGGCTCACAAGGACGATGCGGCCAAGCCGGCGGCGCGTCCTTAGGCGGGGCGACGCCACCGGCGGTCGCGTGATTTTGTGACCTGGCTCACCGGCCTGTGTATTGACAGATTTTTTCCGACGGGTATACTTTAGCTTCAATGTTCGACGTTGCCCACAACACGACCATGGCCATGTGCGCCATTATTATGTGCATGTGTCGTGGTCTGTGGGTTGCGCGGACAAGCGGCCGAAGCTGAAGCGGTAGCCGCAAAGTTCAACGACCCACGGTCCACCCGGATCGTGGGTCGTTTTCTTTTTTGGCGCCAACAATTCCAGGAGAGTGCAGCGATGAGCAGCGACAACGGCAACCCTCAAAGACATTTTGCCACCCTGGCGGTGCACGCCGGCCAGACGCCCGATCCCACCACCAAGGCGCGGGCCGTCCCGATTTACCAGACTACTTCCTACGCCTTCGACGACGCCGACCATGCCGCCCGGCTTTTCGCGCTCAAGGAGTTCGGCAACATCTACACCCGCATCATGAACCCGACCACCGACGTCTTCGAAAAGCGCATCGCCGCTCTGGAAGGCGGCATCGGCGGGTTGGCGCTGGCCTCCGGCCAGGCGGCGGAAACGCTCACCATCATCACCCTCGCCTCGGCCGGCGACGAAATCGTCTCCACCACTTCGCTCTACGGCGGCACCTACAACCTGTTCCACTACACGCTGCCGAAGCTGGGCATCAAAGTCCGGTTTGTCGATGCCGAAGATTTCGACGGCCTGCGCGCCGCAATCAATTCGCGCACTAAGGCCGTGTACACCGAGAGCGTCGGCAATCCCAAGCTGGATATTCCCGACCTCGAGCGCCTGGCCGGCATCGCGCACGAGTACGGGCTGCCCTTCGTCGTGGACAACACCACTGCGTCGCCCGCTCTCTGCCGTCCCATTGAGTGGGGCGCCGACATTGTCGTCAACTCGGCGACCAAGTTCATCGGCGGCCATGGCACCTCGATCGGCGGAGTCATCGTGGACAGCGGGAAGTTCGATTGGAAAGCGTCCGGCCGGTTCCGCGATTTCGTCGAGCCCGATCCCTCCTACCACGGCGTCAGCTACACCGAGGCGTTCGGTCCGGCGGCGTTCATCATCAAGGCACGCGTGCAGGGACTGCGCGACACCGGCGCTTGCCTCTCGCCGTTCAATTCCTTCCTGCTGCTGCAAGGCGCCGAAACGCTGCATCTCCGCATGGAGCGCCACTCCCAGAACGCGCTCGAAGTCGCGCGCTTCCTCCAGACGCATCGCGAAATCGAGTGGGTCAACTATCCCGGCCTGCCGCAGAGCAAGTATTTCGAGCGGGCGCAGAAATACCTGCCCACCGGCGCCGGTTCGCTGGTCACCTTCGGCATTCGCGGCGGCTACGAGGCAGGGCGCGCGCTCATCAATTCGCTCGAACTCTTCAGCCTGCTGGCCAACATCGGCGACGCCAAGTCGCTGGTCATCCACCCCGCTTCCACCACCCACCAGCAACTCAGTGAAGAAGAGCAGCGTTCCACCGGCGTCACGCCCGACCTGGTGCGGCTCTCGGTCGGCATCGAGGACGTGCGCGACATCATCGCCGACCTCGACCGGGCACTGGGGAAGGGAAGCGCGAAATCGGCGACGGCGGCGCGCCCGTCGCACGTTCCGGCACAGGCCGCGGGAGACTAATCATGGCTTCGATCGAACCCACTGCCGAAGCGAATTGCAGGCTCGAGGGCGCTTTCCGCCTCGAGGCCGGCGGGGAACTGCCCTCACCGGAGGTGCGTTACGCGGTGTACGGCGAGCTCAACCGCCGCCGCGACAACGCCATCCTCGTCTGCCACGCGCTCTCTGGGTCGGCGCGCGTGGCCGACTGGTGGCCGGAGCTGTTTCCCGGCGTGTTCGACACCTCACGCTACTGCGTCATCGGGACCAACCTGATCGGTTCCTGCTATGGCGCCACCGGACCGGCATCACTCAACCCGGTGACCGGCGTCACCTATGGGCCGGACTTCCCGCTGGTCTCCATCCGCGACATGGTGCGCGCGCAGGCGGGCGTGCTCGACCACCTCGGCATCGAGCGCCTGCATACCGTGGTGGGCGGCTCCATCGGCGGCATGCAGGCGCTGCAGTGGGCGGTGGACTTCCCGCAACGCGTGGAGCGCGCCATCGCCATCGGCGCCGCGCCGCTTTCAGCGATGGGCCTGGCGCTGAACCATCTGCAACGACTCGCCATTCAACTCGACCCCGCGTTTCGCGGCGGACGCTACGCCGCCGGCCAGGGCCCGGAGGCCGGGCTCGCCCTGGCGCGCGGCATCGCCATGCTGTCGTACAAGTCGCCGGCGTTGCTCGGCGAACGCTTCGCGCGCCGCCCCAACCGCAACGGCGAGGACCCGTACCGCGCCTACTCCGACCGCTTCGATGTCGCCGGATACCTCGATCACCAGGGCGAAAAATTCATCGCCCGCTTCGACGCCAATTCCTACATCGTGCTGTCGAAGGCGATGGACACCTTCGATCTCGCGCGTGGGTATGAGTCGGAACGGGAGACGCTGCGGCGCATCCGCGCGCGCGTGCTGCTGGTCGGCATTTCCTCCGACTGGCTGTTCCCGCCGGAAGACGTGCGCGACCTGGCGCAACGCGTCCGCGCCGCCGGGCACGCCTGCGACTACGCCGAGCTGAAGTCGTCGCACGGCCACGACGGCTTTCTCGCCGACATGGATCAACTGGCCCCGTTCATCACCGCCGCGCTCTGGCGCCCGGCGGGTAACCCGGTGCCGATCACGCGGCCGCATCTGGCGCGCGCCGCCAACTAGGAGAGAATCATGGGAGTGCTCCGCGGCTGATCTTTGATCAAGGGCGTGCGCTATCTCACACCCAAAGGTGAGCGGCATCACCGCCGCTGGTGTGTCTCCCCGCTACCTTCATAGACGAGGTGCACCGTCCGGACATCCGCGAGCGGCAGCGCCCTGGAAATCTCATCGGGAGAATTGAACGATGGCTTATGTAATCACCGATACCTGTCTCAAAGACGTGCTCTGCGCCGACGCCTGCCCCACCGATTGCATTCATCCCAAGAAGGACGAACCGCAATTCGAGACCGCGACCCAGATGTACGTGGACCCGGAAGGCTGCATTGACTGTGGCGCTTGCGTCTCGGTTTGCCCCTCCAATTCCTTGTTCCCGGCCGAAGAAGTCCCCGAGGACAAGAAGGATTTCGTCGAGAAGAACGCCAAGTTCTACGCGAACTAGTTCGGCGTTCTACGCCAACCGGCCCGGGTTCTCCGGGCCTTTCTTGTTGCATGTCGCTGCTGGCGTCAACGCCGCCGCCTGAAGCCACCTTTCAACCATTCTGCTTGACACGCCTCTTGAAAAGCGATAAACCCTTGGCCACTTTTGTGCGTAGATGTGTGCCCGTGCGCCGTAAGCTCCACCGTAACTGACCGCAACCATCGGGGAGGTGCAGGCCAGTATGAAAACGTCGCGAAGAGATTTTCTGAAAGTCAGTACCGTCGGAGGCGTTGCCGCGTCGGTACTTGGCTTTGACCTCACGCAAGCTCACGCCGAAGTGCGGGAGCTTAAGATCGCCCGCACTACCGAGACCCGCTCCACCTGCCCGTACTGCGCGGTGGGATGCGGGATCATCATTCACACTCTCGGTGACAAGAGCGGCAACGTCAGGCCCGCGGTCGTCCACGTCGAGGGCGATCCCGACCATCCCATCAACCAGGGCGCGCTGTGTCCCAAGGGCGCGACCATCAAGCACGACATCGTCAACGACCGCCGCATTACCAAGCCGATGTACCGCACGCCGGGCAGCGATCACTGGGAAGAGAAGTCGTGGGACTTCATGGTCGATCGCATCGCCCGCCTGCTGAAGGACACGCGCGACGCCAAGCTGCGCGAGGCCAATGCGCTCACCGCGGTCGGCGTCATCGGCGGTTGCACCGACAACAACGAGAACAATTATCTGCTGGTCAAAGCGTTCCGCGCGGGGATGGGCGTCATCCCCATGGAACAGCAGGCCCGTATATGACACGGCCCGACGGTGGCCAGTTTGGCCGCCACATTCGGGCGCGGAGCGATGACCAACGGCTGGACCGACATCCAGAATGCTGATGTCGTCCTTGCCATGGGCGGCAATCCCGCCGAAAACCATCCCGTGGGCTTCCGCTTCGTCATGGAAGCCAAGCGCAACCGCAACGCCAAGCTGGTCTCGGTGGACCCGCGTTTCAACCGCACCTCCGCCGTGGCCGACAGCTTCACCCAGATCCGCGCCGGCAGCGACATTGCCTTCCTCGCCGGCCTTATCAACTACTGCTTCGCCCACAACCGCATCCAGGAGGAGTACGTCCGCCTCTACACCAACGCCACCTTCATCGTCCACCCGGGCTACGAGTTCAAGGACGATGTCGGCGTGTTCAGCGGCTGGGATGAGGCCAATAAGAAGTACGACAAGAGCACCTGGAACTACGACATCGGCAAGGACGGCTTTGCCAAGGTCGATCCCACCATGCAGGACCCGCGCTGCGTCTACCAGTTGATGAAGACGTTCTACGCGCGCTACACCCCGGAAATGGTTGCCAAGATCTGCGGATGCACCGCCGAAGCCTTCAACAAGGCAGCCGACATCATCACCTCCACCTATCCCGCCGATAAGGTGGGGACGATCCTGTACGCCCTCGGCTGGACTCACCACAGCTTCTCGGTGCAACTCATCCACGCCGCGGCGATGCTGCAACTGCTGCTCGGAAACATCGGCATGGCCGGCGGCGGCATCAACGCCCTGCGAGGCCACTCCAACATCCAGGGCGGCACCGACTGCGGCATGGCGTACCACAATCTGCCGGGGTATATCGCCATTCCCAAGCAGGACCAGCCCGATCTCAAGTCGTACTTGGCCGCGCTCCTGCCCAAACCGCTGCGGCCGGGTGTGATGAATTTCGTCGCCAACTACGACCGCTTCTACGTCAGCCAGATGAAGGCGTACTACGGCCTGAAGGCGACCAAGGAAAACGAGTTCGGCTATCAGTGGCATCCGCGGCTGCCGCAGGGCCCCGCCCCCGGCACTTACGAAAACTGGAGCTGGGCCTTCATCTTCGACCACATGTACAACGGCAAGATGGACGGCCTGCTCAACTTCGGCATGAACCCGGTCAACAACGGCCCGCACTCGCGCAAGGTCATCAGCGCCCTCAAGAAGCTGAAGTTCCTTGTCGTGGCGGAAAATTTCGAGACCGAAACCGCTTCCTTCTGGAAGCCGGACATCATCGCCCTCGACGAGGACAAGACCGGCACCGCCGACGTGAAGACGGAGGTCTTCCTTTTGCCCGCCGCCAACTTCGCCGAGAAGGACGGCTCCTTCGTCAACTCCGCCCGCTGGTTCCAGTGGAAGTACAAGGCGCTGGATCCCCCGGGTGACGCCAAGGCCGATCAGGAGATCATCGCCCGAATCTTCCTCAGGGTTCGCGACCTCTACGCCAAGGAAGGCGGCAAGGCGCCGGAGCCGGTTCTCAACGTCAATTGGGGATACACCAACCCGTTCCAGCCCTCGCTCGACGAAGTCGCGCGCGAGATCAACGGCTATGCCGTCGCCGAAGTCAAGAACGAGAAAGACCCGAAGGTGGTTGATCTCAAGCCGGGCGAGCAGCTTGGCAAGTTCCTTGACGCCCGCGCCGATGGCACCACCGCCAGCGGCAACTGGCTGTACATCGGCTCCTACACCCAAGCCGGTAACCTTTCACAGCGCCGCAACAACGCCGACCCCAGCGGCATGAAGCGCTTCGAGAACTGGGGCTACAACTGGCCCGCCAATCGCCGCGTCATGTACAACCGCTGCTCCGCCGATGCGCAAGGCAAGCCCTGGGATCCCAAGCGCCCGGTCATCAAGTGGAACGGCGAAAAATGGGTGGGCGACGTGCCTGACTACAAGCCCGACAGTCCGCCTGAAGCCGGCATGGGGCCGTTCATCATGCTGCCCGAAGGTGTGGCTCGCTTGTTCGTCCCGGGCATGTTTGTCGAGGGTCCGTTCACCGAGTTCTACGAGCCCATGGAATCCCCGGTGGACAACCCGCTACATCCCAAGACCAGCAAGAATCCCGGCGTCAAGCCCTTCAAGGGCAAGTGGGACCGCCTCGGCAAAGCCGATGAGTTCCCCATTGTCGCCACCACCTATCGCCTCACCGAGCATTTCCACTACTGGACCAAGAACAACGCCTACAACGTGCAGTTGCAGCCGGAATTCTTCGTCGAGCTCTCGGAAGAGCTTGCCAAGGAGAAGAACCTGAAGAGCGGCGACATCGTAAAGGTCACCAGCGCCCGCGGTTCCATCCAGGGCAAGGCCATGGTGACCAAGCGCATCAAGCCCATGCAAGTGGCCGGCAAAACCGTGCACCAGATCGGATTCCCCATTCACTGGGGCTTCCTTGGTCGTGGCGAGCAGGCGGGTTCCATGGCCAACATCGTCACCCCGACCATCGTGGACCCGAACTCATTCGCGCCCGAATACAAAGGCTTCCTGGTGAAGCTGGAGAAGGTATAGGGAGGAGGATGCCATGACGCAAGCACTGGAAATGAAAAACGCTTCGGCGGGCGCCGCTTCCCCGGGCATCCGCTTGACCCAGGTAGTCGCCAAGCTCATTGACACCTCGACCTGCATCGGCTGCAAGGCCTGCGAGGTCGCCTGCCAGGAGTGGAACGATCTGCCGCCGGAAACCACCGTCAATTTGGGCACCTATCAAACGCTGCCCGACATGACCACGCATGTCTGGAACCTGATCCGCTTCAACGAAGTCGAGGAAGGCGGCAACCTGCACTGGCTGATGCGCAAGGACCAGTGCATGCACTGCGCCGATCCCGGCTGCCTGAAAGCCTGCCCCGCGCCCGGCGCCGTTGTGCAGTATGAGAACGGCATCGTGGACTTCCAGCAGGAGAACTGCATTGGCTGCGGCTACTGCATCTCCGGCTGCCCGTTCAACGTGCCCAAGCTCAGCTCACAAACCAAGAAGGTGTACAAGTGCACCCTCTGCGTGGACCGCGTTGCGGTGGGGCTGGAACCGGCCTGCATCAAGGCCTGTCCCACCAGTTGCCTGCAATTCGGCACCAAGGAAAACCTGCTGCTCAAGGCGCAGAAGCGCGTGGACCAGCTCAAGGCCACGGGCTTCGCCACCGCCGGCATCTACGATCCGGGCGGCGTGGGCGGCACCGGCGTGGTCAGCATCCTGGCCTATGCCGACAAGCCGGAAGCCTACGGTCTGCCCGCCGATCCCACCATCCCGTGGACGGTGGAGCTCTGGAAGCAGCCGCTGAAGTGGATCGGCAACGTGGCGATCATCGGCGGCATCATCGGGACCTTCATTCATTACCTGCGCTATGGGCCGAAGCACGCTCCCCCAGACGACAAGGTTCCACAAGCGAACGCAGGAGGCAAACAATGAGCCAGCATCGCATACTTCCCAACGGCGATGTGCTCCGCTACACGCTCACGGAGCGCATCATTCACTGGGTGGCGGGACTGTCGTACGTCTACCTGCTGCTCAGCGGTCTCGCCTTCTGGTCGCCCTGGATGTGGTGGCTCGCCCTGTTCCTCGGCGGCGGTCCCGTGGTCCGCTCCGTCCACCCGTGGATGGGCTTGATCTACACCTTCGGCGTGGTCTACATGTTCGTCATGTGGAGCAAGGACATGTACATCACCAAGCAGGACCGCGAGTGGCGCAAGTTCATCGGCGAATACGTCCGCAACGAGGAAGAGGAACAGCCTGATCCGCACAAGGCCGTCCGCACCTTCCAGCCGTTTGCGCCGGTGGACCGCTTCAACTACGGCCAGAAGTACCTCTTCTGGGTGATGTTCTGGGGTGGCATCGCGCTCTTCGTCACCGGCATGGTGCTCTGGTTCTCTGAATACCTTCCCTGGAGCCTGCGCTTCCTGCGGTTGCTCTCGGTGATCCTGCACCCGATCGCGTTTCTGGTGACGCTGGGCGGGTTCATCATTCACGTGTATATGGGAACGGCCGTGGTGCGCGGCGGATTCGCCTCCGTGATCCGCGGCGAGGTCTCGCCCTCCTGGGCGAGGTTCCATCATCGCCTCTGGCTGGACAAGATCATCGCAGCAGAGGATACGGTCGAGAAGTAGACCACAGTCCCGCAGGGACGCACGCTGGTAGCCCAGGGCGCTAGCCCTGGGTAACCCAGGCTATAAGTGCTGAGTCCCGTAGGGACGGTACGAAGTTAGAAACTGAAATGACGCGTCCAACCTGGGACCAGAGGATCGCGCGCGCCGGGGAACTGGCGGAGATTTTTCCCTTCGCGACGGAAGTTCTCGGTTTCTACGCCGGCGTTGCGCGCTATCAGAAAGCGTTGTACGGCTACATTCAACAGGCCCGGAGCAAATCGCCGCTGCCGGGCCATTCCTTTGGCGACTCGCTCGATCTCGTCTTGCTGCTGCCGCGCTTCCCGGGATTCCTGAAGGTGGTCAGGGAAGCCGCGCCGGCGGCGCTATCGGCGCTGGCGGAACAGATGGCCAGCGAGAAAGAGCCGCGCTGGGAAAAACTGCTGCGCGATTTCTGGCAGCGCTCCAGCGAGCTCCCCTACACCGAATCATTCTTCGCCCGCGCCTTCCTCCAACCCTACGCCGAATTCGTCGCCGACCGGCTGGGCGAGCCGCCGCGCACCGGCAACAGCGCAACCTGCCCGATCTGCGACTCCGAGCCGGTGGTCGGCGTGCTGCGCGAGGAGCAACTCGGGGCCAAGCGCACCTTCATCTGCTCGCTGTGCGCCAATGAGTGGGAATTCCCGCGGCTGGTGTGTCCGGGTTGCGGGGAAGACCGCAATAACGCGCTCGCGGTTTATACCTCGGAATTCTTCGAGCACGTTCGCGTCGAAGCCTGCGACACCTGCAAGAGCTACCTCAAGGCCGTGGACCTGACCAAGTACGGCCTGGCGATTCCAGTGGTGGATGAACTTGCCTCGCTGCCTCTCACGCTGTGGGCGCAGGAGCACGGCTACACCAAACTCCAGCCGAATTTGATGGCTGTCTAGTCTTCAGTCGTCAGTCTCCAGTCGCCAGGCTGAAGACCGAAGACTGACGACTGAAGACTGCCATTTAATCCCGTCCCGTTTCCCTTCCATCTCGCTAGAATGCGAGGGTGACTGCGATTCCGGGGCCGGGGCGCATGCGGTTGTACAAGTAGTACCCATCGTTCGTGTAATCAAGATATACGTCGTCGGTTTGGTACCACGTTGCAGGCCACGCTTCCGGCCATGGATCAACGAATGTGACCCCATAGCCGTCGTACTGGAAGCGTGGATACCCGCCTACGAAGAGCATCGGAAGGCCATTCAAGCGGAAGTAGTGGTTACTGCCGAAGTAGAGCCGGAAGCGGTCATCAGGTATGCGGTAGCCGTGATAACCGCCGCGCTGCGCCCATGAGCGGTGGTCGTTATCCCACGAACGGGCGCGAGACTGGGCGAAACCGGCGTGCACCTGCCCTTGGTGTTGCGGGACGCCGCTATGGTGGACGCCGCCATAGGTAGGGCCGTTGGGCTTGACGCCGCCGTGATAGACGCTGCCGTAGTGCCCTTGCGGTCTTTCCTGAGGCTGCGATCGCCTGGCCTGCTGATGTTGTTGCTGCGCGGGTTTACGAGCCTGCTGCGAATGCTGTTGCGGCGCGGGTTTCGCCTGTTGATGCTGCTGCCCTTGTTGCGATTTGCCCTGCTCCTTACCCTGTTGCTCGTGCTGTGCGTAGGAAGGGGCAGTGGTTCCGAGAAGCAAGAACAGGATTGCTGTGCTGATAACGCCAACTCGTTTCATTTATCTGTGCTCCTTATGAGCGCACGTGTTCCGTTGGCGCTCAGTCCTTCTTCTTCATCATGCTAGTCAGGTACGACTTGGGGGTCTGTTCAAAAAGGATCACTTCACCCGAGGTTCCGTTACCCCCAAAACACACTGCTGGTGAGCGATACCTCCGAATTTGATAACTTGTCACGTAGGGAGTTTTTTCAATTACCAAATTACCCGATTACCAGATTGCCAATTTCCCATGATCCAACTTTCCTCCGCCGGCAAGCGATACGGCGAAAAGCTGCTCTTCGACGGCCTGGACTGGCTGCTGACGCCGCAAGACCGCGTCGGCGTGGTCGGCGCGAACGGCACAGGGAAATCCACGCTGCTGAAAATCCTCGGCGGGCTGGAGACGCTCGACTACGGCGCCATCTCCGTCGCCAAGGGCATTACGTTCGGGTACCTGCCGCAGGAAGGGCTGGCGCTCGCCGGCCGCAGCGTCTTCGACGAGTGCATGTCGGTATTCACCGAACTGCTGGGCATCGAGCAGGAGTTGCACGCGCTGGCGGGAAAAATTTCCGAGCTTGATCCGGCAAGCGCGGAGTATGCCGACGTCGCCGAGCGCTACCACCGCCTGGACCACGAGTTTGGCGCCCGCGACGGCTACGCCATCGAAGCGCAGGTGGGCGCGGTGCTGGCGGGACTCGGTTTTCAAAAAGAAGACTGGCAGCGGCGCACCGAAGAATTTTCCGGCGGATGGCAGATGCGGATCGCGCTGGCGAAACTGCTGTTGCAGAAACCCAACCTGCTGCTACTGGACGAGCCCACCAACCATCTCGACCTGGAATCGCGCAACTGGCTCGAGGAATACTTGCAGACGTACCCGAACGCGTACGTGCTGATCTCCCACGACCGCTATTTTCTCGACGTCACGGTGAAGAAGATTGTCGAGGTCTGGAACAAGCGCGTCCACTTCTATCCCGGCAATTACGACAAGTACCTGGCGCAGAAGACGCAGCGTCTGGAGCAGTTGCAGGCGGCGTATCGCAACCAGCGGGAGCGGGTCGAGCAACTGCAGGCGTTCATCAACCGCTTCCGCTACACGGCGACCAAGGCCAAGCAGGTGCAGAGCCGGATCAAGGAACTGGAGCGGATGGAGCGCGTCCAGATCCCGCCGGAAGAGCGCACCATCCATTTCAAGTTTCCGCAGCCACGGCCGAGCGGGCGCACGGTGGCCGAGTTCATTGGCGTCGAGAAGAGCTATGGGGAAAAGCTGGTGCTGCGCGAGGTGAATTTCCTGATCGAACGCGGCGACCGCATCGCGCTGGTGGGCGTGAATGGAGCAGGGAAGTCCACCCTGATCCGGCTTCTGGCCGGGCTGGACGCGGTGACCGGCGGAGAGCGCCGGCTGGGACACAACGTCGAGGCGGATTATTTCGCGCAGGACCAGTACAAGCAGCTCGATCCGGAACAGCGCGTGTTCGACGATCTGGAGAAGCTGGCCCCGCGCGCCACGCAGACCGAGCTGCGCAGCCTGCTGGGGTCGTTCCTGTTCACCGAGGGCGATGTGTTCAAGCGCATCGGCGTGCTCTCCGGCGGCGAGCGTAACCGCTACGCGCTGGCCCGGATGCTGATGTATCCCTCGAATTTCCTGCTGCTCGACGAGCCCACCAACCACCTCGATTTGCGCGCCAAGGACGTGCTGCTGGAAGCGCTGGAGAAGTTTGCCGGGACGGTGGTGTTCGTGTCGCACGACCGCTACTTCATCGACAAGCTGGCGACCAAGATTTTCGAGGTCGCGGAGCAGCGGGTGACGGTGTTTCCCGGGAACTATGAGGACTTCAGGTGGCGGAAGGAGCAGCAGGGCACAGACATTCCCTCAGCGGCTAAAGCCGGCAAAGCTGCGGGCCATAACGGCGCGGCTTCCTGCCCTTCGACTTTGCTCAGGGTCGGGACAGGTTCCGCCGCGCCCCTTCAAAGCGAAACAACCGAAGCGACGGAGGTTTCCAAAAAGCGGTTGAATCCGATCAAGCTGCGCCAGATGCAGGAGCGGCAGCAGGAATTGGAGGAAGAGGTAAGCCGGGTGGAGGCGGAGATTGCGCAGTGCGAGAGCGGGCTGCAGACTTTCGTCAGCGCCGAGGAGACGGCGCGCCTCAGTGAGTTGCTGGAGCGGCGCAGGTCGGAACTGGAGCCGCTGGTGGCGGAGTGGGAAGCGCTATCGGTTGTGCTCGAAAGTAACGGGTAGTCCGCCGCTTCTGCTATCAATGCGCGTATCTCGGTGCTATTCTTGACGCCGGAATCCACAAGTTCAGGGCCAGCGTCGCGGGGTCCTTTTTGGCCGGGAGAATGTATGCCGAACGCTGCTCCGTATGGCATGGAGCTGGTGGAAAACTGCCTGCTGTGCAAGATGCGCAACGAGAGTTTTTTCTGCTCGCTGCCGCCCAAGACCCTGGAAGCCTTCGAAAAAATCAAGTTTCCGTCAGCCCTGCCGCGCGCGAGCGTGCTGTTTGTCGAGGGACAGATGCCGCGCGGGCTCTACCTGCTGTGCCGTGGGCGGGTGAAGCTGTCGGTGAGTTCCAGCGACGGCAAGACCATGATCCTGAAGATCGCCGAGCCGGGCGAGGTGCTGGGGATGCACGCCGTGGTCAGCAACCAGCCCTACGAGTTGACCGCCGAGACGGTGCAGCCCTGCCAGGTGGTGTTCATCAAGCGGGAAGATTTCCAGAAATTCCTGGAAGAGCATGGGTCGGCGTGCCTGCAGGCAGCGCGGCACCTGAGCGACAACTGCCATAACGCGTACGACATGATCCGGGCCATCGGGCTGTCGCACTCGGCGAGCGAGAAGCTGGCCCGCATGCTGCTGGAGCTGGCAAGCGAAGGCGAAGCCACCAGGGAAGGCATCCGGGTGAAGCTGGCGCTGACCCACGAGGAGATCGCGCAGGTGATCGGGACGTCGCGCGAGACGGTAACCCGGCTGCTCGGCGCCTTCCGCAAGAAACAGATGGCATCGCTGCGGGGATCGACGCTGCTGATCAAGAACAAGGCGGGGCTGGAGAAGCTGGTGGGATCGTAAAACAGGTTTTGGGCGTTAGGTTTTAGGCGTTAGGAAAAACAAGATAGCGACAGGACGGTGAGGCGCGGCTGCGGCCGTGCCTTTTTCATTTCTGTTGCGAAAATTCAGGTTGGCAAATTTCAGGCGGCGCAATCGCGGCGGCGGAGATGCACCACGACGGTGCTGCCGTCGGCGGAGTCGATCTCGAGTGCGGCCTGAGCGCCCGCGACGACGCGCACGTGAACTGGTTTGCGGATCACGTGGGTATGGAATGGATGGAACGGCGTGCCGAGTACGATGCTGATCTGCTGGTGTCCGCCGGCGACGTCGGTGGTGAGTTCCTCCAGGAACGAATGGTTGACGACAAGGTGCTTGCCGCGTCGGCGCGATTTTTGCTCCAAGGTAACGTTCCAGCCGAAATGGCGGAATCCAAAGTTGCCGAGAAAGCTGGGCCACTGCGGGGGCGGGATTTCGCGGGCTGGCATAGCGAGCTCCTGGGGAAGAAACCTACTCGACCAGTGTGCATCCGTCCCGCACGAATGGAACGCAACAATCGGTTCAGAACGGCGGCTGCGATTCCCAAAAAAGGAGTTCTTATTGCGTGAGACGCAACTGAGCGGCCAGCTTTTCCAGTGCCAGCAGACGGCAGGCGTCGGGGAAAGAAAGTTTGTGCGTTGCCGCCGACGATTGCGTCCGCTCGAAACTCTCAATGAGTTTGTGGCGGATCAGCGCTTCGGTGGCCGCTTGCTCGGGCGCGGCGTAGTGGAGGCCGTGCTGCCACTCGGTAAACCAAGCCAGCATCCGGGGCGCCGCGCCCAGCAGCGCAGGGATGATGGCGATACCGCGCGAGGCGAGCATGGGCGCTGCCGCGGGAGTGATGGCGTTGGGCATGGTTTCCAGCAGCAGCGAGGCGCGGATGCGAGCGGCGTTCTGGCAATTGACCTGGCGCTCGGCAGCGGCGGCGACAAGAACGTCGCAGTCAGATTCCAGGACCTCGGAGTTGCGCACCGCTTCGGCGCCGTCGAACCCGTAAAGCATGCCGTGGGTTGTGAGATGGGCGGCGGCGGCGGCCAAGTCCAGACCGCGCTCGGCGAACAGTCCTCCGGACTTGTCGGCCAGCGCGATGATGCGCGCGCCGGCATTGTGCAGGAGGTTGGCGAGCGCCGCTGCGGCCGGGCCGAATCCCTGGAGAGCGACGCGGCAGCCGTCCAGAGCGGACGGAGGCTGCTGGCCGGTGGTGGGCGCCTGGGCCGGGCGGGCGGCTGGTTTTTGCGTTCGCAAGGCTTCGGAAATTAAAGTGAACCAACCGGTGGCGAGGGCAGCGGCGGGATCGGGAAGTCCACCGAGAATCGCCGGCTTGCCGACCAGGGCGGCGGGTTCAAGATGGCGGCTGGCCGAGATCCATGCGGCGGCGAATTCGGCGGGGGCAAAGATGTCGCCGCGGATGTCGAGCGCGACCACGTAATCGCGGACCAGGTGGCGCAATTCCCGTTCCGAGAGTTGCGCCGGATCGCAGACGATGGCGCCGGCGCTGCCGCCCAGCGGCAGGTCGAAGAGCGCGCATTGCAGCGTCATTTGCAAGGCGAGCGGGCGCAGTTGGGCGAAGTGGGCGTCGGGCGCAAGCACCACCGGCCCAAGGCAGCCGGCGCGCGGGTGGTAGTGCTGGACGCGCAGCGCGGCGCAAGTGAAGGCGTCTCCGGAGTCGCGCCGCAGCGGGAGATTGATCGTGACCTCGCGTTCCGGGTGCTTGAGGCGCTGCACGATCCAGTCTTCGAGGTCGAGTGCGCGGGCGGATTGTTCCAGTTGCGCAGCGCAATCGAGGAGAGGATCCTCTTCCATGATTTCGGGAGGGAGGAGATCAGCGGGAATCATCTTGGCCTCCTGAAGGGTCCGTCGGTCTTTCGGTCTATCGGTCGCTCGGCGGGGATGCCGAAGAACGACGACCGACAGACCGACTGACCGAAAGACCCAGACGTTGCTCCGGGCGGAGCTGTTCCCCCCCTGTGAAGGGCTCCGCCCGGAGGCTGTCGGCTCGCGCCGGACGTGCTGCCTAGTGGACACGTCCCGGGAGCCGCAAACCCACATCTGCCAAAACCGGGCAGATGTGGGGCACCATGCCATGGCTAATCCGCGCTCGCGGGCTCGGCCAGCCAGCGGGTGCGGGGCTCGACACGCTCGACACGCGGGAAAATCTTCAGGTGAAGTACGGCCAGGCGGAAGGCAATGACAGCCGCGGCGACCAGCATGATGGTGACCGCCAGCTCCGACCACTTGGGAACGTAGTGCGTGCCGGTGGCGCGTTCCAGCCCGGTGATGGAAACGTTGACGCGATGGGTGATGAACCCCATCACCATGACCGCGCTTGCCCAGTAGAGTCCGACGGGCGTTTCGCGCACCTTCTTCAGATTGAACAGCACCACGGGCGCGACGATGAGCAGCGCGATCTCAAGCCAGAAGTAGAACGTCTCGGACCGCGCCATGAACAGGTAATGGGTGGCGCCCTGGCGGCCGAGATCGACGAAGCGGAACAGCGCGAAGATCACCAGCAGGGGAGTGATCACCCGGCTGAAATCCTTGAGGATGCCGGTATCGATCTTCACGCCCAGCGAGCGCATGCTGAGATACAGGACGATGATGACCATGGCGAATCCGGCGGGAATTGCCGAGAGATAGAACAGCGTCGTCTGATAACTGCTGTACCAGAGCGGATATTCCTTGCCCTTGAAGATGATGAACAGGCCGCCCAAGAACGACTGGTGCAACGAAGAGAGCAGCACGCCAATCAGCACCAGGCCAATCAGAATACGGTGGTGCCACTCGAGGGCGAGTTCGCGGACACGCTGATGAGGAATCTTCTCCAGCAGCGCGGGCGAGAACTCCAGCGCCAGCACGGTGGTGTAGAGAATGATGCACCAGACCACTTCGAAGAGCACCGATTTTCGGTTCCACATGACCAGCGGGTGCCAGAAGTTCCAGGGAAGCCCGAGTTCCCAGGCGTAGCCGGCGACCACCGAGAGATAGCCAAGGAAGGCGATGATGACGGCGGCGCGGGAAATGGGATGGTAGCGCTCCATGCCGAGCAGGTACACGGCGCCGGCGATGGCGAAGCCGCCGGCGGAGAGTCCGACGCCGCACAGCGTAGCGACGCCCACCCAAATGCCCCAGGGCTGGCCGTCAGAGAGGTTGGTGGCCGCGCGCCATCCGGCAAAAAACCGGAGGTAGGTGGCCCAGAGGCCGGCGGCAAAGATGACCGCCGAAATTGCGCGCCACATAGTGACTTTTTTCATGATCTGCGACATGGCTAGCTCCTTCCCTTCTGTTCCCGTTCGACCGATTCTGCGGTGGCGACTTCACGGCGGCGTTGCGTGATCCAGTAAAGGCCGGCAAGCAGCGATCCGCCGATGGTCACCACGGTGGGCACTTCACCCAGCGCGGCGGCGGACAGAGTCGGCATCGGCTGGTTCAACGGAGACTCGATGAATCCGAGCTTCTCGAAGGGCACGTCGGAGATATAGAGCACCGAGGTGCCGCCCACTTCCTTCTCGCCGTAAATCCGCGGCACGTAGACGCCGGGGTTTTCCACGATGCGTTTGTGCGCTTCCATCAGCAGGTCTTCGCGGCTGCCGAACAACGTGGCGCCGGTGGGACAGACTTCGGCGCACAGGGTCTGGTTGCCGGCCAGGACGCGCTCGGCGCACATGTCGCACTTGGTGACGTAGGGCGCCAGCTTGTTCCACTCGTACTTGGGAACGCTGAACGGGCAGGCAATCATGCAGTAACGGCAGCCGATGCACTTGTGGCCGTCGTAACGCACCGCGCCCTGCGCGGTCTTGACGATGGCGCCGACCGGGCAGACGCTGGCGCAGGAGGGATCTTCGCAATGCAGGCACATGCGGCGGACGAACTTGTCGCCGCGCGGCTCCACCGTGGTGAAAGCGGTGGCCGACAGCGTCGGCTCGGGGTCGCCCGGCTGCTTGTGTCCTGTCTTGCAGGCGACGGCGCACTGCTGGCAGCCGATGCACTTGGTGATGTCGATCAACAGCCCTTTCGATTCCTTGCTCATCTCAAGCCTCCCAGGCAGTACCACATCCGGGCTTGTGTTCCCATCGGCCCGTTACGTCAGGAAAAATTCGTGAATCATGGCGCGCTGCGCGCCCGGCTCGAGCTGGGCGAGCAGACCGGAGACGGGTAGTCCGCCATCGGCTGCCGCCGCCGGTGCGAGCTGGGAAGTCATGGTGGAAAGACGGCGCACGGAGTTTTGCATCCACGAGCCGACCAGGCTTCCTTGCAACAGGTTGTTCAGGTTGAGGTTGATCTCCGGCGCCTTGACGACGCAGATCCAGCCCGCTTTGTACGGGTCTTTCAGCACGATGCCGGGATCGTTGACCACGTCCTGGTTGACGGAGACCACCACACCCTCGATCGGGGAGAGCAACTCCACCGCCAGCCCGTCGCGCGAGATGGTGCAGATCTTCTGTCCCTGGCGCACCCAGCGGTTCAGGCCGACGACTTCGACGCGATCGATCCTGCCCAGCAAGTTGGCGCCGAAGCTGTCCAACCCGATGCGCGCGTTTTGGCGGCCTTCATCCAGCACCCAGGTGTGGCCGGGATGGAAGCAGTAGCCCTTGGGGACCTCGAAGCCTTGATCGCGCATCATGCTGGGCGCGGCCGGCTGCGCGTAAATGCGCGGCTGCACCGCCACCGCGGGCTGCTCGCGGCGGAAGAAATAGGTGATCGACATGATCAGCAGAAAGGTCAGCAGCACAAACAGGATCGACATAACGTCTCCTTTTTCCCTGTAACTTCATCCTGGGTTAGTGCACGCGAGGGGCAAAAGGCCGATTGGGAGCCGACATTGAGGAATAAGGAGTTAGGGAGTTTCGCGATCGGAATGTGGAGGTGAGTCGCTGCAAAACGCAGTGGAGCGGAGCAAAACGCAGTGCGCAAAATGTGAGGGACGCCAGTTAGCCGGGCAAAAGGACGCTCTCGAGTGCGACAATACTCCTGAAATCTACCAGGAATTTCAGGAGCGAAAGTCTTGGCGATGTTCCTGTCCCGTGGTTCTCGACGGTTGAAGTTGGTGCTGGTCGCGCTTGTCCTGCTGTTAGGCTCCGCGGCGCCTGCGCAAACCGTGCAATACAAGCCGCTTCCACCTGAGATTATTCAGGCGCGATTGCAGAAGTACGCCGGGAACGACCAACAACGCGAGGCGACGCTCAAGCAGATGTTCGTGGAGGCCGGATGCGACGGTCAGCACCTTGCGGAACAGCCGGTGAAAGCATCAAAGCTGCCCAACGTGATCTGTACCCTCCCGGGCAGCACGAATAGAACGATCATCGTGGGCGCTCACTTCGATCATGTGCCGGCAGGCGATGGCGTAGTGGACAACTGGAGCGGTGCGTCGCTGCTGCCCTCGTTATACGAAGCGGTGAAGGGTGAGTCCCGGAAGCACACCTTTGTCTTTATCGGTTTCACGGACGAGGAGAAGGGCGAGATCGGCTCGCGATTTTACGCACGGCAGATGACAAAAGAAAACGTCGCCGCAACTGACGCCATGGTCAACATGGACACGCTCGGTCTGGCGCCGACGGAGATTTGGGCCAGTCATTCGGACCAGACGTTGCACGGCGCGCTTCTGTACGTGGCCAAGCAATTGAACCTGCCGGTTGAGGGCGTGAACGTGGAGCAGGTCGGCAGCACGGACTCAGAGCAGTTTGCCGCGCGCAAGATTCCGAGCATTACCATCCATTCGCTGACCCAGGAGACGTGGAACGCGCGCATCCTGCATACGTCGAAAGACAAGATTTCCGCAATCCGGCCGGACGACTACTACCAGACGTACCGGCTACTCTCCGCGTATATCGCTTTCCTGGACGAAGCGCCGCAACCGCCAGCGAAAGCAAAGTAGGATCAGGCAGCAGACGGTCGCCAGTATTGGCGGCTCTACTGCGATGAAGTAACTGTTGATAAATCCCCTTATCACCAGTAACACCCCCCAACTGTAACGGGGCCAGTTCACCCGATCTCCCGATCAGAATGTGGCGTTCAATGCAGGCGTCATTTAGATTAGAAAGGCGATGGCGACGACAGGCGAACGATTTGAGCGCGCGGTCCAGATTATGGCACGGCTGCGGGCCCCGGGCGGATGTCCGTGGGACCGCGAGCAGACCTTCGACTCGATTAAACCCTTCACGCTGGAAGAGGCCTACGAGGTCCTGGAGGCGATTGACAATCGCGACTGGGACGAGCTCGAGGGAGAGCTGGGCGACCTGCTGCTGCAAGTGCTGTTCTACGCGGAAATGTCGCAGGAGGAAGGGCGTTTCTCGATTAATGATGTGCTCGACCGGCTCTCGAACAAGCTGGTGGACCGGCATCCGCACGTATTCGGCGACGTCAAGGCGGAGACCGCCGGCGACGTGCTGCGCAACTGGGAAGCGATCAAGGCAGAAGAAAAGAAGAGGCGGTTGGAAGCGGGTGGCGGGAAAAAAGCAAAGGACGAACCGGCAAAGGACTCGGTGCTGGCGGGCGTGTCGTCGGGAGTGCCGGCGCTGCTGGAGGCGTTCAAGCTGAGCTCGCGGGCGGCGCATGTCGGCTTCGAGTGGCCCGAGATTGGCGGCCTGTTCGACAAGCTGCACGAGGAAACGGAAGAATTGCGCCAGGAGCTGAAACAGTATCCAGCGCCGGGGCCGCGTCCGCCGCAGCGCGGAGTGGCGGGCTCGAGCGGCCTGGCCATCCCCGACGAATTGCGGGCGCGGTTGGAGGACGAAGTCGGCGACCTGCTGTTTGTGCTGGTAAACATTGCCCGCTACCTGTCGCTGGATGCGGAATCGGCGCTGCGCAAGACCAACCGCAAATTCCGGCGGCGGTTCCAGTGGATGGAGGAACGAATGCGCGAGCGCGGCAAAAAGCTGCCGGAGGCCACGCTGGAGGAGATGGAGTCGCTATGGCAGGAGTCGAAGCAGCAGGAGCGGACGCCGTAGCGCCGGAGCCGATCGGCGTCCGGCGCTGCCAGGCCGACAGCGAGCTGATGGCGTGCGTCGATCTGCAAAAGGAAGTCTGGGGGTTCAGCGACGCCGAACTGATTCCGCTGCGGCTGTTCATGGTGGCGCAGAAGATCGGCGGGCAGGTGCTGGGCGCCTTCGAGGGCAACCAACTGGTGGGGTTCGCGCTCGGCATTCCGGGCGTGCGCGGCGGGCATCCTTACCTGCACTCCCACATGCTGGCCGTTAGGATGAATTATCGCAACAGCGGCGTCGGACGGCGGATCAAGCTGTTTCAGCGGAAGGACGCCTTGGCACGCGGGTTCGAGCTGATCGAGTGGACCTTCGATCCCTTGGAGATCAAGAATGCGTACCTGAACCTGGAGCGGCTGGGAGCGATTGCGCGGCGCTACAACATCAATCAGTACGGGACGACGTTTTCTCCGCTGCAAGGCGGCTTGCCCACCGACCGGCTGGTGGCGGAGTGGTGGCTGCGGTCGAAGCGAGTGGAAGCTCTGATGGGAAGCGGCGCGCTGCCTCGGTTCAAAGTTGAAGAGACGGTTTCCGTGCCGGGAGAAATTTACGATTGGAAGGCATCGGAGCCAGACCGGGGAAAAGCGGCGCAGGTGCAGGAGCGCAATCGGGAGCTGCTGATCGCGGCGTTTTCGCGTGGGTTGGCGGCGCTCGGGTTCCGCCGCGACGAGGAAGGCAATGGCAGCTTTCTGCTGGGGAAGTGGGATGAGGAGTGGGGATACGGAAGTGGCTAGAACTGGTTTCCAAATCGGTTCTTGGGTAGGGCACGGCTTCAGCCGTGCCGCCCGAGGCCGCAAGAAAGGTGGGCTTTAGTGTGTGCGTGAGAACTAACTTGTAATGCACAGGGCAAGTGAGGCAGAAAGAGGCATGTCGCGATTTC
>JBEKZP010000020.1:0-66488 GCA_049509755.1 Terriglobales bacterium | reverse complement strand
GTACCGCTCAAAGCCGGTCATCATCGCCAGTGTCCTCTGTTTGTTGTGAGGCTTCATCTGGCTGCACTTTAGCTTGAGTACTTGTGGAAAGTGGAGAACTTAATCAGAGTCTCCCTAGCGGTCTTTCGGTCCTCGGTCGACTGACTGACCGATAGACCGACAGACTGATAGACCCTCTAACCCACTGACATACTGACAAACTTCCCGACTGACGTTACGATGCAGCTATGCCCACCATCCCCGCCAAGAAAGGTCGCGCACGCCGCGTCAATGCGAAGCGGAAGGCAATTCCTGCGCGCGACACCCGCCGCCGGCCGGAACTGGTCATCATCACCGGCATGAGCGGCTCGGGCAAGGCTTCGGTCCTCAAGGTGTTCGAGGACCTCGGCTATTACGCCGTGGACAACCTGCCCATGGAGCTGCTGCCGCGCTTCGCCGAGCTGGCGCGTTCCTCCGACATCGAGCGCACTGCGCTGGTGGTGGACGTCCGCGAGGGCGCCAAGTTGGACCGCCTGCCCGTCATGCTGAAGCAGATCAAGCGCACATTGCGCACCTCGGTGCTTTTCCTCGAGGCCAATGACGAGGCGCTGCTGCGGCGTTTCAGCGAAACCCGCCGCCCGCATCCGCTGGGCGCATCCGCGCCGGTCAAGTCGTCCATTACCGCCGAGCGCCGCCGCCTGCGCCCCATTTCCGCCGTCGCCGACCTCCACGTCGACACCTCGAAATTCAACGTCCACGAGCTGCGCGACCACATCACGCGCCGCTTCCAGCGCGAGCACACCGAAAAGAACATCCTCGTCTCCTGCGTCAGCTTCGGCTACCGCCACGGCGTTCCCGACGATGCCGACCTGCTGTTCGACGTCCGCTTCCTGCCCAATCCGCATTTCGTGCCTGAATTCCGGCCCTACACCGGACGCCACCCCAAGGTCGCCAAATACATTCGCTCATTTCCGCAGACCAAGGAGTTCATCAACCGTATTTCCGACTTGCTGGTCTATTTGCTGCCCCACTACGTCAAGGAAGGGAAGAGCTATCTGACGATCGGGTTTGGCTGCACCGGCGGCCAGCATCGCTCGGTCATGATTGCCGAAGACGTTGCCAAGCGCTTGCGTAAGGGCGGCTACCAGGTGAAGGCCATCCACCGCGACAGCCCGCGATGACTCGAGCCGGCAATTCCGCAGTTCGGCAATTCCGCAATTTCCTTTAGAATGGCTGTGTTGCTTTCCCCTGAGAAATCCGCGGTTGGCGGCCAGAACCCTGGTCCCAGGCTGGCGGTGTGCTGATGCGTCATGCCTGGCGCCTGGTGCGCTACATCCGCCCCCACATGCTGCAGTTGCTGGCGGCCGTTATTCTGCTGGCGGCGGTCGGGCTGCTGGAAGCTTTCCGCGTGCTGCTGGTCGGGCCCATCTTTGATCGCGTGCTGCGTCCGGAGTCACAGTCCAGCAACATCGTCCTGTTCACCTTCCCTTGGACGCACCGGACCGTCTATCTCCAGCAATTCGTGCCGCAGCATTTCCACAATGCTTGGACCATCGTGGCATTCGCGCTGGTCGCCTCGACGCTGCTGAAGGGCATCTTCGACTATGCCGGCACTTACCTGGTAAATTACGCCGGCTTCGGACTGATCACCGACCTGCGCGACGACCTCTACAACGCCATCCTGCGGCGTTCCGTCGCCTTCTTCCATCGCTTTTCCACCGGCACGCTGCTCTCCACGCTCATCAACGACATTGAGCGAGTGCAAGTCGCCATGTCGGCGGTGCTCGCCGAATTTCTGCAACAGTTCTTCACGTTTCTGTTCATGATCGGTGCAGTCATCGTCGTCGGCAAAGGGAAGGCGTGGATCCTCATCGTCTTCGTCCCCCTGATCGTCATGTCAGCCGCGCGCATCGGCCGACGCGTGCGCCACACCACCCGTCGTGGTCAGGACAAGCTCGCCGAGATCCACAACATCCTGCACGAGACCATCACCGGCAACCGCATCGTGAAAGCCTTCGGCATGGAGTTGTGGGAGGCGGTCCGCTTCCGCGGCGCCGCTCGCCGCCTGTTCCGCGCCAACCTGCGCTCCGTCCGCGCCGCCGCCATCAGTTCGCCCCTCATGGACACCTTCGGCGCCATCGCGTTCGCGCTGTTGTTGCTGTTGGGTCGCGGCTGGATCAACCACGGCATTTTTAAACTCGGTACCTTCGTTACGTTCATGTTTGCGGTGTTCAAGCTCTACGACCCCGTCCGCAAGTTCGCGCAGTTCTATAACAATTTCCAGCAGGCGATGGGCGCGTCGTCGGCCATCTTTGCCTTCATGGACGCAAAAGATGACGTCAAGGAGCGGCCCAAGCCGGTGCAGTTGCCGAAATTCCACCAGGGCATCCGCTTTGAGCACGTCAGCTTCGGTTACGACGACGGCAACGGCGCGTCGCGCCCGGTGCTGCAGGACGTTGATCTGGAAGTGAAGGCCGGCGAAGTCGTCGCCATCGTCGGCTCCAGCGGCGCCGGCAAGACCACCATGGTGCACCTGATCCCGCGCTTCTTCGACGTCACCGGCGGGCGCCTCACCATCGACGGCCGCGACGTCCGCGAACTCAGCCTGGCCTCGCTCCGCGCCCAGATCGGCATCGTCACCCAGGACACCATCCTGTTCAACGACACGGTGCGCAACAACATTGCCTACGGGCAACCCAATGTCGCGCTTCCCGTGGTAAGAATTGCGGCCGAGGCCGCCCTCGCCGACGGTTTCATCAGCGAACTGCCGGAGGGCTACGACACCATCATCGGCGAGCGCGGCGTGCGCTTCTCCGGCGGCGAGCGCCAGCGCATCGCCATTGCCCGCGCCCTGCTGAAGAACGCGCCCATCCTGATTCTCGACGAGGCCACTTCCGCTCTCGACTCGGAAAGCGAAGCCCTGGTCGCCTCCGCGCTGCAGAACCTGATGGCCGGCCGTACCACGGTTGTGATCGCGCACCGGCTCTCCACCGTGCGCCGCGCCGACCGCATCGTGGTTCTCGAAAACGGCGCCATCAGCGACATCGGTTCCCACGAAGACCTCATGACACGCCTCGGAACCTATCGCAGGTTGTATGATTTGCAGTTCGTGGATTTAGAGCCGCCGAAAGTGGCCACCGAGTCCGCGGGAGAGAAATAATTTGTAATTGGCAATTTGTAATTTGCAATTTCGTTGAGAGCGCAACCGGTCTACAAGCCAATTACCAATTACAAATTACCAATTATGGCGATTCGCTCCATGACGGGATACGCCCAGGTGAAAGGCCAGGTGCACGAGCGCCTCGGCTTCACCTTGTCGCTGAAATCGGTGAACCACCGTTTTCTCGATCTGCACCTGCGCATGCCCGCCGAAACCGACGCGCTCGAAATGCAGCTTCGCCGCGCGCTCAAGAGCAAGCTGGCGCGCGGGCACGTCGAGTTGACGCTCTCCATCGAGCGCGCCGACGCCCAGGGCATCACCGTCAATCGCGAACTGGTCAGCGGATACATCGGCGCATTCCGCAACGTCGCCAAAGAATTTGGCCTGACGGCGGAGCCCGACCTTAACGCCATCTTCAAAATTCCGGGCGCGCTCGACGGCGCCGGCGGCGACTTCGATGAGGAGACCGAAAAAGCCGTGCTCGCCAAGCTTGACGATGCGGTCAAGCGGCTGGACGCCATGCGCGCCGAAGAGGGCAAGGGAATCGACCGCCAGTTGCGCGGGCACATGCAGCGCCTGCTCCAGGCCACCCAGGAAATAGGGAAACATCGCGCCGCGGTCTCGCATGCCTACCTGGAGAAAATGCAATCGCGCATGCAGGAATTGATCGGCGCCCACGCCGACCGCGAACGCATCCTTCAGGAAGCCGCGCTGCTGGCCGAGCGCAGCGACATCCGCGAAGAGTTGGTCCGCATGGAAACGCACGTTCAGCACTTCCTGGGGCTGCTCGACCAGAGCGGCGAAATCGGCAAGAAGCTCGACTTCCTGCTCCAGGAAATGGGCCGCGAGGCGAACACGCTGATGTCCAAGACCTCCGGCGTCGCCGGCGAAGCCTTGCGGATCACCGAAGTCGGACTGGGCATGAAAGCTGAAATCGAAAAATCTCGCGAACAGGTGCAGAACGTCGAATGAGCGGGATCCTGTTCATCATTTCCGCGCCCTCCGGGTCCGGCAAGACCACGCTCACCAACGAACTCCTCACGCTGGTTCCCGGACTGCAATTTTCCATCTCCTACACCACGCGTCCGCCGCGCGGCAGCGAGCAAACCGGCCGCGAATATTTTTTCGTTTCCAGGGAGGAATTCGAGGAGATGGTCCGCCGCGGCGAATTCCTCGAATACGCCTGCGTTTTCGGCCATTACTACGGCACCGCCAGGCGCTTCCTCGACGACGCCCGCAACACCGGCCGCGACCTGGTGCTCGACATTGACGTGCAGGGTGCGGCGCTGGTCGCGAAAATGCCGGAGGCGGTCAGCATTTTCATCCTGCCGCCATCGCGCGAGGTTCTGGAGTTTCGGCTCCGCAATCGCAGCCACAACGAGCACATGGATTCCGAAGAGGTTATCCGGCGCCGCCTGGAGGGCGCGCGGAAAGAGATTGAGAATTACCGGAACTATGACTATATTCTTGTCAACGACCGCCTGGAACAATCCATCGCCCAGCTGAAGGCAATCGTGGCGGCTGAGCGCCTGAAGCGCTCGGGGACGAAGCCTTCCGCGGATCAATCCGGCGTGTTGGCCGCAGCCGAGAAATCATTGCTGCCCAACGTTCGTCCGCGCGCCGAGCAGATTCTGGCCTCCTTTGAACGGCCGGGAATGGACACGAGGTGAAGGTACAATGAAGTTGATGGAAGGCTTCGACAGCAACTATCGGTACATCCTGGTGGCGGCCCGCCGGGCGCGCCAGATCCAGTCCGGCGCGCGGCCCATTGTCAGCACCAATTCGCGCAAGCCGTGCCGCATTGCCCAGGACGAGATCAAGGCGGGCAAGGTGAAATGGTTCATTCCCGAGATTCCGAAGTCGCCGGTTGCGGTCGCCGAAGAGTTCTTCGAGAAAGCCGTCCCGGCGGAAAAATGACCGTGCGGTCAACCTGAGCGCAGCGAAGGATCCGGTTACTCCGCTTGCGCATCGAATGAGTGGTTCAGTTGCCGCGGCGAGTCAGCTTGGCTGACAGCTGACGGCGAAGCGGGGCCCCCGCGGCGCGCCGATTTTGCGCGGCGTGGGGTGCCTGGAAGCTGAAAGCTGCATGCGAATCGCGCTGGGTGTCAGCGGCGGAATCGCGGCTTACAAGGCGGCGGAAATTCTTCGCCTCCTGCAAGACCGCGGCGTCAAGGTGCAGGTCGTCATGACCCGCGCCGCCCAGGAATTTGTGCGTCCCCTCACCTTTGCCGCCCTCTCCGGCGAAAAAGTCATCACCGAGATGTTTGCCCGCGAAGGCGGCGAGCCTAATGTCGAGTCCGCCATCGAGCACATCGCGGTCGCCGAGCGCATTGACGCCCTGCTGGTTGCGCCCGCCACCGCGGACATCCTCGCCAAGTTCGCCAACGGTATTGCCGACGATTTCCTCTCCACGCTCTTCCTCGCCACCCGCTCGCCCGTGATCGTCGCGCCGGCAATGAACGTCAACATGTGGAGCAACCCGGCCACACAGGAAAACCTGGCGACGCTGCGCAGCCGCGGCGTGCGCGTGGTCGCACCCGGCAGCGGATACCTGGCGTGCGGCATGGTCGGCCCCGGCCGCCTGGCGGAGAACGAAGCGATTGTCGCAGCGACCCTGGAAGCGCTGGGAGCAGCGCAGGATTTTGCCGGCCAGACCGTGCTCATCACCGCCGGGCCGACGCGCGAGGCGATTGATCCCGTGCGCTACATCAGCAACCGTTCCAGCGGCAAGATGGGATACGCGCTGGCGCAAGCGGCGATTCGCCGCGGCGCGCGCGTGCTGCTGGTCAGCGGTCCAACCGCGCTCAAGCCGCCCGATGGCGCCGAAGTGTTCCCGGTGGAGAGCGCCTCCGAGATGCACCAGGCCGTGATGGAACATGCCGCCGGCGCCAACATCATCATCAAGGCGGCCGCTGTCGCCGACTACCGCCCGAAAAAAACTTCGGTGCAGAAATTGAAGCGCCACGATTTCCTGCGCGAGGGCGTGCAAGGCCAGGGTTACGCGCAGCTCGATCTGGAGCCTACGCCCGACATCGCCGCCGAACTGGGCGCGCGCAAGCACGACCAGATCGTGGTCGGCTTCGCCGCCGAAACCGAAAACGTGCTGGAAAACGCGCGCAAGAAGCTGGTGTCGAAAGGCCTGGACGCCATCGTTGCCAACGACGTCTCGCAGCCCGGAATCGGCATGGATTCCGACCGCAACGCCGTCACCATCATCACCGCTTCCGAAGTGGTGGACGTGCCCGAAGCGACCAAGGCCGAAGTCGCCCAGCGCATTCTCGACGCCATCCTTCGTCTTCGCACGCAGCGCTCTTCGCCCACCGCGAAACCATAAGCTCACCACGGAGGCACTGAGGCACGGAGCAAGAAAATTAAGAATTAAGAAGTCAGAATTAAGAATGAATTCCCGACACCTCCGTTCATTCTTCATTCTGACTTCTTCATTCTTCATTTCCCCGTGTTTCCGTGCCTTCGTGGTGAAAGAGGGTTTCTCTGCGATAATCTGGACTCTATGCCCGCAAACTTCACCCCGGACCAGAAGCGCGCCCTCGCCGCTCGCGTCAATTACTACCGCGACTTGGGCATTTACGATTTCTATCGTCGCGAATCCGATGTGGCGCGGGCGCCCTCGCCCGCGGAAGATCTGACACACGCGGCCGTTGTGGCACACGCGCCCTCGCGTGTGCAGGAACCACCCTCCGATCCCGCCGCCGCGCTGCGCATCATCCGCGAAGAACTCGGCGAAGACTGCACCCGCTGCAAGCTGCACAAGCAAGGCCGCAAGCAGATTGTCTTCGGCGTCGGCAACCCGCGCGCCGAGCTGATGTTTATCGGCGAAGGTCCCGGCGCCGACGAAGACCAGCAGGGCGAACCATTCGTCGGCCGCGCCGGGCAGTTGCTGAACAAGATGATCGAGGCCATGGGCCTGAAGCGCTCCCACGTTTATATCGCCAACGTCGTCAAGTGCCGCCCGCCGGGCAACCGCACCCCGGAACGCGACGAATGCGAAACCTGCATGCCCTTCCTGATGCGCCAGGTCGAGACCATCAATCCGAAAGTCATCGTGGCGCTGGGCGCGGTGGCCGCCAAAAACCTGCTGCAGATGAACGCATCCATGGGCGAGATGCGCTCGCGCTCCTACGATTTCCGCGGCGCCAAGCTGTTCGTTACCTACCACCCGGCGTACTTGTTGCGCGACCCGCGCCAGAAATCGGAAGCGTGGAAGGATTTGCAGCAAGTCATGAAATACCTGGGCCTGAAGATTCCTTCCAAGTCGAGCGATTAAAGCAGCCACGGATCTCTACGGATTGCCACAGATTCTTGCGGATCGGAATCCTCTTTACTTTATCCGGGAGAATCCGTGTAAATCCGTGGCTGCGACTTTTTCTTCCGCTAAACTGATTGCGCAAACCATGCCCGAATTCTGCGACGTCGCGCTGCCCGTGCCGCTGGAGGCGAACTTCACCTATCGCCTCAACGGCGCCATGCCGGTCATCGGCGGGCGCGTCATCGTGCCGTTCCGCGAGCAGCGATTGCCGGGCATCGTGGTCGCGCTGCACGACACTCCACCCAAGGTCACAGCGAAAAACGTTCTCACGGTTCTCGACGCGTCGCCGGTTCTCGATCCAGAACTGATGAAGCTCGGCCAGTGGATCGCAGACTATTACGTCGCTCCGCTCGGCGAAGTTTTCCGCACCATGCTGCCGCTGGGCGCGGAATTTCGCCGCGCGCGCGGCTATCGCCTCTCCGACCGCGGCATGGAAGCGCTGCACGAGTCCGCGACGCTCGGCTCGTCATTGCGTTCCCCGAAATCCGCCGAGGACCAGGCCCAGGAGATCGCCGTCCTCAACCACCTCCTCGACCGCGACATTGTCCGCGAAGAATCCCTGCGCTCCGCCACCCGCGCCACGCGGCAAACTCTGAATGCGCTGGTGCGCAAGAAATGGATCGAACGCGTTGATCTTTCCGCCGTGCGCGACGCCACCCGCTCCATTCGCGTCGCTGTCCTGAACGAGTCCATGGAGCCGCGCTGCGCCGAGGCCGCCAAAGGGCGCGCGCTGAACGTGAATCAAAACGCGTTGTTGGACGCGCTGAAAAAAACCGGCGGACGCATCGCCATCGAACGCCTGAACGCACTTCCCATTCCGCGCACCACGCTGGCGACGCTAATCAAGCGCGGCCTCGTCATCGTCGAAAACCAGCCCGCGGAATTTCGCGTCTCGTCGCTCAAGACGCGTGGTCTGGACTTCATCTTCAGCCAGAAACAGAAAACCGCGCTGGAGCAGATCAACACCGCCGTCGCCGCCGGAAAATTTTCCGTCACGCTGTTGCATGGCATCACCGGGTCGGGAAAGACGGCGGTTTATCTCGCCGCCATGCAGGAAGTACTGCGTTCCGGCCGCTCCGCCATCATGCTGGTTCCCGAGATCGGCCTCACGCCCGCCGCTGCCGCGCACCTCCACCAGGTTTTCGGAGAAGAGGTCGCCATCCTGCACTCCGGCCTCTCGGACGCCGAGCGCGCCGAGCAGTGGCATCGCATCCGTCGCGGCGAGGCGCGCATTGTGGTCGGCACGCGCTCGGCCGTCTTCGCGCCGGTCAGCGAACTCGCGCTCATTGTGGTGGATGAGGAGCACGATACTTCGTACAAGCAGGAGGAAACGCCGCGCTACCATGCCCGCGACGTGGCCATCATGCGCGCAAAGATGAAGACGTCGGGCGCCGCCGTCGTGCTGGGCTCCGCGACGCCCTCGCTGGAGTCCTATCACAACGCCCGCGCGGGCAAGTACGCGCTGGTCGAACTGCCCGATCGTGTCGAGCGCCGCCCGCTGCCCAAAGTTGAAATCCTCGACATGCGCGAAGAGTTCCGCGAAACCGGCCACGAACAGCTCATCTCACGCAAGCTCGCCGCCGATATCGGCGAACGCCTGGCGCGCAATGAACAAGTCATGCTGCTGCTCAACCGCCGCGGCTACTCGGCATTGGTTCTCTGTCGCACCTGCGGCGACACGGTGCAGTGCAAGAACTGCGCCATTGCCATGACTCATCACAAGCGCCGCCGCGCGCTCGAGTGCCACTACTGCGGCTATACGCGCCCGGTGCCGCAGACCTGCCCCAAGTGCGCCAGTGAGTACGTGCAATTCCTCGGCTCCGGATCGGAGAAGCTGGAAGAACAGCTCCACGGCATGTTCCCGCAGGCGCGCATCGCGCGGCTCGATCGCGACACCGTCCGCGGCCGCGACGATTTCGAGCGCGTTCTCTCCGCCCTGCATGCCGGCGAGCTGGACATCGTCGTCGGCACGCAGATGATCGCCAAGGGCCACGATATTCACGGGGTCACGCTGGTGGGGGTCGTCGGCGCCGATCTCGCACTCATGTTTCCCGACTTCCGCGCCGCCGAGCGCACCTTTCAGCTCCTCGCGCAGGTGGCGGGACGCGCCGGACGCGGCAGCACACCGGGCACAGTCATCCTGCAAACCTACTTTCCCGATCACTACGCGGTGCAGTATGCCGCGCAGCACGACTTCCGGGCGTTTTACGAAAAGGAACTCCGCTACCGCAACTGGATGCGCTATCCGCCGTTCAGCGCCCTGGCGAACGTGCTGGTGCGCAGCAACCGGCTGGAGGACGCGCTCCAGTGGGCGGGCACGCTGGGAAATTGGCTGGAGAAGACGCCGCACGAAGGAATCCGCGCGCTCGGACCCGCGGCCGCGCCATTGTCACGATTAAAGACAGAATACCGCTACCATTTCGTGTTGAAATCTTCCAGCCGCGCCAAGCTCAACGGCTTGTTACGAGCCATGCTGGCGTACGCCGTCGCGCAAAAAATCCCGCGCACAAATGTAGTGGTTGATGTGGACGCGCTGTCACTTCTTTGAAGTCTTCAGTCGTCAGTCTTCAGCGTTTGCCTGACGACTGAAGACTGAAGCCTGAAGACTGTTTTTAGCGCAGCGCCGCTCCCTTGAACGGCTCCGGCACGAAGGTCAGGATCAGCATTGCCAGCGCCAGCAGCGCCAGCAATTTTCGGTTGGCCCTCAGGCCGGGCCACGTCGGCACCTGCGGATGACGAACGCCGCTGATGGTCAGCAGCAGTGCCCAAACCAGCCATCCCGCCCACAGAAAAAATCCCATCGGCAGCAGGATTCCAACCGTCAACCGCGACACGTGCTTGTGCAGCCGCGGTGAAAGCGCATAGACGATGTGGCCGCCATCCAGTTGACCGCCGGGCAGCAGGTTCAGCGCGGTGGCGAACATTCCCACCCAGGCCGCGATGGCCGTCGGGTGCAGATACGCCGCGCCGAGGGGAATCTGTCCCGGCCCGCTGATGCCCATGGTCCCCAGCAACCATTGCGCGAAGTGGAAAACAAGCGGGTATCCGAAGACAATGTCGGACACCGGCACACCCGGCTGTAGCGGCTTGGACAGGCTCAGGGCGGCGACCAAAGTGATCAGGGCGACCACGAATCCGGCAATCGGTCCCGCGATGCCGATGTCGAAAAGTGCTTCGCGCGAGCGGATCGGCGACTTAATGCGGATGAACGCGCCCAGCGTTCCGATCAGCGTCGGCGCCGGGATGAAGAACGGCAGGGTTGCGTTTACGCCGTAGCGCAGGCAGTAGATGAAATGTCCCATCTCGTGCGCCAGCAGAATCAGCATCAGCGTGCCCGCGAACGGTACGCCCAGCAGCAGGCGCGACGGCTCGGCCATCACCCAGCCCAGCGGAAACAGCGGCAGCGTGTTGTCGTCGAGGGAAAACGCCGGCAGGTTGTTAAGGAAGTTGAATTCCAGCCGCGCGCCCACAACCAGCGTGGTGAAGATGGTCGCCAGCAGCAGCAGCGCGTGCAGCCAGTAGCGCCGGCGCGGGGGCTCCGGCACCAGGAACACTTCGATGGGCCGAAGGTCGTAGGCCGAGGGGACGGGTGGAATCGGGTCAGACATTACAGAGTTTTTAGTTTCCGGTTTCCAGTTTCGTGTGCGGCATGGCTCCGGATCCTCGAGAAACTAGAAACCAGAAACTAGAAACTTGTTGTGCTTAGTCAATCGACTGCAGTTCCTTGCCGGGCTTGAAGCGCACTGCCTTGCCGGGCGGGATGTTGACCTCGGCGCCGGTGCGCGGGTTGCGGCCAATGCCGGTCTTGCGCGGGCGAACATTGAACACGCCAAAGCCGCGCAGTTCAATGCGGTCGCCGTGCGACAGCGCCTTCTTCATGCTGGCGAACACGGTTTCCACCGCCAATTCCGCCTTGGTCTTGGTGATGCCGGTCTTGTTGACCACTTCGTTGATGATATCGAGCTTGATCACCTGCCGCTCCCAAACTACTGCAAAGTGTTGATGCTAAAGACACAAGCGAGGAAAGTCAACCAGTACCGAGTACCTGGTACCGAGTACCGAGCAGAATCGGACGCGGCGCGACTCAGTGCTCGCGAGTTGCTGCTCAGTACGGGGCGTCGTTTCTCCACAAGATTCTTGGTATTCCACAGATTCTTCACACCAATGGCGCGAGGCCGTACTTGCCGCGGAAGGTGATTCTTGCGAATCTTGTCAGACCAAGTCCCGAGGCCCGAGTCCCGAGTCCTGCGTCCCGAGTAAGAGCCAAGCGCGCGAGTAGGCGCGACTGATTTGACCTTTGTCCGCGACTCGGTACTCGGACGCCAGATACTCGCAACTCGCGACCAGGAGAACCATGTCTATCAAAAGCGATCGCTGGATCCGCCGCATGGCGCAGGAACGCGACATGATCAACCCGTTCGCCGAGAAGCAGGTTGGGGCCGGCGTTATTTCCTATGGCCTGTCGTCCTACGGCTACGACCTGCGCGTCGCCGACGAGTTCAAAATCTTCACCAACATCAACGCCACCGTGGTCGATCCCAAGAACTTCGACGAGCGCTCGTTTGTCACGGTGCAGTCGGAGTGCGCCATCATTCCGCCCAATTCGTTCGCGCTGGCCCGCTCGGTGGAGTACTTCAGAATTCCGCGCGACGTGCTGACCATCTGCGTCGGGAAATCAACCTACGCGCGCTGCGGGATCATCGTCAACGTCACGCCCTTCGAGCCCGAGTGGGAAGGCTTCGTGACGCTGGAGATTTCCAATACCACGCCGCTGCCGGCCAAGATCTACTCCAACGAGGGCCTGTGCCAGATCCTGTTCTTCCAGTCCGACGAGCAGTGCGAGATCAGCTACGCCGACCGCAAGGGCAAATACCAGGCGCAGAAGGGGATCGTGCTGCCGTTGGTGAATAAAAAATAGGCTTTGGGTTTTAGGCGTTAGGTTTTGGGCTTCAGTCGCGAGGCTCTGCGTTAACTCCATGGGTATTAACCCCGCATCGTAGCGTCGCGTACACCGACGAGGTTTGACGCCCTCGCCTACCTACCGTTCTTCGCTGGCCTTGAACATGTACTTGATGGCGGCTTTGTAGATCAGGACGTTGGGCTGGCCGGTACGGTTGATCTTGATGCAGCTCTTGTCGTACCACTCGATGATGCCTTCCATGGAATCGCCGTCCTGGAGCACGATGACCATGGGCGTCTTGGCCTGCATCTGCTTCTGGTAATAAAAATTCTCGGCGTGCGTCTGTTCCGCGGGAGGGATTTTCTTGGCGGAGGAGATGCGCTCGGGCCGCTCGCGGCGTTCGCCATCGGCGCGGGTCTCGCTGCGGGTCTCGCTGCGGTTCAGCGTGGGGCGGATCAGCTTGCGGTTGGCAAACCCCTCGGCGGGTTCGGGCGCCCTTCCCACAGCGGTGGAATCGATGTCCTTCATATGATTGGCGGCTCCCCGTGCGGCCGAAGCAGCACGCGCTGCCCGGACCGAAATTCTCCGACGCGGCTGTCCCGGCGGAATGCCACACACCAATGGATTGCAGTGACGCCTGCGGTTGATGACTTTATAAACAGGTGTGGACTTGGCCCATAACGTATCACAGGGCGTAGGCCATGACAATCATCAGTCGCCAGTCGCCAGTCGCTAGGCTGCAGGATGCAGGCGCAAGGCGCCAGTCGCCAGGCTGCAGGCAGACAACTACTATTTTTCCAGCGTGGCGACCATGGCGTCGAGCGAGAGAGAGCGCAGCAGGTTGCGCCGCATGCCGCTTTCGACTTCGCCGACGCGCTGGGCGGCCGAGGCAATCCAGGCGAAATCCAGCGAGGCAGCCAGCCGGTTCAGTTCCGGGGCAATGTCGCTGTTGCGCACCAGCTCCGGCGTTGTGGACTTCAGGTACATCAGGTCTTCGAGCAGCGAATACAGGGTTCGGAGAAGCCGATCGGTTTTGTCGCGGCCCTCGGCGCCGGCGCGATAGGTCTCGGTGGCGCGAAACAGGGCGGTGTGGTCGTCGGCATGGAGCGCGGTGTTCAGCAGCAGCAACGCATCCTGACGGGCTGCAGTGTAGGCGGCGAGATCGAAGGAGCGCGCGCGTCCGACGGCGCCCTCCGAGAGCCTGGCGACCAGCGCCCGCTGAGCCGGCTTCCATTCCGGATGCAGGCGCGCCAGGTCAGCCTCGATTTCGCCGGCGGCCAGCGTGCACAGTTGAAAGGTGACGCAGCGCGAGCGGATGGTGGGCAGCAATTGCCCGGGATTTTCCGCCAGCAGCAGCAGGGTGGCGAATTCCGGAGGCTCCTCCAGGACTTTCAGCAGCGAATTGGCCGCCTCCTTCATGAAGGCCGCGGTGGTGAAGATGTAGACGCGGCGGCGTCCCTCGCCCGGGAGATAGTAGATGCTCTGGATGACGTGCCGCACCTGGTCCACTTTGATCATCATCTGCGGCGGATCGGGCGGGATGATGAGGACATTGGGGTGCGTCTGGACGAAAATGCGGGTGTCCTTCTTGTCGGTTTCGCGCAGGCCCTCGCGCGCTTCCAGGGCGGCGGTACAGCGCGCTTCCAGGTCGTCGGCCTCGGCGATGCGCGCGCAGTTCCTGCACTTGCCGCAGAAATCCGGGAACTCGCCGGGCGGCGGCGCGAGGCAGTTCATCGCCTTGGCGAGCATCTGCGCCAGCGTGTACTTGCCGGAGCCCTCGGGCCCGGCAAGGATGACGGCGTGGGGGAAGCGGTCGCGCGCCAGCATGCCGCGGATGCGGTCAACGACGTCGCGATTGCCGTGGAACTGGTTGAAGCCCATAACCCTATTTCACCACGGAGGCACGGAAACACGGAGGAAATTTGGTAATTGGGTAATTTGGTGATTTGGTAATTTCGAAACGGCAACGGTGCTGCGCGCTGCGGCCCGAAAATTACCAACTTACGAATTTACGAAACTACTAAGTCGGTTTTCTCCGTGCCTCCGTGCCTCCGTGGTGAGCTTGTCTACGCCGTTTTGGCTGCGCCCAGAAACTTGGTTCGCACGGCGTCCACGATCTCGCGGTGCACGATGTCCGCCTGGCGGCGTGCGTCGAGCATGAGCACGCGGTGCGGTTCGCGCCTGGCGATGGCGAGATACGCGTTGTGCACACGGGTGAAGAACACCTGGTTCTCCTGCTCGAAGCGATTCTCGTCGGCCTCGCCACCCTGCTCGGTCGCGACCCGGGACAGGTTGCGGCGCCGCGCCCGCGCCACGCTGGCTGCCACGTCGGAGTCCATCAGCACGGTCATGTCGGGGAAAACATTGCCGCACACCAGGCGATGCATGGTGAGCACGGTCTCACTGCCGAGTTCGCGGCCGCCACCCTGGTAGGCTTCGGAAGAATCGGTGAAGCGGTCGCAGAGCACCCATTTTCCGGCTTCCAGCGCGGGGAGAATGATCTCGTGCACCTGCTGCCCGCGCGAGGCAAACAGCAGGGCAAGCTCCGCCGTCGCGACCAGTCCGGCGGTGGCGGAATCAAGCACGATGCTGCGGATGCGCTCGCCGACGGGAGTGCCGCCGGGTTCGCGCGTCACCACCACCTCGATGCCTTCCTGGCGCAGGACCTCGGCCAGGCGCTGCATCTGCGTGCTCTTGCCGCAGCCGTCGAGTCCTTCGAAGGTGATGAACCGGCCTGGTTGTCGGGGGTTCACGGGCGACATAATAACACCCGTGCTGCTACACTTTTGCGCGGTGGGGATTCCTTTCGATTTGGTGATTTGCCGATTTACTGATTGGGTGATTCCTGCGATACCCGCACTAAATCGGCAAATCGGCAAATCTCACAGTCAGCCAATGCGGAGTGAAATGAACGCTGCTCGTCTTCAGCTCGCTGCCCTCGTACTGCTCGCAATTTTTCCACTTAGCCTCGCCGCCGAAAAACAGCGCCGCCCTGCGCCTGCTTCCGCAAAGCCGCCGGGCACGATCATGCTGGCGGTGGATGCCAGCCAGGCGGCACAGAAGCTGTTTCATGCGCGGCTGACGATGCCGGTGACGCCCGGCCCACTGACGCTGCACTATCCAAAGTGGATTCCGGGCGAGCACATGCCCACCGGGCCGGTGGTGGACAACGTGGGCGTGAAATTCAGCGCCGGAGGGCAGACGATCCCGTGGCGGCGCGATGACGTGGACATGTTCACCTACCATGTGACGGTCCCGCCGGGCGTGAACCAACTTGAAGTCGCGATGGATTACACGTCACCCGTTTCCGGCGAGAGCGGCTTTTCCGGCGGCGGCAGCGCCACCGACAAGCTGACGGTCATCAGTTGGAACCAGCTACTGCTTTATCCTGCCGGATTCACCACCGACCAGCTTACATACCAGGCATCGCTGCAAATTCCCGCAGGATGGAAGTTCGGGACGGCGCTGCCGCAATCAGCAGGGCAGGCCGGCGACACTGTCTCATTTCAGCCCGCCACACTGACCACGCTGGTGGATTCGCCGGTCATCATGGGCGAGTTCTTCCGTGCCGTGCCGCTTTCACCGGCGGGCGAGGAGCGGCCGGCCGAGCTTGATGTCGCCGCCGACAGCGCCGCCGCGATTGATATCAGCGCCAATGTTGAGAACCATCTCCGCAACCTGGTTGCTGAAGCGGGCGTGCTGTTCGGCGCACGGCACTACCGCGACTACCATTTTTTGCTGTCGCTCAGCGACCACGTGGCGCACTTCGGGCTCGAGCACCACGAGTCGAATGACAGCCGCACTTCCGAGCGCGCGCTGATTGACGAGGGCCTGCGGCGGGTGGCGTTCGGCGATCTTCTGCCGCACGAGTACACGCACTCGTGGAACGGCAAGTACCGGCGTCCGCTGGGGCTGGCGACGCCCGACTTCGAACAGCCGATGAAGGGCGAGCTGCTCTGGGTGTACGAGGGCCTGACGGAGTACTTCGGCAAGTTGCTGGCAGCGCGCTGCGGAATCTGGTCGGAAGACGATTTTCGCGACAACGTCGCGCTGCTGGCGGCTGAGCTCGCGCACCGCCCAGGCCGGCAGTGGCGGTCGTTGCAGGACACCGCGGTGGCGGCGCAGGTGCTATACGAGTCGCCGACGCAGTGGTCGAGCTGGCGGCGCGGCGTGGATTTCTATGACGAAGGCGCGCTCATCTGGTTGGACGTGGACTCCACCATTCGCCGCCTGACGAACAATCAGAAATCCATGGACGACTTTGCCAGGCTCTTCTACGGCCCGCCCGACAATCCGACGAATGTTGCGCCGCAGGTAAAGCCGTACACCTTCGACGACGTTGTTGCCGCGCTCAACCAGGTGGCGCCGAACGACTGGCGCAAATTCCTGCTGGACCGCGTCAACTATGCCGGGCCGAACGCGCCGCTGGCGGGCCTGGAAGGCAGCGGCTGGAAGCTGGTGTACACCGACACGCCCAGCGACCTGCAGCGCACGCGCGATACCATCAGGCAGGACGCCGATTTCCGCTATTCCCTAGGCCTGTTCATCGGCCATACGGGGCGCGTCGGCGATTCCATCTTCTTCATGCCGGCCTACCAGGCGGGAATCATGCCCGGGATGACAATCGTTGCGGTGAATGGCCGGAAGTATTCGCCGGAGGTGCTGCACGACGCGGTGAAAGCGGCGAAGGGCAACGCCGCGCTCATTAGTTTGCTGGTGGAAAACTCGGAATACTACAGGTCGTATGCGGTGCACTACCACGACGGCGATCGCTACCCGCACCTGGTGCGGGATACGTCGAAGCCGGATTATTTGGGGGAGATGATTCGGGCGCACGTCGCGTCCGTGGCAACACCGAAATAGTCCCGAGTCGCGAGTCGCGAGTCCCGAGCGGCCCACGGGACTCAAAAGGTTATGCTGGCGTTTCCCAGCATTTACCTTTCGGCTTCGCTCAGGGCGAGCAGTACCGGGCCGGCTTCTGTCGCCCGCTGAAGCGGGCTTGCAGTTCATCGTGCGGCGTTCCCACGGCTCACGCCGTGGGCTACGTTCTGTCGCTCGCTTCGCGAGCTTGGAACCGGTTCACGATCACGAATTACAAATTACAAATCACCAGCCACAAATCACAAATTACAAATCACCAACAACCACCAACCACGAATCACCAATCACCATTCACCAATCACAAATCACAAATCACAAATCACAAATCACCAGCCACAAATCACAAATTACAAATCACCAACAACCACCAACCACGAATCACCAATTACAAATTACAAATCACAAATCACAAATCACAAATCACAAATCACTCCTCCACTCCTTCGAATAAATCCGTTTCTGGATTCATGACGCTGGGCACGGAGCGCGCGGCCAGGTGGAAATGCTCCTGATGCCCACGCCGACGCACGTGGTTCTCAAACAGCGTGAACAGCGGCGCCTGGCTGGTGTGCGCCTTGAAGGCGGCAATCTTGGTTTCCAGGTAATCCCCAATTTCAATGGTGGCGGTCGCCGGCGGCAGCGCAACCGGTTGACGGTCGGCCAGAGTGAACAACGCGGTGGAGTAGTACAGCTTCTGGGTGCGATGCGGGCTGACGCCGCCGGTGAGTTGCTCGACGAAGCGATTGGCGCGTCCCGCCCAGTGAAACGCCATGGTGGTGAAAAGAGCGGCCATGGAGTGGTCGGGATGGGCGGTGACGGCGCCCTCCGTGCCAAAGGTGATGATCACCTGCGGGCGGATAGTGCGAATCCTGAGCACCAGGTCTTCAACGACGCGGTAGAAATCGGCGCGGTCGAGGGCGGCATCGGGATAGCCGAGCACCTCGCCGCGCGTGAGGTTGAGGATGCGGCATGAGTCTTGAAACTCCCGCCGCCGCTGCGCCGAAAGTTCTTCGTCCGAGTTTGCCTTCCCGCGGTGTGTCGCCGCCTGGCCGGGGGTGAGGCAGATGACGTAGGTCTGGACGCCGCGCTCGCGATAGAGCAGCAGCGACCCGCCGAAGCCTCCGGCCTCGTCGTCAGGATGAGCAGTGACACACAAGAGTCGCAGCATCGAAGGGGCACGTCCTCGTGTCCCGCATCTTACAAGACGCGGCCGCTCCGCATCCGGCAGCTTAGATGTAAGGCGCCGGGTGCAGTTGCACAAATGCGGCGCTGACAACTGATACCGGACCGCTGAGAGCTGAAAGCTAAAAGCTAATCGCTATCTTCCGACAGCATGAATTCCAGGACTTCCTGCGGATGCTGCGCCATCCACACCGGCGCGAACGACTGACGATGCAGCGGCGAGGGCCCGAACTTGCGCAGGCTGGCGATGTGCTTGGGGCTGCGGTAACCCTTGTTGGAGGCGAGATCGTAGGCGGGATACACCGGCGCCCAGCGGCTTACGAGTTCGTCGCGGTAGACCTTGGCGACGATGGAGGCGGCGGCGATCGAGGCCGAAAGGGCGTCGCCGTGAATGATCTTGGTCTGCGGGCACTGGTACTCGACGCGCACCGCGTCGAGCAGCAGGTGGTCGGGCGGCGGTTGCAGTTGCGTTACGGCCTCCACCATGGCCAGCAGCGAGGCGTGGTAGATGTTGATCTGGTCAATGCGCGCGGCGTCCACCGCCGCCACCGCCCAGGCGATGCAATGGTCCTTGATGCGCTGCGCCAGGATTTCGCGCCGGGCGGCAGGCAGGAGCTTGGAATCACGCAAGCCGCGGATGCGGTAGTGGGGATCGAGAATCACCGCGCCGGCAACGACGGGCCCGAAGAATGCGCCGCGCCCGACTTCGTCCACGCCCGCTACCAGCGTGGCGCCGGCAGCCCACGCCTGCTTCTCGAACTTTAGGGTGCACTTCAGGCGTTTGAGCAGGCGCATTTTCGCCGCGGAGGGCGAAATCTCTTCCACGGGTTTGAGAATTTGGGACACAGAAAAGGCTTTAGGCGTTAGGTATTGGGCGTTGGGGTTCAGACCATCTTATCGCAGTTGGCGAACCCGAGACATAACGCCGAAAGCCTAACGCCCAAAGCCTAATGCCTGAAACCTACTCTTTTTCGCGCAGGCGGGCAGCCTTGCCGCGGCGGGCACGGAGGAAGTACAGCTTGGCGCGGCGGACGCGCGCCGAGCGCAGGACTTCGATCTTATCAATGACCTTGGAATTGAGGGGGAAGATGCGCTCCACGCCGTGGCCAAAGCTGATCTTGCGGACGGTGAAGCTGGGCTGGGCGCCGCGGCTGCGGGCGATAACCACGCCTTCAAACGCCTGCAAGCGCTCCTTGTCGCCTTCCTTGATCTTGACGTGCACGCGCACCGTGTCGCCGGCATGGAATGGCGGCAGGTCGGTGCGCTGCGCCTTGGCAATGAGCTTCTGCAGTATGGGTGAGGTGGACATGACACTTTTCCTTCGTAAAGTCGAATTTTTAATATAACAGCCACTCGGGGTCAGGCGCTAGCAGAACAGGCTGCAGGCTCCAGGCTGCAGGAAAAGCAGATTCCTCCCCTTCGGCTTCGCTCAGGGTCGGAATGACAAAGCCTTGAGGGATTGGCGCACCCTCGGTTGCTCGACAGTCTTCCTGGGCCTAGCGCCTTGAGCCTAGCGCCTTGAGCCGTTCCACGATCTCGCGATCCTCTTTGCTCAAATCAACCCGATCCAGCAACTCCGGGCGGTTGCGCAATGTCTTCTCCAGAGCCTGTTTCCGCCGCCAGCGCCGGATGGCCTCGTGGTCGCCGGAGGCCAGCGCCTCGGGGACAACCATGCCACGAAAATCCGACGGGCGCGTGTAGTGGGGGTAATCGAGCAACCCGCCGGCGCTGATCGTCGAATCGGGAATGCGTTTGCCTTCGGCATCCACCGGCAGGCGACAATTTACCTCGCCAGTGCCGAAGGACTCGGTGCGCGCGGACGCCTCGTTGCCCAACGCCCCGGGGAGCAGGCGCGTGACCGCGTCCACGATGATCGCCGCCGGCAGCTCACCGCCGCTCAGTACGAAATCGCCGACGGAAATTTCGCGGTCGGCGAGATACTCGCTCACCCGTTCGTCGACGCCCTCATAGCGGCCGCAGATCAGGAAGAGCCGGTCCAACTGCGACATCTCAGCGGCGATCCGCTGGTTGAACAATTCACCTTGCGGTGACAGCAGCACGACGGACTCTTTGACTTGGTGCGAAATCCTCTCCTGGCGCGCGGCGACGCGCAGGAATTCCAGGCAATCGAAGATCGGCTCCGGCTTGAGCACCATGCCCTCGCCGCCGCCAAAAGGACGATCGTCCACGGTGCGGTGCTTGTCTTTGGTGAACGAGCGCAGGTCGTGGATGTTGATCTCCACCAGGCCGGACTCCCGCGCCCGCCGCACGATGCCATACTCGAGCGGCCCGCGAAAAAAATCCGGGAAGATGGTAATGAGTTCGAATTTCATTTTCGAGCGATTAGCGATGAGCAATTAGCTTGAGTCATTCGGGCCTGAACGCGATGTATCCGGCGACGAGTTTTTCGTGCCGTCCCTACGGGACTCAGACCAACTCCTTGCATGCTCCCCGGCACTTACGTGCCGGGCTATGTTGTGCCGCCCTGCGGGCTCGGCGCCTGCCTCTGGGAACTCAGATCGAAACAGATCATAGTGAATGCCCGAAAGGCAAAAGCAAACGCTAACAGCCAAAAGCGAACAGCTAGGAGCTTTTCTTCTGCTGCAAATCTTTCTCTTCCTTCGAGAGCGGCGAGTCCAGTTCCAACATGCCATCCGGCAGCTCCATTTCGATCTGCTTCGCCGCCGTGTCAATGCGCCGCAGGTATTCCTGCGCCAGGGGGATCAGGTATTCCCGCTTGCCTTCGCGGACCACCAGCAACGGCGCCTCACCCGCTCCAAACTGAACGTCGGCCACGGTTCCGACGGCGCGCCCGCCGGCCATCACCTTGCAGCCGACCAGGTCGCCGACGTACGCCGATCCTTGGTCGAGCGCGGCCCGCTGTTCGCGGGGGATCTGGATCTCGCACCCGATGAGCGCCTCGGCGTCGCTGATGGAATCCACGCCGGCGAACTTCAGAACCAGGCGTTGCTTATGCGGCCAGAAGCTCTCGACGCGCAATTCGCGGCGCGCGCCACTCTCGTCGAGGGCGAACACCTGCCTGCGTTGCGCGAACCGGTCGGGAAAATCGGTGAGGATATCGGCCGCGACTTCGCCGTGGCGCCCCTGCGTCTTGACCACCCGGGCGATGGTGATGAACTCGTCGGTTATTCCAGGATCTCCAGTTCGAAGCGGTGGTCCAGCTTCATGCCGGCGGCGCCCAGGATGTTGCGAAAGGCGCGCGCCGTCCGGCCCTGCTTGCCAATGACTTTGCCCACATCGCCGGGCGCAACCCGCAGTTCCAGGACGGTGGTGTCGCCTTCTTCGACCGCCTCCACCGACACCTCGCCGGGCGCATCGACCAGCGACTTGACGATCTGTTCGACGAGCGCGCGCAAGTCGGGGTCGGCCTGCTCGGGACGCGCTGCGGATGGCTCGCTCGACATAGGGAATTACGCCGCCGGTTCTGCGCTGACGGGGGTGTGCTTGGCGACCAGGCGCGCCACGGTTTGCGACATCTTGGCGCCCTTGGTGACCCAATGATCAATGCGGTCGCGCTTCAGTAAGACGCTGGACGGATCGGTGCGCGGGTTGTAGGTGCCCACCACTTCCACCGAGCGCCCGTTGCGTGCCCGCTCTTTTTCGATCACCACGATGCGGTAGTGAGGTTGTTTACGCGCGCCCACGCGCGCCAGTCGAATCATTAACACAGAGCAACTTCCTTTCCTGCTGGTTCCCTGATGGGTCTTCCTGCGGATGACCGAGGAGTTAAGACAAACTCTTATTATTGCGGAACATGGCGCAGTTGGCAATCACAAAGAGGAGCCGGGTAGTGGCCGAAATGTGCGTTGACTGGCGGGAAGTCGCGGGATATGGCGGGTTGGCTGAAGCGACTCCGGGCGGTGTAACTTGATGGTATGGCATGTATCGCAACAGAGACGCTTGATTGGCGCGAAGCCCTTGCTTCATACAGCTATCCCGTCAATCTTCAAGACTTCTCCGACAGGAATCACTTCGGGCTGGAGTGGTTCGACTTGGTCCTCAAAGCCGGTGACCGAACGGAAACGATGCAATTCGAAGGGCACTTTCGCGAATACGCCGCTTCGCATCTTGAACCTTGGTACGAGGTTGTTTTCTGGAAGATGTATAGCCAACAAGGGCGGGCCACGATCCAAACAAACCGCACGAAAGACCGAATCGACAAGAACAAGATATCGCCTAATGACCTGTGGGTGAGCTGCGCGGAGTACGTAAGGAGCGAAACCAAGGACTCGTTCAGCAAATTTCAAAGACTGCTCGTCAAAGGAAAACAGATTGCTGTTGCGTTCACCTTCCCAGCATTCAGTTGTCCCGGTAGTTTCCCGATGGTTGACACGCGGATCGCCCGGTACGTTGCTTCTGAGGGTTCTCGGCTTGGCTTTCCAAGCACACCCGAGATTGAGAAAACTCTCAGGAGATATCGTGCAGCGAACAAAAGCGTCCTCACTCTGTACGACTGGCCGTTTGTTGAAGCGTGGGTGGATTGGTGCCGTAAGATGGCCAAGCGGTTGTCGGCAGACGGCAAATGTGTATGGCGGGCGAGAGACGTTGAGATGGCAGTATTTCGCGCTTGGGGTGAGCCCCGAGAGCGCAAGGACTGTTCGAAGGGCAAGCCCCGCTACAGACTGATCGATGAATCTCAAGAAGATCAGAAAGCCATCAAAGACGTGCTTACGCACACGGAGTACGAGAGGTGGTCCAATGAGCGCACTCGCAAGTGAATACGGTACGCTTCTGTCTGAGACCAAGCCTGAAGTTATTGACGGAGAGGATCAGCACCAGCATTTCGTGGAGGTCTTGGAGCGGCTTACGAGCCAGGAAGCGCTTACGCCCGCTCAGGAGAAGCTTGTTGCGCTATTGATTCTGCTCATCACCGAGTTTGAAAATCGCAACTATCCAATGCAGGCATCTGGTCCGCTGGATGTAATCAGGCACATCATGGAGGTTCAGAACCTCAGGCAAAAAGACCTGGTGGACGTGTTCGGAACCGAAAGTATCGTGTCCGATATATTGCATGGACGGCGAGAACTACGCAAGGAGCACATTCAGAAGCTTAGTACAAGGTTCGGAATCTCTCCGGCCGCGTTCTTCTAGCCTTGCAAGACTTCTGCCGGTTCTGCTCTGCGGGTGTAATCCGCGCCGGCAGCGGTAAAGATGACCTTGCCGTCACGGATCATATACGCCGCCGGCAGCGGCAGCTCCCAACTGGAATCGCCGTTGATGAACGGCAGGTTGACAAAGGTGCGGGCGTACATCTCCTGCTGGCACGCGGGGACGCGGTACACGAGCCCAAATTGCCGCGCCACGGTGTTGCCGGCATCGCCCAGCAGCGGAAAGCCGAGCTGGTGCTGGTTGTGCATGAGATAGGACTGGTGCACCGTTTGGGGCGAGATCCCAACCAGCACCGCTCCCGCCGCGCGCACCTGCGGCAGGGTTTCGTTCCAGGCTTCCACGGTGGCAACGCAAAACGGGCACCAGCGTCCGCGTAAGAACAGGATGACCAGCGGCCCGGAAGCGAGCAGCGCCGCCGAACTGATGGTGTTTCCATTCTGATCGGGTAATTCGAAAGAGGGCGCGGCGGCCCCGACCGGCAGAATGCGGTCGAGCATCCCGGACGCACGCAGTTCTTCGACCGCGCGGCGATTGATGGCGAGGGAATCGGCAGGGACGTACTTCTCCATCAGCTCGCGACGCTCCTCCAGCGCCGCTTTCAGGGTTGCGTGGCCCAGCCCGGATTTTGCTTCGTCAAGCCCTCGCCACTTCATGTTTCGATTAGAACACGCCTACTCTTTCGCATCGCGATCCACGAGCTTCTGCATTAGCTCCTGGTAGGTGGGAGGCATGTGCACGGTTTCGCGCATGGCCACGGTGATGGGATAACGGATGCCACCCTTGTGGGTGCCCTCCAGGCCTTCGATGATCTCCTCCGCCCATCCCCACGGGAACGCGAAGACCATCTCGGTGTCTTGAGCCATGCCGAAGATGCGGTCGCCGGAGCACGGCAGGATCACCTTGGGCTCGTTGGTAGTCATGGTTTGGATGACAATTTCGGCGCAATCGAGGCGCCCGCCCGAGGTGCTCACCACCCGGCCGCCGCGCTTGTACAAGGTGGCGTGCACCAGGCGGAGCACCTGCGCGCTGTTGCCGTAAAGGGCGATGACGTGCGGCTCGAACTTCGCCCGGTTCAGTGGCGCCACGCAGACGTGCTCGTAGGTTCCGGGCTCGAACTTCCACGCGCTGGCTTCCAGGTTCGTCGCCGCCGGTTCGTCCTTGCAATACATGCCGACCGCCGCGAAACCCTTGAGGTAATCGTCGTTGGGCTTGCGAAATCCGAAGGCGATTGCCGCCAGCGGGCAGATGACGTCCTGCTTCCCCACGGCAACGCCCCAGCCGTAACGCCTGGCAATTCCGATGGACTGGCAGACGATCCACTGCTCGCCCAGATCGCGGCTCGGCACTTTTAGATCGGGCGGGATCGGCTCGCCGGGTTTCAGCATGCGGAGCGCGAGGGGAAATGTGTCGGGACGGATGTAGCGCCCGATAGCGTCGTCGAGCTTCTTCAGGGTTGCGGCATACAAGGGAGGCGCGGCGGTTTCGGTGGGCATGATGGCACCATCCAGTTCCGAGTTGCGAGTTTCGAGTCGCGAGTGATGCAGCACTTCCTACATTCCCGGGAATTTCATGCCCGCCAGCTTGCGTCCGAAGCTTGCCTTGCCCATGTCCTTAAACATCTTGCGCATCTGCGCGTACTGGCGGAGAAGCTGATTGACTTCCTGCACGGTGGTGCCGCTACCGCGCGCGATGCGCTTGCGCCGGCTGCCGTTGATCACGTCGTGGTGCTCGCGCTCGTAGGAGGTCATGGAGTTGATGATGGCCTCGACGCGCGTGATCTGCTTTTCGTCCACGTTGTCCACGGCCTTCTGCATGTTGGCAAACGGGCCCACGCTGGGCAGCATCTTCATGATGCTTTGAATGGAGCCCATTTTTTTCACCTGGCGCAACTGGTCGCGAAAATCCCCGAGCGAGAAGCCGTCGCCCGCCAGCGCCTTGGTGGTGAAGGCCTCGGCCTTCTTGCGGTCGAGAGTGGCCTCGGCTTTTTCAATCAGCGACAGGATGTCGCCCATGCCGAGAATGCGGCCGACGATGCGGTCCGGGTGAAACGGCTCCAGGGCGTCGTACTTCTCGCCGATGCCGATGAACTTGATGGGCTGCCCGGTGACTTTGCGGATGGAAAGGGCCGCGCCGCCGCGGGCATCGCCGTCCATCTTGGTGAGCACCACGCCGGTGAGGGTCAGTTTTTTGTGGAACTCGTCGGCGGACTTGACCGCGTCCTGGCCGGTCATGGCGTCGGCGACAAACAAAATCTCCTGCGGGTTGAGCAGCTTTTTCAGCGACTGCATCTCGTCCATGAGCTGCTCGTCAATGTGCAAACGGCCGGCGGTGTCCACGATGAGCACGTCGCTGCCGGTAACGATGGCTTCCTTGCGCGCCTCCTTGACTAGGCGTTCTACGGTCGCGGTGTTCGCTTCCTCGACCTGGCCCTGGTACAAGTTCGCGCCCACCTGCTGCGCCACCACCTTCAACTGCTCGCGCGCCGCCGGGCGATAGACGTCCACCGAGACCAGCAGCGGCCGGTGTCCGCCCTTCTTCAGCCAGTGCGCCAGCTTCGCCGAGGTGGTGGTTTTACCGGAACCCTGCAGCCCCGCCATCAGGATCACGCTGGGAGGCTGCGAAGCGAACTTCACCTTGGCGGTGTCGTGCCCGAGCAGATCGATTAATTCGTCGCGCACGATCTTGATGACCTGCTCGGCGGGAGACAGAGCGGTCATGACTTCCTGCCCGACCGCCTTGGCCTGGATGTGGTCAATCAGTTCCTTGACCACCTTGAAGTTGACGTCGGCCTCCAGCAGCGCCAGGCGGATTTCGCGCAGCGCTTCCTGGATGTTCTCATCGGTGAGCTTGCCCTGGCCGCGCAGGTTCTTGAAGGCGCGCTGGAGTTTGTCTGTGAGATTCTCAAACATGGCTGGTCATTTGATTCTATCAAGTTGAGGCGCTAGCGGGCGTCCGAGCCCGCTGCCGAAATCCCGAGGCGAAGCCGAGGGAGCTTGGTTTCCTGTTGAGACCAAACCCGGCACTTCTGTCGCCCGCTGAAGCGGGCTCAGGATTCTTTTACGTGCTTACCCACGGCTTACGCCGTGGGCTACGATCTGTCGCGCGCTCCGCGCGCTTCTCAAGCAGGGAGGAGTCTAAGGTGTAAAGTGCTCAGATATATGAAGAAGCAAAATAGAACGAAGCGCCACTCGGGCGACTCCACCCGGGCGGAATACGATTTCAGCAAGGGTGTACGCGGCAAACATGCCGCGCGTTATGCATCCGGGACCAACGTCGTCGTTCTGGATCCCGACGTGGCAAGTCAGTTTCCAACCGCAGCTGAAGTCAACGAAACTTTGCGGGCCGTAGGGACACTGATCCAGCGTCGAAAAGGGAGCCACAAGCGCAGGACGGCCTAGCCACTGACCACTGATTCCGCCCGCATCCATCCATACTGCGTATTGCTGGGCTCGGCCATGCCCGACGCCTTGTACATCTTGCGCAGCCGCTGCAGATAAGATGCGGGGCACTGTCGAATGCTGATGCTAGCCCCCGAACACTTCCTTCGCCGCTGCGACCGTATTGGCGTGGATGGTGATGGTGTCGTTCACGTCCAGGGCGTAACCGCCGGCGAGCGTGACCATCACGGGAATGCCGCGGGTTTTGGCCAGGCGGAAGACAAACTCGTCGCGGCGCTTGAGGCCTTCGATGGTCAGGTTCAGCCCGCCGAGTTGGTCTTCCTGGTAGGGATCGGCGCCGGCGACGAAGCTGATCAGTTGCGGCTGGAACCGGCGCAGGGCGGAACTGACCGCATTGTCCAGCCATCCGAGATAGGGCTCATCGCCAATGCCGTCCGGCAGGTTGACGTCAATCGAAGACGGCGGTTTCCACGTCGGGTAGTTGTTCTCCTGGTGGAGCGAGATGGTGAACACGTCGGCGCCGTCAGCGGGGAGCTCGCGAATGGAGCCGTGCTCGGTGCTTTGCACTGACGGAGCGCCGGCCGAGGGCAGCGGCTGCGATGCCTGCGCCAGCGCGCGCTTGCGCCCGAAGATCACCGCCGTGCCGTTGCCCTGGTGAACGTCGCAATCGATCACCAGCGCGCGTTCGATCTTGTTGTCCTTCTGCAGGCGGCGGATGGCGACCGCGATGTCGTTGATCATGCAGAAGCCCTCGCCGTGGTCGGGGAAGGCGTGATGAAATCCGCCGCCGAGGCTGATGCCGACGCCGTCCTGGAGCGCGCAGCGTCCGGCGAGAATGGAACCGCCGGTGGCGAGCCAAAACGCCTCCACCAGTTTCTCGGAGTAGGGAACTTCCATCTGCAATTCTTCGCGGGCGCTGAGCGTGCCGGTCTGCAGCTTGTAAACCCAGTCGGCGCCGTGAACCAGGAGGATGTCGCGGTCATCGGCTTTTTCGGGAACGATGAAGTCGGCGGGCTCGGCGATGCCGCGCTCCAGCAGCCGGTCATGGACGAGGCGGTACTTGGAGGCGGGAAATACGTGCTGCCCGATCGGCAGGTAGTAGGCGTCGCTATAGACGACTTTGAAGGGCAGCATCGCGGAAGGTGCAGCTTAGCGCCTCGTGCGTTTCAGTACAACTCTGCGGCAATGTAAAACCAGTGGCTGGTTGTCAGGGGTCAGCGGCCCGCTTTCTTTCCTGACCACCAGCCACTGGCCACTTGCAATTTTGTTCTGGTCTGTTATTGCGTACAGCGGCGATTCCGGTCAGAATCGCTTGACCACTCCGACCCATGTCTTTACCCACGAAGGCGCCCGCGACCGGCGCAGCTCCCACGAATGTGCAAGGCGAGAACGCGCGCGCGGCGCGTCTGCCGTGGGCCGTGCTCAGCGGGTTCGCGGTGCGGGTCGCCGTGATGCTTGCGACCAGGGCGTACCTGTTTCCGCCGGTGGCGCCGATCACCGAGCCGGAAAAGCAAGGCTGGTATTTCGGCTACGAAATCGGGCGCGTTGCGCGCTCCATCGCTGAAGGCCGCGGATTCGGCTCGCCCTTTCATGGCAATACCGGACCGACGGCATGGCTGGCGCCTCTCTATCCGTACATGGTTGCCGGCGTATTTCGCGTGTTCGGGATTTACACGCAAACGTCGGGAATCGCTCTGCTTACCCTGAACAGCCTGTTTGCCGCGCTGACGGCAATCCCGATTTACTTCATCGCGGAGCGCGTGCTGGGAGCGCGCATCGCGAGATGGTCGGCGTGGATGTGGGCGCTGGCGCCGGTGTTCTACTGGACGGCGGTGCGATGGGCCTGGGAAACCTCGCTTTCGACGCTCCTGCTCATGCTGGTCCTGTTGCTGACGCTGCGGCTGGAGGACTTGGACTGGCCGGCCTGGTTCGCGTGGGGATTGCTGTGGGGCGCGATCGCGCTGACCAACCCTTCGCTGCTGTCCATGGCGCCGTTTGCACTGGCATGGACATGCGCGCGCGGTTGGAACAGGCGACGCGCCTGCGTTGGCAACGCCATCCTGGCCGTTGCCGTTGCCTTGGTCACGATCACGCCGTGGCTGGTGCGCAATCGCCAGACGTTTGGACAATGGACGTTTGTCCGCGACAACTTCGGCGCCGAGCTCAGGTTCGGCAACGGCGAGCAGGCGCGCGGTATCTGGATGGGATGGACCGACCCGCCGCTGAACGACAGCGAACTGGCACGGTATCGCCGGATGGGAGAGTTGCCGTACATCGCGGCGAAACAGAAAGAGGCGATCGCGTTCATCCGCACGCGGCCGGAGTTCTTCCTCAACCTGAGCGTGCGCCGGTTCCTGCTGTTCTGGTGCGGGGTGCCGAAAGACTATTCCGAGGACATCACCCCGCGCGACGTCTTGCCGCAATGGCCGGACGTGGCGCTGGCCACGCTGGCATTCATCGGATTTGCGGGGCTGTTGCGGCGGCGCAAGGTGGAGGCGTGTTTTTTCGCGCCCGCGTTGCTGGTTTATCCCGTCGTTTATTACATCACGTTTCCCGACGCGCGCTACCGGCACCCGATCGAGCCGTTGATGCTGATGCTGGCGGTGTACACGGTCGGCCTGAGCCTGCAGACGCGGGCTCAAGCGTCACAGAAGTAAGGCCGGCGCTGCGGTATAGTCGCAGGCAGAGATTCCAGGGCATGTTCCAGCAAAAGAGATCAACGCAGAGGACGCAGAGGAAGGGCAGAGGTCGCGGAGCGCGATCTTTGGCGGTGGTGTTGCTTGCGCTCGTCTTCGTGATGGTTCTCTCCGGCTGCAAGCGTGGCGGGAAGGGTAAGGCCGAGATTGCGTATGTCGGGGTGCCGCAGGCGAACCTGCGCGACCGCGTGGCAGCCGTGTACAACAAGGCCGGCGTGGTGCACAACGGCGAGCGCGTCGAGGTGCTGGAGAAAAGCCGCCGCTTCTTGAAAGTGAAGAGCGTGCGCGGCGAGGTCGGGTGGATCGAAGAGCGGTACCTGGTGGCCGCCGACGTCTATGCCGGATTTGAAAATCTTGCCAGGGAAAATGCCAAGGCGCCCCCGCAGGCCCATGGGACTGCGCGCGCCGCGCTCAACATGCACCTGACGCCCGGGCGCGATACCGAGCACCTGTTCCAGATGCCCGATGGCGCCAAAGTCGAAGTGCTGAAGCGCCAGACGGCCGAAAAGCCAGTGCCGAAGGTCAATCCCGCGCTGCCGCGCATTCAGAAGCCCGGGGGGAAGAAAGCGACCGCGAAAGATGACGAGCCGCAGGTCCCGATGGAGGACTGGCTGCTGGTGCGTGACCAAACCCGGCATACCGGGTGGGTCCTGGCGCGCCTGGTGGATTTCGACGTGCCCCTGGAGGTCGCGCAGTATTCGGAAGGGCAGCGCATCGTTGCCTATTTCGTGCTCAACCAGGTTGCGGACGAGGAAAAGAAGGTTTCGCAGTACCTGGTGCTGCTGACCGAGAATAAAGATGGCCTGCCGTGGGACTTCGATCAGGCACGGATTTTCACCTGGAACGTGAAACGCCATCGTTACGAGACCGCCTATCGCGAGCGCAGGCTGGTGGGAGTTTTCCCGGTGAGCGTAGGAAGCGCGGATTTCGGCAAAGAGGGCGTGCTCCCGACGTTCACGCTGCGCGTGAAGGCCGATGACGGCAAGACGCTGGATCGAAAGTACAAGATGAACGGGCCGATCGTGCGCCGGGTGCTCTCGCCGGAAGAGGAGCAGGCGGGAGTGGGGATGAAGCGGCGGCGGAAGTGATTTGAAATTTGAAATTTGCAATTTGAAATTTGAAGAATTGGCAGCGGCGCAACTGAAGGGACAAGCTCCAGGCTCCAGTGTTCAGACGAACGAAATGCGGAATGGCGGGAGCGGAGCGCCGGCGCTGAGTGCCTGTTGGCACTGGGTGATGGCGGCGCGGACCGCCGCCAGATTCACGCCGGCATAGGAATCGGGATAATCCAGGAGATTGTGGTGCGCGCGGGCGAGCAGGGAGTGCGCGCCGTCGATATTGCCGCGACTGTGGTGGTGGAGCGCGACGGCGACCTGGATCAGGCCCTGGAGGAATTTCTTTTCTTCCACGGGCGCGGCGCGCCAGACGTCTTCCCAGACTTCGTGGGCGTCGAAATATTCGCGCGCGTTGAAGAGCGTGAGGCCGCGTTGGAAGGTTGAGGTGTCCATAGCAAGAGCCGATGGTCGATGGCCGTTGGTCGATGGAAAGACCAGTGGATGTCTTGGTCACTGTAGGGGTTCCTCGACTCGCGCGCCCTTCGCCCCTCGACTGCGCTCGGGGTCAGGGCAGGCTCCAGCGGCGCGCTCGCTCGGGATGACATCCGGTCAGTTTCAGTTTCAGGAACAGCAGATTCCTCCCCTTCGACTCGCTGCGCTCGCTCAGGGTCGGAATGACAATCCTAAAAGATTGAGCTCAAGCCAGCGGCAATGCTCGACCGGAAATCTCAACCGAAACTGAAACTGAAACTGAAACTTAAACTTATTTCCCAAACATCGGGTAATGGCTGGCGGCGCCCATGAAAAAGAGCATGGGAAATGAGAGCACGAAGTTCACGCGCGAGGCGAGAAACGTCAGCCGCGCCATTTTTGCAAGCTCCGGCGGCATGGCGCCGGCGGGATTTTCGCGGGTCCAGCGGATGATCTTTTTCTGCATGCGCCAGATGAGGCCCCAGACATTGAGCAGCATGAACCAGCCGATGCCGCCGCCAATGCCGATGGAGAGCAGGCGATTGCTTTCCCAACCGTCGCTGTTGAGGGCGAGATAGGCATAGGCGGCAGCGAACACCGCCACGCCGCAGATAACGCCGAGGACAGCCCCCTTGCGCAGGACCTCGGCGGGGGACATCAGCGCACCCATCTCGACGGCAAACGCCACCGTCCAGATCACGAAGAAACTCCACATGGCACGGCCGGGCGAGGCGTTGGCGTTGTGTGCGTCGCTGGTGACGATGTTCATCCAGTAGGTAATTCCGGCGAGCACGGTCACCACCGATGCCCAGCGGAACCACCACAGGGCGCGCGTCATGAGCAGCGGAACCACCCGGGCGCGCGTTCCGCCATCCAATTCTTTCAGGAAGGGCACATTAACCAGATTGAAAAAATAGAGCAGGCCGACCCAGGTGATGCCGGCCAGAAAATGGATCCACCGCGCCAGCATGAGGGCGTTGGCGGCGCCGCCCTGGGGAAGCGAAACATGGGCCTGAAAGGCGGCAATGGCGGGCGCGATGGGCATGGGCGGTCTCCTGCTAGGCTTCAGGCTTCAGGTTTCAGGAAAAGCAGTACCGAGTACCGAGTACCGAGAACAGAGGCCTGATCCCTGGTCCGGAGCAGGGCGATTCTAGCAGAGTGCAATTCTCGGACAATTCACGGGCGGGTGGTTGAAAACCGGCGGGCGCCGCCGTATCGTTAAGAGCGTTGTAAGGGTCTGGTGGGAAAGATTGGCTCCGCTTGGGGCATGGCGGTTTTCCGACAAAGGAGAGATCGGCAGATGGAGAAGCCGGCGCAGAACATCCAGGATTCCTTCCTCAACACAGCACGCAAGGACAAAGCGACCATCACCATTTACCTGCTTAGCGGGGTGAAGCTGGCGGGACGCATCCGGTCGTTCGATAAGTACTCGGTCGTGCTGGAGACCAACAACCAGGAACAGCTCATCTTCAAACATGCCATTTCCACGGTGGTGATGGCGAAGGGTGCGTACATCGGGGAGCGGCACGAACCGCGGCCCATCGGCGAAGCCAAGCCGGCCGCGGCCACTCCGGGGCCCCATGCGAACGAGCCGATATCCGCCCCTTCGGGAACGGAAGGATAACAGCCTCCATTGCGCGGCCCCGAATCCAAACGCAGTCTTGACGGGCTTCGGGGCCGGCGTGCGCCCCATGAGAACCGCGATCGCGATGCCGCCGAGCGCGCGTTCCTGGTCGGGCTGGACTACCGCCAGCGTGTGGCGCGGGTTTCTGAACCGCGAACCCGGGCCGGCGAGCCAGACCACGCGGTGCTGCCGTCGGCGCGAGCGGCGCGCAATGCCGCGTCGGTCCCGGCGGAAGCCAAATCCGCGCGCCAGCCGCTGTTCAGCGCAGAAGAATCGCTGGCGGAATTGAAGGAACTGGCGACGAGCGCGGGCGCCCAGGTGGTGGGGGAATTTCTCCAACACCGGGACAAGCCCGATCCGGCGACGCTGATCGGGCGCGGCAAGCTGGAGGAGATCGCCGGCGCGGCGGCGATGTCGGGCGCCGACCTCATCATCTTCGACCACGACCTTTCACCTTCGCAGCAGCGCAACATTGAAAACGAAGTCAAGCCGCGGGTGATTGACCGCACGCAGCTTATCCTCGACATCTTTGCCCGGCACGCCCGCACGCGCGAAGGCCAATTGCAGGTCGAGTTGGCGCAGCTCCAGTACCTGCTGCCGCGGCTGACGGGGCGCGGCGTGGAGATGTCGCAGCTCGGCGGCGGCATCGGGACCAGGGGCCCGGGTGAAACGCAGCTCGAAACCGACCGGCGGAAAATTTTCCGCCGCATCCGGCATAACCAGGAACAACTGGAAAACGTGCGCAAGATCCGGGCGCAACAGCGGCAGCGACGGGAATCCGTCCCGGTTGCGACCGTGGCGCTGGTGGGCTACACCAACGCGGGAAAATCCACGCTGTTTAACGCGCTGACGCAGGCGGGCGTGCTGGAATCCTCGAAGATGTTCGCCACGCTCGATCCCATAATTCGCGGCGTGGCGCTGCCCTCGCGGCGCAAGGTGCTGCTGAGCGATACGGTGGGATTCATCCGCAACTTGCCGCACACGCTGGTCTCGGCGTTCCGAGCGACTTTGGAGGAGGTGCAGCGCGCGGCGCTCATTGTGCAGATTTCAGACGCGACCAGCCCGATCCGGCAGGAGCAGGAGGCGCAGGTAGAGAAGGTGCTGCACGAACTGGAATCGGAGAACAAGCCCCGGCTGCACGTGGTCAACAAGATTGACGCGCTGACCGCCGGGGAACGCGAGCACCTGCGCGACGATGAGCATACGGTGCACGTTTCGGCGTTGCGCGGGCAGGGACTGGGAACGCTGCTGGACCGCATCGATCACATGCTGGAGCAAGATCCGCTGCAGCGGGTGCGTTTGCGAGTGCCGCAGTCGGAGGGCAAGGCGCTGGCCACTCTGGAAGGCGGGGCGAGGATCTATTCGCGTCACTATCGCGACGGCATGGTTGAAATGGAGGCGCAGGCGCCGCAGTCGGTGGTCAGGAAAGTGGAGAAATTCGTGGTGAAGAAAAGCGGAAAACCTGAACGCTGACGGGTGAGAGCCAGAAATTAAATGGGCCGGCGATCAAGAAGCGGTGACATTTCCTTGACCACGGACCCATTCGATCCTGAATCGGATCGGAGGTGATACTCATATCTTAACCCTCCGGCCGGCGAAGTCAAGGCAAACCGCCGTACTGGCCTAATTCCGTGTTGATGCTGCAGTCGGCCACGATTCTCCACGCCTCTTTGCTTCTGTGTACACCCGGATCGCCTTCCGAAAATCCTGAATCCGCTGTTTGGCGTCAGCAATAGCCGCATCCCAGCCCGCAATTGTGCGGTTATCTTTTTCCTTGACATTTTGTTTAGACATGATAAATTCCTTGGTTATGGATTTGAAGCAATATCGGCAAGGCATCATCCTTCACACCTACCAACTGGAGAAGGTCGTAGCTGAGCGCGACAAACTCAACCGCAGGATTGAACAGCTTGCGGACTACATCAGGGCGAACGCTAGCTTTCTTCCTGACGCAGAGCGTGCAGAAAGACTTGAAAAGATGGAGCGGTTGATAGCAGGGCCGCCCGGCTTCACAGACGCTGTGAGAAACGTGTTGAGCAATAAACCGGGAGCTTTGGCCAACGCCATCGGCGTTCGAAATATGCTGATGCAGTCGGGATATGACCTGACCCAATACTCCAACCCGCTCGCTTCGATTCACACGATCCTCAAGCGGCTTGTGAAAAGCGGCGAGGTAACTGCGGAAGTAAGAGATGGGGAGCTTTATTACCAATGGAGCGGAAAATGACTTTCTTGTGTCAAATGCGAAACGCCCCGCGCTGGTACGCGGAGCGTTCCCTTGCGAAAGGAGGCTTGACCGTGAACAAGTCCCCGCCAAATTGATGTGCTGAGTAAACGCCCCGGCCTGTGCGCAAACACGGGTCGGGGCTAATCCAAAGCGCGGAGCTAGCCGCCCTTCAGACCCAAGAGAATTGTGGCGCTTTCTCCGCAAAAACACAAGCGGAGAAAGACCATGACCTGCCGAAAATGCCAGCACGACACAGCCCGGAAATTCGGGTACTACGGCAAACGCCACATCCAGCGGTATCGCTGCTCCACCTGCAAAGCCACATTCGCTGATTCCGCTCCCAAGATCGGCAGCCACTACACTGCACCTGAGATTGCGGCCAAAGCCCTGAGCATGATGCTTGAGGGAATGAGCGTGCGCGCGATCTCTCGGATTACCGGGCTGCACAAGGACACGATCCTCTCCCTGATGGGCACGGCAGCCGCGAACGCGGTCAAGCTGCTGGATGCCCACGTCCGCAACCTGCGCCCCAAGTTTGTGCAACTCGATGAGCTTTGGACTTATGTGGGCTGCCACGGCAGCCGCAAGGCCGGTAGTGCTCCCGCGGAGTGGGGCGACCAGTGGACCTGGTTGGCGCTGGACAGCGATACGAAGCTCATCATCTCGCACCGCATTGGGGCGAGAAACACGGTCAACGCTTACGAGTTTGTCCGCGATCTGAGCACTCGCACGGTTGGCCGCTACCAGATCACCACGGACGCGCTGCGCGGTTACGTTGGTGCAATCGAAGAATGGTTCGGCTCCGACGTTGACTACGCCCAATTGCAAAAGATTTACGGGCGCTCCGAGGCTGGCCCAGAGTGGTACGGCGGCGGAACGGTAATCGCAGCAGTACCGAAGGTGCGCAGCGGAAACCCCGACTGGTCGCGCATTTCCACTTCTCATATCGAGCGGGCGAATTTGAGTGTGCGTATGCATCTTCGCCGTTTCACCAGAAAAACGAACGCGGCCAGCAAGACCCTTGAAAATCTCAAGGCCGCTGTTAGCCTGTACGTCGCTTTTTACAACTTCTGCCGAGTGCATCAGAGTTTGCGCGTCACCCCTGCGATGGAGGCTGGGTTGACTGACCATGTTTGGAGTGTCACTGAGTTGCTGGCGGCGTGAGCGTATACTCCGCAGCTTGTTGTTTGTCCATTGATATGAGCCTTCCTCAAAGAATTCGCAGGGTGATTGCAGCCGTTGGAGCGCTTTTGTTGTTTGCCGAAGGCTACCTGCGTCTGGATGTTTTAGTTCATCAAGCGCATTGGCTGGGCCGATGGGTTGAGGGCTTCGGTTTATGGGCATGTGCGCTGGCTATTGCGGCTACCTTGTTCGCCGAATCCGAACAGCGAAAGCAAGTTGACCTAGAACGCGAGTACAGGGCGGCGCAGAGCAAACAGGGCTAACCGACCGTGCTTGGAGCGTCACGGAACCCCTAGCGGCGTGAGCGTATAATCCGGCTACTTTGGCAAAAAACAACCCGTCCATCGCCGAGTGGTATGCGATAAATGATCGCTATGTGGCCTGCAAGAATCCGGATTGCTTGCAGCCCATTCCGCTCCTCTGTTCCAACCTTCTAGATAGAGGATGGTTTGGCTTAGAGTCGCGCCCGGATGCTCTGCATGAAATCTTTGCATGTCAATTCTGCGACCACGTGTATGACTACACTCAATCAGATGTCCGGAGACTTGATCCGTCCCAGATTCAGGCCCTAAGTCAACTAGGGGAATTGTCTTTAGGGATAGTAGAGTTCGACTGCACCGTAAAAAACTGCGCAACTCGCGTAAACATTCACCGCCCCACGCCTGCCGCGCTAGGAACACCCGAAGTCGGGAAGGGATGCCAGAAATGGACGCTCGCCAACGCGAGCTGCCATCGCGGCCATATGGTAACGGCAATTCCGGCGAATTGGTGGCCCGCACATGCCGCGATCCGGCCCTATTAATCATTCCGCACCGCCCTGAACCGGCAACACGGAATTAGCCCAGTACCCAAACCGCAAGTTTCTGCACATGGCCACAAATCCGATTCAGGACAATCCCGCCGGCGGGAAAGCGACGCGGGAGGACGGGTAGAAGTCGGGCAAAATCAAGCAAATGCGCGTTGACAGCCACTCTGGCGCGATGTTAGTTTTGTCAGTTCAAGCGGCCATCATAAGCTAGCCTGATTCACCCGTCGAAATGGAAGAGACACTCCGACAATTAGGCGGATTACTGCTCGGCTCGGTTCCGACAATCGTACTGTTCCTGGTCACGTACTTTTCCTACCGGCTGATCGTCCACGGCAAACTGGAATCGGTGCTCCAGGAGCGCTACCAGCGGACCGAAGGAGCCATTGAAAAGGCCCGCGCCGATGTCGCGGCGGCCGAGGCCAAGACCGGTGAATACGAGCAGCGGTTGCGTGAGGCCCGGGTGGCCATCTTCAAGGCGCAGGAAGTGCGCCGGCAAAAAGCGCTGTCAGCCCGCGCGGCGGCGATCGCGCAGGCGCGCGAACGCGCCCAGCAGCAGGTGGCACAGGCGCGTGCAAGCGTCTACCAGGAACTGGAGTCTGCCAAGCGCCAGTTGCTGCCGCAAAGCGAGCGGCTGGCGAGCGAAGTCATTCGCATGATTCTGAAGCCGGTGGCACTGGCGCAGCGTCCGGCCGGGAGCGCGCAATGAACCGGCGCGGGCGCGTACTCTCCATCGCAGTTGTGGCGTGGTTGCTGCTGCCGGGCGCGGCCTGGGCGCAGCAGCAGCCGGCCGCCAATCCACCGGCAGCGACAAAATCGGAAGCGGCGGCGAAGCCTCAGGAACCCGCGCGCGAAAAGACCGCCCAGCAGGAATCCCACGGGCAGGCGCCGAGCGAAGCATCCGAGCACGCGGCCGGTGAAGGCGAAGAGAACGCCGAGTTCAAGCAGTCGCCTTCGGTGCGCTTTTTGGCGAGGATCACCGGACTGAGCCTGGGCTCCGCCTACTGGCTGGCGATTGCGCTGAACTTCGCGGTGATCGCCGGCGCGGTCATCTGGTTCGTGAGATCGAAGCTCCCGGGGATGTTCCGTGCACGCTCCGAATCGATCCGCAAAACCATGGACGAGGCGCAGCGCGCCAGCGCCGACGCGGAGCGCCGGCTGAGCGAAATCGAGGGCCGGCTGTCGAAGCTGGACAGCGAGATGGCAGCCATGCGATCGCAGGCCGAGGCCGAGGCCGCCGGCGAAGAACAGCGCATCAAGGCGGCCGCCGAGGAAGACGCGCGCAAAATCGTGGAGTCGGCCGGGCAGGAGGTCGAAGCCGCCGCCCGCCTCGCACATCGTGACCTAAAGGCGTACGCCGCGGAATTGGCGGTTTCGCTGGCGGAGAAGCGCATCCAGGTGGATGCGGCCACCGACCGCGCGCTGGTGGAGAGCTTTGTCGGACAGCTCGGCCAAAACGGCGGCGGCAAGGAGGGCAAGTAGATGGCCGCGATCACCAGCCGTTATGCCCGCGCCTTCGCCGACGTGGTATTCGACTTGAAGCTGGCCCCGGCGAGCGTGCTGGAGCAGTTGTACGGCATGGTATCGGTGGTCAAGAGCAACCAGGTATTGCAGCGCATCTGGGAGAACCCGTCGGTGCCGGCGGATCAGAAGCGCGCCTTGCTGGACGCCATTGTGGCGCGCGAAAACGTCTGCAAGCAGGCGCGGAACTTCCTGGCGGTGCTGATCGACCATCGGCGCATCGGGCAGTTGCCGGAGATCGTGCGCCAGGTAGAGAGCGAACTGGACACGCGGCAGGGGTTCGCGGAAGCCGAGGTCACCAGCGCGCGCGAGCTGTCCGCCATCGAGAAAGGCGCGCTGGAAGGCAAGATCGTGACCATGACCGGCAAGAACGTTCGCGCCCATTACGCGATTGACGCCAGGATTCTCGGGGGCGCCATCGTCCGGCTGGGCAGCACGATTTACGACGGTTCGGTCAAAGGACAATTGCAGAGGATGAAAGAGCAGTTGGCGGCGGAGTAGTCGATGGTCGTTGGTCGATGGTCGATAGCAAAAGCAGATTCCGCGATTGCTTGATGGGAGCTGATAGCTGAAAGCTGATCATTTATGGCTCAAATTAAAGCTGACGAAATAACGAAACTGATTCGCGAGCAGATCGAGAACTACGAATCGCGCATCGCGGTGGACGAAGTTGGCTCGGTCATCTCGCTGGGTGACGGCATCGCGCGCGTCTATGGCCTGGACAAGGTCATGGCCGGCGAACTGCTCTCCTTCCCGCACGGCGTGGCCGGCATCGCCATGAACCTGGAAGAAGCGCAGGTCGGCGTGGTGCTGCTCGGCGAGTACACGGAAATCAAGGAAGGCGACGAGGTCAAGCGCACCGGGCGCATCGCCAGCGTGCCGGTGGGCGAGGCGCTCATCGGCCGCGTGGTCAACGCGCTGGGCGTGCCCATCGATGACAAGGGCCCGATCGCCACCAAGGAATTCCTTCCTGTCGAACGCATCGCGCCGGGCGTGATCGATCGCCGGCCGGTGCGCGAGCCGATGGCCACCGGTCTGAAGGCGATTGACGCCATGATCCCGATCGGCCGCGGACAGCGCGAGCTGATCATCGGCGACCGCCAGACGGGCAAGACCGCCATCGTGCTGGACACCATCATCAACAGCAAGGGCCGCGACCTGATCTGCATCTACTGCGCCATCGGACAGAAGCGCTCGTCGATCGCGCAGGTGGTGAAGATCCTGGAAGACGCCGGCGCCATGGACTACACCATCGTGGTCGCCGCCTCGGCTTCCGAGCCCGCGCCCATGCAGTACATCGCTCCCTACGCGGCGTGCGCCATGGGCGAGTACTTCCGCGACAGCAAGCGGCACGCGCTCACCATTTACGACGATCTTTCCAAGCACGCGGCGTCGTACCGCGAGATCTCGCTGCTGCTGCGGCGCCCGCCGGGCCGCGAAGCCTACCCGGGCGACGTTTTCTACCTGCACTCGCGTTTGCTGGAGCGCGCCGCCAAGCTGAGCGACAAGAACGGCGGCGGCTCGCTGACCTCGCTGCCGGTGATCGAGACCCAGGCAGGCGACGTTTCGGCCTACATTCCGACCAACGTCATTTCCATCACCGACGGGCAGATTTACCTGGAAACCGACCTGTTCAACTCCGGCATCCGTCCGGCGGTGAACGTCGGTTTGTCGGTGAGCCGCGTGGGCGGCAGCGCGCAGATTAAAGCCATGCGCCAGGTCGCGGGCACGTTGAAGCTGGAGCTGGCGCAGTACCGCGAGTTGGCGGCCTTCGCACAGTTCGGCAGCGATCTGGACAAAGCGACGCAGGCGCAGCTCAACCGCGGCCAGCGGCTGGTCGAGATCCTCAAGCAGGACCAGTACGCTCCGCTGTCGTTCAGCAAACAGATTCTGATCATCTTTGCCGGCACCGGCGGGCACCTGGACGACGTGCCGGTGGAGCAGTGCCGCGAGTTCGAAAAGGCGCTGTACGCCTACGTGGACGCCATGAATCCCGGCCTGCTGAAGCAGATCGAGGAAAAGAAAGTGCTCGATGACGAACTCAAGGCCGCGATGACGAAAATCGTGAAAGAGAGCAAGGAACGGTTCGTCAGCGAGCGCCAGGTGGCGGCGAAGGCGTAAGGGATTTGTAATTGGGTAATTTGTAATTTGAAATTTGGTCAGGCTCATCGTTGCGCAGGCGAGTGATTTCCGCACGCTGAGCCCTCAAAATCGCAAATTACAAATAAACGGAGGACGCCATGAATTTGGAAGAGATCGAAACCTTGATCGAGGACACCAAGCGGCTGGCGCGCGTGGCTGACAAAGTCGCGCAGGCAACCGCGCTGGGCGTACTGGAAGTGGCGCGCCAGTTGACGATTATGAACGCGGCAGTGGCGCAGCAGGCGAAGGCAGGGAAGAAGTAGCGAGTTGCGAGTTGTGAGTTGTCAGGAAATGCAGGCCCCTCGACTCGGATGCGGCAACCCGCACCAAAAGCGGGCGCTGGTTGGTTGCCGCATCCTCGCTCGGGATGACATTGGTTTTGGTTTGGCTGAAAGCTGAGAGCTGATAGCTAAGAATGGCAAACATACTCGATATTCGACGCCGGATTCGCAGCGTGCGCAACACGCGCCAGATCACCAAGGCGATGAAGATGATCTCGGCGGCGCGGCTGCGCCGGGCGCAGGACCGGGCGCTGTCGGCAAGACCCTACGCGCAGATGCTGACCAACGTCCTGAAGTCGCTGGTCTCGCGCGCCGAAATCTTCGATCCGGAAACGGGCGAGCCGCGCCATCCGCTGCTGGCGCAACGTCCGGAGAAAAACATCCTGGTCATCGTGGTCACCGCCGACCGCGGCCTGGCGGGGGCGTTTAACGCCAACATCATCAAGGCCGCCTTCCGCTTTTTCGCGGCCAGCGAAGGCAAAATCGTCGATATCGAAGCCGTCGGCCGCAAGGGGCGCGATCTCTTCCGCCGCCGGTTCCCGACCGCGACTGCGGAACAAACCGAACGCGCCGGCCCGGTCCAGACGGTGGGCGAGCACATCGGAGTGCTCGGCAAGCTGAGCTTTGAGTACGTGCGCGATTTTTCCGAGGGCGTGATCGACCGCTACACCAAGGGCGAGATTGATTCCGTGTACGTGATCTACAACGAGTTCAAGTCGGTGATGGCGCAGCGGCTGGTGGTGGAAAAGGTCCTGCCGATCGAGGAGATCGGTGAACAAACCGTGGCGCAGGCGGAAGAGGTAAGCAAGGAAGAGCGCGAAAAGCGCGCCGAGGCGGCCCAGGCGGCCGGGATTTCGCTCGGCGAGGCGGATACCAGCGAGATGGATCGCCGTGCCGCTGTCTTCGCCACCGCGCAGGTGGATTACCTTTACGAGCAATCGCCCAGCGAGCTTTTCCGCGACCTGCTGCCGAAGTATGTCGCGGTGCAGATTTACCGCTCGATGCTGGAGTCCATCGCGGCCGAACACGCGGCTCGCATGACCGCCATGGAATCGGCCTCCAGCAACGCCGACGAGATGATTGACAAGCTGACCCTGGCGATGAACCGGGTGCGCCAGGCGAAGATTACGAAAGAGATTATCGAGATCGTGAGCGGCGCAGCCGCGCAATAGCTGAGAGCTGAGAGCAAAGAATTCTTATGGCAGAAAACATCGGAAAAGTGATTCAAATTGCGGGGCCGGCGGTGGACGTGCAGTTCGGCGAAGGCAACCTGCCGCTCATTTACCAGGCGTTGCACGTGGTCAGCGATGGCTTCAACGTGCCGATGCCGATGGACGTCATCCTTGAAGTCCAGCAGCACCTCGGCGAGGGCCGCGTGCGCTGCGTCGCCATGCAGCCCACCGACGGCATGGTGCGCGGCATGAAGGCCATCGACCTCGGCGGCCCCATCCGGGTGCCGGTGGGCAGGGGCACGCTGGGGCGAGTGATGAATGTGATCGGCGAGCCGGTGGACAACCTCGGCCCCATCGAGGCGACCGACAGGTTGCCCATCCATCGCCTGGCGCCCGCCTTCGACGAGCAGGCCACCACCGCGGAAATGTTCGAGACCGGCGTCAAGGTCGTGGATCTCATCCAGCCGTTCTTGAAGGGCGGCAAGATCGGGCTGTTCGGCGGCGCGGGAGTCGGCAAAACCGTCGTGATCATGGAATTGATCAACAACGTCGCCAAGCAGCACGGCGGTTATTCCGTCTTCGCCGGCGTCGGCGAGCGTACCCGCGAGGGCAACGACCTGTGGCTGGAAATGACGGAGTCGGGCGTGATCGTGCCCGGCAACCCGTCCAAATCCAAGGCCGCGCTCATCTACGGCCAGATGACCGAGCCTCCCGGCGCGCGCTTGCGCGTGGCCCTGACGGCGCTCACCGTCGCCGAATACTTCCGCGACGTTGAAGGCTCGGACACGTTGCTCTTCATCGACAACATTTTCCGCTTCACCCAGGCGGGCGCCGAAGTTTCGACGCTGCTGGGCCGCATGCCCTCCGCCGTCGGTTACCAGCCCAACCTGGCCACCGAAATGGGCGAATTGCAGGAACGCATCACCTCGACGAAAAAAGGCTCGGTCACCTCGGTGCAGGCGATTTACGTGCCCGCCGACGACCTCACCGATCCCGCGCCCGCCACCACGTTCGCTCACCTCGACGCCACCACCGTGCTTTCGCGCGCGCTGACCGAGCTGGGCATCTACCCGGCGGTGGATCCGCTGGCGTCCACCTCGCGCATTCTCGATCCGCACGTGGTGGGCAACGAACACTACGACGTGGCGCAGGGCGTGAAGCGAATCCTGCAGCGCTACAAGGACCTGCAGGACATCATCGCCATTCTCGGCATCGACGAGCTCAGCGAAGACGACAAGCTCACCGTGGCCCGCGCCCGCAAGGTGCAGCGATTCCTGTCGCAGCCGTTCCACGTCGCCGAGCAGTTCACCGGGATGCAGGGCCGCTACGTCAAGGTCCAGGACACCATCAAGGGATTCAAGGAGATCATCGAAGGCAAGCACGACGATATCTCCGAGCAGGCCTTCTACATGAAGGGAACGATCGAGGAAGTGATCGAGCACGGCAACCGCCTGAAGTCGACGGCGGCAGCGTAAGAAGTCTTCAGGCTCCAGTCGTCGGTCTTCAGGCCTGACGACTGACGACTGAAGACTGACGACTGAAGACTAGCTATGGCCGATGTTTTACAACTCGAAATTGTCACTCCCGAGCGCCTGGTGGAGAGAGACATCGTGCAGGAAGTCCAGATTCCCGGCAAGAACGGGTACCTGGGAATTCTGCCGGGACACGCGCCGCTGATCACCGAACTGGGTGTGGGCGAGATCACGTATAAGGCCGACGGGATGGAGTATCACGTCGCCATCGCGTGGGGCTTCGCCGAAGTGCTGCCGGACAAGGTGACGGTGCTGGCCGAGACCGCCGAGCGCGCCGAAAACATCGACGTGGAGCGCGCGCGCAAATCGAAGGAGCGCGCCGAAGAGCGGCTGCGCTCGGCCGGCGTCGAGGTGGATTTCCAGCGCGCGCTGACCGCGCTGGACCGCGCCAACGTTCGATTGGAAGTCGCGACGCACAGAAAATAGGTTCCCGGCCATAGGATTTCGGTGGATCGGCGGCGTGCATGCCGCCGATTTTTTTGCCTGCTTGACTCTGTGTTTGCCGAGCGCGCTTCGCCATTTCAATAGTTTAGGACTCATTCTGATACTCACTCCCCGGTGAAAACGCCATAATATTCTTGCGTTTCCGCGAAATCCCTAAGTACAATCCGCCAACTCTCCCTCACGTATTTCAGGGGCCTGAATTGTCCCTGAAAGCCGGACGGGACCAACGTTAATACAGGTGCGAGCGGGTGGTCCGGCCCCTGATCGTCTGGCCTTGCTGAAGAGAAACTGGGAACGGAGCGCGGAACTATGGCCAAGCCAAAGTTTCACTGGGCGGATGTTGCGCTGGGTGCGGTGGTCAGCCTGGTGGTGCTGTTCATCTTCTGGATGCAATGGGCCGAGGGCCTGGAGGGCAAGCTGTACGACATCCGTGCCCGGCTCCGGGCCGGCGCCAAGACCGCCGAAAACGTGGTCCTGGTCGGCATTGACGACGACAGCATCCGGCAAATTGGACGCTGGCCGTGGCCTCGCTCCTACATGGCGGAGATGGTGGACCAGCTCGCCGAAGCGCAGGCGAAGGTCATTGGCCTCGACATCTTCTTCTCCGACGCCGAGCTGAATCCCGGTTTGGTGGAAGTCAGGAAAATCAAGGACGAGTACGCGTCCAAGGTCGGCGGGGCGGGCGGAGGTGGAAGGACGGTGGTAAAGCCCGGCCAGGAACTCACGGCTGAGGATCTGGCGCGGGCGGCGGCGCGGGCGACCGCGTCGGCCAAGAGCGGCGCTGCCAAGGAATTTGTCGGAATCCTGGACTCGGCGGAGAAGCGCCTCGACAACGATGCCCGCCTCGATGATTCGCTCGCACTGGCGCAAAACGCCGTGCTGCCCATGTATTTCACCCTCGGGCAGCCGATCGGCAAGGTGGACAAGCCTATACCGGAAGATATCGCGAAGAATTTCATCGCCAACGTGAAGTCGGATGGCTCGGTGACGGCGACACAGGACTTCACGCCGCCGTTTGAGCGCTTCGCCAAGGTGGCGAAGGCCATCGGGCAGGCGAACCTGACGCCTTCGCCCGACGGGGTGCAGCGCGTAGTGCCGCTGGTGGTGGATTTCAACGGCAAGCTGTTTCCGTCGTTCTCGCTGCAGACCCTGCGCGCGTTTTACAACCTCGAGTCCGATGATTACCGCTACACGCCCGGCAAGGAACTGGTGCTGGGCCGCGCCCACATTCCGGTGGACTCGCAGGGGCGCATGCTGGTGGATTACGCCAAGCTGGACAACCTGACCGGCGTCAAGTTTTCCGACGTGCGCAACAAGAAGGTCCCGCCCGAGGTATTCAACGGCAAGATCGTGCTCATCGGCATGATTGCCACCGGCGGCGGCGACCTCTACACCTCGCCCGTCGGCACGCAGTTTCCGGGCATGGCGATCCAGGCCAACGTGATTCAGAACATCATCAACGGCCAGTACCTGATTCGTCCGGAATGGGCGGGCAAGGTTGAGCTGGCGCTGCTGATCGTGTTCGCGCTCTTTGTTTCGCTCGCCATCCCGCACATGAAGGCCGGTCACAGCGCGATCATCGCCATCGTGCTGCTGGCGCTCTCCATCGGCGGCGGCATTTACCTGTTCACCGCCTACGGCTACTGGCTGAAGATGGCGTATCCGGCGATCATGCTGGTGGCCGGCTACACGGTGGTGGTCTCGAAGCGCTACCTGGTCACCGAGAAGCGCACGGAAGTGCTGGAAGGCGAGTCGGCGGAAACCAACAAGATGCTCGGCCTCTCCTTCCAGGGCCAGGGCATGCTGGACATGGCGTTTGAGAAATTCCGCAAGTGCCCGGTGGACGATTCCACGAAGGACGTTCTCTACGGCCTGGCGCTCGACTTCGAACGCAAGCGCCAGTTTAACAAGGCGGTGCAGGTCTTCGAGCACATCGGCACCGTGGACAAGAACTTCAAGGACATCGCGGATCGCTCGCAGAAGCTGCGCATCGCCGGCGAGACGGTGATCCTGGGCGGGCGCGGGGGCATGAGGGGGGGCGCCGATTCCACCGTGCTGGTGCAGGGCGGCGGCGTCAGCGAACTGGCCAAGCCTACGCTGGGCCGCTACGAGGTGATGAAGGAACTGGGCAAGGGCGCCATGGGCACGGTCTATCTCGGCAAGGACCCGAAGATCAACCGCGAGGTCGCGATCAAGACCCTGCGTTTCGAGGACGAGTTCGACGCTGCCGACACCAAGACGATGAAGGAGCGCTTCTTCCGCGAGGCCGAATCGGCCGGGCGGCTGGTGCACCCCAACATCGTCACCATCTACGACGCGGGCGACGATGGCGACATCAGCTACATCGCCATGGAACTGCTCAGCGGCAGCGACCTGAAGGACTACACCGCCAAGAACAAGCTGCTGCCGGTGAATGAAACGCTGGAAACCATCGCCAAGGTGGCCGACGCGCTCGATTACGCGCACTCGCAGAACGTGGTGCACCGCGACATCAAGCCGGCCAACATCATGCGGGGGAAGGACGGCAAGATCAAGGTCACCGACTTCGGCATCGCGCGCATCACCTCGCAATCGAAGACCGCGACCGGCACCGTGATGGGCACGCCGTCCTACATGTCGCCGGAACAACTCGCGGGCGCCAAGGTGGACGGGCGCGCCGACCTGTTCTCGCTCGGCGTCACGATGTACGAACTGCTTACCGGCGAAAAGCCGTTTACCGGCGACACCGTGGCGACCCTGATGTACCGCATCGCCAATGCGCCGCACGCGCCAATCGAGCAGGCGCGCGCCGATTTGCCGCTGGGTTGCCACACCATCGTGGACAAGTCTTTGGAGAAAGACCCGAACAAGCGGTACCAGCGGGGCAGCGAGATGGCGACGGATATCCGCGCGCTGCTCGCCAAGGCAGCAATAGCGGGAGCGTAAGAGCCGTTGTCGGTTATCGGTTATCGGTCGCCGGTTCCTCATTGCCGTTGTCAGAACCGATAACCGAAAACCGAAAACCGAAAACCGACGACTCTGATTTGGATTAGGATTACGCCGAGGACAATGAGCCTTTCAGTCGAAGTTGCCGGGAAGAGCGATGTCGGGTGCGTCCGCCAGAACAACGAAGATAACTTCGGCTACGACTCGCGCTACGGCGTTTACGTGGTTTGCGACGGTATGGGCGGTCAGGCAGCCGGTGAAGTCGCCAGCAAGATGGCGGTGGACGTCGTTCTCACTTATTTTCGGGAAGCCTCCAAGAACGGCTCCTTTCCACCGGTGGGCACACCCCTGGAAAACGTTTCCGAGCGCGCCAACACCTTGGGCAGCGCCATCCACCTGGCGAACGCGGCCATCTACGAGGCGGCCGCGCATCACGCGGCACAATCCGGCATGGGATCGACCATTGTCGGCGTACTGGTGGATAAGGATTTTTACTCCATCGGGCACGCCGGCGACAGCCGCATTTACCGGGTCCGTCAGGGCGCCATCGAGCAGCTCACCAAGGACCATTCCCTGGTCATGGAGCAGGTGCGCCGCGGGCTGCTGACCATGGAAGAAGCGCAGCACTCGGAGATGCAGAACATCATCATCCGCGCCCTCGGGCCCGAGGAAAAGGTGCAGCCCGATCTCGACGACCAGATGGCGCAACCGGGCGACGTCCTGCTGCTGTGCAGCGACGGCCTGATCCGGCATGTCCCCGACGACAGCATCCTGGAAGTCGTGCAGGGAACCATCAGCCTGCAGCTCATGGCCGACCGGTTGATTGAAGCCGCCCGCGACGGCGGCGGCTCCGACAACATCACCGTGCAGCTCCTCCGCTTCGAGGAGCTGCCCTGGTTCACAAAATTTTTCCGCTGGCTCTTCGGCGGAGGGAGTTCAAGAAAATGGCAAAACTCTTTTTGAAATTCGAACAGGCTGTTTTGAAGGAATTCTCGCTCTCCGAGGGCGTGGTGACGATCGGGCGGCTGCCGGACAACCTTATCCAGGTGGACAACCTCGCCGTGTCCGGCCATCACGCCAAGATTTACTGGGACGTGGACCACTACACGCTCGAGGACAACAACAGCCTGAATGGCACCTTCGTCAACAACCGCCGCATCAGCAAGACGGTGCTCAAGGACGGCGACGAGGTGCTGATCGGCAAGCACACCGTGCTCTTCAAGGATGAGCGGCACGAGGAAGCGCGGGGCCACGGCCCCGAGAGGACCATGCCCATGGTTCCGACGCTGGAGGCCACGGTGGTGCTCGACACCAGAAAGGCGAAGGAGATGCTCGCGCGCCAGGCCCCGACTCCGCCGCCCGGCGCGCCCGGAGCCGGAAGCCCGCCGCCCCCTCCCAAGGACCGCACGGGAGTGCTGACCGTGATCGCCGGCAGGACCGACCAGTCGCAGTACACGCTGACCGGCAAGTTGAACGTCATCGGCAAGAGCGATATGGCGTCCATCAAGCTGAAAGGCTGGTTCAAGCCCAAGGTGGCCGCCGTCATCAACCATCGCGATGGCAAGTACTTCATTGCCGCCTCGGAAAGGGACATCAAGGTCAAAATCAACGACGAGTTGATTGCCGGGCAGCACGAGCTGAGCGACGGCGATGTGGTGGAAGTTGCCGGCGTGAAGATGACCTTCGGCTTTAACGACTAACGGCGGACAAAATCAGGCCACGGATTTTCGCGGAGGAACACGGTTTCATCAGGATTCCGTTTGATCCGCGAAAATCCGTGGCCGATTTGTTTCATGCCGGCGGCCAACGGCCAACCCCCGCTTCTGCTACACTTCTTGGTTTTCATTTCCCGCAGCGAGGCAATCATGGAGATCAAGATCGTCGGGGTGCTGGGCGCGGGCACCATGGGCAACGGCATCGCGCACGTATTCGCCAAGTCCGGTTACAAAGTGGTGTTGCGCGACGTCGAACAGCGCTTCCTCGACCGCGCCATGGAGACCATCTCCAAGAATCTTGAGCGCGAGGCCAGCAAGAACAAGATCACCGCCGAGCAGCGCACCCAGGCGCTGGCGCGCATTGAGCCCGGGGTGGACCGCGGCGCCCTGGCGCAGTGCGATTTCGTGGTCGAGGCGGCCACCGAGAAATTCGAGATCAAGGCCGAGTTGTTCCGCGAACTCGACCGCATCTGCCGGCCGGAAATCATCCTCGCGACCAACACCTCGTCCATCTCCATCACCAAGCTGGCGGCGCTGACCCAACGCCCGGAGAAGGTGATCGGCATGCACTTCTTCAATCCCGTGCCGATGATGAAGCTGGTGGAGGTGATCCGCGGGCTGGCAACGTCGCAGGAGACGTTCGGCGCGGTCTTCGATCTTTCGAAGAAGCTCGACAAGACCCCGGTGGAGGTCAACGATTTTCCCGGGTTCGTCGCCAATCGCGTGCTCATGCCGATGCTCAATGAGGCCATGTACGCGGTGATGGAGGGCGTGGCCACGCCGGAGGCGGTGGACGAGGTGTTCAAGCTCGGCATGGCCCATCCCATGGGCCCGCTGACGCTGGCCGACTTCATCGGGCTGGATGTCTGCCTGGACATCATGCGGGTGATGGCATCCGGCCTCGGCGATCCCAAGTACCGGCCCTGCCCGCTGCTCATCAAGATGGTGGATGCAGGCTGGCTGGGACGGAAGAGCGGGCGCGGGTTCTACAAGTACTGACGATGCCCACAGCTTCATCGCCGCCGACATCGGCGCCCATCCGCGCGGACTGGCCGTTCGTCTTGGTGGCGCTCGGTTTCGGCGCGCTCATCGGCTAGGTGCAACTGCGATGGGGCGAGCTGGCGATCTCGGCGCTGCTGGTCGCCATGGTCACCATGTTTCTCGGCGCCATGCGTCCGCGGCGGCCGTGGCTGTGGGCGCTATTGGTCGCGTTGTGCGTTCCGGCGGCGCAGTTGTTCGCCTATCTCGGGCGCGAGCACTTCACGCGCGGCGCGATTTTCGGTTCTTTCGCGTTGCTCGCACCCGCTTTCGTCTGCGCGTACGGCGGAGCGGTTGGACGGAAGTTGGTCGGCGAATTATTCAAGAAATGAGCGCAGCATCTGGTGATCTGGCGATCAGGTGATCGGGTGATCGGAGTGGCCTGATGGTGGTGTTAACACCTTTGTCACTCCCATTCCACACCTTACTCCCGCTATTCTCGCAAGATGGTGTCGCTCACGGTCTTGGCGAGCGGGAGCCGGGGAAATTGCAGCGTCCTGGCGAGTTCGCGCACGCGTATTCTGGTGGACGCGGGCGTATCCTGCCGCGAGATCGGGCGCCGGATGGCCCTGACCGGCGACCACGCCCTGAATCTGTCGGCGGTCATCATCTCGCACGAGCACTCCGACCACGTTGCCGGGCTGTATGTACTGGCGCGCAAGCTGAAGATCCCTGTCTTCATGACCGGCGCAACCTACCATGCATGGCAGCGCTGGGCGCGGCAGAAGAACGGCGGCATTCGACCCGAGCTGGCCAGGCTGGAAACGTTTGAATCGGGGCGGAGTTTCACTATCGGCGACATCACGGTCGCGCCCTTTACCATCCCGCATGATGCGGCCGATCCGGTGGGCTTCACGTTCCGCGCTGAGGGCGTGAAGATCGGCATCGTGACCGATCTGGGATACATGCCGGCCAGCGTGGCGGACAACCTTCGCGGCTGCGACGGGTTAGTCATAGAATCGAACCACGACGTGGAAATGCTGCGCGGTGGGCCCTACCCGTGGGTGGTGAAGCAGCGGGTAATGTCGCGCGTCGGGCACATGTCCAACGATGCCCTCGCGCAATATTTCGCCGGGGACTACGATGGAGGTGCGGCTTTTTTGGTGCTGGCGCATCTATCAGAGCAGAACAACCATCCTGACCTGGCGCGGCGTGCGGCAGAGCAGGCCCTGGCGGCTCGCCGGGACCTGCTGCGGAACCGCCTGATGCTGGCTTCGCAAGACCAGCCCTTGGAGCCGATCAGGCTGTAGAACATGAAGCAGTGCTCAGACAAATTCGTGGGCGCCATCCTCGCCGGGTGGCGGTATGACATTTCCGGCATTACGCCGGAGATGCGCGGCGACTACGAAGAGCACTTCCGGGAATGCGAGCACTGCCGCTACTGGCAGAAAGTACATCGCACGATCGATGTCTTGCTCATCATCCTGACGGCAATTTCCGCCGGCATATTCCTGCTGGCGTTTGGCGCCATTTATCACTTTGCCCCGCGGCACGCGCTGGTGCTGGAACTGGCGGCACTGGCCGGATTCGGGCTCTCCGCCCTGATCTGGGTGATTGTCGCGGTGGCCACGCCGGCGCCCATGGCCATGGCCGACGCCGCGCGGCTGGGCGCGCGCGCCGTGCATGACCGGCTTCCGCCCGAGATCCGCGAGCGCATCCCGGAAGAGCTGCGGCTGAAAATTTCCGGACAATCCTGATCTCGCAACCCTTTCTCCGGCCGGACTCGCGACTCGCTACTCCGTCTTCAGCCCACCAATCAGTTCCGTAATTTTCTGCACGCGGTGTTCCAGGCACCAGCCCTCAAGCGCGTCCACAATTTTTTCGGTGGCGCACGGATCCCAGAAGCTGGCGGTGCCGATTTCGACCGCCGCCGCGCCGGCGAGCATGAATTCCGCCACGTCCACCGCGGTGGAGATGCCGCCCATGCCGATGACGGGAATGTCCACGGCGTGCGCCGCCTCGTACACCATGCGCAGCGCGATCGGCTTGATCGCCGGGCCGCTGAGTCCGCCGAAGGTACGCGAGATCCGCGGCCGGCGCGTCTCGGCGTCGATGGCCATGGCGACAAAGGTGTTGACCAGCGAGATGGCGTCGGCGCCGGCATTCTCCGCGGCGCGCGCCATCAGCGGGACGTCGGTCACGTTGGGCGACAATTTCACGATCAGCGGCCGTCGCGAGGCTCTTTTGACCGCGGCCACCACTTCCCCCAGCAGCACCGGGTCGGTGCCGATCACCATCCCGCCGCGCGTGGTGTTGGGGCAGGAGACGTTGAGTTCGTAGGCGGCGATGCCTTCGCCCTGGTTGAGAACGTGGATTACCGCTTCGTAATCTTCCAGGGTGTAGCCGAAAACGTTGGCGATGACGACGATGTTCTTTTTCTTGTTGAGGAGCGGAAGTTTTTCGTCAACGAAGGCCCGCGCCCCGATATTTTGCAGGCCGATGGAGTTCAGCATGCCGGCGGAAGTTTCGAACAGGCGCGGCGGCTGGTTGCCGGGCATCGGTTCGCGCGACAGGCCCTTGACCACGAACCCGCCCAGCTTCTGCAGGCTGACGATGTCTTCAAACTCGATGCCGTAGCCGAAGGTGCCGCTGGCGGCGATGACCGGATTCTTCAACTGCAGGCCGGCAAAGCTTACGCTCAGGTCCGGCGGGCCGTTGACGCGCCGAGGCGAGGTGCTCATCGCGCGCTCTCCCGGCGGAGCGCCTCGGTCAGCACGCGTCCGGCGGCACGGTTCGGAGGATTCACCCCGAGCAGCGAAGCCAGAGTCGCGGCCATGTCCACCGGCTCGCAGCGCCCGCGGTAAACGCCCGCCTGGAAGGGAACGCCGAAAAACGCGAGCGGCACATGCTGGTCGTAACGGTACCAGGAACCGTGCGTCGTGCCGGTGCGCGAATCCCAGGGAAACGTGAACGGCGGCGCGATCGCGATCACGTACCAGCCGCCATACGAGGAATAGCTGTGCAGCAACTGCCGGCCGGCGTCGTCGTTGGGGACGTTGCCGGCGGCAAGCTGGGCGCGCGTGGCGTACGACCGAAGGCCGAGCTGAACCAGCGCCTCGCCAACCATGCGCTCGGCCTCGGCTTCGTTGTTCATGCCCGCGGCAGCAAAGGCGCTTTCCGAGATGAATACGAATGCGCCGTCGCGGCCCTCAACGTAATCACCCGGCCGCTTGAGCCGGGTTGCGATGGCCGCGTTCAGGTCGGGCTTCAGCTTATCCGAATTCAGCGTATCCGCCGGCAACCGGAAATTGGCCGCGTACGCGGGAACCGGAGAAATGCCGTGGTCCGCCGACAGTACAATCCACACATTGGCGAGCCCGACGCGCTGGCCGAGGAAGCTGAAGAAATCCGCGAGCTGGCGGTCCAGCGCCAGCACCATGGCTTTCACTTCCGGCGAATTCGGTCCCTTCTTGTGACCGAGTATGTCGGGCGCCGACAGGCTGATCGAGAGCAGGTCCGTCGCCGGCCCTTCGCCCAGCTTCTCTTGCGTGATGAGCTCGCGCGCGAAGTCCAATTCGTAATCGTTGGCGAAGGGCGTGGCGCCCACCGTCTCGTAAAAATCCGGCGTCGCCTCGCGCGTCGTCTTGCGCAGCACGTTGCCGCCTGCATCCTTCCACTCGCGGTTCCAGTACGCGTCCGCTTTTCCCGCCGCATTGAACTTCTGCGCCCAGGCCGGAAGCTGCTGCATGTAGAACGTCGAGCTGATCCACGCCCCGCTCGGGTGATCGATCCAGAACGCTCCGTTGGCGGCGAAGCCCGCCGGCAGGATCGCGGCGCGGTCCTTGAGCGAGAGGGTGAACACGCGCGCTTTGCCGTCGGTCGAGAGCTTCAGTTCGTCGCCCAAGGTGTCGCTGAGCAGGTTGTGCGGCGACGCGCCCGCGCCCTCCACTCCCACCAGGCGCGTGTTGTTGTCGAACACCGAACTCACCATGCGCTTGGCACGCGCGTCCCACCACTGGTTGGCGGCGATGCCGTGGGCGTTGCTGTAGGCGCCGGTGAACAGCGTGGCGTGCCCGGGCGCGGTCTCGGTGTTGGCGTAATCGTAGTAGCAGCCGGTGAAGTAGGCGCCGCGCTCGGTGAGCAGGCGAAAACCGGAGGGGACAAGCTGGTCGTGGGCGCGGTCCAGAAAATCGGGGCGGAACTGATCGATGATGACGATCACCACCAGCTTGGGGTTCGCGTTGTAAGCGCTGGCGAACGCCGCTCCGGTCGCAAGCAGCAGCACCAGCAGGACCGCGCAGATTCTTCCGACAGAAAATTTCATCGCGCCATAGTGTACAGCCTTGTCCAGACAAACTGACAAACTGGGCTACTGATAAACTACTTCCGTTTATGCTCGACCTGAATTTCGTGCGGGGAAACCTGCCGCTGATTGAACGCAAGCTGCGCGACCGGGGGATGAACCCCGACGAGGTGCTGCGCGACTTTTCCGCCGTGGACGCCCGCCGCCGCGAGCACATCACCAACATGGAGCGCCTGCGCGCCACGCAGAACAAGGCGTCGGAGGAAATCGCGCGCCTCAAACGCGAGAAGCAGGACGCCTCGGCGCAGATGGCGGAAATGCGCCGCGTGCGCGAACAGGTCGCGGAGCTTGAAAAGCAGGCCGCCGTGTTCGAGGCGCAACTGCAGGACATCCTCAAGACCATTCCCAACCTGCCGCACCAGAGCGTTCCGGTCGGCGGTGGCGCGGAAGAGAACGTCGAAGTCCGGCGCTGGGGCGCACGGCCGCAATTCGACTTCACTCCCAAGCCGCACTGGGAACTAGGCGCGCAGTTGGGCGTGCTCGACCTGGAGCGCGCAGTCAAGCTGACGGGCGCGCGCTTCGCCGTCTATTGGGACCTCGGGGCGCGCCTGGAACGCGCGCTCGCCAACTTCATGCTCGACCTGCACACGCGCGAGCACGGCTACACCGAGGTCCTGCCGCCGTTCATGGTCAATGCCGAGTCTATGTACGGCACCGGCCAACTGCCGAAATTCGAAGCCGACTTGTTCAAGGTTCCGATTGATCGTTTTGAACCGGACCAACACTGGACACCGAAAATTGGCGAACTGGTGGGTGCGGTTGGCAAGAGTGGCGTATATGCGATTGTGGTTGTGCACGTCCCGGCCAGGACGGCAGACATTCAACTCGCCGATGTTTTTAGTCCGGTTGAGTTCAATGTTCCGTGGAGCACACTGCTTCGTCGCCGAGATCTGTACCTGATTCCGACCGCCGAAGTCCCGGTCACGAATCTGTTTCGCGACGAGGTGCTTGACGCCGCGCGCCTGCCGGTGAAGCTCACCGCGTGGACGCCGTGCTTCCGCAGCGAGGCCGGCAGCTACGGCAAGGACGTTCGCGGGATCATCCGGCAGCACCAGTTCCAGAAGGTCGAATTGGTGAAATTTGCGCGGCCGGACACGTCGTATGACGAGCTGGAATCGCTGACCGCCAACGCCGAGGAAGTGCTGAAGCGCCTCGGCCTGCACTATCGCGTCGTGGCCTTGAGCACGGGCGACATGGGATTTTCCGCGGCCAAGACCTACGACATCGAAGTCTGGTTGCCGGGGCAAGAACTATTCCGCGAGATTTCTTCGTGCTCGAATTTCGAGTCCTACCAGGCGCGGCGAGCGAACATTCGCTGGCGCCCGGAAGGCAAAGGCAAGACCGAATTTGTACACACCCTCAACGGCAGCGGCTTGGCGGTCGGGCGGACATGGCTCTCGATTCTGGAAAATTACCAGCAGGCCGACGGCAGCGTGGTGATTCCCGAAGCGCTGCGGCCTTACATGGGCACGGACCGGATTACGCCGAAGAAGTTTTGAGCAGTTTCAGTTTCGAGTTTCAGTTAACCGACAACCGACAGCCGTCCACCAACGTTGCCAAGTTCCTCTCCGCCTCACTACACTTATAAGTGTTTCGCCCCATGTCCCACATCTGGAAGACAATTCGCAGCTACATTTGGTGGACCTACGAGCGTGGCAGCATGCAGTACGACGTCATGGTCACGCTGATCCTCGCCTTCATCTTCATTGCCCCCATCTGGGTCAACTTCAAGGACAAACCGATCGAGCGCTCTGGGCATCAAACCGGGGTAGTCGTTTCTCCCGACGGGCAAAACGGGTTCATCTACCAGGTTGACGCCTCGGCCGTGAAGGGCGATCCAACCTCGGTTGAGGCTGACCTGTTGAGCGTGATCGAACCCATCGCCGGCGAGGTGGACATCACCAAGTACGAGCCGGTGCGCGATGCCAAGGGGCACATCGTTGCGTACAAGGTTTGGGTGTCGCGGTAGGAGCTGCGAGTTCCGAGTTGCGAGTCTCAGTCGCAGCTCAGCGGCGTGCCTTAGAAAAATGATGACGATGAAGCGGAGTATTGGTCCCTTATTGCTGTTTATGTTGTGGTCCGTCGCGGGGGTCGCGCAGGCGACCGGGACGCCTGCAATTCCGGCTCCCGCAGCGCAACCGCCGGCCAAGGCAGCCGCGGGGAATCTGGAGTCCGTGCTGACCGCCATGGATCGCGCCGCGGACAATTTCAAGACCGCCGAGGCCACGTTTGTCTGGGACCAGTATTCCAAAGTCGTGAGCGACCACGACATCCAGAAGGGCACCATCTACTATCGCCGGGCAAGCAATGGAGTGGAAATGGCCTCCGCCATCACTTCGCCCGCCAGGAAGTACGTGCTCTTCGCCGGCGGCAAGATGCAGGTGTACCAGCCCGAGATCGAACAGGTCACGGAATACAACGCGGGCAAGAACCGGTCGGATTTCGAGAGCTTCCTTGTCCTGGGGTTTGGCGGACGCGGCCACGACCTGCAGAAATCCTTCGACGTTCGCTTTGACGGCGCCGAAAACGTGGATGGCGTACAGGCGGCGAAACTGACGCTAACGCCGAAGCAGGTGAAGGTCCGCAACATGTTCCAGCAGATCATTCTGTGGATCGATCCGGCGCGCGGCATCTCGGTGCAGCAACAGTTGATCGAACCCAGCGGCGACTACCGCCTCGCCAAGTACGGCAACATCAAAATCAATCAGAACATCCCGAACGACATCTTCAAACTGAAAACCTCGGGCAAGACGAAGTGGGTGCGCCCGCAATCGGAATAGCTGGCCGGATCATTTCGGAACTGCATCGAAGCAGGTGCAAAATTGGGTATTTTTTCCCGTCTGCTGGCCGATTCTTTTGTGGAACGCTGGTAGTTGCAAGTTTATACTCGCGATCAGAAACGGGGATATTGTCCCCAGCCAGGCAACCAGGCCGAATCACACGAGCGTCCAACGCTTGTTACTCAGGACCAGCCGGGACCAAGCTTTTATGGCCAAACTTTTCACTATCCCTGTCACGCCGAATCCTTCACGCCGCAACAAACGCGACCGCACCTCTGACCCGCGTTACGTCGAGGGCCAGCGTTTGCTGGTGGAAGCGATGAAATATCTGGCGCAGAGCAACAAGGACGCGAATCGCGAAGCGATCGACTTTCTCTTCGAGCACTTCCAGACGAATTTCCGCAGCAGCGACTCACCGATGAATTCGTAGACAACAGTCCTCAGTCTTCAGTCGTCAGTCTTCGGGCCACATGCGGATTGGCTGAAGACCGACGACGGACGACTGAAGACTGAGGACTGACGACTCGCACACACCGCCGCGGCGAAGACAATCACCACCGGGTAGCACTCCAGCACGTAGCGCGGCTCGGGATAGGCGAGCGCGGTCATGATGACGGTGCGCAGGACCACGAAGCCGGCCAACATTCCGGCGCAGCGGATTTCCCGCCAGACGCCGGCAACCCCCAGTAACGCCAGGCCGACGTACACCCCGTTGATCGCCGCCAGCAATACCGACCAGGCGAAGTCGTGGGGATCGTCGCGGAACCTCCACCAGTGCGTGTCCAGCGGCAGCATCTCGGTGCGCGGGCGCAGCCAGAGATCGAGAATGCGCAAGACCGGCAGCTCGACGTAGTAGCGGAAGGGCTTGCGCTGGATTCGCTGGCGAGCGAGTTGCTCGAATTGCGCGTCGAGTTCGGGTGTCATGGTCACGGTTTGGTTGTAGCGGTCGAACACTTCCTGTGTCGCGCTGCGCTCGCCGGCATTGTCGAAGGCGCGATCGGGCAGGGCGTTGATCTCCAAGACTGTGTAGTCCATTTTGAAACCGATGTCCTCCAGCGAGCCGTAATCGGCCAGCCAGGTGCGCATCCAGCGATCGAAGCCGGTGGCGTAGTACTCTCCCGGCGCATTGGCATGAGTGGGCGCCAGCGGCATGAATTGATGGAAGCCGCGCCAGTTGCGGGCCGTCCAGGGCGCCAGCGGGAGCAGCGAACAGATGGCCAGCACCACGCCCGCTACCATCGTCTGCCGCCGCCGCGGATTCCACGCCAGCCGCAAGAGCAGGAATCCACCGATAGCGATCAGAACGATGCCGCCATCAGGGCGCAGGTAAATGCCGGCGGCAATTGCCAGCCCGCAGCCAGCCCAGTTGCCAATGCTGACCTCCCCCGTGTTCTGCTGCCATGCCCGGGCGGCAACCGCGAAATCAAGCGCCATCGCCGCAAAGAAGATGGCCAGGGTTTCGGTTAAGGGCACGGCGGTGTAGTTGGCGAGAAACGGACACAGTGCGGCCAGCGCAAACGCCCATTTCGCCGCCTGCCGCGAGCTGAAGTGAACCGCGCCGGCGGTCGCGCGCCGCGCCAGGTCCGCGATGATGAAGCAGGTTCCTACGTCAATGAATACCTGCGCAAAGCGGGCGGCGTTGTAATGCTCCACGCCGAACACAGCCCACAGTCCTGCCAGGAATGCCGGGTAACCGGGCATCCGGATGTAGGTGGGCGCGGGGCCGCTCGTCGCGCTGAGCCCATACACGTGGCGCAGCAACCAGTTTTTGGCAAGATCGCCATAAACAATGCCGTCGGGCGTCAGATTGGGGAAGCGAATCACGAACAGCAGGCGCAGGGCGAATGCCACGCAGGTCAACCCTAAGAACCACCGGCGGTGCGACCGCAACAACCCGCGCAAGCCCCGATCATCAGCCGTTTTGGTGCTATTCTGCATCCAAGAGCCAGAGTCTTTCCCGCGGACACTGCCACGAACCATGCCGCCGAGCGCCGGCGCGGCACGCAGGCATCCTTCCGGCACCCCATTTACATGGAAGTGCGGAGAGGCCGCCAGCAGCGCCGTGTGCGTCATTGTAGGATAAGAAACCGGAATTCATGGCCAAGGCGATTTTTTACGACCCGCAGCGCAAACGGTGGAAACGTCTCCGCCGGATGATGGACGTGTTGGGCCTGGCGGCGACGCTGCTGATCGTTTTCTTCCTGGTGAGCGCGCTCAGCGGAGTCAGCCTGACCACGCTGCTGCTGCCGGAGCTGCGCCGCCCTTACAAGGCTCTGAAAGAGAAAGAACGCAAGCGCCCGAAGGCGCGCGTGGCGACCACCAAATCGAAGAAGCCTTCCACCGAACTGGTGCTGAATTCCGGCGACGGCGTGCGCGCCGCGTTTTACGTTACCTGGGACGCCGCTGCTTATTCCTCGCTGCGCGAGTACGTCCGCCAGATCGACATTCTCTATCCCGAATGGCTGCACGTGCTCACGCCCGATGGGCGCATCCAGGCGGTGAGCCCGGAGCTGACGCTGTTCAACGTGGTGCAGGGCGGCGCGGTTCACAGTCCCGACAGCAAAGAGCGGCCGGTGATGAAGTTCCTGAAGGACGAAAACGCCGAGACCGAGGTCCTGCCGCTGGTCAACAACTTCGATCCCACGAAGAACCAATGGGTCTCAAATATTGAGCCATTTCTGACCAGCCCGGAGGCGCACGCCAATTTTCGACGCGAAGCCGCGACGCTCCTCGCCAGCGATCACTACAAGGGACTGACGCTGGATTTTGAAGGCTTCCCGCGTTCCGCACAGCCCGGCTTCCGCCAACTGGTGGACGAACTGCACGCCGACTTTCAGGCGAAGGGCATGAAGTTGCACATCGCCGTCCCGATCAACGACGACGACTTCGACTACGCGTACCTGGCCGCCCACTCCGACGGCCTCATACTGATGAATTACGACGAGCACTTCCAGGGCGGCGATCCCGGGCCGATCGCCTCGCAGGAATGGTTCACCAAGAACCTGGTGGATGCGCTGAAGATCATCCCCAAGGACAAGCTGATCTGCGCCATCGGCAGCTACGGTTACGACTGGTCGCTGGTGGAGCAGAAGACGGGGAAGCCGAAAGTTGACAGCGCGCGCAGCATTGACAACCAGGAAGCATGGCTGAGCTCCTCCGATTCCGAAGCCCCGATCAGCTTCGATCCCGACAGCCTGAACCCGCACTTCGCGTACGAGGACGAAAAAGGCAAGCGTCACGACGTGTGGTTTCTCGATGGCGTCACCGCGCTGAACCAGATGCGCGCCGCCGTCAAGCTGGGCATCAACACTTTCGCCCTGTGGCGGCTCGGCTCGGAGGACCGCTCGCTTTGGGCGGTGTTCGACCTGCCCGGTAAAGTCGGCGTGGTGCAGGACCTCCGCCTGGTGCCTCCGGGGCAGGACGTGGACATGGAAGGCGCCGGCGAGGTGATCCGCATCGGCAACCAGCCGTCTTCCGGCGAACGGACCTTTACCCTGGAGCCTTCCACCGGCCTTATCACCGACGAAAAAATGACGGTGCTGCCGCGTCCGTACCAGCTCGATCAGTACGGCGCGAATCCCAAGCAGATAGTCCTGACCTTCGACGACGGGCCCGATCCTGACTGGACGCCCAAAATTCTCGACGTGCTGAAGCAAAGGAACGCCAAGGCAGCGTTTTTCCTAATCGGATTGCAGGCGGAGAAATACCCGAATCTGGCGCAGCGCATCTACGCCGAAGGCCACGAGATCGGCAACCATACTTTTACCCATCCCGACATCAGCAACATCCGCAGATCGTACATGCGCGTGGAACTGAACCTGGCGGAACGGCTCTTCGCCAGCCGCCTGGGCGTTAAGCCGATGCTGTTCCGGCCGCCTTATTCGATTGACCAGGAACCCGATACCGCCGACCAGGTACGCCCGCTGGAGATCGCGCAGCAGATGGGATACATCACCGTAGGGGACAAGATCGACCCGCACGACTGGCGGGACCGTCCGGCAGAGGAGATCGCTAAAGATGTCATGGCGCACCTGCCACCCTGCGATCTCGACGACCAGAAATGCGGCAACATCGTTCTGCTGCACGATGGCGGCGGCAACCGCACCGAGACCGTGCGCGCGCTGCCCATGATCATTGACGGCCTGCGCCAGCGCGGTTACCGGATCGTCCCTGTCTCCCAACTTCTGGGCAAGCCGTACAACGAAGTGATGGTTCCGCTGGCGCAGAACGAGCGCTGGTCGGCGCGCATTGACAGCTTCGGGTTCTGGTTGTTCGGCCTGATGGGCTCCGCCATCGTGATCATCTTCTTTCTCGGTGACGTGCTCATGTCGGCGCGGCTCTTCCTGGTCGGCACTCTGGCCATCTTCGACCGCTTCCATCACCGCATCCGCCAGCGCGACCGCGCCCAGATTGAGGCGGCGCAGGCCTACAAGCCGGCCGTTGCCGTGGTCATCCCAGCATTCAATGAGGAGAAGGTCATCGAGCGCACCGTCCGCGCCGCGCTCGATTCGGATTATCCCAAGCTGCGCGTCATCGTAGTGGACGACGGATCGGCCGACCGCACCCTGGTAATTGCCCAGCAAGCCTTTCAATCCGAAATCCGGAACGGCAGCGTTACCGTGCTTACCAAGCCGAACTCCGGCAAGGCCGAGGCGCTCAATTACGGTCTGGAATTCGTGCACGAAGAAATTTTCGTCGGCATCGACGCCGACACGGTGATCGCGCGCGACGCCATTTCCCGACTGGTTCCGCCCTTCCTCGATACCCGCGTCGGCGCCATCGCCGGCAACGCCAAGGTCGGCAACCGCGTCAACTGGTGGACGCGCTGGCAGGCGCTGGAGTACGTCACCAGCCAGAACTTCGAGCGCCGTGCGCTCAACGTGCTGGGTGCGGTGAGCGTTGTGCCGGGAGCGATCGGGGCGTGGCGAACCGCGGCGGTGCGCGATGCCGGCGGTTTCCACGTCGACACGGTCGCCGAAGATGCCGACCTTACCATGGCGCTGCTGCAGCAGGGCTACCGCGTCGAGTACGAAGACCGTGCCCTCGCTTATACCGAGGCGCCCATGAATGCCCGCGGCTTAATGCGGCAACGCTTCCGCTGGTCCTTCGGCATCATGCAGTCGGTGTACAAGCACCGCGCCGCCTTCGGGCGCAAGGGCGTGCTGGGCTGGGTGGCACTGCCCAACATCGTCATTTTCCAGATCCTGCTGCCGCTGGTGTCCCCATTCATTGACATGATGTTCGCCTACGGCACCTTCATGTACCTGCTCGACCGCCACTTCCATCCCGAAACCGCCGACTTCCGCAGCTTCGAGAAGCTCGTCACCTACTTCGCGATGTTCCTGATCATTGACTTCATCGCCTCGGCGCTCGCCTTCGCGCTGGAACGCCGCACCGCCGACAACCGCGAGGACCTTACCCTCCTGCTCCATGTCTGGCTGCAACGCTTTGCCTACCGCCAACTGTTTTCGATTGTCCTGATCAAGACCCTGAAGCGCGCCATGACCGGCAGCGCCTTCAATTGGGACAAGCTGGAGCGGACGGCGGCCATGCCGTATGCCGGCGTGAGACGGTAGCTAGTAGTTTTTCCCGCCGCGCGTTTATCATAAGCACTGCAGTCCTGAAGGCACGGCAACAAGGAGGCGGCATGGGCATGCTCATCGGCATTGGCGTACTGGTCGTAGTCTTCGTCGTTCTGATCGGCCTGTACAACAGCCTGGTGCAACTGAAAATCCGCGCCGATTCGGCCTGGTCCGACATTGACGTGCAACTCAAGCGCCGCCACGACCTCATCCCCAACCTGGTGGAAACCGTGAAGGGCTACGCCGCGCACGAGAAGGGCACCTTCGAGAACGTCGCCAAGTGGCGTTCGGCGGCGATGTCGGCCACCGCGCCGGCGGAACGCGCCCAGGCGGAAGGCCAGCTCACCATGGCGCTGAAGTCGCTGTTCGCCGTCGCCGAAGCCTACCCGCAACTCAAGGCCAACGAGAACTTCATGTCGCTGCAGAAGTCGCTGGCCGACATTGAAAACGACGTGCAGAACTCGCGCCGCTACTACAATGCCGTGGTGCGCGACTACAACACGCGCATCCAGACGTTTCCGGCCAACATGCTTGCCGGCGCTTTCGGCTTCCAGCCGCGCCAGTTCTTCGAACTGGAAACGCCGGCGGACCGCGAAGTCCCCAGCGTGAAGTTCTGATGGAGACAAACACAATCCCGGTAGGCCCCGGCGCTTCGCTGGGGCCGCGATTAGCACGATCCGCGATCTCCAGGAGCGCGGGCGCCCTTGCCCGCGCAGCATTGCTCCTGTTCCTTGTCTTTCTTGCCGCCTCCCCCGCCCTCGCCCGCAACTGGCGCATCGCCGACTTTCATTCCACGGTTGCGATTGACGACCATGGCGGCACGAGCGTCACCGAGCGCATCACGCTCGTCTTTGTGGGGCAATACAACGGCATCTGGCGCAGCATTCCGGTCGAGTACCCCGGCCCGGGCGGCACCAATTACTCGCTCTTTTTGAAGGTCGAAAGTGTCACCGACGAGAACGAGCGTCCGCTGAAGTACGAGATCAGCCGCGACGGTCCCTACAAAAAGGTCAAGGTCTACATTCCCGGCGCGGCGGACACAACCAAGACCGTCCTCATCATCTACACCACGCCCAACGCCGTCCGCTACTTCGAGGATCACGACGAGTTCTACTGGAACGTGACCGGCAATGACTGGCCGGTTCCCATCGATCACTCTTCCGCCATCGTCTCGCTCCCCGACGCTTCCGCCGGAGGCCTGCGCGCGCAAGCCTTCACCGGCGCCTACGGTTCCAGCAGCCGGGAGGCCACCGCCGACGTCCGAGGCTCGCACGTCGAATTCGAAACCACCAACCCGCTGCCCATGCGCGGCGGGATGACGGTGGATGTATTCATCCCCAAGGGCATCCTGCATCGGCCCGGCCCGCTGACTCGCATGGGCTGGTTCCTGCGCAGCAATCCCGTGGTCTTCGTGCCGCTGTGGACGTTGCTGGTGATGTTCACGCTCTGGTACTACAAGGGCCGCGACCCTGATCCCGGGCGCTCCGTCGCTCCCCAGTACGAGCCGCCGAAGGACATCACTCCGGCGGAAGCGGGCACGCTGCTGGACGACAGCATCCAGCCGCGCGACATCACCTCCACCGTGGTTGACCTTGCCGTTCGCGGCTACATCAAGATCGAGCAGATCGAAACCCCCGGATTGCTCTTTCACGGCAAAGACTACGTTTTCCACCTGCTGAAGCCCAACTCGCAATGGGGAGACCTGGCGCCGTTTGAGCGCGTTATGCTGGAAAACATTTTCTGGGGCGGCGAGAACACGAACCTGTCCAGCCTGCAGAACCGCTTCTACACCGCCATTCCGGTTATCCAGCAGGACATTTACTCCGCCCTGAAGCGCAAGGGAATGTACTGGCTGGATCCGCAATCGGCGGCGGGATATTCCGCTCTCGGCGCCATCGCCAGCGCCGCCCCTTTTGTCATTGGCCAGGTTACCGGCGCCATGAACGTGTTCGAGTCCGTCTGGCTGGCGGCGCTCTCCATCGCGGTGGCCGTTGTCATCGTGTGGTTGTTTGCCCGCCAGATGACGTGCAAGACCGTGCTCGGCGCGCGCACCCGCATCGAGATCCTCGGCTTCCAGGAATTCATGGACCGCGTGGATCGCGACCGCATCCAGCGCATGCCGCCCGATACCTTCGAAAAGTATCTGCCTTACGCGATGGCCCTCGGCGTCGAGCATCACTGGGCGCAGGCTTTCGCCGGCATCGTGCAACAGCCGCCGAGCTGGTACTCCGGCCCGACCGGCGGCGGCATGTTCAATCCCGTGTTCTTCTCCAACAACATGCACAGCATGGCGCAGACCGCGCATGAAGCCTTCGTGGCCGCGCCGCGCGCCAGTTCCACCGGATCCGGCTGGGGCGGAGGGGGCGGCGGCGGAGGCGGTTTCTCGGGCGGCGGCTTTGGCGGCGGAGGCGGCGGCGCTTTTTGAGGCTGCCACGCGCGAACAAATGTTGGTGATGCGTGGGCCCCGGATCTGACCTGACTCACAATGCCGCGGGCGCCCTCGGCCGCGGATTCGGAAGCCTCAGCGGGAAACTCCCACGACAAGGAGGGCTCCGCCTTGATTCTTTTGGTTGCACGCGCCCTGTGATATAACCGCCCCAGCAATCTGGCTCCCCGGTTTTTCGGAACGACCCAGGAGGGTTTCTTGTCTGACTCGCGCACCGGCCGACGCTTTCCCCTGATCCTGCCCGTGAAGATCAAGGGCGGCAATTCGAGCCGTTCGCAGTCCGCCACCACCAACAACCTGAGCGCCGCCGGCGTGTTCATCACCACCAACGTGCCGTTCCGGAAAGGCTCGAAGCTCAATTTTCAGATTACTCTGCCCGCGCTGGTCATCGGCTCCAAGACCGATGTGGAAATCAAGTGCACGGGGCGCGTGATACGCGTGGACACGCCGTCTCGCGGAAAACGCCGGGGCGTGGCCTGCGTCATCGATCGCTACCAATTCGTGCCGCAGCGCAAGCCGCGGGAGGCCAAGTAAATGCTTAAGATGGTCCTGGCCGACAAGCAGGCAATCTTCCGCGCCGGAATCGCCAAGGTGCTGGGCGTGGAAGATGAAATTCGCATCGTGGCGCAAGTGCAGACCTCGGACCAGATTCCCATGTCGCTGGAAAAGTTCCGGCCCAATGTGCTCGCCTTCGCCGCCAACCTTGCCCCCAATCTGAAGGAGTTGATCGCCGCCGCCGCTCACACCAAGACCCGCCTCATCATCCTTGCCGAAACCGGCGAGAACGGCCATGCCTACGTCAACGCCGGCGTGCACGGCGTCGTGTACCGCAACGTCACCGGCCCGGCTTTATTGGAGTGCGTCCGCAAAGTGGCCGGCGGCGAAACCTGGATCCAGCCGCAGACCCTGGCGCCGGAAGAGGCGGAGAACGACATGGTCGGCGCCCGCGTCCGCGACCGCCTGACGCCCAAGGAATTGCGCATCGTCGCCCTCATCGTGCAGGGCTACAAGAACAAAGACATCGCCGCCGAACTCGGCACCACCGAGCAGGTGATCAAGAACTACTTGCGCAATATCTACGACAAGATTGGCGTTTCCGACCGGCTGGAACTGGCGCTGTTCACCATCCACCACCGCATCCTCGCCGAAGCCGCCGCCGCCACAGGAAGATAGTTTCAGTTTCGAGTTTCAGTTGCCCGCGCCCCTGCAGTGCGTCCTGCCGCAAAACTTAAATGCTTGTGATTCCTCGCGAAGCGAGGAACCTGGCTTCTCCGCAGCTTGACGCGATTCATCTCATCCGCTGTTGCTCGGTACTAGTGTGGTGTCCCGCAACTTTATGACATAAGTTAAAACCCGATGATCTTTTTCCCTCAGCGGCTAAAGCCGCATTTTTGCTGGTGCGCTGGCGGCGCGGCTAAAGCCGCGCCCTTTCAAAGCAGGCGCGACTTATTCAGCGAACTTGCGGGACGCGATACTAGTGTAGTGTTTCATAAATAACATTACAATACCCGGAGTTCGCGCTATAGTGGCAGCTATGTGGGAAGCTGCCAAAGCGCTGCGTCTGCGTGCGGGAGAGCGGGAACTGCTGGA
>JBEKZP010000002.1:0-194598 GCA_049509755.1 Terriglobales bacterium | reverse complement strand
CCTCGACTACATCCGCCGCCGCAATCGCAGTCCGAAACCCTTCGTCTGGACAGCCTCAGCGCGCTCGATTGCTCGCAAGGTTAGGCATTGTAACGAAGCGTTAGAAACGGGACACTAGCAGGGATGGTCCCGAACGAAACACTTCCGCCTCGTATGACGACGTTCTCACCTGAAAAAGCGGCCGCGTGCGTCGCGCTCATCAGTGCGTGGTAGTGTGAGTGAGCCGTTTAGACTTGGCCGGGCGCTCCTTGCCGCGTAACTAGCTTCTCCCGCTACATCAATTTTCCCAATCCCCCAAAACGAAATTCTGCGTTGTACTTCCCGCCATTTATCGGAGAACTTAACGTTTGGGCATCCTCGCTGTTCAGCCCGAGGCACGCGCCTGATTACCTTTGGAAGAAGTGCAGATGAACCGACCAGCACCATCCGGTTTGCCGCCGGCGCAAGGACTCTACGATCCGCGCCACGAGCACGATGCCTGCGGCATCGGCTTCGTCGCCAGCATCAAGGGTGTGCGCACCCACGAGATCGTGCGCAAGGGCATCGAGGTCCTGGTCAACCTCACCCATCGCGGCGCCTGCGGTTGCGATCCCGAAACCGGTGACGGCGCCGGCGTTCTCATCCAGATCCCGCACAAGTTTTTCGCCCGCGAATGTCGCCGCCTGAACATCCAGCTCCCTGAGCCCGGCCAGTACGGCGTCGGCATGATCTTCCTCCCCGTCGAGCGCCACGATCGCCTGCGCTGCGAAGGCATCCTGGAGCGCATCGCGCGCGAGGAAGGTCTCACCGTGCTCGGCTGGCGCGATACGCCGGTGGATGGCAGCGTCATCGGCCGCGTCGCCCGCGTCTCCCAGCCTTACATCCAGCAGATTTTCTTCGGCGCCCCCAGCGGTATGGATGAAGCCGCGCTGGAACGCCGCTTGTACATCGTGCGCAAACGCGCCGAGAGCGAAGTCGCCGCCTCCGACATCGTCTCCAAGGAATTCTTCTACGTCCCCTCGCTTTCGGCGCGCACCATCGTCTACAAGGGCCTGCTGCTGGCCCCGCAGATTGACCGTTTCTACAAGGAGCTTTCCGATCCCGACGTGCTCAGCGCGCTCTGCCTGGTGCACCAGCGTTTCTCCACCAACACGTTTCCGACGTGGCACCTGGCGCACCCCTACCGCTACATCGCGCACAACGGCGAGATCAATACCCTGCGCGGCAACGTCAACTGGATGCACGCGCGCCAGTCGGTGCTCGCTTCGCCCTTGTTCGGCGACGACATCAAGAAACTGTTCCCCATCATCGCTCCCGGGGGCAGCGACTCCGCCAATCTCGACAACGCGGTTGAGCTTCTGCTCCAGGCCGGGCGCTCGCTGCCGCACGTCATGGCCATGCTCGTGCCCGAGGCGTGGGACGGCAACCCGCACATCAACCCCAGAAAGCGCGCATTCTACGAGTACCACGCCTCCATCATGGAGCCCTGGGACGGCCCCGCCGCCGTCGCCTTCACCGATGGACGCCTGATCGGCGCCACCCTCGACCGCAATGGCCTTCGTCCCGGCCGTTACATTGTCACCGACGATGATCTCGTCATCATGGCCTCGGAAGTGGGCGTGCTGCCCGTCGAGCCAAAGTCCATCAAGCGCAAAGGCCGCCTCCAGCCCGGCAAGATGTTTCTGGTGGATACCGTCGAAGGCCGCATCGTTGACGACAAGGAGATCAAGGAGCGCCTCGCCGCTCGCCATCCCTATGCCGAGTGGCTGCAGCAGAACCTGATCAACATCGATCAGCTTCCCGAACCCATCCGCGTGCAGGGTCCCGATCACGACACCATCCTGCAGCGGCAGCGCGCCTTCGGCTACACCGACGAAGACGTCAAGGCGATCCTTACGCCCATGTGTACCAACGGCGAGGAGCCCACCGGCTCCATGGGCACCGACACGCCGCTGGCCTGTCTTTCCGACAAGCCGCAGCCGCTCTTCCATTATTTCCGCCAACTGTTCGCGCAGGTCACCAACCCGCCCATCGATTCCATCCGCGAGCAGATGGTCATGTCGCTCATCAGCTACATCGGCAGCGAGAGCAACATCCTCGACGAACAGCCGGAGAGTTGCCACACCCTGAAGCTGAGCGCGCCCATTCTCTCCAACCGCGACCTGGAAAAATTGCGGCGCGTTTCGCGCGGCGACCTGCTGGCCACCACCCTGCCCATGCTGTTCCGCGTCGAAGAAGATGGCAAAGGCCTGGAGCGCGCGGTCGAGGGCCTCTGCCGGCGCGCCTCGCTGGCCGTCAAAGCCGGTTACACGCTGCTCATCCTCTCCGATCGCGGTCTTGATGAGGAATACGCGCCCATTCCCAGCCTGCTGGCGCTTACCGCGGTTCACAACCTGCTGGTGCGTGAGGAAACGCGCACCCAGGTCGCGCTCATCATCGAATCCGGCGAGCCGCGTGAGGTCATGCACTTCGCGCTGCTGCTCGGCTACGGCGCCAGCGCGGTCAATCCCTATCTTGCCATCGAAAGCATCGAAGACCTCGCCCGCCGCGGCTATCTTCCCAATTCCCTCAGCGCGGAACATGCGGTGAAGAATCTCACCAAGGCGATCAACAAGGGCCTGCTCAAGACCTTCTCCAAGATGGGCATCTCCACCTTGCAGAGCTACCAGGGCGCGCAGGTCTTCGAAGCCATCGGGCTCAACCGCGACATTGTCGAGCGCTATTTCACCGGCACGCCTTCGCGCATCAACGGCATCGGCCTCGACGTGCTCTCCCGCGAGGCGGCCATGAAGCACGAGCATGCCTACCGCCCCATCACCGATTGCGAGCCCGAACTCACCATCGGCGGCAACTACTCCTATCGTGCCGGCGGCGAGTATCACCTCATCAATCCGACCACCGTCAGCAAGCTGCAGCACGCCGTGCGCTCGGGCAATTACCAGACTTTCAGGGAATTCACCGACGCCATTGACGATCAGAGCCGCAACTTGTGCACCCTGCGCGGCCTGATGCAGTTCAAGAAATCTTCCACGCCGGTGCCGCTGGAGCAAGTCGAGCCCGTGGCCGAGGTCGTGAAGCGTTTCACTACCGGCGCCATGTCCTTCGGCTCCATCAGCAAGGAGGCGCACGAGACGCTCGCCATCGCCATGAACCGCATCGGCGCCAAATCCAACACCGGCGAGGGCGGCGAGGATGAAGGCCGTTTCCCGCGCGATCCCAGCGGCGACTGGCGGCGCAGCGCCATCAAGCAGGTGGCGTCGGGGCGTTTCGGTGTCACCACCAACTACCTGGTGAATGCGGAAGAGCTGCAGATCAAGATGGCCCAGGGCGCCAAGCCCGGTGAAGGCGGCCAACTGCCCGGGCACAAAGTGGACGACATCGTCGCCCGCCTGCGCTGCTCCATTCCCGGCGTCGCCCTCATCTCGCCGCCGCCGCATCACGACATCTACTCCATCGAAGATCTGGCGCAGTTGATCTACGACCTGAAAAACGTCAACCCGCGGGCCCGCATCGCGGTCAAGCTGGTGGCCGAAGTCGGCGTGGGCACCGTTGCCGCCGGCGTCTCCAAGGCGCATGCCGACGTCGTGCTCATCAGCGGCGACAGCGGCGGCACCGGCGCTTCTCCGCTCAGCTCGATGAAGCACGCCGGCGCTCCCTGGGAACTCGGCCTCGCCGAAACCCAGCAGGTGCTGGTGATGAACGACCTCCGCGGGCGCATCCGCGTGCAGACCGACGGCAAGCTCCAGACCGGCCGCGACGTCGCCATCGCCGCCCTGCTCGGCGCCGAGGAATTCGGCTTCGCCACCGCCCCGCTGGTTGCCATGGGCTGCATCATGATGCGCAAATGCCACCTCAACACCTGCTCGGTTGGCATCGCCACCCAGGACCCGCTGCTGCGCAAGCAGTTCAAGGGTCAGCCCGAGCACGTCATCCAGTACTTCTTCTTCGTCGCCGAGCAAGTGCGCGAGCTCATGTCCTCCCTCGGCTTCCGCACCATGGACGAAATGATCGGCCGCGTGGACATGCTGGAGATGAAGCCCGCGGTGAACCACTGGAAGGCGCGCGGGCTGGACTATTCCGCCATTCTCTACAATCCGGAAGTTCCCGCTCGCGTGGCGCGCCGCTGCCTGCAGAAGCAGGACCACGGTTTGCAGCAGGCGCTCGATTATCAGCTCATCGAATCCGCCCGCGAAGCAATCGAGAGCCGCGCGACGGTCGGGATTTCCCTGCCCATCCGCAACGTGAATCGTACCGTTGGCGCCATGCTCAGCGGCGAAATCGCGCGCCGTTACGGCTCCGATGGCCTCCCCGACGACACCATCCAGTGCCGCTTCACCGGCTCCGCCGGGCAGAGCTTTGGCGCGTTTCTCGCCAAAGGCGTCACCCTCACCCTGGAAGGCGACGCCAACGATTACGTCGGCAAGGGCCTCTCCGGCGGCCGCATCGTTATTTATCCGCCGCGCGACTCGCAATTTGTTCCCGAGGAAAACATTCTTGTCGGCAACGTCGTGCTCTACGGCGCCACCGGCGGCGAGGCTTTCTTCAACGGCATGGCGGGCGAGCGCTTCGCCGTCCGCAATTCCGGGGCTACGGCCGTGGTTGAAGGCGTCGGCGACCACGGCTGCGAGTACATGACCAAGGGTCTCGTCGTCGTCCTCGGCAAGTGCGGACGCAATTTTGCCGCGGGCATGAACGGCGGTATCGCCTACGTGCTCGACGAAAAAGGCGATTTCGCCGGACGCCGCTGCAATCTCGCCGGCGTTGACCTGGAGCCGGTGCTCGACCCCGAAGACGCCCGCCTGTTGCGCGCCGTCATCGCCAAACATTGCAATGCCACCGGCAGTCGCAAGGCGAAGGAAGTCCTGGCGAACTTCGCCGAGCTCTTGCCGCGCTTCATCAAGGTTTTCCCGCACGAGTACAAGCGCGTGCTCGGCATTGCGCGCACCGAGAGCCCCTACATCCCCGCGCAAGTCGCCATCCCGGCCGCGATCAGGTCGGGGTCCCCGGCACGCGCCGCGCGTGACGGGGTGAACGGGCAGGTGCAGCATGGGTAAGACCACCGGTTTCATGGAGTACGCGCGCGAGCTGCCCTCGCGCCGCCCGGTCATTGAGCGCATCAACGACTGGTTCGAGATTTACCGCGACTTTCCCGAGGAAAAGCTCGCCGTGCAGGGCGCGCGCTGCATGGATTGCGGCGTGCCCTTCTGCCACACTGGATGCCCGCTCAACAATCTCATCCCCGACTGGAACGACCTCGTCTATCGCGGCCTGTGGCGCGAGGCGGTCCGCCAGTTGCACTCCACCAACAATTTCCCGGAATTCACCGGACGCATTTGCCCCGCGCCCTGCGAAGCCGCCTGCGTGCTCGGCATCAACCAGCCGCCGGTCACCATCAAGGAAATCGAGAAGAACATTATCGAGCGCGGCTTCCAGGAAGGATGGATTCGCCCGCAGCCGCCGCCGTTCCCCACCCGCAAGCGCGTCGCCGTCATCGGCTCCGGACCGTCGGGCCTGGCCGCCGCGCAGCAATTGCGCCGTGCCGGACACGAGGTCACCGTTTTCGAAAAGGCCGACCGCGTCGGGGGCCTGCTGCGCTACGGCATTCCCAGCTTCAAGCTCGAGAAGCATCTGGTGGACCGCCGCATCGAGCAACTCTCCGCCGAAGGTGTCGAGTTCATGACCCGCGCCCACGTCGGTCAAAACGTCCCGGTCCACGACTTGCGCCGCGACTTCCACGCGCTCCTGCTCTGCGGCGGCGCCGAATCGCCGCGCGACCTGCCGATCTCCGGACGCGAGTTGAAGGGCATTCACTTCGCCATGGAATTTCTGCCGCAGCAGAACCGCCGCTGCGAAGGCGATGTCCTGCCGCCGCGCGAAGACATTCTTGCCACCGGCAAGCGCGTGGTCATCATCGGCGGCGGCGACACCGGCGCTGACTGCCTCGGCACCGTGCATCGCCAGAAGCCGATTTCCGTCCACCAGTTTGAACTCTTGCCCATGCCGCCGCAGGAGCGCGCGCCGCAGACCCCCTGGCCCCTGTGGCCCATGCAACTCCGCACCGAGGGCGCTCATGAAGAGGGCGGCGTCCGCGACTGGGGCATCGCCACCACCAAGTTCGGCGGCGACAAGCACGGCAACGTCAAATTCCTGCACGGCGTTCGCGTCGGCCCGCCTCCCGCATTCGCGCCCATCAGCGGCACCGAGTTCTCCATGGAAACCGACCTGGTTCTGCTGGCCATGGGCTTTCTCGGCCCGGTGCGCAACGGAATGCTCCAGCAACTTGGCGTCGATATGGACCAGCGCGGCAACGTCGCTACCGGCGCCGGCTACATGTCTTCGGTTCCCGGCGTCTTTTCCGCCGGCGACATGCGCCGTGGCCAGTCGCTCGTTGTTTGGGCCATCGCCGAAGGCCGCAAAGCCGCCGCCGCCGTGGACGCTTACCTGCGCCAGTCCGCGCAATAGATTTCCGGGCAATGCGTTGTTCGGGAAGGGCACGGCGGAACCTGTCCCGAGCGCAGTCGAGGGAGCCGTGCCGAAAGAGGTCTTTGATTCATTGTCATTCCGAGGGGCTCGGTAGGTCACGGCTTCAGCCGTGACCGAGGCGCGAAGCGCCGAAGCTCCGAGGAATCAGCTTTGCTCGCGACTCCCGACTCGGGACTCGCGACTGAAACAAAAATCTCAATAATTCACCGAATTTGCCTATTCAATAAAGTTATAATCCGCCCCCACCTCGATAAGCAGGCCGTCATGGACTTCGACCAACTCGTCACCTTCATGGAAGTCGCCAAGCTCGGCAACTTCTCCCGCGCCGGGCAGAAGGTGTTCCGCTCGCAGTCGGCGGTGAGCGCGCAAATCCGCCAGCTCGAGATCGAATACGGCGAAAAGCTCCTCGACCGCGCCGGCAAGTCCGTGCGCCTCACCCCCGCCGGCTCCGTCCTGTTCGAATACGCCAAGCAGTTGCTCGCACTCCGCCAGGAGTCCCTGCGCGCCGTCGCCGACCAGGGCGCCACCCCGCGCGGCATGCTCGCCATCGGCGCCAACGAGGCCACTTGCCTCTACGTCCTGCCCGACGTCTTCGCCGAATACTCGCGCCTGTACCCTCAGGTCCAGATCAACATCTATCGCAACTTCAGCCGCAAGATCCTGGAGCGCTGCGAGGAAGGCTCCATTGACGTCGGCATCGTCACCATGCCCGTCAAATCTCCCTGCCTGAAAGTGCAGGTGATTTATCGCGACCGCCTCATGCTCATGGTCGGCGCCAGTAGTCCGCTGGCGAAATACGATTCCGTGCCCATCAGCAAGGTCGCCGAGCAGTCGCTCATTTTTCCCAAGACCGGCTACACCCGCCAAGTGCTCGACAAACTTTTCCGTCCTTACCAGTCCACCATGCGCGTCGTCATGGAACTGCCCAGCGTGGGCATGATCAAGGGTTTCGTCGCCGCCGGCCTCGGCGTCTCCATCATCAGCAACAGCTTCGCCGCCAAGGAAGTGCGCTCCGGCGAAGTCAAGCTGCTGGCTCTCCAGGACGTTGACCTGTGGCGCGAGCTCGGCCTCGTCTACCGCTCCGACCGCACCCTGCCGCGCGCCGCCACCGCCTTCGTCGAGCTCATCCTGAGCCGCGCCCGTCTGCGCCCCAAGTCCAAGTCCGCGGTGCATGGTTGATTCCTTCCCGTAACCCAGCGCCGGAGGCGCGATTGAAAATAGCCCGGCGCTTCAGCGCCGGGTCACCGTCGGATAAATGTCCCAGTCCCGTAGGGACGACTGAAGTTCTCTCACCTTGCAAAACGGACTCGCCCCATAACCCATAAGCGAAATTATCGATAATAACAATCGCTTATATTAATCAAAGAATTTCAAGAATTGACTTATACTTCTTTTCGCGGTATTTACTTAAACTCGTTTCCTGGGACCACCGGCATGAGTTCCACACCCGGCTCCAATCCGCTGCCCTTCGCCGCACCCGGGGTCCCTCTGCTCCTCATTACGGCGCTCCTCCTTACGAGGAGCGTAGGCAGCGGATGACAGGCCAGCGCATTTCCAAGCAGCCGGCCATCATCCAGAAAAGATGATGGCCTTCAAATTTCAGGGCCCTGATTTTCGAGGATCGCAAGCGCGTGAACAACCCTCCACCAGCCAACGGCAGTCTCAAGCGCCACAGCCGCGCCATCACCGACGGCCCCAGCCGCGCGCCCGCCCGCGCCATGCTCAAGGCTGTCGGCTTCGACGACGACAAGCTGCGCCGCCCCATCATCGGCGTCGCCAACACCTGGATCGAGGTTGGCCCCTGCAATTTTCATTTGCGCCATCTCGCGCAGCAGGTAAAGGCCGGCATCTACGCCGCCGGCGGCACCCCCATGGAGTTCAACACCGTCTCCATCTCCGACGGCATCACCATGGGCACCGAGGGTATGCGCGCTTCGCTCGTCAGCCGCGAGGTGATCGCCGACTCCATCGAACTGGTCGCGCGCGGCAATCTCTTCGACGGCCTCGTCGTCCTTGTCGGCTGCGACAAGACCATTCCCGCCGCGGTCATGGCGCTGCTCCGGGTTGACGTTCCCGGTCTCGTGCTCTATGGCGGCTCCATCAGCCCCGGCCGATTCCAGGGTCACGACGTCACCATCCAGGACGTCTTCGAAGCTGTTGGCGCCTACGGCCGCGGCGCCATGAGCGAAGCCGAACTGTGCGCCCTGGAAAACAGCGCCTGTCCCGGCGCCGGCGCCTGTGGCGGTCAATTCACCGCCAACACCATGGCGCTCGTCGTCGAGATGCTCGGCATCGCTCCCATGGGCGATTCCAGCGTCCCCGCCGGTCATCCCGACAAGGACGCCGCCGCCCAGCACGCCGGCGAGCTGGTCATGCAACTGGTTCAGCAGGACCTCCGGCCGACGCACATCATCACCCGCGAAGCGCTGGAAGACGCCATTGCCGCGGTGGCCGCCAGCGGCGGATCCACCAACGCGGTTTTGCATTTGCTCGCCATCGCCAGCGAAGCCGGTGTCCCGCTCGAGATCGACGATTTCGATCGCATCAGTTCGCGCGTGCCTCTGCTCGCCGACCTCAAACCCAGCGGCCGCTTCGTCGCCACCGATCTCTACGAAGCCGGCGGCGTGCGCCTGCTCGCCAGCCGTCTCCGCGATGCCGGCGTTCTGCACCCCGAGCGCCCCACGGTCTCCGGCAATACGCTCGCCCAAGAAGCTGCCAAGATGGTCGAGCAGCCCGGACAGCAAGTCGTGCGCCCCGCATCGCAGCCGCTGTGTGCTACCGGCGGCCTAGTGATCCTGAAGGGAAATCTCGCGCCCGAAGGCTGCGTGGTAAAAACCGCCGGGCACACCACCAAGTCGCATCGCGGTCCCGCCCAGGTGTTCGATAGCGAAGAGGACGCCTTCGCCGCCTTGCAGCAGGGCCGCATCCACGCCGGCGACGTCGTCGTCATCCGCTACGAAGGTCCGCGCGGCGGCCCCGGCATGCGTGAAATGCTGGCGGTCACCGCGGCGCTGGTCGGCGCCGGCCTGGGAGATTCCGTCGCGCTGCTCACCGACGGCCGTTTCTCCGGCGCGACGCACGGCCTGATGGCCGGTCACGTCGCCCCGGAAGCCGCCTGCGGCGGGCCCATCGCCGCCGTCTGCTCCGGCGACATCATCGAGTTCGATATTCCCGCGCGCCGCTTGTCGGTGGAACTCAGCGACGAAGAAATCAAGCGTCGCCTGGCCTATTGGTCGCCGCCGAAGCCGCGCTTTACCCGCGGCGTCATGGCCAAGTACGCACGCCAGGTTTCCTCCGCCGCCATCGGCGCAGTGACGTAGGACTCGTTTTGAAGGGGCGCGGCTTTAGCCGTGCCAATCAGGGCCCGTTAAGTCTTGTCATTCCGAGCGGGTTTTAACCCGCGAGGAATCTGTTTTCGGCCATCGGCCGTCGACCATCGACCGTCGACCGTCGGGCCATCGACCAGCGACGTTTTCGGCTTTTGCTCGCGACTCGGGACTCGGGACTAAACACAGGCCAACGACCATCGACTAACGACCAACGACGTTTTCGGGCCATCGACCAACGACCAACGACCATCGACGAGTTCTTATGAAAATGACCGGTGCAGAAATTCTCTGGGAATGCGTCAGCCGCGAAGGCGTCACCCACGTCTTCGGTTACCCCGGCGGCGCCATCCTGCCCGCCTACGACGCGCTCGGCAAGTTCCCCGCCATCCACCACACCCTGGTTCGCCACGAGCAGGGCGCCACCCACATGGCCGATGGCTACGCGCGCGCCAGCGGGCGCGTCGGTGTTGCCGTCGCTACCTCCGGCCCCGGCGCCACCAACATGGTCACCGGCATCGCCACTGCCATGATGGATTCCTCGCCCATCGTCTGCATCACCGGCCAGGTCGGAAGCCGCCTGATTGGCTCCGACGCCTTCCAGGAAATTGACATCACCGGCATCACCTTGCCGATCACCAAGCACAACTACCTGGTCACGCGCGCCGACGAGGTTGCCGGCGTGGTGCGCGAAGCTTTCATGATCGCTCGCTCCGGCCGCCCCGGCCCGGTGCTGATCGACATCACCAAGGACGCCCAGCAGTCCAGTTGCGAATTCACCTGGGAAACCACGGAAACGCCCGCGCATCCGCCGCGTCCCGACCGCCGCGCCGCGCCCGCCGAATACCTCCGCGCCCTCGAACTCATCAACTCCGCCCAGCGCCCGCTGATTCTCGCCGGCCACGGCATTCTTCTCTCCGGATCGCTCGACCACGTTCGTGAACTCGCGGAGAAGGCCAACATCCCGGTGGCCATGACCCTGCTCGGCATCGGCGCCTTCCCCGCTTCCCATCCGCTGAACCTCGGCATGATGGGCATGCACGGCGAGGCCTGGGTCAACACCGCCATCCAGGAAGCCGACCTGCTGATTGCCCTCGGCATGCGCTTTGACGACCGCGTCACCGGCACTCTGAAGACCTACGCGCCCAATGCGAAAAAGATTCACGTTGAGATCGATCCTGCCGAGGTCAACAAGAACGTTCCGGTTGACGTTGCGCTCATCGGCGACCTGCGCGCCGTCTTGCAGGACCTGCTGCCGGGCGTCGCCGCCGGCGAACCTCGCGAGTGGCTGGCGCACATCGCCGCGCTCAAGGGCGAGAGCGCCGTCCGCGACATTCAGAACCTTCCCGACAACGGTCATCTCTACGCCGCGCACGTCATCTCCGACCTGTGGCGCGAGACCGGCGGCAAGGCCGTCGTCGTTACTGACGTCGGCCAGCACCAGATGTGGGAAGCGCAGTACTACAAGCACGAAGAGCCGCACACGCTTATCACTTCCGGCGGCCTGGGCACCATGGGCTTCGCGCTTCCCGCCGCCATCGGCGCCAAGTTCGCCCGCCCCGACGAAGAGGTTTGGGTGGTGGTCGGCGACGGCGGTTTTCAGATGACCATGTGCGAACTTGCCACCGTCGCCCAGGAAGGGCTCGACCTCAAGGTGGCCATCATCAACAACGGCTACCTCGGCATGGTGCGACAATGGCAGGAATTTTTCTATGACCGCCGCTATCACGCCACGCCGCTGGTGAATCCCGATTTCGAGAAACTGGCGCAGGCATTCGGCCTGCATGCTGTGACCGTCCGTAGCCGCTCCGAAGTCATTCCCGCAGTGCAGGCCGCGCGCGCCCATCGCGGGACCGCGGTAATCAATTTCTGCGTGGAACAGGAAGACTCGGTCTTCCCCATGGTTCCCGCCGGAGCGGCTTTGGACCAGATGATCAGACGCCCCAACCCGCTGGTTGAGGCTTCCACGGAACCTTGAATCATGATGAACACGTTGGTCGTGTACTTCGATCTTGGTGCCCCACATCTGTTGATGGTGCCCCACATCTGCCTGGGTTTGGCAGATGTGGGTCCTTACAGTACGGATCACCGACCATGCTCGAACGTTCGCTGTGCGTCGAAAACGAAACCAGCCGCGTAGCGGCGAATGAGAATAGCCCGGCACTTCAGTGCCGGGTACGGGTCCTATCACAAGGCCAGTCCCGTAGGGACGGCTGAAACATTTTGTACCAGGGCACGACGGAACTTGTCCCGAGCGGAGCGAGGGAGTCGGGCCGAACGGAACCAACTATGCTTAACACGTTTGTTGTCTACGTCGAAAACAAGCCCGGGGTCCTCAACCGCGTGGCGTCGCTGTTCCGGCGTCGCAACTTCAACATCGAGTCGCTCACCGTCGGCCACACCGAAAACACCGGCATCTCCCGCATGACCATCGTCACCGATACGGATGACGCCGGCGCCTTCCGGGTTGAGGCCAATCTCTACAAGCTGCTCAACGTCATCAGCGTCGAGAACATCACCGCCGCGCCCTCGGTTTGCCGCGAGCTGGCGATGATCAAGGTCGCGGCCACCGCCGAAAGTCGCACCCAACTGATGCAGTTGGCCGGCGTCTTCCGCGCCCGCGTGGTGGACGTTGCCCCCACCGCGATCGTCATCGAGATCACCGGCACCGAGGACAAGATTGACGGCCTGCTGGACGTGCTCCGCCACTACGGCATTCTCGAGATGGTGCGCACCGGCCGCGTCGCCATGTCCCGAGGCGCCAATGGCAATGGTGCGACACTGGCGGCGTCCGCTGCGGCCGGTGCTGCTGCCGATTCGGGCTCGCCGCTGCTCGACACCGACGACGGCATGATCGCCTTCTCGGTTTAAGGGCAAGGCGCTCGGCGGGATGTTCGCGGCCGGCTTATCGGTTTAGCGTAAGCCGCTCGACGGCATGATCGCCTTCTCGGTTCAGCGCGCGTGGACTTGGCGCGAGCAACGTGGGCCGTACGAAGTCCAAGCCTGCACAGCAGGCGACAGAACGTAGCCCACGGCGTAAGCCGTGGGTTGCGCACGGAAATGAATTCGAGCCCGCTTCAGCGGGCGACAGAATGCATCAGGCGATGGCTTCAGCCATGCCGAAAGAAAATCTTTGCATTTTGTCATTCCGAGCGCAGCGAGGAATCTGCTTTTGGCCATCGACCAACGACCATCGACCATCGACTACTTAGGAGACACCACCATGGCAAAGATCCACTACGACAACTCCGCCGACCTCGCCCTTATCCGCGGCAAGAAGGTCGCCATCCTCGGCTACGGCTCGCAAGGCCACGCCCACGCTCTCAATCTGCGCGACAGCGGCGTCTCCGTGCAGGTCGGCCTTCCGGAAACCAGCCGCTCGCGCGCCCGGGCCGAAAAGCATGATTTCCGCGTCGTCACCCCCGACCGTGCTGCCGCCTGGGCCGACGTCATCATGGTCGTGACCCCCGACACCGGCCAGCCCGCTCTCTATGCCTCCGCCATCGCGCCTCACCTCGCGCGCGGCAAGATGCTGATGTTCGCGCACGGCTTCAACATCCACTTCAAGACCATCCAGCCGCCCAGCGACGTTGACGTCACCATGGTCGCGCCCAAAGCTCCCGGCCACCGTGTCCGCGAAGTCTTCATCGAAGGCGGCGGCACGCCCGCGCTGCTGGCCATTCATCAGGACGTCAGCGGCCAGGCCAAGCCCCTCACCTTGTCCTACGCCAAGGCGCTGGGCTGCACCCGCGCCGGCGTGCTCGAGACCACATTCAAAGAGGAAACCGAAACCGACCTCTTCGGCGAGCAGACCGTCCTCTGCGGCGGCGTCAGCGCGCTCATCAAGGCCGGCTTCGAAACCCTCGTCGAGGCCGGTTATCAGCCCGAGATCGCCTACTTCGAGTGCATGCACGAACTCAAGCTGATCGTGGACCTCATCTACCGCGGCGGCCTCTCCTACATGCGCTACTCGGTGAGCGACACCGCGGAGCACGGCGATTACACCGGCGGGCCGCGCATCATCACCGACGAAACCAGGGCCGCGATGCGCCGCATCCTCACCGAAATCCAGGACGGCACTTACGCGCGCAAGTGGATCGCCGAAAACGAAGCGGGACGGCCGTGGTTCAACGCCACTCGCCGCCGCGAGCAGGACCAGTTGATCGAGCAGGTGGGTGCGCAGCTTCGCAGCCTGATGCCTTTCCTCGACCCGATTGACGTTCGCGAAGAGACGCGACAACCCGAGCCTGTTCCCGCGCCGCAAGCAGCCGGGTCCAGCGCCGCCGACTGATTGGGAAGGGCACGGCTTTAGCCGTGCCGAAAGCCGTCCTTAGCTTTTGTCATTCCGAGCGGGCTTCAGCCCGCGAGGAATCTACTTTTTCAGGTGCTCTGGACTTGTAGATCACCAGATCACCATATCCCCTGGGAGATGTCATGAAGCTCTGCGATTGGGACCACATCAAGGCCGACCAGATCACGCCCTTGTACAGCCGCAAGGTGGCCTTCGGCGACAATGTCACGGTCGCGCGGCTGGAAGCTAAGAGCGGCGCGGCCACTACGATCCCGAGCAGTATCTCTGGGCGGTGTGATGGCCGGTATAATCGGCTCATGGACGCGCCAGATCCGCAGCGCGAGCGGCAGCGCCTGGCGCTGCTTTACGCCGGCATGAGCGATGGCGAGTTGCTGCGCGTCGCCGAGGATCCCAGCGCGCTCACCGACGCCGCACTCGACGCCATGGAAGACGAAGCCGAGCGCCGCGGCCTGCACCTGGATCTCGATCCGCCCGACAAGCCCACGTTTACGCCGGCTTTCGGCGAGCTCGCCGTCATCCGCAAGTTCCGCGACCTGCACGAGGCCTGGCTGGCCAAGGGCGCGCTCGACGCCGCCGGAATCGAATCACACCTACTCGATGAGAACCTTGTCCGCCTCGACTGGTTCTATTCCAACGCCATCGGCGGCGTGCGCCTGTGTGTCCGCGTGGACGACGCCGCGCAGGCGTTCCGCGTCCTCAATCAGCCTGCCGACTTGCTGCCGCCGGAAGACACCGATCGCTGACCGCAGCTCGACTTACTCTGTTCTGGTTTTCTTCTTGGGACGGCGCTTGTGCTTTTTGGGACGCTTCTTGGACATGAGGAAAGTGTACACGAAGACATTTTGACCGGAGGCGCCGGCGGACCCTCGGTCGAAGCATGGCGGGGTCGCGGTCTGAATTATCAAGAGCTTGTGCCCTTGGCTCTTGGGTGATCGGCGCAAACATGCAAGGCAAACTCTTTGTCGCGCTGCAACTCGAAGTTGTGCATCATTTCATCGAAAGATGCGCCGGTGGGCGCACCAGCAGGATTGAACCGCCAGCCACATTCCGAGCAAGCAAAACCGCGAAAACGCTGTTGTTCAATCCACACCAGTTTCCGGCTCATGGGCCGCCTTTGTCGCTGCGCCGCATCGCCGTCCGACCGCATGCCTGGTACGCGCTGGCCGTCAAGGAACGAAACGATTTGATTCGCCATAATGTCTCCTTCGGCAGCGGCGTGCTGCCTGATGGCAGCAGAAACCGCTGGGCGCAGCGGAAGATGTGTAACAGTAACGAGCGAAGTCTACATGTGCCAATTTGGACAGTCTGTCGGGCATCCTACGTACTTGGAAGATTTCTATCGCGCAGGCTGTTGGTTTCGCGTTTCGTGCGTCGCGATGCCGGCTGGTAGCGGCGGTGAAGCCAATGTAGGATGCCCTACGGAAGCGCCGTGTTTGGACCCTGTATAATTTTCCTAGCGAATCAACACAGTTCCTGTTTCGCACATTATGACGTGGATTGTGGCGAAGAAAGACCTCCAAGTCGCTTTGTCCGGCGAGCGGACGAATACGGCAGGCAAGCCGGTCAGCAACAAAATACTTCTCTCGATCTCCGATAGCGACTACAACGCAATTCGTCCTCATCTCGAATACGTCAGCTTGCCAAACCATCTCGTGGTTCACGAAGCGGGTGGCAAGCTGGAATTTGCGTATTTCCCGAATCAAGGTTTGATTTCTCTGGTCGTCGTAATGAAGGATGGAAACACGGCCGAAGCCGGCATCGTTGGAAATGAGGGCTTTACCGGAACCCTGGCGGCTGTGGGCCTGAGCAGGAGCCCGCTGCAAGCGGTGGTGCAAATCACGGGGGATGGGTTTCGGGTCGAGGCCGGAGCTCTGCAAAACACTTCGAAATCCGCTCCGCACCTGCAAATGATGTTGGGCCGCTATGCCGCAATTCAGGGTATGCAGGTTGCGCAAACGGCCGCGTGCAATCGGCTGCACGATATTGAGCAGCGCCTGGCGCGGTGGTTGCTGATGACTCAGGATCGAGTGGCTGCAGGGTCCCTGCCCATCACGCATGATTTTCTGGCGACCATGCTGGGGACCGATCGACCCAGCGTGAGCCTGGCAGCGGGTGTTTTGCAGAGGAAGAAGCTCATCGAGTACACCCGTGGGGCAGTGAAAATCGTGAACCGCAAGAAACTTGAAGACACCGCCTGCGAATGCTACGGGGTTATCCGACAGTACGATGGCGAGCTGGGCTTGAAATAAGTCTGGGAGTTCTGCGTGACCAGCCGGTTGTCGGTGATCGGTTGTCGGTTGGCGGTTTTCGGTTGTCGGTGATCGGTCCTCGCTAAACACTGATGACTGGCAACCGACCACTGTTATCCAGGAAATGCCACGCTTCCAGGTATCGAAAATACTGGTTCTTCGGATTGCGCGGATTCAGGTAGAACGTGCTCCGCGCCCGCGTCAACTCCCGGATCGGAATGATGTACCACGCCTCGTCCGGGACCACGAAGATGGCGAAGAAATCGATGTCCTTCGCCGAATACTTCCGGCTGCGGCCATGCGGCGCGCTCCAAATCACGTTACACGCGTACGAGTCCCCGTCGCGCGATGCCGTGGATTTCACCTGCACCCGCTGGAATCGTCCTTGTTTTTCTATCGCGAAGTCGTAGCGCGCCGAATCGCCCCACGGCTTGGTTACCGTAAATCCATTAGCGGAGGCGCGGGCCATGAACTGCAACTCCACCCACTCGCCTTGCTGCTTTCTCGTTTCAAACATTGCTTTGGTTCCCATGACTGCGAATTGCCTTGTTCTCTATCGCTGCAAATTGTCTTGTTGTTCTAAGACGGCAAAAGAAAAAAGCCGGCGCGATGCCAGCTCCATTTGCTTACTCAAAACTCAGTGTTATGCACTCAGTACTTGGTCCTGGTTTACTCTCTACTTTTAGAATACCAATTCGCGCAGGGTAAATGTAAAACCCCGCCGAACTCTATATTTCCTGCCTCATCAGCCACTTGCACCCAAGTCTCACTTTCGAGGGGCTTGACAAGAATCTCCCCGGCTGCGCTCAGACCACCAAATCACCCGATTTCTGCTTTCACCAGATCACCCGATCGCCCGATCGCCCGATTGACTCGGTTCACGCCGCCAGCGCGGTGATCGGCAGGTCGGTGTTAAAGCAGTGGCCGCAGACCCGCCACTCCTCTCCCACGCGCCGCAGCGTGACCACCCATTTCCCCTTATCATCCAGCCGGCGTCCGCTGGGCAGCAGGATATTCATCTTGAAGGTGCCGAAGGCGACGCCGATGTCGCCTCCGGTCTCGACATGTTCGGTGACCACCACCAGCTTGCGGGGATCGTGTTCCTTGTACAGCTTCTCCATCAGGTCGCGCATGGCCTTGGGACCTTCCGCCATCGGCTTGTTGGGCGCGCAAATGCGGACATCGTTGGTGACCAGCGTCAGCAGCTTGTCAATGTTGCGCTCGTTGTGGTGCTTGACCCACTCTTGGGCGATCGCGCGGATCGTCTGCTCCGCAATGTCGATCGCGGGCTTGGCAACGGCTGCCATAGTGTCCTCCTCGCGAGAATTTGGCCGCCCCAAGGACTGGGGCTGAGAAGGTTGATATTGGACTGAGACGGTGTGCCGTTCCGAGGGTATACCGTGAAGAAGTGTACGCCCGCGGTGAGGCGAGGGAGTCTGTGACGTCAAGGGGTTTTTGAAGATTTCTTGCGGGGGATTCCCGGAATGGGAACCAGAAAATAGCTCACCACTGAGGCACGGAGACACAGAGGGAAAACGGATATCCCCACTCTTCGCCAAAAATCGGGCGAAAGAGTGTGCCACCCGCCCTCGGGAATCTGCGGAATCTATTTGCAAAGTACGCGCACCCCGCTCACAATAGCGGCCCCCCCCGACATTCATGCCTAGGAGGACAGAGTGAAGTCACTCCTGTCATTGTTGCTTGTCTTCTTACTCGTCGTTGCGCCACTTACAGCGCAGCAAACTCCGAGCGCGCCCGCAGCAGCACCTCAGGCCGCACAACCTGCGCCGACACCGGCGCCAACGCAAACGCCTACCGCCGCGCCCACAGTTCCCACGCTGGAAGATGGAACTCCCGTCAAACTGCGCCTGGGCCGCACCATCTCATCGGCAGACGCGCACGTCGGCGAGACCGTCGATTTCGACGTTCTTGAAGAAGTTTATGTCGGCAAAACGCTGGTCGTGCCCAAGGGCGGAATCGCATGGGCGACAGTAACCGAGGCGCAATCGAAACGGCGCATGGGCCGCGGCGGCAAGCTCGACATGAACATTGATTCCGTGCGCCTGGTTGACGGCGAGAAAGTTGCTCTGCGCGCCGTAAAGGACGCCAAGGGTGGAGGCCACGTCGGAGCGATGACCGGCGCCATTGTCGCGACGGCGATCGTCTTCTTCCCCGCCGCACCGCTGTTCCTGTTCATGCATGGCAAGGACATCACCATTCCCAAGGGCACGGAAGTTACCGCCTACATCAATGGCAATGTCCCGCTCGACATGGCCAGGTTCGCCCCGCAAGGTGCTGCAGCACAGGTCGCTGCTGCTCTTTCCGATGCGGGCCAGGCGACGCTCGAAATCTCCTCCACGCCGGCAGGTGCGGACATCGAAATCGACGGCAGCTTCGTCGGCAACGCGCCATCTTCCCTCAGCGTTGCGCCGGGCGAGCACACCATCAAGATCACGAAGGCTGGCTACACCGGGTGGGAGAAGAAGATCAAAACGTCTTCGGGGAGCGTGAAGATCGCGGCAGAACTGCAACCCACCGCTGCGGAATCAAAATAAGCCTTGCTCACGGAGCCGAACACGCCCACCTCTTCGGCTTCGCTCTGGGCAGGCACTGTCGCTCGAAACCCGCGAGCAACAAGGGTGGGGCAACCTCAAGGTGTCGGCAAAGGAGGGCCAGGCCCCTATTACACCTTCACATATGCAAACCGGCCGTGGAGAAGAGCTGCGATAGACACAGCTTTCGTCCACGGATTATCAGAGTCAAGCTTGAGATCACAAAATGACTGCGGCGGCCGCAAGTTCTCGTTCACAAGATGCGCCACCTGGGAAATGCTGACCCGATCTCGATACGGCGTCACATCTGTTAATTCGATGGCAGTAATTTCGTCAGTTGTCGCGACGTAGTTGTCAAATTCTTGCAACGTACAATGAATTCTTTCGCCAAACTCTGACCAGATATCAGTCGGCCGACCCCGCCTGATTGAAGCAATTGTCGCCTCACCGACGAGAGCGCTCGCGGGGTGAGAAGCATATAGAACCGCTCTGTACCCAATCCAGTGCCGAGAAAATCGCTTTCTTATCTCGATAGTTTTTGATCCCGACAAAATCTTGTCTGCATACTCGGGTCTGATACTGATTAGAATTCTGTTGGCCAATGAGTACCCACCAACGGAAAACTTCATCACCAGCGCTGGTAATTTTTCTAAGGCGTTTGACCACACAGTCGCCAGCGGTGCAGAACACGACAGTTCCGTGTCCGCAGCTCGGTACTGGTGCAACGCTTTCTTGGTAGAGGAGAACCCAAACGACTGGAAGAACGTAGCCTTTTCGCACCAAAGACTTTCAGGAAGGGTAAAGTGAATTTCCTTAGCCAAGTGACGGGCTTCCAGCGTCATTTGAGTAAAAAACATCTGCCCTAAATCCATGTCCTGAAAATTGCGGTGGATTTTCAGGTGGCAAAATTTCGATCGGTCGCCAAGCTTTAGCACTGCCGAAGCAATAGGGGCATCGCCCTCGTATGCGACGTATGCAATTCGCTGCGATGATCGAAGTCCCGGTACAACCTTCGAATCGAACCAGCGTTGAATGTTCGGGTACATACTTTCACTTGTTGCAATGAGACCTCGCAGGACATTGAGGTTGTCGGTTATACGCCGAGCATCTTCGCTCTTAATCTCGACGATCCGGAATTGGCCGACCGTGGAAAACAGCGAGCCGGTTTGGGGAGCGCTATACTGCCTCAACTGTGCCATCAGCGCTAATCCTCTTCAGTTTTTCGGGCCATTTGTCAAATAATTTTGAGAGCTGCAAAGTTTGGTCCTCGTACTCAGTAGGGTCGCTATCGCCGATCGCATCCTGTGACATTCGGTAAAAAGTCAGGTTCGCCATCCTCTCGCCGTCAGCTAAGCTTACATTAACTTGGTGGCCACGTACTTCGAATATCAGCGGTGTTCCCTTCTTTCCGTCTTTTCGGCGCAATCCAAACAGAGGGTGCACAAACCCAGCATAATGAATCCGCATTTCGCCTATCGTCTCGTCACTGGCGCGACAATAGATGGCAATCCCTTTCGGAACTGAGATTGTCTCTTTTGACCTGAGGATGTAGAAATTTTCGGCCTGAATCTCAAGCCGATTTGTTGGATCTGATTCGCTAAACCGCCAATGCATCTGTGGCTCAGGCTTACGCTCGCCAACCCACAATGGGATGACGGACTGCGACTCGCTAGATTTTGCACAAAATGCTGCGGTCCGGAGGCCTCCTATAATCGTGTTTTCGAGAGAAACAGTAAGACTCCCGTCGCGCTTGTCAGAACCGTGAAAAATGGTGTTGATGAGTTGTTCCCCGGACATTTCAGCGCTTTTCGGATGCCCGTAAAAGAGTCGCAGTTGGGAAAGGCGAGTACCTTGCTTCACTGCGACAGAAAACGTAATCGGCGTAATTTCGAGATACATATCGCCAGACTGTGTTGCCAATCCGGTCGGGTCGAAGCATTCGTACGTGTCCATTCCGTCCACGATCAGTCTCACCAAAACATCGACTCGTCCGACTGTGCTTTTCGCGGTCGCCTGCCCGTGAATACCGATCCCTGCCAGCTTCCTTTCGAGCCGCTCGCGGAGCTTAAACACGTAGGTATTTCGTGCGCGAAGCGTGTAAACACCGTCCGCATTCGGATCTTGCTTCTCAGCTAATTCCTTCTTCTTAAGGAACCACCCGTAGGGTCGCATCGCCGACGGCTTCACAGAGCCACGCACCATGCGAAACGCATCGCTGGCAAGAGAAAGATCCATGGATGACTCATCCAACGCCGAGTCAATAGGCGACTCGACGGTAATCAGGCCTTCTTCGCAGAGTTGTTTCACCTGCACCTTGTTGAGTACACCAGGGACCCAGTCGTTCCATGGTTCCATTTGGGTTCACCTGCAGCGAGCTGTTTTTGAACCAAGTAGGCCCGGCTCGCGCCGGGCCAAGTGTTTACTACATTTCTGTCGATTCGGCAGTGACTTTCCTAACCTTGTTCTAATTTCAGAACACGCTACGAGCACCCGCTGGTTGAGCCGCAACTTCCGCAGCGGAAGCAGCTTCCGTTGCGCGTCATGATGGAGCCGCAGAACGAACACGAGGGAGCGTCGCCCATGTCCACCAGTTCTTTCAGCAGATCGGCGGAGTGGGGGGAGCGAGACCCGAGTCCCGAGTCGCGAGTCGCGAGCGAAGACGTGGTCGATGGCGAAGAACCCGCAGCCGAGGGCGCCTGCGCCACACCGTTCTCCGGCAGCGAGGGTTGGTCGTGCGGAGACGCCTTCATCCCGGGAAAGAGCAACTGCTGCTGGCCGGTGACGAATTTCTGCTCCAGCCAGCGGAAGAGGTAGTCCATGACCGAGGTGGCGTAGCCGATATTCTCGTTGCCGGTCCAGCCCGAGGGCTCGAAGCGGGTGTGCTTGAACTTCTCGCACAGCAGCTTAAGCGGGACGCCGTGCTGCAGCGCCATGGAGATGGCCAGGGCAAAGGAATCCATCAGGCCGCCGACGGTGGAGCCTTCCTTGGCCATGGTGATAAAGATTTCGCCCGGCATGCCGTTGGGGTAAACGCCGACGGTGATGTAGCCCTCGTGTCCGCCGATGTTGAACTTATGGGTTAAAGATGCGCGCTCCAGGTGCAGGCGATGGCGGTGGGCCAGCGGAGGTCCGTCGGCGTCGCGCTCGTCAATCGGGTGGTCGGGTACGGGTGCGGTGGACACAAGCGCGGGCGACGACGGGCTGTAGCCCGTCGCTACCTCGTCTCTCTTGTCGCCCTTGACCACCATGGGCTGCGACTTCTTGCAGCCGTCGCGATAGATGGCGACCGACTTGAGGCCGAGTTTCCAGGCCTGGATGTAGACTTCGGCGATCTCCTCGACCGAGGCGGCTTCGGGCAGGTTGACGGTCTTGCTGATGGCGCCGGAGATGAAGGGCTGAGTAGCGGCCATCATGCGCAGATGTCCCATGTAGTGGATGGAGCGGGTGCCCTTGGAGGGCTTGAAGCTGCAATCGAAGACTGCCAGGTGCTCGTCCTTGATGTGGGGCGCGCCTTCGATGGTGCCGGTGGCGTCGATGTAGCTGACGATGGCGCTGACCTGCTCGGTGGCGTAGCCGAGCTTGAACAGAGCCGCCGGGACGGTGTTGTTCACGATCTTGATCAGTCCGCCGCCCACCAGCTTCTTGAACTTCACCAGCGCCAGGTCGGGCTCAATGCCGGTGGTATCGCAATCCATGAGGAAGCCAATAGTGCCGGTCGGGGCTAAAACCGTGACCTGGGAATTGCGGTAGCCGAACTTTTCGCCGTGGGAGAGAGCTTCGTCCCAGCATTGCTTGCTGGCGTCGACCAGGGACTTGGCCACCGGGTGGACAGAGGAAGACGACCCGATGCTGTTGACCGAAGCGCGATGCATGCGGATGACGTCGAGGAAGGCTTCGCGGTTGAGATAGAAGCCGGGCGCGGCGCCCCCTGAGTCGCCAGTCGCCAGTCGCCGGTCGCCAGCGGCAAAGGCGGACTTGGTGCGGTCCGCGGCGGGTTCCAAAGACGGGCAGAATTCGGCGATGCGGGCGGACTGGAGATAGGCTTCGCCGCACATGATGGCGGTGACGCAGGCGGCGTAGTCGCGTCCGGCTTCGGAGTCGTAAGGCAGGCCGGCGGCCATGAGCAGCGCGCCAAGATTGGCGTAGCCGAGCCCGAGCGGGCGATAGTCGTGCGAATTGCGCGCGATGGATTCGGTGGGGTAGCCGGAGAAATCGACGAGGATTTCCTGGGCGGTGATCATGATGTCGACGGCGTAGCGATAGGCTTCGATATCGAAAGTGCCGTTGGGAGCGAACTTCATGAGATTCAGCGAAGACAGGTTGCAGGCGGAGTCGTCGAGGAACATGTACTCGCTGCAGGGATTGCTGGCGTTGATGCGGCCGGTGTTCTTCGAGGTGTGCCAGCGGTTGACGGTGGTGTCGAACTGCATGCCGGGATCGCCGCAGTGCCAGGTGGCTTCGGCGATTTTGCGCAGGAGATCGCGCGCCTTGTAGGTAGCGTGGGGCGTGGAGTCCTGGACGTTGCGGGTGGTGAAGTCGGCGTCGCGCTCGACCGCGAGCATGAATTCGTCGGTGACGCGGACGGAGTTGTTGGCGTTCTGGAAAAAGATGGAGGCGTAGGCGGGCGAATCCGGGTTCGAGCCGTCGTAACCTTCGCGGATGAGCGCGTGGGCTTTTTTCTCTTCCGTCATCTTGCAGTCGATAAATTCGGGGACGTCGGGATGGTCAATGTTGAGGATGACCATCTTGGCGGCGCGGCGGGTCTTGCCGCCGCTCTTGATGACGCCGGCGAAGGCGTCGAAGCCGCGCATGAAGCTGAGCGGACCCGAGGCGGTGCCGCCGCCGGATAAGGTTTCATGAGATCCACGCAGCGGACTCAGGTTGGTGCCGGTGCCGGAACCCCATTTGAAGAGCATGGCCTCGGTCTTGGCCAGGTTCATGATGGAGTCCATGGAATCCTTCACCGAGTTGATGAAGCAGGCGGAACACTGCGGGTTGCGGTAGCCGGAAGGCGCGAATTCGACGTTCTGCGTCTGCGGGTTCCAGTGCCAGTTGGAGGCGTCGGCGCTGGGCTCGATGCGATCGCAACCGACGTTGAACCAGACAGGCGAATTGAACGCGGCCATCTGGCGAAGCAGGATGTGGCAAAGCTCGTCATGGAAGACGGCGGCGTCGTCGTTGCAGCGGAAATAGCCGCCGGCCATGCCCCAGTCGCGGATGGTTTCGGCGACGCGGGAAACCAGCTGGCGGACACCGGTTTCACGCTCATTGGTCCCGAGACGGCCGTGGAGGTACTTGCTGGCCGCGATGTTGGTGGCGGTCATGGACCAGTCCTTGGGGACCTCGACGTCCTTCTGCTCGAAGATGACATTGCCTTCGGCGTCGGTGATCTGGGCGGTGCGGAGTTCCCATTCCAAAGCGTCGTAGGGCGATATGTCGGGCTGAGTAAAATAACGGCGGAAAGAGAGGCCCGGGGCTTTGCGGGTCTTGGGGGTCGTGCCGGTGGTGGTGGTGGTGGTGGTGGTGGTTTCGGTGACGTCAGCCATGGGGAGATTCTCCTTCGCGCGCGATCCCGTTATCGGTTCTCAGTCTTCAGTTTTCGGTTCCCTGTTCACCAGGCCCAAATCAGCGTCTCAAGGTCCCCTGGGCCGCCGTTTTACGCCGGGTCCGGGAGTGGTTTTCCTGCCTCTCGGACCCTTGGTGGGATGCCACAGTACGCCTGTATGTTGTGCCTGTCAAGATTGCAGCACAATATATTGTAGTTTTTATTACTATCCACCACAAACCGGGAGTGAAATAACACTTGACTCACGGGACGGTTCTTGACCGGCTGGGAGCCCTGGCTGGGCGAAAGGCAGTAAGAGGAATTTAGGGCGTTTTGGGGGCGAGAACAAGACCGAAAAGTGGTGCATTGGGGGTGCAGGCGCAAGGGCAGGCGGAGGGCGAATTGGGGTGAGTTTTACGTGGAATTTCCACAGGGGAGCGGGGCGGTGGTTAGTGGCTGGTGGCTAGTCGGGTAGAATGCACGGCGGAAACAAGAGAGCAAAAGCATGGTTGATTGGCGATTGGGAAAAAACATTAACCACGCCTCGGCTTCGCTCGGGGCAGGCTCCGGACACGAAGGACACAAAGGCCGGTCGGGAGATGGGTTGAGGTGCGCTTTGATCATGCGGGTGCTACAGGCGAACGCGGGGTCCTTCGACTCGGCGTCGCAAAAGCGGCGACACCTCGCTCAGGATGACAGGCGTTATTTCTTCGTCGGAACGCAGATGTTCGAGTTTGGGGAAGGGTTAGGGAGGAATTATGAAGCGCAAGTACACAGCGGTTGCAATCATTCTGGTGGGGATGTTATTGGCGTGCGGGCCGAAGAAGCCGTTTGCTCAAGAGTCGCCAGTCGCCAGTCGTCAGGCGGCAGGAAAAGCTACTGTGTTGCGGTGCGGAGCACTGCTGGACCCGAAGAGTGGGCAGGTGCGGCGCAACGTGGAAGTGGTGGTGACGGGGAACAGGATTAACAGCGTGGGTACGTGGAAAGAGGGCCCCGGGCCGCGCGTTTCAGAAGTGATTGACCTGACCGGGATGACCTGCCTGCCGGGGTTGATTGATACGCACACGCACGTGCTGTTGCAGGGGGACATCACGGCGGAAGATTACGACGCGCAGTTGCTGAAGCAGTCGAACCCGTACCGGGCGATCGTGGGGGCGATGACCGCGGGCAAGGCGCTGAATTACGGGTTCACGACACTGCGCGACCTGGAGACCGAGGGCGCGGGATATTCCGACGTGGACATCAAGAAGGCGATCAACAACGGCATCGTGCCCGGTCCGCGGATGCAGGTGGTGACGCGCGCGCTGAATGTGACCGGGGCGTATCCCCTGCAGGGGTACAACTGGGAGATCCAGGTGCCTCACGGGGTGCAGTTCTGCGATGGGGCGGACGACTGCCGCAAGGCGGTGCGGGAGCAGATATCGCACGGCGCGGACTGGATCAAGGTGTATAGCGACCGCTCCTATTACCTGGAGGGAAATGTCCTGAAAGACGTGCCGACGTTCACCCTGGATGAGCTGCGGGCAATCGTGGACGAGACCCACCGGCAGCGGCGGAAGGTAGCGTCGCACGCGACCGCGATGTTTGGGGTGCACAACTCGGTGGAGGCGGGAGTGGATTCGATCGAGCACGGGGACTACATTGCGCCGGAAGATTTGAAAACGATGGTGGCCAAGGGAATCTGGTACGTGCCGACGCTGTTCGTGGGCGAGTACGTGGCGGAAGGCCGGGCAAAGGCGGGCGCGCCGGTGTGGCTGGACATGGTGAAGGTGTCGCAGGAGACGTTCCGGCGGGCGCAACAGGCAGGAGTGAAGATCGCGTTCGGCTCGGATGCGGGCGGGTTTGACTGGAATATCAATCCGGCGAAGGAGTTAGGGCTGCGGGTAAAGTACGGGCAGACGCCGGCGCAGGCAATAAGGTCGGCAACCGTGGATGCGGCGGCGCTGATGGGAATGCCGGATGTGGGGACGATTGAGCCGGGAAAGCTGGCGGACATTGTGGCGGTGCCGGGAGATCCGCTTTCTGACATAACGCTGCTGGAGAAGGTGCAGTTTGTGATGAAGGATGGGGTGGTGGTGAAGCAATCGGGTGATCGGGTGATCCGGTGATCGGGTGACGTAATTTGTGATTTGTAATTTGTAATTTGCAATTGCGCGGATCTGCCTGAGAGAGCGACAGGATTGCGGACGCGACGAGCGAAATGCAGGTCCTTCGACTCGGACGCGAACCGGCAGCCCGCGTCGCCCAAAAGCGGGGCGCGCAGGCCTGCCGTCGCGTCCTCGCTCAGGATGACATTCGTTAATTTTTGTGAACCTGCGGGCATTTGCGCGAATTGAAGGCATCACGCGCGAGGGAGCGTGTGCCACACCGTGTCAAGTCAGGGGTTGCTTCGCCGGGTGGAGAGAGGTGGGTCTGGCGCGGTTCATCCCGGAAAATTATGACGCTGGTGAAGAAAATTGGGATGGCTGGTGACGAAATGGAACCGGCACGGTCTAAGAATGCGTATGTGAGGGGGACGGGGTATGTGTGCCCGGGGCGCGAGGATGAGCGGCGTCAGGAAAAGCAGATTCCTCGGGGCTGAAGCCCCGCGGAATGACAAAAATCAAAGGGGTCGTTTCGGCACGGCTAAAGCCGTGCCCTTCCCGAAAAAATGATCGGCACGAATAGGGCCGCGTGTTGCGAAAACCAATAGATTGGCACGGTCGAAACCGTGCGATTCCAGCACTAAGGAGATTCTCTATGAGACAAGCGGGGCGGGCGTGGAAGTTCGTTCTGGCAATGGTGATGGTCGTTGCGACCAGCGCGCCGGTGTGGAGTCAGGAAAAGACCCACCATGTCGCTGCAAAACCGGCAGCGACAAGTGTGGGGCAACCGCAAGCCGCGCAGACTACGGCCGCGAGCGAGAAGTTCCCTGCCATCAAGTATGAGAAATACAAACTGCCGAACGGGCTGGAAGTGATTCTGAGCGAAGATCACCGGCTGCCGCTGGTGGCGGTGGACCTGTGGTACCACGTCGGGCCGGCGAACGAGCGAGCGGGGCGGACGGGATTCGCGCACCTGTTCGAGCACATGATGTTCCAGGGATCGAAGCACGTGAAGGCGAACGAGCACTTCCGGCTGCTGGAAGGGGCGGGCGCGAGCGACATCAACGGGACGACGGAATTCGACCGCACGAATTACTTCGAGACGCTGCCGTCGAACCAGCTGGAACTGGGGTTGTGGCTGGAGAGCGACCGCATGGGGTGGCTGCTGGACAACCTGACGGGGCGCAACCTGGCGAACCAGCGGGACGTGGTGCGCAACGAGCGCCGGGAGGGCGAGAGCCAGCCCTACTATCTGGCGGAGGAAGGGCTGATCCACGAGATGTTCCCGAAGAACCATCCTTATTATGCGTACGTGATCGGGTCGCACGCGGACGTTGAGGCGGCGGAGATCAACGACGTGCGCGATTTCTTCAAGACGTATTACGCGCCGAACAACGCCAGCGTGGCGATTGTGGGGGACTACGATCCGAAGACGATCAAGGCGCTGGTGGAGAAGTATTTCGGAGCGATCCCGGCGGGACCTCCGGTGCCGAAGATTGACGCGGTAACGCCGCCCATCACGAAAGAACGGCGGGCGGTGATCACCGACAAGGTGCAGTTGCCGCGGGTGTACATGGGATGGCTGACGCCGGCGTATTTCAAGCCGGGGGACGCCGACGCCGACCTGCTGGCGCTGGCGCTGGGCGGCGGCAAGTCGAGCCGCTTGTACCGGAAGCTGGTGTACCAGAAGCAGATCGCGCAAGACGTGAAGGCGGAACAGAATTCGGCGATGCTGGGGTCGATATTCGAGATCACGGCGACGGCGAAGCCGGGAGTGAAGCCGGAAGAGCTGGAAAAGGCGATCGAGGAAGAGCTGGCGGCGGTGCAGAAGGAAGGGATCACGCAGGCGGAGCTGGAGCGGGCGCGCAACACCATCGAGACGCGCAAGATCCAGGGTCTGCAGAGGCTGGGCGGGTTTGGCGGCAAGGCCGACATGCTCGACCTGTACAACCACTACACCGGTGATCCGGGCTACCTGCCGAAGGACCTGGCGCGGTACCGGGACGCAACAGCGGAGTCGGTGAAGAAGCTGGCGCAAGGGCTGACGGCGAATTCGCGCGCGGTGGTGTACGGCGTGCCGGGCGAAAAGGTGGTGGATGACGTGCCGAAGCGTCCACAGCCGGAATCGGCCGAAGCGTTGCCGGGCGGGCCGGGGAACGATGCGTGGCGGGCGTCGCCTCCGACGCCGGGGAAAATGGCGGCGCCGCTGCTGCCGGTGCCGACCGAGTTCAAGCTGGCCAATGGAATGCCGGTGTACCTGGTGGAGCAGCACGCACTGCCGGTGTTGACGGCGCAAGTGACGGTGCTGCGCGGGAGCGAGGCGAATCCGGTGGATAGGCCGGGACTGGCGTCGTTCACAGCGATGATGCTGAACGAGGGGACGGAAAAACGGACGTCGCCGCAACTGGCGGATGATATCGCGCAGATCGGGGCGACGGTCATGGCGAATTCGACGGCGGACGCGACCCAGGTGAGCGCCGGAGCGCTGACCAAGAACGCAGACAAGCTGTTCGACCTGGTGGCGGACGTGGCGATGCATCCGGCGTTTCGCGAGGAGGAGATCGAGCGGGTGAGGAAACGCCGGCTGACGACGTTGATCCAGGAGAACGATGATCCGGCGGCGATCGCGCGCCGGGTATTCGCGCACGAGGTGTACGGAAGCAAGAGTCCGTATGGATACCTGGAGACGGGGACGGCGGGGTCGACGAAAGAGACGACGCGCCAGGACCTGGTGAAGTTCTACGAGAACGGCTTCGCACCGCAAGACTCGGCGCTGGTGGTGGCGGGCGATGTCACCGAGGCGCAACTGAAGGCGCTGGCGCTGAAATATTTTGGCGGATGGACGGGGCAGGCGACAGCGATGCAGCCGCCGATGGTGACGAACACGCTGTCGCGGCGGATCGTGATCGTGGACAAGCCGAACGCACCGCAAAGCGCGCTGCGGATCGGGCACGTCGGATTACAGCGCAACAGCCCGGACTACGCGCCGGTGCTGGTGATGAACGATATCCTGGGCGGGCTGTTCTCCAGCCGGATCAACCTGAACCTGCGCGAGGCGCACGGGTACACGTACGGCGCGTTCTCGACCTACCAGTTCCGGCGCGGGACGGGGCCATTCATTATCGGAAGCATGATCAGGACGGACGTGACGGCGCCGGCGGTGAAGGAAGTGTTCAATGAAGTGGAGAAGATACGCGCGGGGCAGGTGACGCCAGAAGAGCTGGCGATGGCGAAGGAGTCGAATGTGCGCGGGCTGACCGCGGATTTCGAGACCACGAGCCAGACGGCGCGCACCATGTCGAACCTGTTCGTCTACAGCCTGCCAGCGGACTACTACCGCACGCTGCCGGCCAAGATCGAGGGAGTGACGGCGGCGGATGTGCACCGGATGGCAGAAAAGTACGTCTCGCCGGACAGGATGGTGGTGGTGGTTGCCGGAGACCGCGCCAAGATCGAGCCCGATCTGAAGAAGCTGGGTCTGGGCACGGTGCAGGCGCAGGACACGGAAGGCAAGCCGATCGCGGGAGGACAGCAGTAGGCGGGAGTCGGGAGTCGGGAGTTAGTAGTTAGTAGTTAGTAGTTAGCGAAAAAGCCCGGCCAAGAGAGGCCGGGCTTTTTCTTCCCCACGCAAACAACAGTTTCAGTTGCCAGTGGTCAGTTCTCAGCCGTCCCTACGGGACTGACGTTCTATTGCAAATCTTCCCGGCACTGAAGTGCCTGGCTACTGTCAACCGCGCCTACGGCGCTGTACAGGCTACGGCGCTTACGACACTGTAGAGTCAACCGCGCCTACGGCGCTGTGCAGGCTACGGCGCTTACGACACTGTAGAGTCAACCGCGCCTACGGCGCTGTACTGTCAACCGCGCCTACGGCGCTGTGCTGTCAAAAGAGCCTGCGGCGCTGTGCTGTCAAAAGAGCCTGCGGCGCTGTGACGTCAAAAGAGCCTGCGGCGCTGTGCTGTCAAAAGAGCCTGCGGCGCTGCACAGGTTACCGGCCTTGCTTGAGGCGGCGGTTGATTTCGTCCCAGTTGACGACGTTCCACCAGGCCTTGAGGTAGTCGGCGCGGCGGTTCTGGTATTTCAGATAGTAGGCGTGCTCCCAGACGTCGTTGCCGAAGACGGGGAAATTTCCGTCGAGGAACGGGCTGTCCTGGTTGGCGGTGCTGACCAGATCGAACTTGCCGGCGCTGGTGCGGACCAGCCAGGTCCAGCCGCTGCCAAAGCGCTTGACGCCGTTGTCGTTGAACTTTTCCTTGAATTGGTCGAAGCCGCCGAGCTGGCCGATCACGCCGGCGATGTCGCCGGTGGGATTGCCGCCGCCATTGGGCTTCATGAGCTTCCAGAACATGGAATGGTTGGCGTGGCCACCGCCGTTGTTGCGGACCGCGGCGCGGATGTCTTCCGGAATGGAGCCGAGGTTGCGCAGCAGGTCTTCGACCGACTTGGACTTGAGGTCGGGATGCTTGTCGAGGGCGCCGTTGAGGTTGGTGACATACGCGGCGTGGTGCTTGTCGTGGTGAATCTGCATGGTCTGCGCGTCAATGTGGGGCTCAAGCGCAGCGAAGTCGTAGGGGAGAGCGGGCAGCTCGTGAGCAGCAGCCTTCTCGGCGACGGGATTAGCCATAATGTTTCCTCCAACCCAGTTTGAGATGCGCGGGGGAGGCGAGGGATGGAAAAAATTAGTGATCAGCGATTAGCAATCAGCGATTAGCGATTAACGAGGCGGCGACCGGTTGCCGTTTTAGGGCGCAAAACCGGCTTAAAAACCCTTAAGTCTCCATCGTTGCTGGCGGGGGCGACGTTGAGCAGATATGCCAGCAGAGGGTAAACGTCGACATTGGGGAAACCAGGCAAGCTACGGTGGGGCTTGAAGGCAGGACCGGCGGCGACAAAAATGGCGCGCATTTCAGGGGCGGCATTGTCATAACCGTGATCGCCGCCGTACTTGTTGTCGGGATGTTTGGCGACGTAATCATGGGAGGTGATCTTCCAGCCGACGTCGGCGACCGCAATCACGGGGGTGATACGCGGATTGCCGGTGTAGTACAGCCGCTGGGGCACGGTGTCCGGGGTATAGACGGTGAGGTGGGGCACAAGCTTGAGTTTCGCGACCAGCGCCGCATTGTTGCCGTCCTTCGCCTTGGCGGCCAACACGGGCGAGGTGTCGACCACGATGACGTTGGAGGGGTCGACGTAGTCGTCGAGCATGATGAGGCGCTGGCGGGAACAGGCAGCCATGCCGTGATCGGAAACGACGACGATGTTGACCTGGTCTTCGATGCGGCGAGCGGCGAGGCCTTGCAGAAGGAGTCCGATTGCCTGGTCAACGCGCTCCATGGCGGCGTGGAGTTGCGGTGAGTCCGGGCCGAAATCGTGGCCGGCCTGGTCCACGTTTTCGAAGTAGAGAGTGAGAAACGTGGGCCGCTCGGGCGCAGGCAGATCGAGCCACGAGAGCACCTTGCTGACACGGTATTCGAAGGTAGTTTTGTTCTTCTCGTCCCAGGCCTCCCAGTAGGTGGGTATCAGGCCTTCAATGGCGGCTTCGCTGCCGGGCCAGTACATGGGGGCAGTCTTTTGCCCGGCCTTTTGCGCCGTCACCCAGATGGGTTCACCGCCCCACCAGCGGGCGTCCTGCACCTGCTTGCGGTCAGACATCTTGAAGGTGGCGTGGAGGGCGTCGTCCCACATGGTGTTGGCAATGATGCCGTGATGGGCCGGGTAGAGGCCGGTGACGAGGGTGTAGTGATTGGGGAAGGTCTTGGTGGGAAACGAGGGGACCATGTAGCGGGCGCGCACGCCGCGGGCGATGAGGGAGTCGAGGTTGGGGGTCGGAGCCTTGCCGAAATAGTCGTAGCGGAATCCGTCGATGGAAATCAGGATGACGGTGGGCTTAAGGTCGCGGACGTCGGCGGCAAAGACGTTGGAGGCGAGCAGCAGGAGAACGAGGACAACGTAAGCGCGCAGCTTTCGCGAGATGAGGTGTTTGAGCATGAGGAGGACGGAGAAGAATAACAGGTTTTAGGTTTTAGGCTTTAGGCGAGAAATCCCTCAGCGGCTAAAGCCGGTTTCATTTGTGATCCAAACCGCAGGGCTGAAGCCCCTTCGACTTCTCTCAGGGCAGGCTCTGCGCCACCCGGTATCAGTACACGTAGGCTTCAGGCAAAAAAAAGGGCGGCGGGATGGAACCCGCCGCCGTGAGTGATTGAGGCATTGGCGGGCGGCGGTTGGTGCGCACCGCCCGCACGATCCTGCGGCCTACCAGGTGAACCGGACCACCATGTTGGCGCGGCGGGCGGTAGTGCCGTCCGGCGTGATCTGGGTGGCAGTCACGGTACTGTACTGTGTCCGCGGCGTCAGCACGCCATAGCCGAAGTTCGTGCCCGAAGTCGGGAACGTCAGGTTATATTGCGACGAGTCGCGAGCGCTGACGATCAGGTGATTGAGAAGGTTGAAGGTTTCGATCCCAAGCATGACCTTCAAGCGCTCGGTGATCGGGAAGACCTTCACGATGCGGGCGTCGGTCCGATACCACGGACCTATGTTCAGGGCCGAGAGCGACTCAAACGGCACACGGCCGGAGCCGCCCAGGCCGTTCAGGCTTCCGGTGGAGAGCAGGTTGGTTCCCGCGGGAAAACCATTCGCGGTCGCAACCGTGGCGGGAATGCTGGCACTGCCGGAAAGGCTCGGCGCCACTGGCTGGGACGAACCAGCCAACTCGACAAACGAGAGCTGCCACCCGTTGACGAGGTACTTGGCGGTCCAGGTGTCACGGTGCATGAACGTCGGCGAGACAATCGCGTTGATAACCAGAAGGTGACGCCGGTCCAGATTGCTCGAGCCCTTCTCTCCCCTGTAATTCCCGTTCACGTAGGACGAGGGAGTGGTGCTGCCGAAGGTCGGGGCGTAGCCCACACCCCAGTCAATCGCGTGCCCATAGGTGTAGGACAAATCTCCCTGGAGCCAGCTCGAGTAGCGGTGCTTCAAGCTCACGAGGAGCGCGTCGTAGTAGCTGTTGGCGGCCGACTGGAGCACGCTGACGCGGCCGGTGTACTGCACTCCGCCGAAGATGTAAGCGGGATTGCGTAACGTGTAGATCGGAGTGGTGTAAGTGCTGGCGACGGCCCCGCTCGCATCCAGCACACGATAGCTGAAGGAATTTGTCGGATCCTGTACGTTGGTGTCGTAGCTGACAGGAATGTGCAACGACCGGCTCCAGACATAGGAGACGGACAAGCTGGTGTCTTTGAAGAGTTCGCGGTCAATCGCCAGGGTTGCCTGCTCCGAATACGCCGGCCGGTAGTTCGGGTCGGCATACAGGATATTGGGGAAAATCGTCTTGGCGCAGTTGCCGGACGGGGTGAAATTGAACGGCTCCAGGTTGGGGAACGTCGGGAGGCAGCCGAGAACGCCGTGTCCGGCCTTGGCGTACTCCGTGCTCCCGATCGAGTACGAGTAGCCGAGTTGATACACACCGTTGCTGACCAGCAGGTTCTCCAATGCGGCGGTCGTGTACCGGTTGAAGAACATGCCGTAGCCGGCGTGGATGGCGGTTTTGTTGTTCAGAGCGTAGGCGACGCCGAAGCGCGGTGCGACAGAGTTATTGTGTGCGCTCGGGATCTTGCAGGTCTGCGGGAATAGCGGGTTGCAGATTTTGGGCTGCGGAACGGTGGAGTTCTCGAAGCGGATGCCGGGGGTAATCGTCAGCTTCGGAGTGAGACGCCACTGGTCCTGGGCATAGAGGGAGGTTTCCCAGAGACCGAGATCCACCTGGCGATTGCCGACGGTCTGACTATATGAGCTCCAGGCCTGATTGCCCAGCGCGGCAGTTCCGTTATAGTCGAGAGCAAACAGGGTCAGCGCGTTGGCCCCGCCAGACACCGCGCTGTAGGTGTAAGTCGGGTACTGGCTGGCCATGCTGATGACGAAGTCCTCCACGTGGCTGAAGGAGGCGCCGAATTTGAAGTTGTGTTGGCCTTTGGTCCACGAGAGGTTGTCCGCCACTTCGTTGCGGGTTTCCCTCGGGTTCAGACGCGGATAGTTGGTGGCATAGCCGAGATAGCTGACGCTGTTGAGGGTCAAACTCACGGGTGACGGACCGAAGGCACCCCAGGTCGGCAGCAGGCTGGGGGAACTGGGATCGTACTGGCGATCGATAAAGATCCCGTAGCGCAGCTCGTTGAGGATGTTGTTGGTAACGATGCGGGTCCAGCTTGCGCGTCCGGTACGATCGAAGACGTTGGTGTCGGCGTTGTTGCCGATGGCGTTCCCGTTGGCCAGAGAGAGTTGCGTCTGGATGCCATTGGGTGAGCGGAAGTCCAGGTAATTGCCGCTGAGGCTGATGGAATCCTTGGCGGTTGGGTGCCAGTCAATTTTGCCAAACAACATGTTGTTGTCCATCTTCCGCGGGATCAACTGCGGCACCACGCGACTGGTGATGTAAGAGCTGGCGGCAGCGCACTGGGCTGCGGTCGGCCCCGGGACACCCGTCTCGCCGCTGGGCAGCTTGATGGTTCCCCCGGGAACACAGGCCTGGGCCGCCAGAATGTTTGCCGCACCATCGAACACATTGTTGCCGGCGCCGGCGCCGATGTTCGACGAAACGATGGGAGCGTTGCGGCGGAACAGTTCGCCATTGAAGAAGAAGAACAGTTTGTCTTTCTTGATCGGACCACCAATGCTTAAGCCAGCCTGATGGCGCCATTCGGGCGGGTTGATGCCATGCGGCAATAGCCCGTTAACGGTGGTGCGATCCCTGGCGTTGAGCGTGGCATTGCGGAAGAACTCATAGGCCGTACCGTGGAAGGAATTGCTGCCCGACCGGGTGACGGTGTTGACCACGCCGCCGGAGGCCTTGCCGAACTCGGCGAGGAAGTTGGCACTCACCACTTCGAACTCCTGCACCGCGTCCTGCGAAATGTTGTAGGTACGGGTGCGGCCGGCGTTTTCGTCGTAGTAGCTGTTGGTGGTGTCTACGCCGTCGGTGAGGAAGGAGTTGCCGCCGGGATTGCCACGGAACGAAAGCAGACCGAAGACGCCGTCGTTGGTGATGCCCGGCGTGAGCGCGACAAACGCGTCGACGCGCCGTCCGTTAATGGGCAAATCGAGAATCTGAGCGCTGTTGACGACCGAGGAGGTGTCCACCTTGGTTGTGTCAACCACGGGCGCCTTCATGGTGACTTCCACGGTCGAGGCGGCAGCCGCCACTTTCAGGACTGGGTTGAGGTTCACAGTCTCGCCGACCTGGACGGTGATGTCCTTGACCTCGACCGGGCCAAAACCCTGCTTGCTGATTTTCACGACGTACCCTGAGGCGGGTACCAGGGCCGTGGCAGCAAAGGCGCCGGAACTACTGGTTTCCATTTCGCGGGTGATGCCCTTGGAAGGATTCGTTACGGTCACTCTTGCGCCCGTGATGACAGCGCCTGTCGAATCCTGCACAACTCCGGTAATACTGCCAAAGCCCGAGCCTTGGCCAAATGAAGGAACGGCAGTTGCGCACAGGATGAATACCACCAATGTGCCAAGCAATAAGGTGGGGACAATGTGCCGGGGATTAAGAGCAAACCCGGAGGATGTCTGGCGTGAATCATGGCGCGAAAACATATGTTCTTGGCTCCTCAAGTTCTAAGCTCTGCGCCGCAGGGTCGAACGCGGAAATGACTCGGCGGCGCTGCACTGACTTGCCTGGGTGAAATTGGAAGAGAGCTTGTATGCACGCTGCAAACCAAAGTAGCGAAAAGATAAGGGGGCGAAAGAATGGGAGTTGCTGTTCAACAATGCGTAAACATCTTCCGTTTTTGAAATAAACACAAGCGGACCTACAAAACTTTGTATTGTTGTTGACGGCGGGAAACATATCATGCAGCGGGGCAATTGTGAACAGCGCGGAGAATTAATTGTTTGTGAATGCCTGGGGTGGGGAGACGGCTCACGCACGGCAACCGAGCAGCGTATTGGACAAAAGGGGCGACCGAATGAGGCGTGGTGACTACGAGTTGGCGCCGGAAGCGGGCGCAGCCGCGGGCTGGGTGGCTGTGACTCGTGCCAGCACAGCGGCGGACGACTGCTCAAGGGGTACTTCCCCGGAAACTACGACATCGGCGAAACGGCGGGTGGGACGGACGTAAAGGTCGGCCATGGGGCGCACGGTTTCGACGTACTGCTTGTGCACGGATTCGGCGGTGCGCCCGCGCTCGAGGACGTCGCGGACCTGGCGGCGCGCCAGGCAGACGTCATCGGGCGCGTCCACGTAGACCTTGGTGGCCAGCAGGGGACGCAGGTCGTCCCAATAGAGCGCGAAGAGGCCCTCCAGAATCAGGAAGGGGCCAGGAGTGACGGTTTCCCAGACCGAGGAACGAGTGTGAACGGTAAAGTCATAAACCGGGCGCTGGACAGACATGCCGGCGGCCAGGGCGGTGAGGTGTTCGCGCAGGAGGGTGTGATCGAGGGAGTCGGGGATGTCGAAGTTGAACTTGAAACGCGATTCCAGCGGCAGGAAGGCGAGGTCGCGGTAGTAGGCGTCCATGGGCAGGATGATGGCGGAGAGGGAGCGCGCGAGGCGCTTCGCCAGTTCGGTTTTACCGGCACAGGAAGGGCCGCCGATAGCGATGATATGGGTAGCGGACATAGTTTCAGTTTCAGTCAGTTCCGAGTTGCCAGCAAAAGCAGATTCCTCCCCTTCGGCTTCGCTCAGGGTCGGAATGACAAACTCAGAGTTTCAGTTTCAGTTTCAGCAAAACCTGGATTCCTCGCTGCGCTCGGAATGACAAATCAAATGACCAAGCAATCGGGGAGCTAGGATCCGGCCAAGTCCTCCACTTGGGGCATGATGGCTTCCAGCAACTGCATGAACTTGCCTTTGACGCGCTCACCGGTTTCCAGTACCTCCTTGTGATTGATGGGCTGGTCAAGGATGCCGGCGGCCATGTTGGTGACACAGGAGATGGCGAGCACGCGCATACCGAGGTGGCGAGCGGCGATGACTTCGGCAACGGTGGACATGCCCACGACGTCGGCGCCGATGGTGCGCATAAAGCGAATTTCGGCCGGGGTCTCGTACATCGGGCCGTAACAGGCGGCGTACACACCTTCGAAGATTTCGATGCCGAGGCGTTTGCCTTGCTCGAGCGTGATCTGGCGATAGGGGCGGAAGTAGGCCTGGGACATGTCGAGGAAACGCGGGCCGAGGCGCTCGTCGTTGGCGCCGATGAGCGGATTGACGCCCTGCAAGTTGATGTGGTCCTTGAGCACCACCAGGCAGCCCTGCGTGTAGGTCTCGTTTATGCCGCCGGCGGCGTTGGTGAGAATCAAGCCTTTGATGCCGAAGCGGGAGAGCGCACGCACCGGGAAGACGACGTCGCGCGCGCTGTGGCCTTCGTACAAATGAACCCGGCCCTGCATGCAGGCCACCGGCACGTGTCCCAGGTTGCCAATCACCAGCTTGCCGGCGTGACCTTCGGCTGAAGGCTGGGGAAAGTGCGGGATTTCGGCGTAGGGGATGCGGACGGCGTCGACGAGTTGATCGGCGAAGGAGCCGAGTCCGGAGCCGAGGACCAGGGCGATCTTGGGACGCAGCTTGGTGCGTGAACGGAGAAAATCAGCGGCTTCTCCGGCGCGGGTGAAGTCGTCGGCGGGCGGGCGGACAGGTTCGGGGGCATGTTTCATAATGGTCGACGGTCGACGGTCGATGGTCGATGGCTAAAACGTAAGAACAGTCGTTGGTCGTTGGCCAACTCGGGTTGCGAACGACTGACGACAAGCGACTAACGACCTCCTTCACTTCATCAAAATTCCCACAATCGAGGCGGACATCAGGTTGGCCATGGTGCCGGCCAGCATGGCGCGGAAGCCGAGCCTGGCCAGGTCCGATCGGCGGTTGGGCGCCAGCGCACTGATGCCGCCAATCTGTATACCAATCGAGCTGAAATTGGCAAATCCGCAGAGCGCAAAGGTGGCGATGGTAAACGAACGCGGATCGAGCGCGGCCTTCATCTGGCCGAGGTTGGCGAAGGCGACCAGTTCGTTGATCACCATGCGCGTGCCCAGGAGATTGCCAACGGCGAGGCAGTCGCGCCAGGGAATGCCGATGACAAAGGCGACGGGCGCAAAGATCACGCCGAACACTTGCTCCAGGCTGGAGGGAAACCAGCTTGCCCAGTGGTTGTGAATGCCGCCGAAGATGCCGTTGACCAGCGCGATGAGCGCGAGAAAGGAGATGAGCATGGCAGCGACGTTGAGCGCCAGGTGCAAGCCGTCGATGGTGCCGCGGGCGATGGCGCCGAGAACGTTTTCGTCCTTGTGGTTGATGTCCTCGAGTTCGACCTTGGCGGCGGCTTCGGCGCCGGGAGGATTGCGGTCGCCGGTGAGCGGCGTTTCAGTTTCCGGCACCAGCATCTTGGCCATGAGGATGGTGCCGGGGGCGGTCATGATGACGGCGCTGAGCAGGTGCTTGGCCTCGATCCCATAGAGAATGTAGGCGCCCATGATGCCGCCGGAAACGTGCGCCATGCCGGCCGTCATGACGGTCATCAGTTCGGAGCGGGTGAGCGAGGGCAGGAACGGGCGGATGCTGAGTGGGGCTTCGGTCTGCCCCATGAAAACGCTGGCGGCAACGTCGAGGGATTCGGCGCCGCTGGCGCCCATCAGCTTCATCACCTTGGCGAACTGCTTGATGACGAACTGCATGATGCCGAAGTGGTAGAGCACGGCGAAAAACGCCGAGATGAAGATGATGGTCGGCAACACCTGGAAGGCGAAGATGAAGCCCTGGGGCGACATCTTCCTGCCGAGTTCTCCGAAGATGAATTGCGAACCGGCGAAGGAGAAATCGAGCAGGCGGGTGACGCCGGCGCCAGCCTTGGCGAGCGCGAGGCGTCCGACGTCAAAGCGCAGCACCAGAAAAGCGAAGGCAAATTGCAGTCCTATGCCCCAGGCCAGGGTCTTGAGGCGGATGGCATGGCGCGCCGTGGAAAACGCAAAGGCGAGGCCGAGCATGGAGAGCAAGCCGAGAATGCCGACAAAGCGATACATAAGTTTCTAGTTTCAGTTTCAGTTTCAGTTCAGCGAAAACCGAGATTCCTCGCGGGCTCCCTCGCTACGCTCGGGACAAGTTCCGCCCGCTCGGAATGACAATCATTAAGGGCTGCGTTGCGGCACGGCTAAAGCCGTGCCCTTCCCGGATTCGCGTATCGCAGCTTTTCGATACGGGTAAAGCCGCGCCCTTCCCAGATTCATTCAATGCCTATTCCCCAGCGCTACTCCCCAATCACGCGATGGACCAGCGGGGGCTTGTCCGCGGGCGGCTGCGGCGCGATGGTGTAGGCCGACAGCAGCAGGCGGCGCGCCTCCTCCAAACGCGCATCGGAGTTGTACCACACGGTGCACAGTGGCTCGCTCTCCGCCACCGGGTCGAGCAACTTTTTGTGGATGGTAATGCCGACCGCCGGATCAATGGCATCTTCTTTCTTCTCGCGGCCGCCACCGAGTACGACACAAGCAGTTCCCACCTGCTCGCACATGATTGCACTGACGAATCCGGCCGAGGGACTGGGGATCTGGACCGAGTGGCGCGCGCGCGGCAGCCGCCCGGGGTCGTCCACCACCATGGGATCGCCGCCCTGGAGCTGGACAATCCGGCGAAACTTTTCCAGCGCGGCTCCGTTACGGATCATCTCTTCCGCCAGGCTTTTTCCTTCGCTCAAAGAACCGGCGCGCCGGCCAAGATAGAACATGCAGCCAGCGAGCACGAGTGAAAGCTCACGCAGATCGTCGGGGCCGTTACCTTTCAGCACGTCAATACATTCGGCGACTTCGTTCGCATTCCCAACCTCACGGCCCAGTGGCTGATTCATGTCGGTGATCAGCGCCATCATGCGCTTGCCCATGCGGCGGCCGGTTTCGACCATTAATTCGGCGAGATAGACGGCATCCTGTTCCTGCTTCATGAATGCGCCGGAGCCGGTCTTGACGTCGAGCACCAGGGCATCGAGACCTTCGGCGAGTTTCTTGCTCATGATGGAGGCGCAGATCAGGTAAGGGCTCTCGACGGTGCCGGTGACGTCGCGCAGGGCATAGAGCTTTTTGTCGGCGGGAGCAATCTCGGCGGTCTGGCCGATCAGACCGCAGCCGCACTCGCGGAGTACGCGGCGGAAGTCGTCGAGCGAGAGGTTGACGTTGAAACCGGGGATGGATTCGAGCTTGTCGAGAGTGCCGCCGGTGTGGCCGAGGCCGCGGCCGCTGATCATGGGTACGGCCAAGCCCGCCGCGGCGACGATGGGCGCAAGCACCAGCGAAGTTTTGTCGCCGACGCCGCCGGTGGAATGCTTGTCCACCTTGGGTCCGGAAATGTCGGAAAAATCGAGCACCTGGCCGGAGTGGAGCATGGCCTCGGTGAGCGCGGCCAGTTCGGCGTCGGTCATGCCCTTCAGAACGACGGCCATCAGCCAGGCGGAAATTTGATAATCGGGAATGGCGCCGGAGGTGTAGGCGGAGACGAGATAGTTGATTTCGTCGCGGGTGAGTTCACCGCCGTCGCGTTTGCGGCGAATGACGTCAACCACGCGCACGCTGCGCGCGCGTCCCGCGGCCCCGGGGCCGAATGTGCCAGCGCTCACAGCGAGAAACCCGCCGGGAGCAGGGCGTGCGCGGTGGAGTGCTCCAGACCGTGGCGGCCCTGGAAGATTACATCGGCATCCGGACCGAATTCGAAGATCACCTGGCGACAGGCGCCGCAGGGGGAGCAGGGGGCGTCGTTACCGTTGAACACGGCGACGGCGCGAATCTTGAAGGACGCACCTTCGGCGGCAACCCCGGCGGAGATGGCGGAGCGCTCGGCACAGATGGTCAGGCCATAGGAAGCATTCTCGACGTTGCAGCCGGCATAGACAGCACCGGAGGCGGCGAGCACCGCGGCGCCGACATGGAACTTGGAATAAGGCGCATAGGCGCGGGCAAGGACTTCGCGCGCGGCGACGAAAAGGCGTTCCTTCTCAACCCCGGTCAAAGGCGGTTTAGCGACGATGTGGGGCGGAGCGCCGGACACAGATTTGAATTAAAGGCGAGTTGGGGTGAATCGTCAAGCGGCTTAAAGAGGTTATCGGTTGTCGGTCATCGGTTGCCGGATATCGCGTCAGGCGGCCATTTCCAGGGAGCTTGGGCGGCGCCGGTGATCTCCAGCGTGGAGGGGTCCTGAAGGAAGATGACGCGCGAGCAGAAGGTTCCGTTATGGAATGTCCGATAACGCGCCACGGGTTTCTGACCAGTGAAAAAGCGCGGAGTTTCGGATAGTATTCCCTGCACCCCCATACATCGGTCCCTTGTGCTCTACGCCCCGCCCGGAGAGGTCATGCTGGAAACTGTCGATCTCAAGAAGAAGCTGTCGAAGCCCGCCTACACCAAAAGCATGGGCGCATTGCAGGAGAGGCTGCGCGGCTTGCAGTATGCGGCGAAGGAGGCGGAAGTCCCGGTCACCATTTGCCTGGAGGGCTGGGACACGGCGGGCAAAGGACAGATTGCCAAAAAGCTCACCGAGAAGCTGGATCCGCGGCTGTTTCGGGTGCAACCCGGAACGCCGCCCACGTCGCTGGAGACGCGTTACCATTTTCTGTGGCGGTATCAGACGGCGCTGCCCAATGACGGCGAGATGGTGGTGTTCGATCACTCCTGGTACGGGCGGGTGCTGGTGGAGCGCTGCGACAAGCTCTGCGACAAGAAAACCTGGAAGCAGGCCTACGAAGAGATCAACCAGTTCGAGCGCTGGCTGGCCGATGATGGCCAGATCCTGCTGAAGTTCTGGATGCACATCTCCAAGGCGGAACAGAAGAAAAGGTTCCGCGCCTGCCTGTGCGACCCCGCGCTGCAATGGAAGATCACCAAGGAATACAAGCGGCATCACCGGCAGTACAACAAGTGGACGACCGCGGTGGAAGAGATGCTGGCCAAGACCGACTCTCCGCACGCGCCGTGGACTCTGGTGGAGGCCACCGACGTGCGCTGGGCGCGCGTCAAGGTGTTCCGAACCCTGGTGGAGAAGATCGAAGAAGCGCTGGCGAAACGCAAGGCGGCGCCGGGCGCCGTGTCGCGCTCGGCGGTGGCGCAACCGATCATGCAGGCGCTGCGCGCCGAGATCAAGGACAAGGATGATGCCGCCATGGCGGGCGCCGGCGCGAAGCGAGCCCGACCGGCGGCGCGGCGGAAGTCGGAGGCGGCCCATGCTTGAGAAGCTGAACGCCAACAAGAAAATGTCGGAGCCGCAGTACCGCGTGCAGATTGGAAAAGCGCAGGTGCGGATGCGCGAGCTGGAGTTCGATCTTTTCAAGCAGCAGGCGCCGGTGCTGTGCCTGTTCGAGGGCTGGGACGCCGCGGGCAAGGGTGGGGCAATCAAGCGCGTGACGGAAACGCTGGATCCGCGCGGGTTCACGGTATCGGCCTTCGCGGCGCCGCGCGGCGAGGAGAAGACGCATCATTATCTCTGGCGCTTCTGGAACCATCTGCCGCGCGCCGGGCACATCGGAATATGGGACCGCAGCCATTACGGGCGGGTGCTGGTGGAGCGGGTGGAAGGCTTCTGCAACGAGGACGAATGGCGGCGCGCCTTCCGCGAGATCAATGAATTCGAGGCGCACCAGGCGTCGTACGGCATGGTGATCTGCAAGTTCTGGCTGCACATCTCCAAGCAAGAGCAATTGCGCCGCTTCAAGAGCCGCGAGGTGGACCCGTTCCGGTCGTACAAGCTGACGGACGAGGATTGGCGCAACCGCGCCAAGTGGGACCGCTACCTGGAAGCGGTGGAAGACATGCTGCTGCACACCAGCACATCGTACGCACCGTGGACGGTGGTGGAGGCGGAGAACAAGTACTTCGCGCGCGTGAAAGTGGTGAAGACGATCGCGGATGCGATCGAGAAGAGAATGAGTTAGCCACGGATCGCCGGGGATGAACACGGATCGGAACTGAATGTTTTTTCATCCGTGTTACTCCGCGTTCATTGGCAGAAAAGCTTTTTCTTACGTCAGGAAATAATGTGGCAGTGGATAACGCCAGGTCGCTCGCATTAATACGAAAACTGGAGCAGTTGCTGCGGAAGATGCACGCCCAACCCGTGGCGCCGCATCACGCGCAAAGGCGGCGCGCGGTGAGGACTCCGCTGCCGCCGGAGCGCGTCCACCTGATCCGCACCACGGCGCGCCGGCTGGAGGCGGTGCTGGAGACGCTGGGCAGCGGTGCTGACCGCAAGCAGGGCCAGCTTCGCAGGCGCCTTAAGCGGTTGCGGCGGGAGGCCGGCGGCGTGCGCGACATTGACGTCCAGATCGCAGCCCTGCGCAAGCTGAAGATCGGGCGCGAGCAGGAGCGCAAGGCACGGCTGATGCAGGCGCTGAACGAGCAACGCAGCCAACGCGAGCAGGGGCTGGCCAAGGCGCTCGCCGACAAGGACGCGCACAAGGTGCGAAAGGCGCTTCAGCGCTGGTCGGCGGGCATCAATTCCACCGCGAAGCCGGAGCAGGCGGCGAGCGCTGCGGTGACACGTGATCATGACGCGGTGGCGGCGGCGCTGCGCATGTTTGCCTCGCTGGCGCGCCAGGTGCAAGGGCTGACGCCGGAGAATCTGCACGCCTACCGCACGCGCTGCAAGCGTATCCGTTACGTGGCCGAGATGGCAGGACCAGTTCCCGAGGCGAAGCGCATGGTGAACCAGTTGAAGCGCATGCAGGATGCGGCCGGGGACTGGCACGATTGGCAGACGCTCACCCAAACGGCGGAGTCGCTGTTTTCGCGCGCGCTGGAAAGCGGCCTGGTCGCGGCCTTGCGCAACGTGACCAACGCCAAGTTCGTGCAGGCACGCGGCGTCTGCCAGGAGGTGCGCCGCGCGCTGCTGGCAGAGTATCGCGCGATGCTGGCGGAGCGACGGGTACAGCGCGTCCCGGCGCCGAAGCGCCCGGCGGCAATGCGGTTACCACCGGCAATACCGAGCAAGGCCGCAGCGGCGGGCGTGAGGCAGGCGGGCGCAGCGTGAAGGCAGCTGCTAGCGATTAGCAATTAGCAATCAGCGGGCGGCCGCGCTGGGCGCAGTTTTTCAGCCGTCCCTAGCGGGACTTCGGCGTACTGAAAAAACGACTACCCGGCACTGAAGTGCCGGGCTATTGTCATCGCGTCCCATTCGGGACGCGTTTGTTTTTCTTTCAAGGGACATCTGGGCGAAGGCGCGGTGCGATGCGGGATGAGTTTTGTGACGAATGCAAGTCGTCGCGGGCGAGGGCGCCCGCGCCACATAAAGAGTTGCTGCCGGTCAACGATCAGCTCCGGCGAGGCGCCGAGGCCTACACATCATGTATTGTTTGGCAGTGGCACACGCGAGGGCGCGTGTGCCACACAAACATCTGTGCAACACAAACAGCTGTGCCGCAGAAACAGCCCTGGATCCTCGTTGCTCGAAACTGAAACTTGAAACTGAAACTTCCCCATGCCCACCTTTGCCGCCGTCGATATCGGAGCCAACTCGGTACGACTGAAGGTCGCGCGCCTGGTGCGCCAGCGCTTGCGGACGGTGCACGAAGACCGCGAGGTGGTGCGCCTGGGCGAATCGGTGTTCCAGGCGGGAATGCTGGCGCCGGCGGCGATGGCGCAGACGGTGAAGGTCCTGCGCCGCTTTCACAAGGCGGTACAGCAACACGGGGACGGGCAGGTGCGGGTGGTCGCAACCAGCGCGCTGCGCGATGCGCGCAACGCGCAGGCTTTCATTGACTGGGTGCACATGCGCACCGGCTGGCGGGTGGAGGTGATCTCGGGAACGGAAGAGGCGCGGCTCATCCACCTGGGCATCATCACCAATCTGCGAGTGACGGCGTCGCCGCTGCTGCTGATCGACCTGGGGGGCGGGAGTTGCGAATTGACGGTGTCGGCGCGCCGGCATATCCGCGAGACGGTGAGCCTGCCGGTGGGAGCGGTGCGGCTGACGCAGGAATTCCTGCACCACGATCCGCCGCACGACTACGAGCTGCAACGGCTGCACAGCTACATCGCCGAGGAGGTGCAGCGGGTGACGCGCAAGATCGTGGCGGCGCGACCGCAGGCGGTGATCGCGACCTCGGGCACGGCCGCGGCCCTGGCGACCAGCGCGCAGTCGCTGTTGAAGAATCCCGGAAAAGAAAACGTGGTGCCGACGCGCGCCCTGGTACGGCTGGCCGACAAGCTCGGCCGGATGAGCTACGCGCAGCGCATCAAGATTCCCGGCATCGGCACGCGGCGGGGAGAAATCATCCTGGCGGGGGCGGCGGTGTTCACCGAGCTGATGCAGCGCTGCGACCTGGGCGGGTTCCGTTATTCCGAGCTCGGGCTGCGCGACGGGCTGCTGGCCCAGATGGCCGCCGACTACACGCGCACCGCCAAGGGCACGCAGCAACTGGAATCGGAACGATGGGACGCACTGGTCGCCATGGCGAAACGCTACCGCGTGGACATGGAGCAGGCCCAGCATGTGCGCGGCCTGGTGTTGCAGTTGTTCGCCGGACTCAAGAGTGTGCACCGGTTGCCGGCGGATTACGAGGAATGGGTTTCGGCGGCGGCGATCCTGCACGAGATGGGCGCGTATGTAAACCGTACCGGCTGGCATCGCCATGCTTATTACCTGATCGCAAATTCGGAAATCCTGGGCTACACCCCGGCGCAGCGGCGGGTGATCGCGGCGATCACGCGCTACCTGGGCAGCGCGCTGCCATCGTCGGGGGACAAGCTGGTGAAAACGCTGGAACCCGAGGACCGCGACAATGTGCCCAAGGCGGTGGCGCTGCTGCGGGTGGCGCGGGCGCTCAACCAGGGACGGCGGCGCGCCGTCACCGCCATCCGGTCGCGGGCGCGAGACAGCCAGGTTGTGCTGCGGATCTCCGCCCGTCGCGCCACCGGCGCCGACCTGGAGTTATGGGCGCTCAAGAAAGAGCGCGCGTACTTTCGCGCGGTGTTTGGGCGGGACCTGCAAGTGGAGATCGTGTAGGAGTTTCAGTTTCAGTTTCAGTTTCAGGTTCAGGTTCGGTTTGCTTGTTCGTGCCGTCCCTGCAGGACTCGGACCCGTTATCGAATTTTTCCCAGGGCTGGCGCCCTGGGCTACTAGCGTTCGCCCCTGCGGGGCTGGGGTCACGGTGATCCTGAGGGCAGAAGCGACCCGAACAAGGGCATGTCAACAGAGCCAGACCAGTTCTACTTTACGGTGATCCTGAAAGCAGAAGCGACCCGCACAAGGGCAGGTCAACACAGCCAAACCAGTTCTACTTTTTCGAGGGCTTTGAAGGCGGCCGCGGAGCTTCGTTCAAGGTCCGCACCAGCTTGGGCGTGAGACACCAGTTGAGCACGCCGCGGTGGTGGTAGACATCGACGCGCGCCACGCCCGCCTTCTTCAGATCAATTCCGGTGCGGCTTCCACCGCCAATCAAGCGTCCGAGAAATTCGCTGAGGTTCGGATTGTGCCCGACCACCATGATCGCTTCCTGGTTGCCGTACTTGGTCAACAGGTCGCGAAACTGCGCAAAGGCGGCGCCGGGACGCAGCGCGGGATCGAGATCAATCTTGCCCTCGTGGGCGAGTTCGTTGGCGATGAGTGCGGCAGTCTGGGTGGCGCGCTTCAGCGGGCTGGAGATGATGACATCGACGTGGGTTTCCAGGACGGCGAGGGCGCGGCCGACGTAGCCGCATTGCTCGACGCCGTCGCGGTCGAGGGGACGCTTTTCGTCCTTGATGGGATCGCTCTTGCTGACACCGGCGGAGGCGTGGCGAAGGAAGTAGACGAGCATGATCAATTAAGAATTAAGAAGTCAGAATGAAGAATGGAGAATCTTCATTCTTCATTCTTCATTCTGACTTCTTCATTCTACATTCTGCGGTCGCTTGCTGGCGATGCGCCGGCGCTTGGATGAACGCGCGCGGGCCAGTGGAATATTGTCCACCGTCTGCCGCCCTTCCGCCAACCCCATGAGGAAATCCTGGGCGGAGAATTCGAGTTTCGGCAGTTGCAGCGCGTTGCGCGCGGCCTGGGGCAACCGGCCGGCGTGAACATAGGATCGATCGGGCTGGAGGAAACGAGCCTTCACGGTATCGGCGAGGTAGGCGCCGAGGACCTCCTGCTTGAGGCGCTGGCAAAGCAGCGCGTCAGCGACGGGGAACAGGACTTCAACGCGATCGTACAAATTCCGCGGCATCCAGTCGGCGCTGCCGACCCAGACGCTTTCCTCGCCGCCGTTGAGAAAATAAAAAATGCGCGAGTGCTCCAGGAACCGCCCGACGATGCTGCGCACGCGAATGCGGTCGCTGACGCCGCGCACTCCGGGAACCAGCGAGCACATGCCACGTACGATCAGGTCAATGTGTACGCCGGCTTGCGAGGCGCGATAGAGCGCCTGGATGACCTGGTTGTCGGTGAGCGCGTTCATCTTGGCGACGATGCGCGCGGGACGCTTGTGGCGGGCGTGGTCGGCCTCGCGGTCGATGAAGTTGATGGTCTTCTGCGCGATGTCGAGCGGCGACACCAGCAGAGGATCGTAGTCGCCCTGCTCGGCGTAGGCGGTGAGGAAATTGAAAACGGCGTGCACCGACGAGGTCATGCGCGCATCGGCGGTGAGCAGGCTGAGATCGGTGTAAAGCCGCGAGGTGACGTGGTTGTAATTGCCGGTCCCGAGGTGGGCGTAACTGCGCGTCGTGCCATCGGGGTCGCGGCGAACCAGCAGGGCGAGCTTGCAGTGCGTCTTGAGCCCCACCAGGCCGTGGAACACCTGCACGCCGGCATCTTCCAGGTGCCGCGCCCAGCGGATATTGGGAGCTTCATCGAAGCGCGCCTTGAGTTCCACCACGACGGTGACTTCCTTGCGGGCCGCGGCTTCCACCAGGGCGCGCATGATGGGTGAATCCTCGCTGGTGCGATAGAGGGTTTGCTTGATGGAGAGCACGCGCGGGTCGGCGGCGGCGGCCTCGATGAACCCCACGACCGTGTCGTAGGAGTCGAAGGGGTGGTGGAGGAGCAGGTCGTGTCGGCGCAGTTCCTCGAAGAGGTCGCGCGACTTGGCGGTGAGGTGGAGCTGGCGCGGAACGAACGGGCGAAACTTGAGGTCGGGGCGGTCGGATTGCGCGTGGAGGGTGAACAGGCGCGACAGGTTGACGGCCCCATCGGTCTGGAATACCTGCCAGTTTTCCAACTCGAAGGTGGTGCGCAGGCGCTCGATGATCTCGGGGCCGGCGCCGGCCTCGATTTCCAGGCGCACGGCGTCACCGCGGCGGCGGTTGTGCAACTCGGTGCGAACCGACTCCAGCAGGTTCCGCGATTCCTCTTCCTGCAAATAAAGATTGCTGTTGCGGGTGACGCGAAAGGCGGCCGAACTCAGGATGTCGTAGCCGCGATACATGCTGGCGGCGTGATAGGCGACGAGATCGGCGAGGAAAATGTAGCTGTCGGCGCCCTCTTCCGAGGGCAGGCGGACCAGACGCGGCAGCGCGCGCGGCACGGTGACCACTCCCATGAAAGCGCCGGCAGCGCGGCGCCGGCGCTTGAGCAGGAAAGCGAGGCACAGCGCCTTGTTGATGACGCGAGGAAAGGGATGCGCCGGGTCCACCGTTACGGGCGTGAGCAGCGGGTCGAGTTCGCGCTCGTTATATTCGGCAATGAACGATTCCTGCTCGGCGCTGAGATCCTGCAGGGAGAGCACGCGGACGCCGTGCTCGGACAGCGCGGGCAGCAATTGCTGGTTCCAGCAGCGGTACTGGGCGTCCACGAATTCGTGGGCCTCGCGCGCGAGCAGGTCGCGTTCCTCGCGGGGCTCCAGGCCGTCGGCGCCGGCCTCGGTGTAACCATCTTCAATGCGCTGCACCAGCCCGGCAATACGGACCTCAAAAAATTCGTCGAGATTGTTGGCGGTGATGGCGAGGAATTTCACCCGCTCCAGCAGCGGGTTGCGCTCATCCTCGGCCTCCTCCAGGACACGGCGGTTGAAGGCCAGCCAGGAGACTTCGGGGTTGACGTAAAACGCGGGATTTTCCAGCGAGACGCGGCGCATAAACGCATAGAGATGTTAGCGGCGAGAGGGCAGGCGCGGCAAGTGCGGCGGAAGGTCTGTCGGTCGGTCGGTCGGTCTAGGAGGCTGCGGAAAAAGTCAGAACAGCAGATTCCTCGCGGGCTGAAGCCCGCTCGGAATGACAAGAATAAAGGACTTGCTCGGCGCGGCTGAAGCCGCACCCCTTCAAAGCGAAGCTCAAACGGAGTTTTCCACCAGCCTGCTAGAGCCTGCGAGGCATAGCCGCCAAGGTAAGGAGGAGGGCTGGACTAGGAGGCTGCCACGCCGGTCCGGCCTCCGGTGGTCATGCTGAAAGGCATGATGCGTTTGGGGCCGCGCTTGCGAACCAGCAGCAAGCGAATGCGCTCTAAAAGTTCGACCGGCGCGTACATGCCCTTGGGAAGAAAAACATCAGCGTGCAGATTGCGCTCGTAGATTTTGACCTTCCCGGAAAACAAGATGGCCGGGGTTTGCGGCGAAAGCTTCTTGATCTCCTCGATCAGGTGGTGGCCGTCGAGCCCGGGCATGATCAGGTCCGACAGGACCAGGTCGATGCCACCTTGCTTGAATTGCTCCAGCGCGTCGAGGCCGCTGTGGCAGGCGACGACGCGATAACCGCGGGTTTCCAGCATGACCTTGCGGATGGAGAGGGATTGTTCGTTGTCATCGACGCAGAGAATCGTCCGTTTCGGCTTCATGGCCCTTCCAAAGAGGCTATGGGAGCCGCACCCAGGGCGGCGACTTGCACCGGCGCCGAGGCGCGGAACTTCCAGAATTTTTGTATCAACAGGGCGAATAAGAACAGAGCGCATCCTACGGGCAGGCGCGCGCGCTGTAAAGTAGCGCGAAAGATAATAGGCATCTCGGCTATTGAAAAGGATGTTATTTTTGCAGGTGGCGGATTGCCGCGCTGAGAGGCGTCGCGCGCTCATGCGCGTCAGAGAAACACTTCGCCGCGCATGACCTCCACAGAATTTCCACCGACACGCACAGTGACAATCCGGTCACCGTCGCGGCCGGCGCGGACGACGATGCGGCTCGGCCGCATGATTTCGATTCCCTGCTCGATGGCGGCGCTCTCCTCCGGCCTGGCGACGCCGTGCGCGACCATCCACGCCGCGGTGCAGCCTGCCGCGGACCCGGTAGCGGGGTCCTCGCCGTTATAGAAGATCATGCGCGCGTGCAGGCGGGCGGACTTGTCCAGGGTTTCGCGGCTCACGAAATAAAAAAATTTGCCGGCGCTGCGTTCCAGGTACTCGGTAGCGATCTTCAAGTCGGGGTGCAACGCGCGCATACCCGCGAGTGAGCGCACCGGCACGATGGTGAAGGCGATGCCGGTGGAAACGGTTTGGATGGGGAGGTCGTCGGCGATATCGTCCAGCTTCAGGCCCGTGGCCCGGGCAACGTCGTCGCGAGCGTGGCGGGGACCGAACTCGGGATCGCGCTGCTGCATTTCGCCGAAGACCATGCCATCAGCGCCGGTGGTGAAGCGGACGGGAATCTTGCCGACGTTGAGGTCCAGTTCGACCAGGCCGGCGCCACCCGCGCCGCGCAACACCGTCGCGGTACCCAGGGTGGGATGCCCGGCGAAGGGAAGTTCCTCGCGGGTGGTGAAGATGCGGACGCGGCGCCCGCGCTCACGCTCGGTGGCCGCGTCCCGCGGGAGAACGAACGTGGTCTCGCAAAGATTGGTCTCCCGGGCCAGCGCCTGCATCTCCGTGTCGCTGAGCCCGCGCGCGTCGGTGAACACGGCGAGCGCGTTGCCCTCGAGCGGACGCGAGGTGAAGACGTCCATCTGCACGTACTGAAACCGGCGTGGGGTCGTAGTCATGGAATCGTCGTCAGTCTCCAGTCGTCAGCCGCCAGGCCTGAAGGGCGACGACTGACAACCCAAGACTTGAACCATTACGCCGACTTTTTCTCGGCCGCTTCTTTCGGCTGCGGCACGATGCGGATGTACGGCCGCGGTTCCTTCCAAGTGCCAAATATCTTCTTGGCATCGTCGTTGGAAACGGAGCCGGCAATGATCACGTCGTCGCCCTGCTTCCAATTGGCGGGCGTGGCGACCTTGTGCTTCGCCGTCAGTTGCAGTGAGTCGAGGACGCGCAACACTTCGTCGAAGTTGCGCCCGGTCGTCATGGGATAGATGAGGATCAGCTTGATTTTCTTGTCGGGACCGACCACGAATACATTGCGCACCGTCATATTGTCGGCGGCCGTCCGGCCCTCGCACGAGCCCTCAACGGTGGCGGGCAGCATGCCGTAGAGCTTGGAAATAACCAGGTCGGTATCGCCGATCATGGGATAGTTGGGCGCGTAGCCCTGGGTTTCCTTGATGTCGATCGACCATTTCTTGTGGTTGTCCACGGGATCGACGCTGAGGCCGATGATCTTGGCGTTGCGCTTGTCGAACTCGGGCTTCAGTTTGGCCATGGCGCCGAGTTCGGTAGTGCAGACGGGGGTAAAGTCCTTGGGGTGGGAAAACAGCACCGCCCAGGAATTGCCGATCCAATCGTGAAAGTGAATGCGGCCTTCGGTTGTTTGGGCTTCAAAATCCGGAGCTACATCACCAATCTTCAGACTCATTGCACGCCTCCTTCAATCTTGACGGCCCCGTAACTCGACATGGCAACGCGCGCGGGAAAGCAGTGCGCCCGAGAGCAGCCAGTCCGCAAGGCAGGGCCAGCGCTCAATTAGACTCGCGAACATTGGAAAAGACGCAGAAAGGTGACACCGGATCACGGTTTGGGATCGGGGGAGCGCATTGCCGGTGATTCGGTGGCCGAGGTGGGCGCCCGCAGCAGCGTGGCGAGGGCGCGTTGGTAGCCGGCGATGTGCGGGGCGAGGCGGATGGCTTCGCGCAGGTGCTGCTCGGCTGCGTCGCGCTTCCCTTCTGTCTGCTCCAGCACGGCGAGTTCGTAGAGCGCGGTGGATCGGGTGTCGTTGTCGCCGCCGATGGCCAGCACGCGTTCCAGGTAGGGCCGGGCGTCGTCGTAGCGGCGAAGGGTGTAATAGTGGTGCGCCAGGGCGAAGTTGAATTTCGCCGACCGCGGGTAGTACTGCAACGCGGACTGCAGGGTGGCCGCGGCCTTGTCCGGCGCTCCGGCAGCGTCATAGGTGTCGGCCAGCAGGCTGAGCGCGTCAGGATTGGCGGGCGCCACCGCAACCGCGCGTTCGCAGACGTCGAGGTCGCTGTCCCAGAACCTCGCCTCGCGGGCACTGATGCCTGCCAGCACCGCCGCAACGACCAGGGCCGCGATGGCAGGCGCGTGCTCCGAGCGGCAATGTGCCCACCCTGCCGCACGCTGCAACAACACGGCCAGCATCAGCGCAATCCCGAACGATGGCAGGTAGAGATGGCGGTCGTGCAGTTGCACCCAACTGAATTCACCGATGACCGGCAGCAGGGTCAGCAGGAACCAGACGGCAGCAAACTTCAGCACCGGAAGTTCCCGCGTCCAGCGCCAATACAGCAGCGCCGCAATGGCCAGCGCCACGCCGGGCAACAAAACGTAAGCCGTGGAGAACCGCGCAATATTGACCAGGGGATAGAACGCGCTCAGTCCATAGGGCCGCACCATCTGCCTGACCAGTAGCCAGAAGGCGAGGGGCGCGTTCAAGAGCACGTGTTGCAGGGATCTCGGGACCGCGGTATCTCCGAATCCGTGCAACACCGCAGTGCGCACGACGACGAAAGCGGCCACGACGAAAAACAAGGGCGCCAGGCAAAGGAGCACCCGCCGCCAGCCGGGGTTTTGCTGATGGCTGCGCGGGAATATCACTTCGTACGCGATGACGATCGCCGGCACCACGACCGACGTTTCCTTGGTGAGCAACGCGGCGGCAAAGCACGCTGCCGCTGCCGCCAGCCACGGCCACTGCCGGCGGGGCCGGTTGCGCGCGTGGATGTATGCGATGAGCGTGGCGAAAACGAACACGGCTTGCAGCGGCTCCGCGGCGCCGGCAATCCAGGCGACGCTCTCCACTTTTGTCGGATGAACCGCAAAGATCAGCGCGGCCATCGCCGCCGCGGAAGCGTCCTGCAGCAGCATCCTGGCAAACTGGTAGGCGAGGCCGACGGCCGCGATGTGAGTCAGGACCGCCGCAACATGAAACCAGCCGGGCGCGCTGCCTAACAGATGTTGCACCGTCCACAACCACGCCAGGTACATGGGGCGGTAATGGCGGGCAGGCATGGCAGTGTCCAGGTAGGCGGAGGAGTGCTGAGTGAAGATCAGCTTGAGTCCCGACCAGGACTGCAGCCAGGGGTTGGCCGTGATCAGGCCGAAGTCGTCATACACAAAGCCGAAATTTACGGTTTGAGCGTAGGCGGCAATAACGGCAATCAAGCTGAAGCGCAGCAGCGCGTCGCTGCCAAGCAGGCGGGACCATCGCGGGGATTGCATAGCCGCTTTGAAGCAGGATTATATGCGAGAGAGCACGGCGCCCGATGTTACTCGCGCGGGTGCATTGGCGCGTCCGCTCTGCTTGTTCCCGGCGGACTAGCGCTGCCATGCCCAGAACGCGCGCGGAGGTGACCCGATTTTGCCGGGCGCGCCCGCGCGCGCTACACTCACGATGAGCTGATCACTCTCCCGCCGACAACCTGCCAACCGGCGCCTGGAGCCAAACGGAAGCGCATGGGGTCCGGTGATCCTCCTGGTCTTCAAAACCAGCGCTCGACAGCTTTGCGCTGCCGAGGGTCGGTTCGACTCCGACACGCTTCCGCCATTTGTGTTCCAGCCGAAAAAATAACGGCACACGCGAGGTGCGTGTGCCGGCTGGTTCTATCAAGCGCGTACTAATTCACAGTGACCGTGATGGTGGTGGCGTGGCTCAGGGCCCCGCTGGTGGCAGTCACCGTCACCGTGCCGGTACCCGTGACCGGAGTGCCGCCGGAGGAGGTTGTTGAACTGCCGCCTCCGCAGCCGATCATGATCGCGATTGCGATGATCAGCATCACCGCCAGGATTGCCATCTTGGTTTTCTTCGACGTGCGTTCCCGCTTGCCGACAAGCATCAATCCCATGGCGATGGCGAACGAACCGTCAGTCCAGGGCAAGAAATGCGGAAACAGCTTCGGCGCGCGGAGGTCGACAGTGCGCGTCGTCGGAGCCGTGACGGTGACGGTGGCGGTCCCCGAGTTGGTCAGCGAAGCCGGCGAAACCGAGCATGTAGTTCCGGGCAGCGACGCGACTGTACAGGTAAGGGACACCGGTCCCGTGAAGCCGTTCAGCGCGGAAATTGTCAGCGTCGATGTGCCGACATTGGCGGTGGTGCCGGCGATCAAACTCAAGCTGGTGGGCGAAACGCTGGCTTGGAAATCCGGGGGGGTTGCCGACGTTACCGTCAGTGACAATGGCACCGTGTGGGTAAGTCCGCCCTCGACGGCTGTCACCGTAAGCGGGTACGTGCCCACCGCGGTTGAACTCGTGGTGGTTACCTGCAACACTGAGCTCTGCGCTGCAGCACATGTAATGCTCACAGGGTTAGGATTGAAGGCCGGAGTTGCTCCAGCCGGCAAGCCAGTTACAGCCAGACTGACAGCTCCAACAAAGCCATTGGCCGATGTCACTGTAATGCTGTACTGAGCGGTAGCGCCCTGCACCACGTTCGCAGTGCCGGTGACAGCCGCCACCGTGAAGTCCGGCTGCGCGCCATTCCATTCCATGACCAGGTTGCACGCATTCACGGAACCCAACCCGGTGACCAGGTCATAGCCCACGCCGGCGCTGTATCCGATCGAACTGGTCCCCGCAGGGCAGTCGGTCGTTCCCGCGATGCACGGCACCCGGTTGTCTCCGATGGTGATGTCGTGGAACGCGTCGGTGGAAGTGCCGGCCAACTGGTACAGCCGCGGATTGACGTTGCCTTGTGTCCCGCCCAACTTCTGGTTAATCAGCGCCACGATGGCGGCAAACGTGGGCACTCCCGCCGAGGTACCCCCGACAACGAACAGGTTGTCGTTCGCCATCCGGTAACCGTTGACGCAGCTCCCCTGCGAGCACATCAGGTAGCCATCGTGATCGAAGGAAGCGGCAAACGAAATATCGGGGACGTCGCGCTGGCCGTCGGCGGGAACTCCCACGCCGGTTTGCCAGCTTGGCTTGGCGAACAGCTTGCTCACACCGCCGCCGGTGGCCGCCAGCGAGTAGCCATTCGCGATTTCATAAGCGGTGTCGTTCCAGGCGATCTCCGGGATGTAGGACAATGCGGAGCCGTTGCTGGCGTTGTTGGTTAAATTCCAGAATGTCCCCGCGCCCTCGTTGAAGGTGGTGCCGCCGACGCCGGTGACGTAGGGCAGCGCCGCGGGGACGTCCACGGCCAGGCCGTTCGTTGCCGACTTTAGGGGCGTATTGGCATTGAGCGGGTAGTCGCAATCGGCGGCGCCGCTGTCGCCGGATGGACCGACAATCGTCTGGCCTTGAGCGTTCGCCTGCTGGCCCCAGGCAACCAGCGTGTTGATGTCCGAGGGGGTGAAATCCAGCAGCTCGCAACCGCCATAGCTGATGCTGATCACCGGCGCCAGGTTCTGCGAGATGGCGTAATTCATCGAATCGAACACGCCGTTGTTGGAATTGACGTAGATAATGGTGGCTTTGGGCGCGACCGCTCCCGCCCACTGCACGTCGAGATTGGCCTCCACGATGTCGCCACTCACCACGCCCGGGTCGCGCGAGCCCGGCACCAGCACGACGGTGGGCACGTTGGCGGGCAGCCCGGAAACGCTGCGGAAGGTCGCGATATCCGACAGAATCAGGTCGGTCTGGCCCATGATGGCGATTTTCTGCCCGGTGCCGTCAATCCCGGAGCCCCACAGGGCGTGCAGGTTGTAGATGGTGGCGAAGTCGTCGGGAGCAAGATAATGGTTGCCGCTGAGGCTGGAGGTGAACTCCGGCCGCGGCGAAGTTCGACCGACACTGCGCGGCTTGGGGCGAAAGTCGTTCAGGCCGTGAATGCCAGTGACCACGCTGGCCAGGGGCCAAGGCAGCCTGGGATCGGAAAGGTTGGCGTAATGTAACTCGCCGTTCACCAGGTAGTGATGGATGGGCGTGCCGAATGCCGCTTCCACCTGCGCCGCGGTACCGGTGAAAGCCACGTAGGAGCGGCTGCGCGCGGTTTCATCCACGGAAAACCCCTGGCCCTGCAGCCAGTCCATCACCTTGGCGATATCGCTCGCGCTCAGCGCAAAGCGGTCGGCGAATTGCTCCGGCGAGAACCACTGGTGGTAATAAGGAGAAAGCGGATTCTGCTGCTCGCTGAGGATTGCGTCCAAGTCGGCCTGCTGCGCCGCACTGTGACTGAACGTCATCACCATGCGGTTCAGCATCATGGAGCCGGCGGCTGCGCCCTGATCGTGCTCGGTTCGGGCGAAGGGATGAACGCTGCCGCGCACCGGCTGGCTCTGGCTGAACTGGAGCGGCTGAGCGATCCGGTCGTGGACCTGCGCGGCCAGCGACGCCGGAAGCAACAAAGTTGCCAGTGACAAAAGCAGGAGAATGAAAAAGCCTGTCAATCTGCGTCGCATGACACCTTCACAAATGGGAGATGCGGAGACCTGGCTCCGTCCCCTGATGCGCAAAATAGCACAGAGGCCGGGCTAATGAGGGTGCAAACACCGCGGAGCAAGGAAAGTTTCACGAGGAATGTGGTCTGTGACTGGAGCTGGTTTCAAAAGCCGGTCAGGGCGTCGGAGGTTAATCCCTCAGGGGCTAAAGCCCAGTATTCTTGAGGGCTCGACGGCACGGCTGAAGCCGTGCCCTTCCCCAAAGCGACTCTAGCTCGACGGCACGGCTCCTTCGGCTTCGCTCAGGACAGGTTCCGCCGTGCCCTTCCCCAAAGCGACTTTTGAAACCAGTTCTGGTGGTCAGTAGCAGGACCCTAGTACTGGCCCACTGACCACCAGCCACTGACCACCAGCCACTGACCACTTTTCTTTATTCCAGCACGAAGATGTTCTTCTTCGCGCACATGTCTTTCAGGATCTTCGGCCACACGGTCACGCTGACCTCGCCCAGGTGCGCCTTGCGCAGCAGGGTCATCAGGGTACGCGCCTGGCCGATGCCGCCGCCGATGGAAAGCGGTATCTCGTTCCTGACGATCGCCTGGTGATAGGGGAACTTCAGGAAATCGGTGAGGTGCGACAGTTCGAGCTGCTTCTGAAGCGTCTCGGCGTTCACCCGGATTCCCATGGAAGTCAGCTCGTGGCGCCGCTTCGTGACGTGGTTCCACACCAGAATGTCGCCGTTGAGCCCATGCGTGTTCTTGCCGGTTTCAAGCCGCGTGTCGGTGACCCAGTCGTCGTAATCGGCGGCGCGGTTCTCGTGCGGCAGTCCGTCGTCGAGCGGCCACCCGATGCCGATGATGAAAATCGCCGGGTATTTCTGCAGCACCTGGGTCTCACGCTGCTTGCGCGGCAGGTCGGGAAACATCTCCAGGATTTCTTCGGCGTGCAGGAAGGTCAGCTTTTCCGGCAGGTTGGGATAGCGCGGGTCCTTGAGCTTGGGGAACATTTCCTGGACGAAGCTCTCCGCCCCGACCAGCACTTTCCAGATGCGCCCGACAACTTCCTTCAGAAAAGCGAGGTTGCGCTGCTCCGGCCGGATGACGCGCTCCCAGTCCCACTGGTCCACGTAGCAGGAATGATCGTGATCGAGGAAGTAGTCCTTGCGCACGGCGCGCATGTCGGTGCAGAGGCCCTCGCCGACTTTGCAGTCGAACTGGCGCAGCGCCATGCGTTTCCATTTCGTCGCCGCCTGCACCACCTGCGCATCCACCGGGTGCTTGCCGAAATCGTTGGAGATGTGGAACTGGATGGGAGTGCGCGAGCCGTCGCGGTCGAGCAGGTCGTTGACGCCGCTTTCCACGTCCACGATCAGCGGCACGGTGACCATCATTAAGTCGAGTTCCTTGCAGAGGTTTTCCTCGATGAAGTTCTTGGCGGCGAAGATCGCTTTCTGGGTTTCGCGCGGCGCGAGCAGCGAGCGGTAATCGTTGGGCAGGATCTTTTCCAGTTCGTTGTAGTCGCCGATGCCCGGTCCGGCGAGGTCGGCCTTCTTGACTGCCAGGGTTGCCATGCGTGCGTCTCCTGTTCGGCGGAAGTGACAAATATCCAACCTGTCAATTTCCTCCGGCGCGGGCCGCCCGGCTGTGCCGGTCGTCACCATATGGTGTGCGGGAAATCAAATTGGGAAACAGAGGATGGCGGCCAGGTGCCAGGGGCGATGGAAGTCGCGAATGCAACCATCGAATCTAACAAGCAGTGGGCTCGAATTCAGCGCCGCCGGCCGGCGCCCGCCAGAAGTACAGCAACCGCGGTAATCTCGCCCTCGGCCGGCATCCGGCCTAATATTCGTCCATGATTGCAACGGCACATTCTCCCGGGCCGTTCGACGCCCAACGCAAGTGGAAGCGATTCCAGATTCGCGTTCCGGTGCGGCTGGTGGTGCATCGCGGCGATCTCACGGCGCGCATCAACGGACGCGGCACCGAGCTCAACGAGGGTGGGATGTGCATCTTCGCCGGCGTGGAGCTCAATCTCGGCGACCAGCTCGAGCTGGAATTCACCGCACCCTACGCGCCCGATGCGCTGCGCGTCTGGGCCACGGTGCGCAATCGCTATGGCTACTACTACGGGCTGGAATTTCTTACCGAGAACAACGGCGAGCGCGAAGAAGTTGAGCGCTTCCGCGAAGTGCTCCGCAGCGCCACCGGCAACGCCTGAAACTCCCGACTAATTCGACCAGAGCGGCTTCCCTGCGGTATCACGCACGGTAAATATCTCGTCCCCGCGGATGATCTCGCGCGCGATCATGCTTTCCTTGCCCTGGAAACGGATCTTGGCGCCCGTCACCTGCAAGCGTTCTCCGGGCTGGATGGCAAACTTCTGATCACGCAGGAATCGCGAAATGGCAACGTGCACCAGGATGGTTCCGCGGTCGGTCTTGAGCACGACATGCGTGCCGCGGTCATCGGTCACCGGGCAATAGAACTCCTGCACATCCTCCACCGTGCCTGCGGCGGTGATTTCATTGCCGGCGCGATAGGCGAGCAAGTCGGGTTGTTTGCGGGACGTAACCGCGGTCAGCAGGACGATCAACACTACCGTAACCACGCCGACGATGATTTTCAGATTCTTCATGGCGTCCTCCCTCACCGTGGAGACACACGAGCTCCGGACAAAACAGAGTCTTGGTTGGTTGGGAGCTTGGGTCCGAAGCGGGTTGTGGAGCAGAGCACGACAATGGACACCTCCACGGCAAGTGGTGTCCGACCCATTTCACGCTAACCCCGAACCGGGCCGGAAGCAAGATCAGGCGTCACTTTCGGCGGTGACCAAGCCCGATCTGGCACTGGTTGGCGTTTCGGGATCATCTGTGGCGCTTGCCGGAGCCGCCTATCTGGCGGCCGCGGATTTCGGCCGGTTCTTCTCGATCGCGGCCGCCATCACCTTCACCAGCTCGGTAGGCGTGTACGGACTCCAACCATGCCCCTTCATCGGCCGGCCGTAGTCAAATGACCCGGCGTAGTTCGGATCTTTTGTGTTGGCGAGGAACTTCTCCAGCCGGTAGACCGCCAGGTTCAGGTAGTAGTTGTCCATGTCCCCGCAGAACAGGTGGAGCTTGCCCACCAGGTTGGGCCCGATCTTCGACCAGTTTTTCTCCAGGTCATAAGTCAGATCGAATCCGTGATCGCGCATGTAGTTGGCAACCGCATGATCGATCTTGCCGGTCAGCTTGTCCCATACCGGCCGCGGGTAGCCGTCGGGGCCCACCGGCCCGTATGCCGCTTCCCACTCCTCGTACTGTTGTCCGCTGCGCCCGTGGGTGCCAAGCACTTCTTCCAGCAGGCTCATCTGCCGGACGGTGACCAGCACCTGGCCTTCGGCGCTGCGCATCATCGGCCGCTCCGGCGGAATGTACTCGAACCCGGGTGCTGCAAACGCGCTGTCGTCCTGGTAAATGTCCACGAGCTGATAATTGTGGAAGTCAATCGGGTCCGGGAAAAACGTCCACGTGCCGCCGAAGAACTCGGGATGCAGCACCTGCAGCGCCAGCGACTCCCACCCTCCCGTGGAGCCACCGGTCAGCACGCGCGCCCAGGGCTCGCGCACGATGCGGAAGTTGGTCTCCAGGTACGGGATCATCTCCTGCATGAGGGCGTCGCCGTAGGGACCCTGGTTGGCCGAGTTGACGGCGTAGGAGTCGTCGAAAAACGGCGTGGGATGCTGAAAAGTGACCACGATCATGCGGGGAAAATTGTCGGACAGCCAAGCCTGGCTGAAGCGGCGCGCCTCCGGGCGCGATGGCCAGCTATCGTCATCGTCGCCGCCATCGCGGAATCCGAAGGGCGCGCGCGTTGAAAAGTGGTCCTGGATGTAGACCACCGGATAGCGCTGGTTGGGGTGCTGGTCGTAACCCTTGGGGAGCAGCACGTTGGCGCCGATGTACATGGGGTGGCCCCAGAATTGGCTGACCAGCTTGCTGGCGAATTTCACGCGCTTAACGTATTTGGTGTCCGGCGGGACTTCGACCGGCGGGATCGCATTGCCGGCCTCGAGCTTGACGTCGTAACCCGCGGCTGGATCCAAGCGAACCTTTTGTACCTCGCTGTAGAAATTGCCCGGCGATTTATTGAACTGCTGACCTTCCCATTGGTCCATGTGGGCCCAGATGGTGTGCCCGTCGGCGCGATGGAACTCGGTATAGACGTTGATCAGCGCCTGGACGTAGTACTCGCCTGCCGGCAGTTCCTGCAGGCTCTTGAAGGGATAGCCGAGGGTGGCCGCGTCCATGACCGCCGCCTGCCCGGGCTGAAGCTGTTGAATGTCGGCGCCATAGATGGGCGTCTGCTGGAACCACGAACCCGCCTGCAGGCGCGGCTCGGGGCTGTCGCTACGGGTGATGATGACCAAGGCGCGCCCGGTAATCGGCTGGGCGTGCGCCGAGGCGGGAAACGAGATCTGGAAGCGCGCACTTGGAGTCTGCGCCAGGGCGCTCAGGCTGAAGAGCAGAATGAACGACAGCAGGACACGGCGGCACAACCTCATCCCTCGACCTCCGAAGCACAGGGAAAGCCTAGCTTGTAAGCCGCAGGATGTACAACCGGTTGGCCGCCAGGAGAACTTCGGCTATAGGTACCAGTCCGCACGCGTCAGCGGCAGCCGAGAGTTGCCGCGGTCCGGCTTGACCAGCAGTGCCTGGTAAAGGTTTAACCAGCCGGTGCGGAAGCGGTGTGCGGCGCCCGCCATGTAAAGCCGCCAAATCCGATAGGTCACCTCATCCACCACCTGGCGCGCCTTCGTGGCCTGCTGCTCCAGCCGCTGAACCCAGAGGCGGAGCGTCATGGCGTAATGTTCGCGCAGGCTTTCCAGGTCGCGCACCTCCCAGCCGGTATCTTCGGCGGTGCGCAGAACGGTACTGATGGGCACCAATTCGCTATCCGGGAAAACATACTGGGCGATAAACGAGGGGCCTCGGTCCGGGTGGTGAAGGTTGCGCGCGATGCCATGATTGAGGAATGCGCCTCCCGGGGCCAGCAGGCACCACGCCCGGCGGAAGTATTCGGGCAGCAGTTTCTCGCCTACGTGTTCGAACATGCCGACGCTGACCAGCTTGTCGAATGGTCCAGCCCGGTCCAGGTCGCGATAATCGCAAACTTCGACGCGGCAGTGGTCGCCCACACCCTCTTCCCGGATCCGCTGTTCGGCCACCTCGGCCTGGCGCTTGCTCAGGGTGATGCCCAGCGCCTGCGCTCCGTATTTTTTGGCCGCGTGCAGGATCAGCCCGCCCCAGCCGCACCCGATATCGAGCAGGCGCTCGCCCTGTTTCAGCCGCAACTTGCGGCAGATGTAATCGAGTTTCTGCTCTTGCGCCTGGTCGAGCGTGTCGCTTGCCTGTTCGAAATAGGCGCACGAGTACATCATGCGCCGGTCGAGCCAGAGCGCGAAGAACTCGTTGGAAACATCGTAGTGTTGGCGAACGGCGCGCCCGTCCCGCTGTTTGGAATGGCGAGCGCCGTGCAACTGGGTACGGTGAGTGTCGTGGCGCGCACTCCCAGACTGTGGCAGCCGCCTCAGCAAGGACGCGCAGCGCAGCCGGTCGGCCACCCCGAGCCTGAGCTCGAACAACCGATCGATGGCTCGGAAAATGGCCTCGATATCGCCCTCGACGTCCAGGTCGTCGAAGATGTACATCTCGCCCAGGATGAGGTCGCTGGGCATTTCCAACATGGTGCGGAGTGCCCCCGGATCTTTCAGAACGAGGGTGGCGCGCGGATCTCCCGCGCTGTGCGGCGGACGCCACGTCGTGCCCTCCCACAGACGGACCGCAATGTCGCTCGCGCCGGCGTCGCCCAGCAGGTCATCGAGTAGCTGGAGCGCAGCATCGCGCGCCGCATCGGCGATGAAAGCCTGGTGTAGTGCCATGATCCTGCTCCGCGCCCAGGGACGGCTGCGGCGACCCGCAAGTCACCCCTTCGGCTGTTCTGCCCTATTCTCCCACCAGATACGATGCCGGGAACACCACAACGGGATTCCAGGGACCAGGCCGTCCCGAATCGGTTTTCGGTTGACACTCCCGGCCCGCGACCGCATAATTATACAGTTCGTGCATAAACATGCGTTCGACGCCCAAAGCCCTGCGGCACCACCGCATCCTCGAGCTGGTTGCGCGCGAGCCCATGGTCACGCAGGACGAAATGGTCCGGCGGCTTTCGCAACAGGGACTGAAGGTGACGCAGGCGACGCTGTCGCGCGACATCAAGGAACTGGGCCTGGTCAAATCCGCGGACGGCTACGCCGCCCCGGGCACGGCCGCCGATGCGGCACCCACGCCCTCGTTGTCGCACCTGCTGCGTGAATTCGTGGTGGATGTCCGCGAGGCGCAGAACCTGCTGGTGCTGAAAACGCCGCCGGGCAGCGCGCAGCCGGTGGCGAGGGCAATCGACGCCGAGAGCTGGCCCGAACTGGTGGGCACGATCGCCGGCGACGACACCATCGTGATGATCAGTTCCAATGCCAAGGGCTGCCGCCAGTTGGGCAAACGCATTCGCGAAGAGATGGCGTAAGTAGTCGTCAGTCTCCGGTCTTCAGTCGTCAGGAGGCAATCATCGCTAGCCTCACGACTGAAGACTGATGACTGAAGACAGAAGACTAATTCAAGGAGTCACCCATGGTCACCGCGCGTCCGGCACTGCCAGCGAAGGCGACGCGTTCCGCCCCCACAATCTTTCAGCAGACCGATCTGCTCTCCATCGGCGATCTGTCGCCCTACGAAGTGCACGAAATTTTCGCACTCACAAAAGACATCAAGGCGCGCCCGGCGATGTTCAGCAGCGCGCTGAAGGGCAAGCAGTACGCCATGATGTTCGAAAAGCCCTCGCTGCGCACGCGCGTGACCTTTGAAGCCGGCATCAACTCGCTGGGCGGGCACGCGCTGTTCATGGAGTGCCCCGGCGGCATCGAGTCGCGCGAGAAGGCCGCCGACGTGGCGCGCAACCTGGAACGCTGGGTGCAGGGCATCATCCTGCGCACCTTCAAGCACTCGACGGTGACCGAGATGGCGGCCAACGCCAACATTCCGGTGATCAACGCGCTCACCGAACGCGAGCATCCCTGCCAGGCGCTGGCCGACTACTACACGCTGCTGGAAAAATTCGGCGACTTGAAGAAGGTGAAGGTCGCGTTTATCGGCGACGGCAACAACGTGGCGCACTCGCTCATGCTGACGGCGGCCAATTTGGGCGGCCATTTCGCCCTGGCCACGCCCCCAGGCTACGAGCCGGCGAAGGACATGGTGCAAGCCGCCGCCAAGATCGCCGCGCGCACCGGGGCCACCATCGAAATCACGGGCGACCCGCAGGCTGCCGTGTCCGGCGCCGATGCCGTCTATACCGACGTGTGGGCGAGCATGGGCCAGGAGCGAGAAGCGGGCCAGCGCGACGGAATCTTCCGCCCGTTCCAGGTGAACCGGGCGTTGATGTCGCTGGCCGCGCCGCACGCCGTATTCATGCATTGCCTGCCGGCCCACCGCGGCCATGAAGTCACCGACGAAGTTCTGGATTCGCCGCAGTCGGTGGTTTACGACGAGGCCGAAAATCGCATGCACGTGCAGAACGCCATCCTGGTGCTGCTGGCGGGCAGCGGGAAAGTCGGCGCGAAATCGGCGCCGGCGATCCGAACCGGACGAGCGTAACGGCAGTTTCGAGTTTCAGTTTCAGTTTCAGTAAAAGCAGATTCCTCCCCTTCGGCTTCGCTCAGGGTCGGAATGACAAATCAGTTGAGGAATGACAAATCAGTTGAGGAATGACAAATCAGTTGAGGAATGACAATCAGTTGAGGTGGGACAGATGACTGAAAAGGTCGTGCTGGCTTATTCGGGTGGTTTGGACACATCCATCATCATCCCGTGGCTGAAGGAAAATTATGGCTGCGAGGTCATCGCCATGGTGGCCGACGTCGGCCAGGGCGACGACATTCCCGCCGTCATCGAGAAAGCCAAGAAGACGGGCGCCAGCAAGGTCTATGTCGAGGACCTGCGCCGGGAATTCCTCGCCGATTACGTCTTTCCCTGCCTGCGCGCCGGCGCGGTGTACGAGTACACCTATCTGCTGGGGACCTCGATGGCGCGGCCGGTGATCGCCAAGCGGCAGGTGGAGGTCGCGGTCGCCGAAGGCGCAACCGCCGTGTCGCATGGCTGCACCGGCAAGGGCAACGACCAGGTGCGCTTCGAGCTTGCCTACCAGGCGCTGGAGCCCTCGCTAAAGGTGATTGCGCCGTGGCGCGAGTGGACGCTGAATTCGCGGGAGGACTGCCTCGATTACGCCGCGGCGCGCGGGATTCCGGTGGAAGCCAGCCGCGCGAAAATTTATTCCCGCGACCGCAATCTCTGGCACCTGAGCCACGAAGGCGGTGAGTTGGAGGATCCCAACAATTCTCCCAACGACGACATGTGGCAGATCACGGTATCGCCGCAGCAGGCGCCGGATCGCGCCGAGCAAGTCACCATCAACTTCGAAGAGGGCACGCCGGTCGCGGTGAATGGCAAGGGATTGCATCCAGTGGCGCTGGTGGAAGAACTGAACGCCATCGGCGGCCGGAATGCCATCGGCCGGGTTGACCTGGTGGAAAACCGCTTCGTCGGCATCAAATCGCGCGGCTGCTATGAGACGCCCGGCGGCACCCTGCTGCTGACCGCGCATCGCGAACTAGAATCGCTGTGCCTGGATCGCGAGGTCATGCACTTCAAGCAGCAGATCGCGCTCAAGTACGCCGAGATGGTGTACTTCGGCTTTTGGTTCACGCCGCTGCGCGAGGCGCTGGACGCCTTCATTACCTCAACCCAGCAGACCGTCACCGGCTCGGTTACGCTCAGCCTCTATAAAGGAAACATCAGCGTCGCGGGACGGCAATCCGAGTTCTCGCTCTACCAGACCGGTCTCGCCGCCTTCACCATGGACGGCTACAATCCGAAAGACGCGGAAGGCTTCATCCGCATCCTCGGGCTGCCGGCGCGGGTGCAGGCGCCGCTGCGCCATAAGAGAGAGGTGTCGGAGCGCGAGCGCGGCAAGGAGTTTCTGAAAGCGACCACGGCGGCGGACTAGGCGCGAATCAGCGTCGCTCGGTCTATCGGTCAGTCGGTCGCGGATGGACCGAAAGACCGATAGACTGACAGACCGTTCAGTAATCGTGGGAAAATTCGCACTCTGCCCCGACGCCTGGAGCCCGAAGCCTTGAAAAAGATGTGGTCCGGCCGCTTCCGCGAGCCGCTTGATCCTGAATTCGAGCAGTGGCAGCGGTCGTTCGCCTTCGACGTCCGCCTGCTTCCCGACGAACTGGCCGGCAGCCGCGCCTGGGCCCGCGCACTCGCCAAGGCCGGCGTATTCACCGCGCCCGAGCTCGCCTCGGTGCTGCAGGCGCTGGACATGATCGCCGCCAAAGCAGCGCCCCATGCCGCCGATTTCCCCGGCGTGGAAGACGTCCACCAATTCGTGGAACAGGAACTGGTGTCGCTGATCGGCGATACCGGCTACAAGCTGCACGCCGGCCGCAGCCGCAACGAGCAGATCTCCACCGACCTCCGCCTCTACACGCGGCGCTCGATTGACGCCATCCTGGCCGCCATCGCCACGCTCGCTTCGGCCTTCGTCGCCAAGGCCGAGCAATACAAAGATGACGTCATGCCCTCCTACACGCACATGCAGCGCGCCGAGCCCGTGTTAGTCGCGCACTGGCTGCTGGCCTGGGTGGAAATGTTGCTGCGCGATGCTTCGCGACTCACCGACTGCCGTCGCCGCGTCAACGTGCTGCCGCTGGGTTCGGGCGCGATCGCCGGGCCGGGCATGGAACTGGACCGCGCCGCCATCGCCAAAGAACTCGGTTTTGAAAGCATCTCCGCCAACAGCATGGACGCCACCAGCGACCGCGATTTTGAGCTGGAATACCTGCAAGCGCTGGGCTCGCTGGCGCTTCATCTGAGCCGCTGGGCGGAGGAGATGGCGCTGTTTTCAACCGTAGAGTACGGCTTCGTGCAGTTGCCGGAGCCATACTCCACCGGGTCGAGCGCCATGCCGCAGAAAAAAAATCCGGATGCGCTGGAGTTGCTGCGCGGCAAAACCGGCCGCATTCTCGGGGCCGCCACCGCGTTGCAAACCGTGCTGAAGGGCTTGCCTCTGGCCTACAACAAAGATTTGCAGGAAGCGCAGGAGCCGCTGTTTGCCGCCACCGACAGCGTTCTGGCCGCGCTTCCCATCGCCACCGGCTTTATGAACGCGGTCGCGCTGGACACCGAGCGCATGAAGAAGGCCGCCAGCGCCGGCTTCCTGAACGCCACCGCCGCGGCGCGTTACCTGGTGAAAAAAGGGGTCCCCTTCCGCCTGGCACATTCCGCCGTCGGCCAGGCGGTGCGGCTGGCGCTGGAGAAGAAATGTGAGCTGGAAGGGCTGAGCCTGAAAGAGCTGAAGCAATTCCGCCCGGAATTCGATCGCGACTTCTTCGATTCACTGAAACTAGAATCCGTGCTCGCCAGCCATGACGTCCCCGGCGGTACCGCGCCCGGGCGAGTTCGCGGAGCGATTAGCGAGGCGCGACAACGCATCGCGGAGATTTTCGCAAGCGTCACGGGCCGCCATACTAAGCCCTGAAAAGCCTCCCACCGGCATGGACGCGCTCGTGCGCGTAGGGGTCCTTCGACTCGGCGTCGCGGCGACGCCTCGCTCAGGATGACACTCGTTTTGTTTTCAGTTGGGCACCGCCTCGCTCAGGATGACACCCGTTTTGTTTTCGGTTGGGCGCTTCCTCGCTCAGGATGACATTCGTTTTGTTTTCGGTTGGGCACCGCAGCGGTCTTGCAATCTTCAATCTGCAATCTGCAATCTGCAATCTTCAATTCCCTGCCGTATGCGCCTTCACCTGCTCCAGCACCTGCCGCGCCGCTTCGGCTGCGTCCATGGTGGAGAAGGCGCTTCAAGCGCGCGGATTATATCGCGAACCCCGTCCGGCTTGGGCGGCGCATCGTAATGGTAAGATTAGGGATTGCGCTGATGCCGCCGATCATTCAAGTCGAAAACGTCACCCGGATATACCGCATTGGAAAGGTGGACGTGCCCGCCGTCCGCGGCGTCTCCTTCAGCGTGAACCGGGGCGAGTTCGTGGCCGTGGTGGGGCCATCGGGCAGCGGCAAATCAACTTTGTTCTACATGCTGGGCGGGCTGACGTACGCAAATTCCGGCCGCGTCGTGGTTGATGGCGACGATTTCGCCCGCCTATCCGACGCCGAGCGCACCCGCATGAGGAAGCGCAAGATCGGTTTCGTGTTCCAGAAGTTCAACCTGCTGCCGACGCTCAATGCGCGCATGAATATCCAGATTGCGCAGGACATCGCCGGCCGCGACGGCGGTGACGGCAAGTGGTTCGACGAAATCACCAAGTTGCTCGGCATCGCCGACCGCCTCGAGCATCGCCCCTCGGAGCTGTCCGGCGGCGAGCAGCAGCGCGTCGCCCTGGCGCGCGCGCTCATCAACAAGCCGGCCATCGTGCTCGCCGACGAGCCCACCGGCAACCTCGACACCAGGAATTCCGAGATCGTCCTCCGCCTCTTGCGCGAAACCAACCAGAGCCTCGGGCAGACCGTGCTGATGATCACGCACAACCTGGAGGCGGCGGCCTTTGCCGGACGCATCCTGCACATGCGCGACGGCCAGATTATCGGCGAGGAGAGTAAGATTCGGCCTTAGATCGCGGGGAACTTCGCCATGGACAACCTCTTGAAACATCACAGCTAGTGGCCAACGACCAACGACGCCGATCTCACCGCGCCCGCGGCTTCATCGCCGCCCGCAACTTATAGCCGATCAAATACGCTTCGTCCGCCTGCTGCGTCATGCCCTTGGCCTGATAGGCGTTGGCCAGCCAGATCCACGCTTCCGAATCCTTCGGCGCCAGCTTGGTGGTGCGCGTGAACGCGTCCACGGCGTCGTCGTAGCGCTGCAATTTCATCGAGCCGAGCCCGATGTTGTACCAGGCTAACGGCAGGTTGGGATTGAGCTCGGTGGCCTTGCGGAAGCTGGCCAGCGCCTGGTCGCTGCTGCCCATCAGGTTCAGCGTAACCCCGAGATTGACCTGCGCTTCGGCATTCTTGGGATTCAACTCCGCGATCTGCTGAAATGCCTGCCGCGCCGGTTCAAAACGCTTGTCGCGCAAGTACAGCACGCCCAGTTGTGTCAGCACGGCCGGATTTTTTGGATTCAACTGCGCCGCGCGCTGGAACGCCGCCTCCGCCTTCTCCTCCTGCTGCGTCCGCAGGTAGGCGCTGCCCAGCAGCATCCACGCCGGCACGTAATTCGGCCGAACCTTGACCACCTCGGTCAACTCCTGCAAAGCGCCCGCGGTGTCGCCCTTGCGCAATTGCTGTTCGGCATCGTGCAGCCGAACCACCGGCATGTGCGCAAAACGCACCGCCGCCGCGCCCGCCACGAGCACGATGGCAAATGCAGGGAACACAACCGGCCGCAGGCGCGACTGGCGCGGCGCCTGCTGCCGGAAGTCCGCGCTCAGCACCGATCCCAGCAGCAGCCCGGAAAGCAGGCCTCCCAAATGTGCGCCGTTGTCGATGCCGCGTATCAGAAATCCGAACGCCAGGTTGTACCCCGCAAACGCTACCAGGCTGATCAGGCTGGTGCGCCACGCGCCTTTCGGCGCCGCTAATTTCCCCAGGTACAAGGTCGCAATGAGGGCGCCCGCGAGGCCGAAGATCGCGCCCGATGCCCCCGCCGTGACCACCAGGGGATTGCGCGCCAGGCTCACGATGCTGGCCGCCAGTCCCGACATCACGTACAACGCCAGAAATGTTTTCGGCCCGTACAGGTATTCCGCCAACAGACCGAGTTGCCACAAGCACCACATGTTCAACGCCAGGTGGACCAGGCCGATGTGCACGAACATCGCGGTCAGCATCCGCCACCACTGCCCGGTTAGCGTGAGCGGCCCGAAATTCGCTCCCCAGCGCAGAAGCTGGTCAGAGGTGGGCTGCGCGACCGACGCGCCCTTCACCACCATGGCAATGAAAATTAGAACGTTGATCGCGACCAGCACATAGGTCAGCGGCACCGATGCAGTCGCCAGTCGCCAGGCTGCAGGCGCCAGGAATCCGGCCCCATTTGCACCTTTACGTACCGGGTCACCAAGCATATTCGAATTCCAAATTGGTATGGGTATTGGAACTTTTCTTCCTGAAAGTCCCGTCGAAGCGGGACAACACCTAAAATACCACTTCGCTTTGTTGGAGAATCCTTATGAGCAGAAGTTACGAGGACTTGAAGGTTTGGCAGAGGGCCATGGATCTCGTCTACGTCATTTACGACATGACGCGAGCTTTTCCGAAAGACGAACTGTACGGCCTGGTCTCCCAGATGCGTCGCGCCGCGGTTTCGATTCCAAGCAACATCGCGGAAGGTAAGGGGAGGTCAACCGACAAGGATTTTGCAGTCTTTCTGCACCACTCGCGCGGTTCACTTCACGAGCTCGAAACGCAGATTCGGATCGCTCATCACCTCGGGTACATTCCCGCTGCCGCCAATCCCAGTTTGTCGGAGCTTGTATCCGAGGTGGGCCGCCTATTAAATGGGCTTATCAACTTCGCCACGAACGCCTAAGGCGAAACGCGCCAACTGGAACTCCGCTCCTGCGGCCTGGCGACTGGAGACCGGCGCCTGGAGCCTACTCCGGCTCGCTCATCCTGACCGTAAGCACCGGACAAGGCGCGTTGGCCACCACCTCGTAGGCCGTCGCCCACTTCAGCCGGCGCACGAAGCCCACCGGCTGGCGCACTCCAAGCACAATCAGTCCCGGCTTGCGCTGTTGCGCCACAGTGAGGATGCAATCGGCGGCGGTGCCGAAATCGACAATCGTCTCCGGCGGCGCCGCCAATTGCGTGCCGGCGGGAACAAGCGAAGCCAGCCGCTGCCGGGCACCATCCACAATCCGCTGGCGCTCGGCCTGGGTTTGCGGCGTCTCCTTGCTGACGTGCATCAGCAGCAATTGCGCGCCCTGATGCTGCGCCAGCGACAGCGCGTATCCCCCGGCTTTCAGCGAGTGCGCGCTGAATCCGGTGCAGAACAGGATGGGCTGCTGTAGCGTGCGCTCGCTCACTTGCACCGCCCGCGGCCCCACCATCAGCACCGGGCATGGCGCCTGGCGAAAAATCGTTTCCGCCACCGACCCCAGCAGCAGCTTGCCCACGCGCCCGCGCGCATGCGTCCCGATCACCACCAGATTGATGAACAGGTCGTTGATCTTGTGCGAGAGCACTTCCCACACATCGCCCTGCTCCACCAGCACCTGGTGGTCCACACCTTCCAGGTGTCCGGCGATCAGCAGATCGGTCATGTGGCGCTGCGCGTTGCGCCACGCGTCCTCGAGCGCGCGCTGCCGGGCGTCGCCCGCCAGGAACTGGAACGTTTCGGGCGCGACCACGTGCAGCAGGTACACCTTCGATCCGTAGCGCCGCGCAATCGACAGCGAATAGTGCAGCGCCGCCTCCGAGACGGGATCGAAGTCAGTCGCCAGCATGATGCGCTGCATGGAAACCGGCGTGGACGCGTCCAGCGTGGGCACGGCGGCAGGAGATGGGAGCGGCTTTTCTGACATGGCGTCGCCCGCGGAGCCCTACAACATACCACCGCGCACCCGGGCGCTCAAGCGCGCAGCGGTTACGTGCTTTGCGCCTTGAGCCCGTTTTGGAGCGTCAAGCCTGCAGCCTGAATCCAATAACCATGGCGAATCCGAAAGTCGTAATCATCGGCGCAGGATTCGGCGGATTGACCGCGGCTGCAACAGTGGCGCGCTTGCCGGTTTCGGTGACCGTGATTGACCGCAAGAACCACCACACCTTTCAGCCGCTGCTCTACCAGGGCCCTAAACTTGGTTTTGGCCCAAAAGTGGCATGACCCGGGTCACCGGTCCGAAACTCACAATTTGCCCTTGACCGCAACGCGGGTCGAGGATATGTATGTCTGAGTATGTCAGTGGGGCGCATGCAATGGATTACCGCGATCGTGATGGCGTACGCCGTCATGGTGATTCTCGTGTCGCCGGTCGTGCCATCGCCGCTGACCACTTTGCGTGCCAAGCAGACGGTCCAGCCGCCGCATTTTGTCGCTCCCGTATCCGCCCTTTTGTTCACCGCGGTCATGGATTGCACGCGCACGTTTTGGCTGATGGAAGAGCCTGAGCGCCTGCTCACTCGCGGTTCCGACATCGTCGACCTGACCACCGCCCGGCTCTGCTAGCCGTCCGTCCCGTTTAGTTAGCGCACAAGATCTCAAGTTCTCCTGCTACCCACCTGGGCAGGAGGTAACCCTTTCCCGGCACTCTCCTCGGGATAGGGTCTAGTGCGCGGGCGGCTCCCACCACACCCTTATGGCCGCCCGCGCTCTTTTTTTTGATTTCGGCCAGCACGGCGAGCCTTGCACGCCAGGTTCATACGTGATCGCCGAACAGGGCGGGCACCTCTGATGCGGTACGCGGTTTCGAATAAGGCGTCGGGGGGTGGGGATATCGCGCTCGAGGGCGAGCGCGCTCCAGCCGACGAGGCTACGACTCGATTGCTCCTAATCCCACATCTGCCAAAAACGGGCAGATGTGGGGCACCATGCGAGGGCAAACTAGCCACCCATCGTTTTCAGGTTCGAGCTGACGATGAGGCGGGCTTCGGTGGCGCGCTGCACGTCGTCGGCGGTCAGGCCGGGCGCAACTTCTTCCAGCAATAGACCCTTGTCCGTCACGGTGATGTAGGCCATCTCGGTGACAATGTGGTTTACCACCTTGACGCCGGTGAGCGGCAGGGTGCACTTGGTGAGAATCTTGGGCTGGCCGTCCTTGGTGGTGTGCTCCATGGCGATGAAGACGCGGCGCGCGCCGGCGACCAGGTCCATGGCGCCGCCCATGCCCTTGACCATCTTGCCGGGAATCATCCAGTTGGCGAGATTGCCTTCGGCATCCACTTCCATGGCGCCGAGGACGCTGAGGTCAACGTGACCGCCGCGGATCATGGCAAAGGAATCGGCACTGGAGAAATACGAGGTGCCGGGAATTTCGGTGACCGTCTCCTTGCCGGCGTTGATGAGGTCGGGATCTTCCTGGCCCTCGAGCGGGTAGGGACCGATGCCGAGCATGCCGTTCTCGGATTGAAGAACTACGTGCATGCCTTCCGGAACACAATTGGCGACCAGCGTGGGCATGCCGATGCCGAGATTGACGTAATAGCCGTCGCGCAGTTCCTGGGCGATGCGGCGGACGATGCGGTCGCGCTTGGTGGTGTCTTGTGCCTTAGGGACTTTCGGTGTGGTGACCATAGGGTTCTCGGTTCTCGGTTATCGGTTATCGGTTATCGGTTATCGGTGGTTAATCCCAGGCCGCTTCGGTGCGGCGAAATTCGGTTAAAGCCCGTTCAAAATCTGAATACGAGGCACGGGCATCGGCGGCGGATTGGGCGCGGTAAATTGACGCGGTCGAAAGCAGCGCGCCGAATGAATCCGCGATGCCGCCCATGGCGTGCTCGTAAGCGCTGGTCATGACCGCCAGTTCCGCCGCCAGGCCGCCGAGAGTGAAGTTCCCTTCCTCATACATGCGCAGGTAGCGCAGGACCGAGGTGCGAACTTCGTCGGCGGTGGATTCGGGCATGGGCATGGGAAAAAGTGGTCAGTAGTCAGTAGTCAGCGAAACATACCTGACCACTGGCCACTAGGCACTCGCCTTTCTTACCGTGTGCTTCTCGATGCGCTTCTCGTAATTGGCGCCTTCAAAAATTCGCTTCACGTAGACGCTGGGGGTGTGGACGTCGTCGGGATCGATTTGGCCGACTTCGACCAGTTCCTCCACCTCGGCGATGGTGACCCCGGCGGCGGTGGCCATCATGGGATTGAAGTTGCGCGCGGTCTTGCGGTACACCAGGTTGCCCCACTGGTCGCCCTTCCAGGCCTTGATGAAGGCGAAGTCGGCGCGGAGCGCGCGTTCCATGACGTAGCTGCGGCCATCGAACTGGCGCGTTTCCTTGCCATCGGCGATCACCGTGCCGAATCCGGTGGGAGTGAAGAAGGCGGCAATGCCGGCGCCGCCGGCGCGAATGCGTTCCGCCAGCGTGCCTTGCGGATTGAGCTCCAGCTCTAGTTCGCCGCTGAGGACCATCTGCTCCAGCAGCTTGTTTTCGCCGACGTAGCTGCCGATATGCTTGCGGATTTGCTTATTGCGCAGCAGCAGGCCGAGGCCGAAATCGTCCACGCCGGCGTTGTTGCTGATGGTGATGAGGTCCTTCACGCCTTTGCGCACCACGGCAGCAATGAGATTTTCAGGAATGCCGCAGAGGCCGAACCCGCCGACCATGATGGTGGCCCCGTCCTTCAGGTCGCGGATGGCCTCGTCAGCGTTGGCAACGACTTTATTCATAGGAAAGTCCAGATGAGGAGTGCGAAACAGATGATTGTAGTGCGAGCAATTAGCAGTTAGCAATTAGCGATTGGCGGATGGTCGTTGGTCGATGGTCGTTGGTCGATGGCAAAAGCAAAGCCATGGGGTTCCCTGGGGCGTGCGTTCCCTCGAGCGTGTGGCAATGGCCAATTGCCAATCGCCTTTCCCAGCTGCTACTTCACATCTTTCATCGCCAGCAGAGAGCCGTAGTCGCGGCCGGAGGAGTCTACGGCGCGCGCGACCACGCCGGCGAAGGCGTCGCGGAGTTGGGGATACCTGGCCACGACTGCCTTGATGACCGCCATGTTGTCCTGAAAGGCGGCGGCGGTGTTGGAGACGTCGGTGGCGGCCTGGTACTTGACGATCAGGTCAAGATCGTTGCCCACGCCATCGGGGAAGATGTGGGTGACGCGGTAGGTCTTGCCCCCGGCGATCAGGTTCATGGGCTGAGTTTGGGAGGGCCAATCGGCGGGCCGGGCCTGCTGCATATCGTCGGCCAGCCTGTCCTGCTGCACGGTGTACTCGATTTCGACCGGCTGCGAAAGGTACCAGGCTTCCAGGTAATAAAGGTAGGCGGTCAGGTTCTGGCCGCGGGATTTGTACTGGCGCGCCTGGGCGAGATACCAGCTCATATCGTGCCCGGCGATCTGCGTGGGTTTGACGGTGTAGCCGGCCAGGGCCCAGCGGTTTCCCTGCTGCTGCAGGACGAAGGTGAGCTTCACCGGCTGGCGGCCGCCGCTCACGTCCTCGGTGACCACGGCGTAGCGTCCGGGCGCAAGGTTGGGAATCACGAACAGGACGCGGTCTTGCGAGTTGAAAATGCCGCAATAGTATTCGGCGCGTTCCATGGTCGCTTTGGCCGCGTTTTCCAACACGTAAATGGCCGACGGTGCGGCCTGAGCGCCGGTGAAGTCGGATTTGTGGTCGGTGACGGCGGTTTCGACTCCGGCGAAACTGGAAGCCAGCGAGGGGACGGAAGCAGCCTTCAGGCCGGCATAGTCGCCGGCGCCGGACATGCGGAAAAATTGCTGCGCGGTGTTCTGGAGCGCGGAGCGGGCGCCGGCATCGAGATCGTCGGCAGTCAGGCAGTTCTGCGCAACCAGCGGGCCGGCGAGGGCACCGACGAGCAGGATAAGGAACCAGGCACGCCGCAGGAACGAATTGCCGATCATGGGGCTCTCGGTCATTATCCGCTATTCAGGATTGGATGCTGGATTCCAGCAGTTCAGATGTTCAAATTGCCATTCCAAAGTGCCGAAACGGGCACTGAGGGGCATCGTACAAAAGGTGTAGAATTTCGCAATGGCGGGGATACTTCGCAAAATGGTGTTGGTGGGGCTGGCGGCGGGGCTAACCGCGGCCGGATGGGCGCAAGGGCCGGGGCAGGGGCCGGGGAGACCGCGCGCGGCGCGCACAATCGTGAAATCGCCGATGCCCTCCCCAGCGCAGCCATTGCCGCAAGCTCCACCCCAGCCGGTGGCGCCGCCGCGGCCGGAGCAGATGACGCCGGTGGCGCCGCAGGTTACGTATCAGAACGGGCAGCTCAGCATCCAGGCGCAAAATTCGACATTGAGTTCGATCCTGTCGGCAGTGCACGCGCGTACCGGAGCGCGGGTGGAGATGCCGGCGGACACTGCCAACGACCGGGCCGCCGTGCAGCTCGGGCCGGGGAATCCGCGCGATGTGCTGGCATCGCTGCTGCAGGGATCGCGGTTCGACTACATCGTGATTGGCTCGCCAACCGATCCGGACGCGCTGTCGGAAGTGATTCTTACGCCGCATGCCGGAAGTGGCGGTGGGGCACCGGGAAACGAAGCCGCGAACCAGCTACCAGGCGGCAGCAGGCAACTGACGATGCCGCGCATTCCCGGCGGCGCAGGACGACCGGAAATAAACGGCGACGAGGATGAGACCGCGGCGGAACCGCAGCCTGCCTTCCAACCGCCGCCACCGCAACCGGTACCGCCACAGGGCGTCATGGGAGCTGAGCAATCCGGACTGGCAGTGACGCCAGGGGTCGAACCCGCCCAGCAGCAAAAGCCCAATGAAGTGAAGACCCCCGAACAGTTGCTGAAGGATCTGCAAAGAATGCAGCAGCAGCAGCAGGGCCGGCGCCAGCCGCAGCAGGAGTAAGAAGTTTCAGTTTCAGTTTCAGTTTCAGAAAACGCTGGACAAACCCAAAAGATAATCAAGTTCAAGAGGCGAGCAATTCCACGCTAGTCACCGCTGGCTTCGGTGGCGGCGAGGGCGTGTTCGGTGACGGTCTGGGACTGTCGTCGCATGGCGCGGAGAATGGTGTAGACGGCGGCATAGCCGAGAGCCACGCCCAGGGTGAGCGCGGCAGCGATGGTGACGAGAAGCGTGAGAACGACCATCAAGGGGTTCACGTCCGACCGACCTTTCCTGTGATGCGGGAACCAGCAACTCCGGATGTGCCACCCCGGACGCCTCGGTCGCGCTCACGGGTGAGCGGCAAGGCGCCGCACGATCGGTTGTCGGAAATCTTGCTCATCGTCTTCCACCGAGAAACTTGTGGATCTACTTTTTCTTTTCCGCGTTCCAGATGGTCCGCGATACGGCTCGTCCGCAAAACGGACAGAAGTTGATCGGGTAAAGATTGGGCCGGTCCTCGGGCGAGCGCACGGCATAGTCGGAATCGATTTCGTTGAGAATGCGCCCGTGCATGGTGCGCAGCGGCTGATTGAGGAGCGCGTCTCCGTCCACCGCTTGGCGCAGCGTTTCGCAACAATGTTCGGTCATAACAGCGTCGATGGTCGTTGGTCGATGGCCGCTTGGCTCAGCGACGTGGCGACGATTTGCCGACGGACTGGACACTGTAGCTCCCGTTGACGCTGGCGAGTGTTGGCAACTAAGATACGGAGTAGAGTTGCGCTTCATCACTGTCGGACTTTTCAGGGGAGCCGTCCACATCTCCAAGGGACATGGTCCGCAGGTCGGGCGCGGAATGGAATCGCACGGCGGCGGCGAAAAGGCCCACATCTGCCAAACCCGGGCAGATGTGGGGCACCCAGCCACATAAGTCATTCATGGCCATTACCAAGATATCGGTGCGCGGGGCGCGACAGCACAACCTCAAGAACATTGACGTCGAAATTCCGCGCAACACGCTGACCGTAGTGACGGGGCTGAGCGGCTCGGGCAAATCGTCGCTCGCCTTCGACACCATTTATGCCGAGGGCCAGCGGCGGTACGTGGAAACGCTCTCGGCCTACGCGCGGCAATTCCTCGACCAGATGGAGCGGCCGGACGTGGATGCGATTGACGGCTTGAGCCCGTCCATCTCCATCGAGCAGAAGACCACCAGCCGCAGCCCGCGATCCACGGTGGGCACGATCACGGAAATTTACGACTACCTGCGGCTGCTGTACGCGTCGGTCGGGGTGCCGCATTGCCCGAAATGCGGGCAGCCGATCTCGCGGCAGTCGGCGGACCAGATCGTGTCGCGGGTGATGGCGCTGAAGCCGGAAGAGCGGGTGATGATCCTGGCGCCGATCGTGCGCGGGCGCAAAGGCGAATTCAAGAAAGAGATGGAGAAGCTGGCGCAGCACGGATTTTCGCGGGCGCGCATCGACGGCGAACTGGTCAACCTGGAAGACGACATCCGGCTCGACAAGCGCAAGAACCACACGATTGAAGTGGTGATCGACCGCCTGCTGGTGAAGCCGGGGATCGAGAAGCGGCTGGAACAATCGGTGGCGCTGGCGATGAAGCTGGCGGGCGGACTGGTGCAGGTGGCGGTGGTGGGCGGCGAGGAACACCTGTATTCATCGCGGCTGGCGTGTCCGGATTGCGGGATCAGCGTGCCGGTGCTGGAGCCGCGGTCGTTTTCGTTCAACAGCATCTACGGCGCGTGCAAGGCATGTAACGGGCTGGGGAGCAAGTACGATTTCGATCCCGCGAGGGTGATCGTGGACTGGTCGAAGCCGCTGCTGGACGGCGGACTGGGGCCGGGCTCGGGCTCAGCGAATCTGCAGCACATGCTGCAAATCGCAGCCGAAGCGGCGGGCATTGACCTGAGCATGCCCTTCGAGCAACTTGCGGCCAAAGCCCAGAACTATCTTCTTAACGGCGCGGAGGCCAATGGAGCGCCGCGGCTGGGCTGGCGCGGCATTCTGGCGTTTTTGCGGCAGACGCTGGAAGAGTCAACGTCGGAAAGCTATCGCGACTGGCTGCTGAACTACATGAGCGCCACCCAGTGTCCCGCGTGTCAGGGCAAGCGGTTGCGGCCGGAAAGCCTGGCGGTGAAGGTGAATGGAATGTCCATCGCCGATTTCACGGCCCTGCCGGTGTCGCGCTCCAAGGCCGCGGTGCCGCAGATCAAGCTCAGCGAGCGCGAGACGCAAATTGCCGGGCGCGTGGTGAGTGAAATTGGCGAGCGCCTGCAATTTCTGAATGCGGTGGGGCTGGGGTACATCTCGCTGGACCGCTCGGCGGCGACGCTGTCGGGCGGGGAGGGACAGCGCATCCGGCTGGCAACGCAGATCGGATCGAAACTCCGCGGCGTGCTGTACGTGCTGGATGAACCGTCCATTGGGCTGCACCACCGCGACAACGACCGGCTGCTGCAGGCGCTGGAAAGGTTACGCGATCTGGGCAACACGGTGCTGGTGGTGGAGCATGACGAGGAGACCATCCGCCGCGCCGATTACGTGGTTGACCTGGGGCCCGGAGCGGGGCGGCACGGCGGGGAGTTGGTCGCGTGCGGCACGCCGCAGGAAATCATCCAGGCGCCGGAGTCGCTGACGGGGCAGTACATCTCGGGCAAGAAAAGCATTCCGCACCGGGCGGAGCGCCGCCACACCAACGGCAGCGCCCTGGCCGTGCTGGGCGCGCGCGAAAACAATCTGAAGGGCTTCGACGTAAGCTTCCCGCTGGGCGTGATGACCCTGGTGACGGGCGTTTCGGGTTCGGGAAAATCCACGCTGGTGAACGACATCCTCTATCGCGCGCTGGCCAAGCAGCTCTACCGGTCACGCGAAGAGCCCGGCGAACACAAATCCATAACGGGCACGGAGAGCATTGACAAGGTCATCCGCATCGACCAGTCGCCGATCGGTCGCACGCCGCGCTCCAACCCGGCGACGTACACCGGCGTGTTCTCGCATATCCGCGATCTCTACGCCATGCTGCCGGAGTCGCGCGAGCGGGGGTACAAGGCGGGGCGCTTTTCGTTCAATGTGCCGGGCGGCCGCTGCGAAGCGTGCCAGGGCGAGGGTCAACGCCGCATCGAGATGAATTTCCTTCCCGATGTCTACGTGCAGTGCGAGGTGTGCGGCGGGCGACGCTATAACCACGAGACCCTGGCAGTGAAGTACAAGGACAATTCCATCGCCGACCTGCTGGAGATGCCGGTCTCGGACTCGCTGCCGCTGCTGGAGAACATCCCCCAGGTGCGGCAGAAGCTGCAAACGCTGGTGGACGTTGGGTTGGGGTACATCCACATGGGGCAGTCGGCGGTGACGCTGTCGGGCGGCGAGGCGCAGCGCATCAAGCTGGCGCGCGAGCTTTCCAAACGGCAAACCGGGCGCACGCTCTACCTGCTGGACGAGCCCACGACCGGGTTGCATTTCGATGACGTCAACAAACTGCTGGACGTGCTGCACCGGCTGACGGACCTGGGCAACAGCATCATTATTATCGAGCACAACCTCGACGTCGTCGCCAACGCGGACTGGATCGTGGACCTGGGTCCGGAGGGCGGCGAGGACGGCGGACGCATCGTGGCGCAGGGCACGCCCGAGCAGGTGGCGAAGTGCAGGAAATCCTATACCGGGCAGGCGCTGGCGGAATATTTCTGCAGGCGGGCAGCGCTGGTTTAAACCGGCGAAGGGGAAGCGGCGGCCGCGCGCAACTCACGATCAATCTCAATGCCGCGCAAGCCAGTAATGTGGCCGCCGATGGAATAAAGCACGGCGCGGCCCATGATGCGGCGCGGCTCGGCATTTTCCACCAGGATGCGATATTCAGCTTCGAATTCACCTTCCACCAGCGCACGGTCGAGGGCATTCTTGACGCGGTCGCGGTCGTCGGGATGGATGGAATCCAACCAGCTTTCCAGCGGCTCCTCGCGGCGCAGCACCACCAGGCTGTACATGTTCGTCCAGGTGATGCGATGGGTTTGCAAATCGTATTCCCATGACCAGATCTTGGCGGTGCTCTTCAGGAATTCCATCTCATGCTGCTGTTCGGTCAGGAACTCCTTTGCCCCACGCAAGGCTTCGTCCTTGCGCTCGATGAACGCGGCGAGCAGGCAAATAATAAATGCGGTAAAGGCAAAGGCAATGAGGCGGACCAGGTCGCTGGGGTTGTCGATCTGTAGCGCAGCACGGACGCGCGCCGCTGCGCTGCCATGGACGGCTGTGGTCCAGGTAGGGGGCAGGAAAAACACGTCGCTCGCGATCACTGAAAAGACCGAGGCAATGGCGCCCGCCTGCCATCCGCCCGCGTATGCCGCAACGGCAACCGCCCCCAGGAAAATGCTGAAGAACGAGTGCAGTTGGACGTCCGGTACTTGCATCGTCAGCAGCACGGCAACGCCAACCAACAGCGCGGGAATAACGTACCGGCGGGCAAAACGTCCGCGGGCAACCACAAGGATCGAGTGCAAACGAAACATAGGTGGAGTGCGACCAGTGTAGCGGAAAGCGGGGCGCTGCGAAACGTCAGCCCGGATTTGCCGCTCGCATCGCATCCAAGTACAGTTGTGATCGAGGCGGAAGCGATTGTCCTACGGTGAAAATCCACTTTCCCCCGAACCGGAAATTCCAGCGCCGGTGAGCGAGGAGCGCGCAGCGGAGTACGCCGGGCCGTTGATGCAGGCTGGCGAAAATCCGGAGTGGGGTATCTGGGAAGTGGTTCGCATCGCCGTGGTGGCGCTGATCGCCATCGGCCTGCTGAGCACGGTGGCGCTGGGGCTGGCGCTGCGTTTTGCGGGCCCGGCGCGCCCGTTGGCGGCAGACCTGGCGCGCAACGCGCGGGTGGTGGTGCCGGCGCAATTTGCGGCGTACCTGGTGGTGATCGCGTACATGGTGTGGCTGGTGCGGTCACGCGGCCGTCCATTCTGGGCGGCGGTCCATTGGAAGTGGCCTAAGGCAAACTGGTTTGGGTGGATGGCGCTGGGCGTGGCGCTGGCGCTGCTGGTACAGAGCGCGTCGGCGCTGTTGCCGATTCCGAAGTCGCTGCCCATCGACCGGTACTTCCGCGACATGCTGGGCGCGTACCTGATGGCCGGCTTCGGGCTGACCTTCGCCCCGCTGGTGGAAGAACTGTTTTTCCGCGGCTTCCTGTATCCCGCGGTGGCGCGCCGCTGGGGCCTGGCGGCGGGCGTGGTGGTGACCTCGGCGCTGTTCGCGTCGATCCATGCCTCGCAATTGGCCCGCGCCTGGGCGCCGCTGCTGCTGCTGTTTTTCGTCGGCGTAGTGCTGACCCTGGTGCGGGCGCGCACGCATTCGGTGGCCACGACGTTTCTCATCCACGTCGGCTACAACGGCACCCTGTTCGGCATGCTGTACCTGGCCAGCGACCACTTCCGGCACTTCGAAAGACTGTCCTGAACGCGGCCACCGCGGCGCGTGGTATTTTGTTGACCATGATCTTGGCACGACAAGAGTTGCTTGCCATGCTGGCGGAGAAGTCCTTCCGCCTTGGCGAATTCAAGCTTTCCTCCGGCGGGACCAGCGACTACTACATTGATTGCCGCGCCACCACGCTCGATGCCGATGGCGCACGGCTCACCGGCAGGACGTTTGTGGACGAACTTTACCGGCGCGGCTGGACACCGCAGGCGATCGGCGGCATGACGCTGGGCGCCGATCCGATTGTGGTGTCGGTCGCAATGCTGACCGCGCAGCAGGTGCAGTCGCGGCGGCCGGAGCGGGAGCAGGCGGAAGCGCAGGAGGCATGGCTGATTCACGCCTTCATCGTTCGCAAGGGAGAAAAGGGACACGGCACCGGGCAGCGCATCGAGGGATTCCGCGAGAAGGGCGCGCGCGTGGTGATCGTGGATGACGTCTGCACCACCGGCGCCTCGACGGTGGAAGCGATCCGGGCGGCGCGCGAGTTCGGGTTCGAGGTCATCGGCGTCCTGTGCCTGGTGGAACGCCAGGAGGCCGGCGGACGTCCGAACGTGGAGCAAGCCGCGTCGCCGGCGCCGTTCGTATCCATCTTCACCGCTGCCGAGATCCGGGAAGAGCACTTGCGGCTGAACAAGCTGCGCGCGCCACAGGGCTGACAGTAGCAGGAAGTAGCAGGAGAGATTTTGTTCAAGACATTGGAATGGACGGAAGAAGGTGTCCGCTTTATTGATCAGCGGAAACTGCCGACCGAAGAGACCTACGTCACGGCGAGCACCTACGAAGAGGTGGCGGAAGCAATCCGCAACATGACGGTGCGCGGAGCGCCGGCGATTGGGGTGGCGGCGGCGATGGGCATCGCGCTCGGAGTGCGGGATTCGGATGCGGACCACCTCTCGGAACTGCGGCGCGATTTCGAGCAGATTTGCGAAACCATCGGCGCAACGCGCCCCACCGCCGTCAACCTCTTCTGGGCCATCCGGCGCATGGAGCGCAAGTTCGAGGAAGCCAGCGAGTTGCCGCTGCCGCAACTGAAGCAGGCGCTGGTCACCGAGGCGCGGCAGATGTACCTGGAAGACATCGCGGCCAACGAGGCCATGGGCCGCCACGGAGCGGTGTTGTTGCCGGCCAGCGGCGGCGTGCTCACGCATTGCAATGCGGGCGCGCTGGCTACCTGCGGATACGGAACGGCGCTGGGCGTGATCCGCGCGGCGGTGGAACAAGGCAAGAAGCTGCACGTCTACGCCGATGAAACGCGGCCGTTCCTGCAAGGCTCGCGCCTGACCGCCTGGGAGTTGATGCAGGACGGAATTCCCACCACCGTGATCGCCGACAACATGTCGGGCACGATCATGAAGCAGGGCAAGATCGGCGCGGTGATAGTGGGAGCGGACCGGATCGCCGCCAATGGCGACGTGGCCAACAAGGTCGGCACCTACACCGTCGCCATACTGGCCAAAGAGCACGCCATTCCCTTCTACGTCGCGGCGCCGTTTTCAACCATCGATCTGGAGACGCCGGACGGCAGCCGCATTCCCATCGAGCAGCGTTCGGCGCGCGAGGTGACGCACATGGGCGACCGGCAAATTGCGCCCACCGGCGTGAAGGTGGAAAACCCGGCCTTCGACGTCACGCCGCATCAGTACGTGACGGCGATTATCACCGAGCTGGGCGTGGCGCGCGCGCCCTATGCGGAGTCGCTGCGGCAACTGGGCGCGATGAAGGCGAAGGGATAGTAGTCGCGAGTCCCTTGTCGCGAGCCAGAAGGGATAGTAGTCGCGAGTCCTGAGTCGCGAGCGAGAAGGGGTAGAAGTCGCGAGTCCCGAGTCCCGAGCGAGAACCGGAGATGCCGTTTTTAAACTCGGGACTCGGGACTCTTTCGGAACTGTGCTGGACCGCGGCACGTATCTACGAGCAGGAGATCGACCGTGCTGACATTCATACTGTGGTGCATTCTTTTCGTGTTCTGCTGGCCGGTGGCGCTGCTGGCGCTGGTGCTGTACCCGCTGGTGTGGCTGCTGCTGCTGCCGTTCCGGATTGTCGGCATCGCGGTGGACGGCGTGCTGAAGCTGCTGTGGGCGATCATCACCTTTCCCGCCCGGCTGCTGAGCGCTCCGGGGCGCGTGTGAACAGGTTCGAGGGTTGGGTAGCCGCAATGGTTCGGGATGCCATCTACCACAGCGCGGGCAGACGGGATCGGGTCGCATCGTGCGGACAAAAGCACACGATACTCCCGCAAGCGTGGCGCGCGCAGGCCGCCACTTCAGGCGTGTACCGGGACAGGAACGATTCGATTTGTTCTTTCCCGGCCATGGCCGCTGCGTTCAGCTTCCGGACCGCACGTTGATATACCTCCACCCCAAGCAGGAGCAGATTGTAGGACGGAGGGATAAGTGTTTCAACCAGTTGTCGGCCGGTCTTTCGGTCTATCGGCGATGCGGCAGACTTCCCGACAAGGAAACCGATAGACCGACAGACGGATCGACCGGCTAGTCCGCCGCCCGCGATTCTTCCAGCTTGGCGTCCAAGGTGATCTTGGCGTTCAGCAGCTTGGAAACGGGGCAGCCGCTCTTGGCATTGTCGGCCGCCTGGCGGAAGGCCTCCGGCGTAGCGCCCGGAATGCGCGCCGTGGTTTGCAGATGGACCTGCGTAATGGCGAAGCCCGACTCCAGTTTTTCCAGCGTGACCGTGGCCTCGGTGGCGATCCGCTCCGGCTTCAGCCCGGCGTTGCCCAACTGCGCCGAAAGCGCCATCGAGAAACAGCCGGCGTGCGCCGCCGCGATCAACTCCTCGGGGTTGGTGCCCTTCTCGCCCTCAAATCGCGTGGCGAACGAATAGGGAGTGTTTGCCAGCACACCGCTGGCGCTCGACACCGTTCCCTTCCCGTCTTTCAATCCACCGTTCCACACCGCACTGCCTTTGCGCTGCATAGAGTCTCCTTTCAGTCTTGAGTAATGATGCAGGGTACCGGTAGTTGGTCGCTGGTCAAGACAAGTTTGTGCCGAGCTACCAGCCACGAGCTACCGGCTACCGCTCCGCCGGCAAATCGCTCGACCAGGTATCGGCCACGATGAGCCATTCGCCCTTGGATTGGCGGCGCCACACCGTGAGGTATTTTCCGCGCTCCTGGCGCTTGCCGCCTGCACGCGGCACCGACATCGTATACCGCCCGACGTCGTAGGCCAGGTCCCCGGAATGCTTGACGAAGGTGACCTCGTAGGTCAGTTCGCCGACACCGTGCCGCATCGGCGTTTTCAGGTATTCATGAATGGCATCGCGGCCGTGCACGGCGGCATGATGAGGCGGCATGTAGACGGCATCGGGCGCGAACGCCTGGATGAGTTTGTCCAGGTCGCCCGCGTTCCAGTTCCGCGCCCATTGCTCGCCAATCTGGGTGATGAGGCGTTCCACTGCGTCGGCGGAAGTTGGCATGGCTGGACCTCCAAAAATTGCAATCTCGGATGCGGATGGCGCCCGCTGCCGGCATCGTGGGCAGCGGCCGATCGTCCATCCAAATCCTTAGAAGCCAAGCTCAAATTGTACTGAAAATTTGGTTCCGCAACGCGCCGGCGTTCAGTTACACTTTGCTGCCCAATTCCCAATCCCAATTCAGGAGACTCCCAATGAAGTCTGCCGTTCGTGGTGCCATTGCTGTCCTGATGCTGCTGGGTTTGTCAGCGGCGGTGATGCCGAAAAACGCGAAGCAGAATGCTTCGGTGATGGTGGCCAATGGTCCGATGCCGGTGTGCGATCCTGGCGGCCCGTCCTGTCCGCCAGTGATTCCGCCGCCGCCGCAGTAGTAGTAACTGAGGTAACCATCGGCGAACAAATAGCTTGCTCGCATGTGGAGGCGGAGCTATGCTCGATTCCGCGCCCATGTCACTCTGGTTTGTCTACTACGCCCTGTGGATCGCTCCGGTGCCGATATTTGTGTGCCTTGCGGCCATGATGCTGCGCCGGAAACTGCACAAAGAACTTCCGCTGTTTTTTGCGTTTGTCATTTTCCAGATCGCGGACTTCGCGATTGGCTTCACCGCCTATCGCATTTCGCAACGCGACTACTTCTACGCCTACTGGACGCTGGCGGCGCTGGGCACCGCAATCAGTTTTGGCGTGCTGTACGAGGTTTTCGCTGGAGTTTTCCGCCCGTATGCGGGCCTGCGTGAATTTGGGAACGTACTTTTTCGCTGGGCCGCCCTGGTCCTGGCCCTGGCCGCAATTCTTCTGGCGGCCGACGCACGACTGATGCCGGGCAACACGCGAGTGTTCGCAACCATCATGAGCCTGATGCGCAGCGTGGAGCTCATGCAGTGCGGGCTGGTGTTGCTCATGCTGCTCTGCTCCAGCTATTTGGGAATTACGCTCCGCCACCGCATCTTCGGCATCGCCCTGGGCTTTGGCATCATCGCCGCCGTGGACCTGATCCTGGTCGCTGTCCTTTCCAGCTTCGGGTTGCAAGCCAAGACATTCGTTCAGATCGGCAAGATGGCGGCCTACAACCTGTCGGTGCTGTTGTGGATGGGATACGTCTATTCCGGCGAGGTGGAACGCCAGCCGGAGAAACAGCTCATCTACGCGGAGCGCTGGAACTTCGCGCTCGCCGCGGCCACGCATCCCGGGAACGATGCGGCTTCTCTGCCGCAGATCGAGGACACCGTGGAACGTGTGTGGAGGCAGGCGAATGGCCGCTCCAAGAACCCGAAAGGCCCCGCGCCCGGCGCCGATCAGTAGAATTTAGTGATTTGTGATTTAGTACTTGTCCGAAGTTCGCGTGGGGTCCGCAGGCAAATCACCAATTCTTAAATCACTCAATCAGCCATCGAAACCCAAGGCCTATCGGTTTTGCACGGGTTGATAGTAGGACTCTCCGGCGCACGCCCGGCACAGCACCTGGTTATCGCGCACCACTTCGCGGCGGAAGTTGATGCCCTCGCCGCAGCGGGCACACAGCGCGCGCGCGCCCTTGTAGCCGGGAAATTCCTCGGGCGGAAGTTCCACGGTGACGGCCTGCACGTGGAACAGATCTTCATCCGCCATTTCGCGGTAGGCGAGCATCTGCTGCTGGTTCTTGTTCTCGATTTCGGGATGCAAGCTCCGGGCCAGGGCCTTGGACGATTCGCGGGCGGCAATGCGAAACGCGCGGCCGGCGGAGACGTCGACGAAGGTGGCGGCGACCTTGCCCCAGTCGCGAAATTTCAGCGCGCGCTTGCCCAGGCGGCAGCCGGTGACGGCGGCGACAGCGTCGGTGGCACAGCGGTCAATCTCGACGAAGGTCACCAGCCGCTTGCGGTCTTTGCCGCGCGGGTCCTCGATGCCCAGCTTGTGCAGGCCGAGCATCGCCATGCGCACGCCCAGCACCTGCCCGGCACAGAGGTGGCCGTGGGCGATTTCGGCTTCGCGGAGATACTCCTCGAGGGATTTCATGAGAGTTTCAGTTTCAGTTTCAGTTTCAGTTTCGGATTGTCAGTTATCAGTTGTCGGTTGTTCCAGTTTCTTCGAACACGGCAAAATTTGAAATCGCGCTGGGTGCCGCCGACCGATCACCGATAGCCGCGCAACGATTCACTTCTCCTCGTCGCCAGAGTCGCCGGCGACCGGCGCGAGATCGGCGGCGTGGCCGCGGATATTGAATGTCAGCTTCTGGGCGCCGGCGGGCGCAAACGTCACCCGCACCGGCTGGCGCTGCCATTCGGGGGCGAGGCACTGCGCGTCAGGCATTTCGGCGTCCTTCACCGCCCCAAGCTCGCGCTTCAGGATTGGCTTCTTGCGTCCCAACTGCGCCACGATGGCGAACACTTTCGCGCCGTCGTCGGAGACTCCACAGTACGCAGCATAATCACGATACCAGCTTGCCAGGGAATAGAACGCATCGAAATTCGGCAGGCTGAACTGGCTAACCCGCCCGCTGTCGCGGTCCACCAGCAACCACCCGCCACGCTGCCACTTCCACTTGTGCGCGGCGCCCTGGTCCGACGGGAGCCAGTCGTTGAGACGGTAGGCGCGGCGGACGACGAAGACGCGCTCGGTGATGTCGTGCGGATCCCCGGTGGTGAATTCCCGCAAATGGCCATCCACGTACAGAGAACGGATCTTGATGTCCACCGATTTGTCCTCGTCGGGACCCAGGAATAGTTTCACCGGCATCCACTTGCCAAAGGTGAGAACGTGCTGCCTGGGCGCGGCCACGGCGATCACTGCCAGCGCGAGGCAGGCCACGGCGATGAAGCAAGCACGGCGCATGAGCAAAGCCTAGTCCCGGGCGGAGGAAAATCGCAAGTTTCGCAGCACGACCCGGCGCGGGAGCATAGAATTATGATCAGGAAATAAATCGCACAGCGCGAGCGGGGATGCAACCAAAACCAGCACTGCTGTCGTCAACTCATGAACGGATGAATACCGAATTCCAACAGAAGCGCGTGCCGCGCATCCTGGTGGTCGACGACAACGTGGAAAACGCGTCGCTGATGGCACAACTGCTGCAGACGCGCGGATACGTGGTACGCGTCTTGCACAACGCCAGCGATGCCGAACGGGAAATCCGCTCCCATTTGCCCGACCTTATCCTGCTGGACGTGATCATGCCGGGCAAGAGTGGCTACGATCTGTGCCACGAATTGAAGGCCGATCCCATGACCCGGCTGATCCCGCTGGTCATGATCACCGGCCTGACCGACCGCGAAGACAAAATCCGCGGCATCGAGGCCGGCGCCGACGATTTTCTGAACAAGCCCATCTTCCCGGAAGAGCTGTTCGCGCGCGTGCGTTCCCTGCTCAAGCTCAAGGAATTCACCGACGAGCTGGAAAGCGCCGAAGACGTGCTGTGCACGCTGGGGCTGAGCGTGGAAGCGCGCGACCCCTACACCGAGGGCCACTGCGAGCGGCTGGCGCGCTACGCCAGCGAGATGGGGCGCCACCTGAAACTCGGCGAGGAGTCGGTCATAGCGCTGCGGCGTGGCGGGTTCCTCCACGACCTGGGAAAGATCACCGTGCACGACGAAATTCTAAGAAAGGGCACCAACCTGACCGCCGAGGAATGGCTGGTCATGAAGCAGCATCCGATCACCGGCGAAACCATCTGCCAGCCGCTGAAATCGCTGCGCATGGTGCTGCCCATCATCCGCAGCCATCACGAGCACTGGGACGGCAGCGGCTATCCCGACGGGCTCCGCGGCGAAGAAATCCCGCTGCTGGCGAGGATCCTGCAGATTGTGGACGTCTACGATGCGCTGATCACCGCGCGCCCATACAAACCGGCGCTGCCCCACGAGCAAGCCGAGGAAACCATGCGCCAGGAGGCTGCGTCGGAACTGTGGGACCCGCACCTGGTCGGCGAGTTCTTCCAGATGCTGCGCAAGGCACAGGCGGCGTAGTTCGGTTCTGATATCGACAATTGCAAGGAATGGATTATCCTGACCCGCACCTCCCGCGCGGGCCGCGGATAGTCGTGCGCACCGCCCGTTTTCTCCTGCACTGTTCAACTTCGATGGTTTCTTGCGCGAAGGTGTTGGCGATCCAAGGCAGGCTCAACTGGCGGTGAAGTTTACGTTCCAGCGAGTCACGCAACGGACCGTGGTAACGAGAAAGGCCGCCAGCAGCGGCCTTTCTCATTTTCCGGATCGGACACCATCAAGAAATTTTTCTGATCAACAGGGCACACGCGCCTGGCCGGCCCTAGGAGGCGACGGCTTGGCGGGCGGCCGTGCCCGGCAGAGGAACGGTGGCCACGCCTTTCCCGCGCTGGAAGGCGAGCGTCATGGTGGATGAACATTCGGCGCAAAGCCAGAAGAACTCGATCCGGTGAGGCCGCTTGGGTTCGGCGACCAACAGCGGCCCGACCATCTGCGGACCTCCGAGAGAGGTGTCAATCTGGAACAGCTTGCCGTCGCGGAGATAGTGGAACGGCGTGGTGCACACGGGGTTGGCGCACTTCGACAGCATGGAGGCCTCCAACATCAGGGGGAAACCGAAGCCTCAGGACCGGAGGTTTATTCCAGCCCCACTCGTTGCGAGAGCGTACGCTTCTAGAATGCACCCAATTTGTGCCCGAGGAGCAGGATAGTTTTCCACAGAAAAATGCCGGCATGCCCAGACGGGCACAATTCCCAATCAGGGCCAGTTTGCACAATCCCTGATGCAAGTAAAGTCGTGTAAACGTGGTTGCTGCAAATCGAGTTGCTGATTACCATCGTGGGTTCACGCAGCACCCCATGATGAAAGCAGGCTCGACGCGAGCCAAAGCGATACTGTGCATTCTCCTTGAACCGAAGCGAGGACCATTGATGATGCGAACCAAGCTCTCCTATGCGGCGGCCGCGCTGGCCGTCGTAATCACCGCCGCGATTGCGATTCCGGCCATCGGCGCGGCCACGGCGACAACTGAAACCGTTGACCTGGAAGCAATCACCAACATCCGGCAAGAAGGTTTCCGCAATTCGAAGGTGATGGACACGCTGAGCGAGTTGACGGACCGGATCGGCCCGCGGCTGACCGGATCTCCCAACATGAAGCGGGCCAATGACTGGACGCGCGAACAATTGGAAAAGTGGGGACTGGCGAACGCTCACCTGGAGAGCTACGGCCCGTTCGGGCGCGGGTGGTCGGAGGAATCGGCGTTTGTGCGCATGACGTCGCCGGATGTGGCGATGCTGATTGCACAGCCGGAGGCGTGGACGCCATCGACGGCGGGGCTGCTGCGCGGAAAAGCAGTGAGGGTGAAGCTCGAGCGCAAGGAAGATTTCGAGAAATATCGCGGCAAGCTGGCGGGCCAGATCGTGCTGCTGGGCGAAATGCGCGAGGTGAAGCCGCACGAGGAAGTGGAAATGCAGCGCTACGACGACAAGCGCCTGGAGCAGATTTACCTGTACCAGGCGGCGATGCGGCGTGGATACGAGAGGCCGCCACGCGAGGAGATGATCCGGCGCCTTCAGTTCCGCAAAGACCTGGTGAAATTCCTGACCGACGAAAAGGTTGCGGCGGTGATCAAGCCGAGCAACGGCGATGGCGGCACCATCTTCGTGCAGGGCACGCAGGCGTACAAGAAGGACGAGCTCGTGGGCGTGCCCAGCCTGGTGATGTCGATCGAGCACTACGGGCGCATCATGCGATTGCTGGAGCGCGACGTGCCGGTGGAGCTGGAAGTTGAAGTCAAGACGAAGTTCTACGATGACGATCCGATGGCGTACAACACCGTGGCGGAGATACCGGGCACGGACAAGAAAGACGAGATCGTGATGCTGGGCGGGCATCTCGACTCGTGGCACACCGGGACCGGCGCCACCGACAACGGGTGCGGCGTGGCGGTCGCGATGGAGGCAGTGCGCATCTTGAAGTCGCTGGGCGTGAAGCCGCGGCGGACCATCCGCATCGCGCTGTGGAGCGGCGAGGAGGAGGGCTTGCTGGGCTCGAGGGCGTACGTGGCGCAGCACATCGGCGAACGCCAGCCGCCGCCGAACCAGAGCCCGAGCGAGGCCGCGCTGCCCTCCTATATGCGGCGCGAAACCGGGCCGGTGGTGACCAAGGCGGAGTGGGGCAAGGTGTCGGCGTACTTCAACCTGGACAACGGGTCGGGAAAAATCCGCGGCATCTACACCCAGGAGAACGCGTCGGTGCGGCCGATCTTCGAGTCGTGGCTGGAGCCGTTCCGCGACCTGGGCGCGGGAACGGTGACCATGCGAATCACCGGCGGAACCGATCACCTGTCGTTCGACGCGGTGGGCGTGCCGGGATTCCAGTTCATCCAGGACCCGCTGGAGTACGAGTCGCGGACGCACCACTCGAACATGGACGTTTATGAGCGGGCGCAGAAGGACGACCTGATGGAAGCGGCGGTGATCATGGCCTCGTTCGTATACAACGCCGCGATGCGCGACCAGATGATGCCGCGCAAACCGTTCGGGGCAGACACGAAGCTGATCCGCGCCGAGGAAAAGCCCGCCGCAGACAAGGCGGCGCCAGAAAAGGGCGGGACCAAGGTGAAGAAGGCGGCGAAGAAGGAATAGATTCAGGCTTTAGGCTTTAGGCTTTAGGCTTTAGGCTTTAGGGCACGGCGCAGGCTGTGCCCTTTTTCTTGCGGGGCTCAGGCTCCGGGGGCTGTGGCGGCAGTGACCAAGTCACGGTAGGAAATTAATTCAACGCCACATTCCTTCAGCAGGTCGCGAGTGCTGGGCGAGGTCAGCAGCGCCAGTTCGGTTTCGCGCGACGCGGTGAGTGCGCTCAACGGACTCAACGCGCCGTCACTATAACCGGGATGGGTGACCAGTTCCCAGGTGCCGTCCGGAATGCGGCGAATCAGTGCGTCCAGCCGGCGCCGGTTGAGAAAGCCGGTGAGGACGATGCCGACGGTGCCGTCGGTGGTGGCAAGGCCCTCAGCCTCGACGATGCGGCGAAATTTCCCTGCCATGGACTGAAATGCGCGCACCGCACAATAGCGGCTGAGCAGCTTGGGCCGCAATGACACCTGGGAAAACCGGATCCCGGGGTCGGGCTCGAAAGGGTTACGCACCGCGCGGATGCCGCGCATTTTTGCCGCGGTCAACAGAGGGCGCAGCACGCGCGGAAATAAATGGGTGTGCTTGTGGGTGTCGAAATGGGTGAGCGCGAGGCCGGCGGACTGGAGCTTCGCCATCTGCGCCGCCGCTTCGCAGGTGATTTCGGCGGCGGAGAGGCGGTTGCGCAGGGCGGCACGCGCAAAGCGCACGAACCCAGGCCGGAATGTCGCGCCGTTGGTGAGCGTCGGAATCTGCTCTGGCGCGGACACGGGTACAAGGTGGATCAGATCAACATGACAGCCGATCGAAAGCTGCGGCAAGGTGCGGGCAAGGGCAATGGCTTCGTCCAATTGAGCGCCCCCGGCCATCATGCTGGCGGAGGTGACAACGCCGCGCTGGTGCGCCTCGGCGATGGCGCGGTTGACGCCCGCGGTGAGGCCGAAGTCGTCGGCGTTGATGATGAGTCGCTTCACCCGGAAGCAGTGTACCCCGAAGCGGCGCGCGGGCAGCGAAAACGAATCGCGGCGTGAGATAAGTTAGATTCTGGCCGGCGGGCCCGTAGCTCGGACGATTCTAGAACTTGGGTGCCATCGCGCGCCGAAGGTTGTGCATCCCGCACGAGGTACTAAAACGAGCCGGGCTCACATCAAGCCGGCGGCACCTGCAATTGCGGCAGGGGACGGCCGGCGAACAGCATTTGACAGGGGAGCGCCAGCCAGCGCGCCCACCGCGCCGACCACGACGTCCGGGCGCTATCGGTGGCGATGCCGGTATCCGCGTACATCTGGCGGTAGATCTTGGAAATGAGCAGGAATGCCAGCCGGCCCTTCTTGGACTTGATGAAGCTGGACCGTTTCCAGATTGCGCGCAGGCCGTAGAACCTGTCCCAGACTTCCTGGGTGCGGCGCCGGATCTCCTCCGCCGACATCACCGGATGCGGCCAGTAGAGCTTGGGCCTCTGTTCCGGCGGGATGAGCCAGCGGCGCGTAATGGGAACGCCGGCGATGAACTGCGGCTTCGCTTCCATCATCTTCTCCCAGCGGTTGAAGTCGACGGTTCCGGGGAACGGCGTGAGCATGACGAACTGCGCGAAGGCCAAGTCGGCTCGTTCGGCGGCGACCTCGGTCGCTTCGAAGGTTGATGGCTGGTCGCTGGGCAACCCGAAAATGAACGAGCCCAGCACATATACGCCGTGCCGACGGAAGGTGCGGAGGCGCTCGATCAGGTCTTCACCAGTGCAGTTGAAGTCCTTGTAGATGTCCTTCAAGCCACCGGGCGTAACCGACTCGACGCCCACCAGGACACCCCTGATCCGCGCGGCGCGCATGGCGTCGAGGAATGCCGGGTCTTCCGCAGCTTCCATAGTGATCTGGGTGAAAAAGGTCATGTCAGACGGGAGTTTGGCCATGCGCTCCAGCAGTTCGAAGCGCTCGGCGCGAGTCGCCTTCAACTGCTGCGCGCGCTCGGTTGCCTGCTGCCGCTCCGCAAGATCGATGTCGGTCAGGGTGATGGGATAGAAGTTGTCGTCCGCCAGGGCGATGAAGCGGAAGCCGAGCCGCCGAAGCTGCACGATCTCCTCGATCACCGCGTCGACCGCGCGCTGCCGCGGTTTCTGCCCGTCTGTACGCCAGACTGAGCAGAAGGAGCAGTGCTTCGGGCAGCCGCGCAACGTCTGCACCGAAGCCCACATGTATCGCTTGCGCGGGACCAGGTCCCAGCGCGCCGCGACGAAATCAGAACCTTCGACCCGCCCACCTTCGTAGATGCGGGCGGGAGCGCCCGAGCTGCAATCGGCGATCACGCGTCCCCACACCTTGTCGCCATCGCCCTTCACCACCGCGTGCGCGGCCCCGATTTCGTGCGCTTCTTCCGGATACAGGGTTGCATGTATGCCGCCGAAAACGACGTACGCCCCGCGCTCCCGTGCCAGCTTTCCGAGTTGGTAACCGCGCAGCGCATTGGCGGTGTGGATGCCGATTCCCACGACATCTCCTGGCTGAATGGTTTCCGGATCAAGGGGATCGAGAGTCTCGTCCACCAGCACGGGATCGCCGTACTCGCGGGGCGTGGCGGCTGCGAGCACGAACATCCAGCGGGGGGTGATCACAGCGGTGCCGAACGACACGTCGCTCGGGTTCAGGAGGTGCGTACGCAATCGGGTTCCCTTCGTTTCGCGGAAGCCCCGTTGCGGGCCTCTGAGCGACTGTTGCTGGACAAGACCTAAAGTGGGACAGCTTGACTTGCAGACGAGTTTACACTGCGCGACACATTTTGCGATAACTGCGTGACCTGGCCGACAATCCGGAAACTGCGCCATCAGGCGGCGCGCCTACGACGTCGCAGGTTACGCGCTCGGCGCTGTGCCGGCTACTGCGCAGGCGGCGTGATCGATGGCGGCGGCGTTGGCGTCGCGGGAGTGCCCGGCTTCGGCGGCGGCGGAGGCGGGGGCGCCGGGTTGTAGAACCCCAGCTCTTCCGCCGGCGTCATCACGCCGGTGTCGCGCGACTTCGACATGGCCGCTTTCACCGCCTGGATTTTGCCCGTGTACAGGTCCGCCAAGTGGCTGTAGCGTACCTGCACGTTCGGCAGCCAGTAGGGCCGGCTCTCCTTCAGCCACAAGTCGGAATAAAACTTTTCCGCGCGCGTGGTGGCGTCGCGCAGGTCCTGCAGGCGTCCGTTGGTGGAGGTGATCTGGGCGATGTCGCGGCCGATGCGACCGCGCGCCGCCGGGTTCTGCGCCGCTTCCTGATGCGCCTGGAGCGCGTCGCGGTAGTAGCGGTTGATCTCGTCGGCATACTGGACCTTCATGCCGAGCAGATCGAGGCGCATGCCGGCGACGACCATGTAGTCGAGCGTGTCGGCGTGCAGGCGCGCTTTCGGGGCGTCCTTGTAGAGTGCGACCAGCGCATTCTCCGCCGCGAGCCGCAGGTCGTGCATGACCGGCAGCGTGCGCCCGACAAAGCGCGCGCCCTCGGGCGTGAACGGATCGAGCCAGAACATGTCGTTCGACGCGGCGCCGGCGCCGGCCTGCTTGAGCAGCGCGTTGGTCGTGTTCAGGTTCAGGATGACGTCGCGAAACGTGTTGTCCAGGTGGTTGCGATAGAACGCCCAGTCGTAGTTGGCCAGGGTTTTCTGGATGTCCACTTCGCCGGGCTGCCATGAGGCGGCGGCGCCCAGCACCAGCGTGGCCCACGTGGAGCCGAAGAACGCCTCGCCGTCGTCGTCCCAGGTGGTGTTCAGCATTCCTATCGCGCCGAGCTTCTGGCCGTCGCGCACGAAATTGCGCACGTTGACGAAAGCCACGTCGAGGTCCGGCCATACGTGGTACCAGGAGTTCGATCCCGGCGAAACGAAGACGTCGAGGCCGTTGTCGCGGAAAGGCTTGATCTTCGGGGTGAAGTCGGGACGCGCATCATACCCCCACGCGTTGGCGACCATGTCCTTGGGCAAAGCGCCCAGCAGTTGCGGATACTTCTCCGCAACGTCGGCCCAGAACAGCAGCCGCTTGTGGTACGGCTTCATGATCTCGTAGAGCTTGATGATGTCGTCGAGGTAGACCTTCCCGAGACCTTCCTTCTGTGCCAGCTCCTGGGTGCGCCCTTGGCCGAGCTCGAAAGTTTCGTCGGCGCCGATGTGGAACAGCGGCGAGGGAAACGCCTGCGCCAGCTCGGCGAACATGCTGCGCACGAATTCGAAGCTCCTGGGGTTGGTCGGCGTGATGACGTGCCCGTGCGGAGTTTCGGCGATGTCCTGGTAGAGCTCGTACTTGAGCACGTGATGCAGGTGCCCGAAGGGCTCCTGTTCGGGCATGACGGTCACGTGGTAACGCCTGGCGTAGGCAACCAGTTCCTTCACCTGCTCGGGCGTAATCGCCGCCTCGTGGGGCGCGACCAAGGGCTGGCTGGCATAGTCGAAGACGTGCTCCATGTACAGCGAGAACAGGTTCATCTTGTACTCGGCCAGGGTCCGCACCTCTTTTTTCATGTACTCGAGGGTGGGAATGGGGCCGCGGCTGATGTCGTCATGGACGCCGCGCCAGCGCATCGCCGGCCAGTCGCGGATCGCCACCGCAGGCACGCTCAGCTTTTTCGGGTCCTCGGCGGCGGGAAGCAGCAACTGGCGTAGCGTCTGCGCGCCGTAGAACACACCCGAACCAGTGCGCGCGACGATCAGAATGCTCGACGGCGTGGCGTCGAGCACGTAGCCTTCTTCGTCGAAGTCGTCGGGAATTTGCAGTTTGGCGGCTTGCAGCCGCCGGCCGATTCCGGACTCATCGGTGCGCGCCAGGTAGATCAGGCCGGCGCCGGAAGGCAATGCGCCGGTGGTAATGCGCAGCTTGCGCCCGGTGGCGTTTTCGATCTCCGCGGCGATGGCTTCAGCGGCGACACGATCTTCGCCCGCGTGCTTGGCGCCGACCACGATACGAGTGGCCGCGCCAACGTCAAACCTGCCGCTCTTGCGCTGCACCTCGCGCGGTTCGGGAATCAGCTTGAGTTCCTGCGCCGAGACCAGAGGCACGAGCGCGCAGAGCAGCAAAAAAATTGCGGATAATCTACGCATACAAGTCCTGACCCACGGAAGAAACACGTCAATATAGCAGCGGAGCGGCTGTAACACGCTGCGCGGCAAAAAAATGGGGCCCGCAGAGGCAGGCCCTCATGGTTACGCAAACGCAACTCAGAAATTCAGTTTCATCGCGAGTTGCACGATGCGCGGATCGCGCGTCGAGTTGATGGTGTTGAACAGCGTCGAACTGAAGGCGGTAGAGGCGCAGCAGATCGGGTTGGTGTGATTAAAGGTATTGAAGCTCTCCAACCGGAACTGACCGGTGAAAGCCTCGGTGAATTTGATGTTTTTGAACAGCGCCAGATCCGTGTTCCAGAAACCCGGGGCGCGAATGGCGCCCGGATGCTCGCTGGGAAGGTCCGTCTGGGTTGAGGTGGGGACGGCAAACGCCGCAGCGTTGAACCAGTTCCCCAGGATCGAGTGCGGCGCGCCGGAATTCGGGTCGCCCACCTGGTTGACGCGGCAGCCGACCGGCGTAGCGCCAAAGCAGGCCGAACCGATCGCATCCACGCAGTTTGCTCCAGTCCCGGCGACGCAACCCGCATTGCCGATGGAGGCCGTCAAGGGCAGTCCGGTTTGGAAGGTCTGCACGCCGGAGAACTGCCAACCGCCCAGGACGTGACCGACCGCACCGTGCTGGTTGCGCATCCACGGCAACTCCCAAACAAAGTTCGCGGTCAAGACGTGGCGGCGATCGCCGACCGTCGGGCCGTAGTTGTTCGCGAAAGCCCCGAACGCCTGCGGCACGGCGCTGGCGCCGGTGGTACGGTCGGCAGGATTGGTGGTCAAGCCGTGCGACCAGGTGTACGCGAGGCCGAACAGCGACTTGCCGCTGAAGCGCTTGTTCAATTGCACCTGCAGGGAGTTGTAGTTGGAGGTGTAAATGTCCGCGAACGTCGCGGCCGGACCGTAGCCGACGTACGGCCGCAAGACATTCAGCTTGGTGGTGGCGGCGCTGGAGTTCACAATCGGGGCGGCCCCGAAGTCCACACCGTTGGCTGCAACCGTCACTGGCCCGGCAAAGCACTTCGCCGTCGGCGTGCACTTCCGGTAGGCAAACGGCGCCGGCTGGTTAAAGTCCGTGTAGCCGGGAAGGTGGATGCCGTTATTGCCGTAGTAACCGACATCCAGGAACCAGCTGGTCTCGAAATTCCGCTGCACGTCCAGGCTCCATTGTTGCGTGTACGGAGATTTGTAATTGACCGGCATGCGAGCCTGGATGGTGAACGGCGTTGCCGTGCTCGCCACGGTGGTGGTACCGACCGGATTCGCGAGGGTGCTGCGGGTGATGCTGAGGTTCGTCAGGAAGCCCTGGCTCAAGCCGACGTTCAGCTCCGGGTTTCCGAATTCGAGGCCGTTGTCATAGAACATGCCTCAGCCCACGCGCACCGAGGTACGGCCGTCGCCGAACGGGTCCCAAGCGATGCCGAGGCGCCCGGCAATTGCCCGGTTGAATTCCTTGCCCACCTTGCTGCCATACGGCGATTTCTGGCCGAGGAATCCGTTGAAGGTGGGCGGATTCGCGAAGATCAGCCCATTGAGCGGCGTGTAGTTGGGATTGCATGTGCTGCTGGTGGGAACGCCGTTTGTCAGCTTCACATCCATCACGCCGGTGGAGGTGATGCAGGGGGCCTTGGTCGGATCATAAGCTGACGGATCGAAGTTCACCAGCCGGCTGCTGCCGCCGGGACCGCTGGCGTCGGTGGGCTGGCGGAAGAGGGAGTGGCGCATGCCATAGGTGATGGTCAGGTTCGGCCGAACCCGCCACGTGTCCTGGCCGTAATACTCGAACTGGTTGTCAAAGATGTTGGCGGTGACGTCCAGCGAAGCCTGGGCGAAGGTGGAGAGCTGCCCGAGCAGGAAGTTCGCATACGACTGCTCGTACGAGAACGGGCAGGTGCCCCCGGCAGCAGCGGTGCCGGTGCATACCGCGGCGCCACCGAACAACGTCGCAGACGTGGGCGCGTTCACCGCGTCGAACGAATACGAGCCGTTGTTACTGCCGCTCAGTTGGTTCTCGTGCTTGTTGTAGTGATAGAAAATCGCGCCGAATCTCAGCGTGTGCGTTCCCACCACTTTCGCCACATTCCCGTAGATGGTGTGGTTAACGTTGAAGTCGTTATAGGGAGCGGTCGGCGAACCAACACCGGTACCGCCAGTTAGAGTCACGCCGGGTGCCCGGCCCAGAACGTTGGCAAATGGCAGGGTGCTGCCCAGCGCGGTCTGCACGTCAGTGGCTTGGTCGAAGCTTGCAGCGCCAGTCATCTGGTTGATGATGGCGCCATAGGAATAGCGGTAGCCGCCGTCAATCACCAAGGTGGGGCTGGGCGTCCAAGTGGCGGCAACGTTATATTGCTTGCCCGGCGAATTCGTGTGGGTGGTGATGATTCCGGGGAGCGGATAGCTGCCCGAGAAAAGTCCCCCGGCTTCGACCGTCGGATTCACGTCATGCAGCCACTTGCCGTTCACCGTCAGCTTGGAGCTAAAGATGTGGTCAATCTTCACCATTTCTTCGCGGAAGTTGAAGATGCCCGGCAGGTTCGAGATATACCCAAACGGATTGGCCGCTGTCGTGAGGTTGGGCGTCGGGAACTTGGAGAAGATGTCTTTCACATAGGCGGCGGCAATGGGATCAATGGATGCGGCGGGAATGCTGGTCCCATATGCCTGGCACGCGCCAGCTAAGCCGCCAGCGTTGGCGTACTTCGTGCAAACCACGTGACTGAACTGCCCGTTCACCATCCCCGAGTAAGGCACCGTGCCGCCCGGATTCGCAACCGTGATGATCCGCCGCGCCTCTTCGGAGAAAAAGAAGAAAGTCTTGTTGCGCTGCTTATAGATTCCCGGAATGTAAACCGGCCCGCCCAGGGTGCCGCCGAAATCGTTGTAACGCAGGATGGGGCGTTGAACGACCGGAATCGCGTGGTTATTGAAGAAGCTGTTGGCATTGAGCACGTTGTTGCGGAAGAATTCGTAGACGCCGCCATGCAGGCTGCTTGTGCCTGAACGCGTAATGGCGTTGATCTGGGCGCCGGCGGAACGTCCCGACTCGGCATCGTACACACCGCGCACCACGCGGAACTCGGCGATGGCATCCACGCTCGGGAACGAGAGCAGCGTCAGGTTGGAGCCGCGGTCCACGTTATCGGCGCCGTCCACCTGGAAATTGTTTTGCTCGCGACGTCCGCCATTCACCTGAATCGTGACCAGGTTCGTGCCCAGCGGCGCCGTAGCGCCGGGGAAGAAGGAGGAGTTGCCGGAATTCGAGGTGCCGGGCACGGTAAATACTAGTTCCAGGAAATTGCGGTTCGACAGCGAGAGCTCGCGGATCTGGGTACCGGTGACGACGCCACTGGCAACGGCGCTTTGCAGGTCGACCTGTTGCGCGGCGGCTTCCACTCTAATGGTCTGGTCCGCCGCACCCACCTTCAGTGCGGGTGACACCGTGAGCTTGTCATTGACGTTGAGGACGAGTCCGGTTTGCACGTACTTCTGAAAGCCGGACGCCTGCACGGTGACGGAGTAGCGTCCGATCGGCAGTCCGGGGGCGGAGAACTCACCCGCGCCACCCGTGTTGAGTGTGCGTATCACCACGTTCTTGTCGGTATCGGTGATCGTTACTTTGGCGTTGGGGACGACTGCACCGCTCGGGTCTGTGACCGTTCCGGCAATCGAGCCCGTGGTCTCCTGCGCCCATGCGCCGGCACAACAGAGCAGCACGGCGAGCAAGCACACTGACGTGATCTTGAACCGCAGGATCCCTTGACTCATTTCATTACGCCGCATATCGCCTCCAAAACTAATGTTGAAGAGCACGGTGGTCCACTTTTTGTGGCTGATTCGCAGCCTCCGACCCCAAGTCGGAGCACGAACTTGAATTGATGAGCAGGCGGGCTATTCTACGCCAAGCATGTGGGGAACCTTCAAGGAGAAATTTCACTTATATTTTGCGCCCGATCAAACAGATTCCCATTCTGGCCTAGCCGCCTCCGCATTTGCGTTACACCGTCCGGGTAATTTTTTTCAGCGCGCGCGGACGATCCGGATCCAGGCTTTTTACCTCGGCAAGCGACGCCGCGAATAATTGCGCTGGAATAATGTACGGAATCGGCGTGTATAGATCTCGCGGCCCGCGGCTCGCTGCCAAATCAAGTGGAATAACAATGTGATTGCCGAGCCTGCCTGAGCCGAACCTCTCGACCGCCGCCCTCTGGCTCTGATCGGTGATCATCAGCATTTCTGCCCGGATCTGAACCAGCCGCTCCAGCAACTGTGCCAGGCCGGTCCAGGTCACGCCCGGAGGCGCAAACAGGAAGACCGGAAACGCCGCCTCCAGCATCGCGATCGGACCATGGAGGAGATCGGCGGAAGAAAACCGCTCCGCCACCACATAACATGTCTCCATCAGTTTGAGCGCGAATTCAAACGCATTGGAATAATTCAGCCCACGCCCCACTACCAGCGCCTGGTCCATGAAGCGATAGCGCTCAGCGCGTTCGGCGATTTCTTTTTCCATCTTCAACGCCGCGCCGGCCCACTCCGGCACGCGCCGCAATTTCTCCAGCTCAATCGCGCCACCGAGGGCGTGCGCCAGCAGATAGAGCATCAGCAACTGGCCGGTGTACGTCTTGGTCGCCGGCACGCTTTTCTCTTTCCCTGCCCCGACCAGGAACACGTGATCGGCAAGCTTGGCAAGCGTGCTCGACGGCTCGTTGGTGATCCCCACGGTCATGGCGCGTTGCTTGCTCGCCTCGCTCAGCACCAGGTTCGTGTCCGTCGATTCGCCCGACTGCGAGATCGCCACCACCAGCGTGTCACGCAGGTCCACCGATACGTGGTACAGCGTGTAAATGGAGGGCGCCGCCAGCGACACGGGAATGCCGGTCATGATCTCCAGCAGATAGCGCCCGAACTGCGCGGCATTGTCCGAGGTTCCGCGCGCCACCAGCACGATCAGCCGCGGCTTCTTCTTCGCGAACAGGCGGCGCAAGCGGTTGCTGCCCGGCAGCTCGGCCTTCAGGGTGCGTTCCAGCACCGCTGGTTGTTGCCGGATTTCCTGTAGCATCTTCGAAATGGTCATGGTTGCGGACCCCAGTTTGCACACGCCGGCAGGATTAAGCAAATAGTGCGGTACAGGTGGGCCGAGGGAAGGGCTCGCCCGGCCGCTGGGCGCGCGAAAGATCGGTCGAGGTTTGGCAGAAGAGTCCGGAGTGGCCGTCAATCGCCAGGAGAAGTTGGGGCTCGACCCGCGTCGAGCTCCCTTGTACAGGACACTGCCTAATCCTGATAGATCCAGCCAGCCACCAGGGCTGCAAGAATTGCTCCCACCCACAGCTCCAGCATCCACCACAGTGGAAAGTGACGGTTAATCGAGGCCCAGGTTGCCATGGCGAAGTTTGTGGGCAGCCCGGCAGCAAAGCCGACGAAAAGACCGACGACAGCCGCAGTCTTCGGTCCAGCTCCTCGGGTCGCCCGAACTGACGCGTAGAGCCAGGCGACGATGTAGGCGAGGATGAACAGCATCACTATCCACGCACCCACAAAGAATGGGAACCGCGGTTGTTTCAAGAAGCTACCGTCCTGCTGAGCGGCTGCGTATCGAGCGTGCAGTACGACCAGGTTGACGATGATGCTCCAGATGTTCCACACGACGCCTCCGGCCAAGGCGCCCAAGAGGACACGGCGAGTATTAACAGAGGCCATAGGCCACCTCACAGGAAGCAGATTTTGGGTGCGAGTTTCCGTTGGGTTGCGGATGCTAGCAATGGGCCAGAAGAGTGTCAAGGTAGCAAATAGGCCGGTGCTGTTGCAGTTGGAGCGACTGTAATTTAGACCCAAACTGGACCCACATGCCGAGGCTCCGCGGCTGACACTTGCGCAAACGATTGAAGCCAGAGAGGAAGTTGGTCGGGGCGACAGGATTTGAACCTGTGACCCCCTGCGCCCAAGGCAGGTGCGCTACCAGGCTGCGCTACGCCCCGACTGGTTTCAATTATAACTGCGCTGCGCTTCCGGGGCCGCGCGCGGAGTGTACAGCGACATGACCGGAGAGCAGGGCATATAATGTCTCGCACCCATGGCCCCTCCGCAATATGCCTTGGTCGCGTATGTGAAGAGTCCGGTCGGCGGCTTCGTCGAAGGGCTGCGGCACGAGTTTCACCCGACCCAGGCGCATCTGCCGGCACACCTCAGTATTCTCCCGCCGCGCATCCTGCAGGGCTCGGAAGCGGAGGCGCTGGAAGCCCTGGAGCGCGCCTGCCGGGATGTGGACCCATTTGAAATCGTGCTGGGCGAGGTCGCGACATTCATGCCGGTGACACCGACGGTGTTCATTCGGGTGGCCCACGCCGCGTATCGCATGCGCGAGCTGCACGATCGCTTGAACGTGGGAGCGCTGAACGCCGAGGAGCAGTGGCCTTACATGCCGCACCTGACGATCTTCCGCATGGATACGGAAGAAGAAACCGGGCCGGCGCTGGAGGAAGCCCGCCGCCGCTGGGACAATTACCGCGATTCGCGGCGCGTCTTGATTGAGCAAGCGACATTCGTGCGCGAAGCCGGCGCCAATCGCTGGATGGACCTGGCGCCGGTGCCGCTGGGCCGGCGTCTCGCCACCACCCGCTGATCCCCGAAATTGCCCTGCTATAATTGGAGTTTGCGGTGGGAGTAGCTCAACTGGCAGAGCACCGGACTGTGGCTCCGGACGTTGTGGGTTCGATTCCCATCTCCCACCCCAGCCATCTCATTGAGCCACAAAGGAAACGCCCAGTTTTAAGGGGCAACAAGGGGCAATAAGGGCGGCGCCGGCTGCCCTTCAGTGTTTATGCGGGGCAGCACCATGCTCACCACCTTGCCGACCGCTTCCCTCTTCTGTGCCGCCGATCCCTGGGTATAGACGTGCAACGTGGTCGAGACATCGGCGTGGCGCAGCAATTCCTGCTGGACCTTTACGTCTGTGCCCAGCTCCCGCAACATCGTGGAAAAGGTGTGGCGGAAGTTGTGCCAGCCGATCCCGTCGACGTCCGTGGCCGCCAGCCCCGCTGGCCGTATGTATTTCCACTGGATGTGCGACGGACGCCACGGCTTCCCTAATGACGGGTTCGCGAACACCCACCCATTTAGTGCAACCGGGACGACGTTGCTCCGCCGCGCGTGTTGGGCCAAGACGGTTGCGAGATTTCGATCAAGGGGCATCGGCGCCTTGAACTTAATCGTTTTCACCTGAACTGTTGGCGAGTGGCGCGTTTTGCGGAATTCCTGAATCACCAGCGCTGTTGCGTTTCTTTTCGAACGAAACAAGTGTTGCGGGTTTTTGGTCGATGTCGGACGCGGACCGGCAAGAGCTGTGGGGAAAGCCACTCCCGCTTCGGCGTAACCGCTGCTCGTCGCCGCTGTGGACCACGATCCAGCCTTCCGTCTCCACGACTGCCACTCGGGCAAATCGCCATGGCAGGTAAATGATGCGCGTTTCATGTCTAGCGAGTTTGGCGACGATCATCCTGACGCTACATGAGATAGGCCTCCGCCGCTAAAAAGTGGCAGGTCTGCCGGGCACAACAGCAGGAGAATCGTCACCGGAAATCGACATCGCTGCCCGCTTTGGGTGGCTCACGGCGTACAGCACCAGTTCCACGCGGTTGGAGATGCCCAGCTTGTCGAAGATGTGAAAGAGGTGGTTCTTCACCGTGTGATCACTCAGATGCAACTGCTGTGCGATGTCGTGGTTAGTCAAGCCTTCGGCGACCTGCTGCACCACCTCCTCCTCTCGTTTGCTCAAAAGGTTGGAGCCTTTGGCATTGGCGAGCCGGACGGTATGCGCTTGAGTCAGCGCATCGACCAGACAGTTCAACTGCTGCGCATTGGCCCAAACCTGGCCGCCGTGCACGCAGGAAATACATTTGCAGAGGGCATCGAACTGCGACTCGTAGCAGGTGAAAATGCCCCTGGCGCCTGCCCGAAATGCCTCCAGCACCAGCTCCGGTTCCGGGTGGTCGATCATCAGGACCCGACGAACGTCAGGATACTTCTCTCGGAGCTGCGGGAAGACAGCTAAGCCGCTCAACGGACCGTCCTGCAGGCTAGTGCTAATCAAAGCTACTTTCGCTTTGCGGCGTTCGAACAGCTCGAGCAGTCCGCCAACGGTGGCGGCGCAGCCGACCAAATCAAACTGCGAGTGTTTCTTGAGTTGCGCGCAAACGAAACGGGAAGCCATCACGTTAGCGTCGGCGACGATTACAGGTATCGGTTTTTTCCCAGGCTGGCGGGAAAGTTGCACGTTTGGTCTCCAAAGTCTGTTGGGGCCTATTGAAGAACCGATTAGCCTATTGAGGAACCGATTAGCCCGGCACCCGTTGGGAATAGTGGAAGTGGTTGGCATTGTAGCCGCGGACATTGCGCTGTCAAGGGCGGAGCAAAAGTAGTTCCTATACGTTCCTGCCCGCAGACAATCCTGCATTGGATGAGCATCGCAAGCGACAGCACCAAACGCCGTTCGCAGACCTGCCCGCAAGCATCATCGCCACCGTCCGACTTTGGTGTGCGCCGCGCAAGTGAGAAGTTCTTCTCATCTGCTGAGCCAATGTCCTCATGGCCTGACGCACTCACGTACCGAGATGAAATGTTGAGAGACGCCCTGCCCATTGTGCAAATGGCGTCAGCTGCGTAGGGTTTCGGCCGTACCAGCGGAGGCGACGTCCTTGCCGGCTACGGTCACGACACTGCAGCGGATGGGGCACAGATGGAGCTTCGAAAAGCCGCACGCTACCGTGTAAGCGCGCCTGCCCTTTATTGGTGGCAGCGTGCCGATGGGACATTGCAGGAAGCACAGGGGATCTCCCGTGACATCAGCGATCGAGGTGTATTCGTCCTTGCGAAGGACTTGCCGCCGCCCGGCGTGCACGTGGAGTTGCAGGTGCACCTGCCCGCGGTCACTGGGACGTCCAGATCAGCGCAGTTGTACGGGGAAGGCACCGTAGTTCGGACGAGCGGACGAGGTGCCAGGGAATCAGGCTTCGCTGCCGCAGCGGTGTTCCACACCGGAAATTCCGATGGCAACCCTGTTTTCGGCCCGGGGAGAATTCAGTGATAACCACAACCATGGTTTGAAAATGACTACTGTGCCTCATAAGAGTTGCGCGAGCGCGGCTGCGGTAAACGGCGCCGCCGACTACGGTCACGACATTCATGCTCGCATTGCCTTTTTTGGAACGCACACCAAAACGGCGCAACACCTAATATCCCTGCATCTTTACTCCGCCCCCTCTCACTCGGTGCGTGCTATCTCTCGTATGCGGTACAGCACTCTTCCACCGCCGACTCAATGCCGCCGAAGTTCGGACGAGCGGACGAGGTGCCAGGGAATCAGGCTTCGCTGCCGCAGCGGTGTTCCACACCGGAAGTTCCGATGCTCAGGCCGGTCATCAGGAGAAATAGCATGAAGAGCGTATTGAAGAAGACCGGAGCTGGATTTTTCATGGTGCTCCTGGCTGCCCTCTGCGCCGCAGGCCAGCAGCCGGTGGAAACCGCTAAACCGGATTCCTCGTTCACTTCCCCGCAGCACAAGACCAAAGCGCCGGTAGTCATGCCATCGAAACCACATGATCGTACCGGGGAAACGATTCGACAGGAGCGCAGCAAGTTGTCAGTATCCCAATCACTTGCGCTTGCCACGCCTGCAACTGCGAGCACCGACACCACCCCTCCCATAGCCCCGACGCAGGTCACAGCCAGCGCACAGGGAATACAGACGCTTAACGCTCAGTGGGACAGCGGCTCAGACCCGGAATCCGGCATCAGCTACTACATCTTCGGCATCGGCACCAACAGCTCAGGTAGCTATAGCACTCTGGCCAACGTGCGGTGGTGGCAGGTTGTGTACACCAATAGCATATCCATCCACATCGTCCTTAATCCCAGCCTCATCTACTATGTTTCGGTGTACGCCGTAAACGGAGCGGGTTTGTGGAGTACCGTCGTCATTAGCAATCCGGTACAACCGGTATGGCAAAACCTTGGCCAGCCGGGGAATGTCATACAGCTTCAGTTCGGTACTGTGGGATACGACACCAACGGCAACCCGACCTCGACCTTCACCGCCGACGAGGAGGCGGTCATGACGTCGTTCTTCAACAACATGTACCCGATTCTTGTGAAGTTGTACGGCCCCCCGGCACTGAGTTACACCCTTACGGTCGTGAGAGACCTGCGTTACGTCAACACGAACGAGCTCGTCCCATCTCTTAATGAGATGCTCAGAGGCGACGGTTTCTATCCGCAACTGTTCACGCATGAATTGGTACATGCCTTCCGGGATACCTACATCTTGGCCATGGACCAAAACTGGAACTTCGACCCGACTTTGGACGGCTTTGAGGAAGGATTCGCCCAAGGGGTGAGCTACGAGGCGATGAATCAATACGTGGCGACCTACCCCAATGACCCCATCGTGCCGGGGAACAGCCTGTGGGGATCGAGCAACGATTGGGACTACGATTTCCAGAACATGCTGGTATTGCGGGGAACGGATTTCTGGAGCGACGGCGGAGGAACGGGGCTTGACTGGCTGAAATACGAAATGGGCGCTGCCGCGATCAGAAAGATCAACCTCGAATCGCCGGGCTTCTACAAGGCGTTTAACCGGCAGTATTACAGCCTCATCAACGCCAACCCAATGACAGTGCGGCCCACCAGGGCTCTGATTGTTGGCATCGTGAATACCCTGGTGCCACAGATCGAAGGCGTGCCAGCCGACCAATGGATCAACCAGCAATACATCTTTTACTGCCAAAAGGTGTACGGGGAGAAGATATTCCACAAGATCCAGGATTATCAGTGGACGCAATTCTTCGCGTTTCAGAGTTTGTATTTCCTGAATACGATGTTCTGCGGCAGCGAATGGGCATGCTGGGACGGCTCAGAATGGGTGTACTACGATCTGAACGGCTCGCAGGGCTACGGGGACTTGGTTGATTACAACGGCAACACCGTTTGGACGGGCAGCCTCTCGATTCAGCCGAGCCAGAATCCATCCAACGGTTACTACGCCTATGGGTCTGCGCCCATGGGGCTGACGACTGCATCGTCGTTGCAGCCATGGCCGGGCGGCGACCCCAGCACCTACATCATGAACCTGGATGCTCTTGGGCTGTATCGGTTCGACAGCAGCTTTACCGATTCTACGACCGGTGCGACGACTACGGACAAACTCTATCGTGTCATGGGTTCGCAGATCGCGAATAACTTCTCGGGAGTGTGGGGCGGTGTCCTGGGCCACCAGAACGGCACGATCTATTTCGACCATGAAGGCCTCGCGACAGAACCGGGAATTCCGCTGGTCAACGGCGCTTTTGCGGGCACGAGAAACTGGACGGGCATCCCCGATGCGCGGACCGGCGGCACCGATTCCATGCCCGGCAAAGTGTTCATCACGTTCACCGACGCGGGCACGACGTGGAAAGCCCAACGGAATATTGACTACGGCAGCTCATCCGGCAGCCAGATGTTTCTGTTCGATTTCAGCGCCCCGCCGCCGGATGCCATCGCTCCTGCGGTATCGGTCACGAGCCCCTCGGCGAGTGCCACCATCTTCGGAACGGTGACGCTTGTCGCGAGCGCATCCGATAATGTCGGTGTAGTTGGAGTGCAGTTTGCCCTGGACGGCCAAAACGTAGGCGGCCAAATAACATCAGCACCGTACACAATGGCTTGGGACAGCACTACCGTCGCGGACGGGAACCACAGTATAACGGCTGCCGCATGGGATTTGGCCGGCAATACGGCAACTTCAAGCCCCGTAACGGTTGCGGTGGACAATGGCGCCCCAACGGTGTCGCTCACCTCTCCGAGCAACGGGTCGGTGGTGACTGGAGTAGTCCCGGTCAGCGCAAGCGCTTCGGCGCTGGTTTCTCGCGTAGGATTCTACCTTGATGGCGCGACGCTCATAGGAACGGCCACTTCGAGTCCATACAGTGCGAACTGGAATACAAGTGGGTTAATCCAGGGCAGCAGCCACACTGTCTCCGCAGTGGCGTACGGCATCAACGGAAAAACGGCCCCCTCTTCGGCCGTCACCGTAGCAATCAAAGACACGACACCGCCCACCGTGGCGATCACCAGCCCAGCAAACAAAGCTTCCGTTTCGGGCGCCGTAACCATCTCCGCTAGTGCTTCGGATAACGTCGGCGTGGTCAAGGTCGGGTTTTACGTGGACGGCGCGCTGCTCACGACCGATGTTTCGCCGCCTTATTCGGCGGCATGGAACACGAACACGGCTGCGCTGGGAAGTCATACGCTCACGGCGAGGGCGTACGATCAGGCCGGTAACAGCACTACGTCCGCCGCGGTATCGGTCAACGTTGTTGACAAAACACCGCCTACGGTGGCAATCACGAGCCCGGCGAACGGGAGTTACGTGAGTAAAAGCACAACCGTTACAATTTCCGCGACCGCTTCGGACAACAGGAGCGTTCAGAAGGTTGTGTTCTATGTCAACAACGTCCTGAAGTGTACGAGCACAATAAGCCCCTATTCCTGCAACTGGTCCGTGCCGTCCCAAAGGGGCGTGCAATACACTTTGAAGACAACCGCCTACGATGGCTCAAACAACACGGCAAACGCGGCGTCAGTCGTCACTTCCAAATAAGCCGCCAAAACCAAGCCCATCCGAGGGCGCGGCTGGCAACCTGAAGTAGGCCGAAGACCGTCACCGAGTGCAGGCGCAAGCTGAGTGGCATCGAGCCGAATCCTTGAGCTGGGGTGCGCCGTGGTGGAAGGGTTGCCGACCATTCGCAATCAGACCCACTAGGGGTCCCAAGCACCTTTCTTTCCCGAAGCTATTCGCAAGTTTTTTTCTTGCCGTAGAAGTTAATATATGCAAATATTACTATGTTTGTATGCCTGAACTCTCGCATTTTACCGCCGAATTCTTCAAAACCCTGGGACATCCCATGCGCATCAGGATCCTCGACGCGCTGCGCCAGGGTGAGGTCGGGGTTACCGACCTCAGCGAGCGCCTGAAGGTCGAGCAGAGCACGCTGTCGCAGCAACTCGCCATTCTGCGCAAGAGCAACATCGTGGTGGGCCGCAAGGAAGGGCAGAACGTGTTCTACTCCGTGGCCGACCGCGCCATCTTTCGTTTGCTGGATGACTCCCGGCAGGTATTCAACAACCACCTCGTTGATATCAGGGACCTGCTCTCCCAGTTAGCCCCGGCAGGAAAAAGGTAAGGCTCCGGTTTGATGGAACTGTTCAAGGTCTTCCTGGCGTTCTTGCTGGTTGTTCCGGCAGTGACACTGGTTGCGCAACGCTGGACGAAGGCGCGTACCGTGGCCTCGGGAGTTTTCGTGCTGACGCTGTTGGCTGGCGCGTGCGTCGCCGGCCTGGGCTTCTGGCGCGGTGATGCGGTCAGTCTGGATTTGTCTCCGATTGCGCCCTTCCCGTTTGCCCTCGCACTGGATCGCCTGAGCGCGTTTTTCCTGCTGCTGATCTGTGTTGTGGCGGCGCCGGTCACGTTGTTTTCCACTTCGTACGTCGAGCGGCATTACCAGGGCGCGCGGCGCGCGTGGTTTTGGGCGCTGCTGCCGCTGTTCGTCGGTTCGATGGTGCTGGTGGTGACGGCTTCGACGGCGTTCGCGTTTTTGTTCGGATGGGAACTGATGACGCTCTTCTCCGCCGGGCTGATCCTGATCGACGGCGACTCCGAGCAGCGGCGGCACGACCTTTTTATTTACCTGCTGATGATGCACGCCGGCGCCGCCGCCGTGTTTGCGGCATTTCTGCTCTTCCTGCCCGGCGCGCCCGGCCTGGGATTCGCCGCCATGCGCGCCGCCGGAGCGGGCATGCCCGCGGCGATGCGGAGCGCGCTGTTCCTTCTCGCATTCGTCGGCTTCGGCACGAAGGCCGGCCTGATTCCGTTCCACCTGTGGCTTCCACGCGCGCACCCGATGGCGCCCAGCCCGGTATCGGCGCTGATGTCGGGTGTCATGCTGAAGACGGCGGTGTACGGATTTGTCCGGGTGAGTTTCGATTTCCTGGGTGGCGGCCCTTCGTGGTGGGGATACCTGGTGCTGGCGGCGGGCGCGGTGTCCGGCGTGCTCGGTGTCCTTTACGCCATCGCCGAACACGACCTTAAGCGACTGCTTGCCTACCACAGCGTCGAGAACATTGGCGTCATTTACCTGGGCCTCGGCGCGGCGTTGCTGTTCCTGGCGCATGGCGCGCCTGCCTGGGCCACGCTGGCCCTGATGGCGGCGCTGCTGCACACGCTCAACCACGCGCTGTTCAAGAGCTTGCTGTTCCTGGGCGCCGGGGCCATCAGCCATGCCGCTCACACGCTCGATATCGAAGAGCTCGGCGGATTGCAAAAGCGCATGCCAGTGACCGGCGCTGCGTTTCTGATTGCCTGCTGCTCGATTGTCGGGCTGCCGCTGTTTAACGGGTTCGTCAGCGAATGGCTGATGTTCCGCAGCTTTCTCGGCGGCGCCACCCTGGCCAATGTTCCCGCATCCGTGGTCCTGCCACTCATGGCCGGTGTCCTGGCCCTGATAGGCGGGCTGGCCGCGGCGTGCTTCGCGAAAGTGTACGGGATCGCGTTCCTGGGACGGCCGCGCAGCGCGGAAGCCGAGCAGGCGACGGAGATTCCGCTCGCCATGCGCGCTTCCATGACGTCGCTGGCGGCGTGCTGCGTCGTGATTGGCGTCGCGCCCGCGTTCCTCCTCAGGCCCCTCGGCGCAACCATGGCCGGTTTAGTGCACGGAGCGGCGATGCCGGTGGAAGCGCTGTCGCTGGCCCGCGTGATCCCGTGGATTGCGATTGTCGTTCTGCTGTTGGTGGCCGCCGCCACGGCGGCGCACGGAGTTAAGCGGCTAACCAGCACGTGGGCATGCGGGTTGCCGGGCCTGGACAGCCGCATGCAGTACACCTCGACGGCATTCTCCAAGCCGCTGCGCAGGGTGTTCTCGCAAGTGTACAAACCGGATCGCACGGTGGAAGTGGCGCCGCCTGACGCGCCCTACTTTCCGGCGTCGATTACCTACCGTTCAGTGCGCACGACTTCTTACGAGCGGGCGCTGTACCGGCCGGCGATGGATGCGATCGTGTCCTGGGCCAATAGTTTGCGGCGTCTGCAAACCGGCAACATCCAGGTGTACCTGCTGTACATTTTCCTCGCACTGGTGGTGCTGCTGCTGGGCATGAGGTTCCTATGACAACGGCGATCTCCATACTGCAGATGATGCTGCTGATTGCCGTGGCTCCGCTGGTGCGCGGCATGATCGCGCGGGTGAAGGCAGTCATCCAGAACCGTCGCGGGGCGAGTGTATGGCGGCCCTATGCCGACCTCATCAAGCTGCTTCGCAAGGAAGACCTTGTGCCGACGTCCGCGTCGACGATCTTCCGTCTCGCGCCGCGGGTCGTATTCGCCGCGACGATTGCATCGGCCTTGTTCGTTCCGGTCTTACAGACGGGGGCGTGCCTCAGCATGGCGGGGGATTTTGTGGTTTTGGTGTACCTGCTGGCCCTGGCGCGCTTCTTCCTGCTGCTCGGCTCGATGGACGGCGGAAGCTCGTTCGGCGGAATGGGGGCGAGCCGCGAGGCGCTGGTCTCCACGCTGGCGGAAGCGCCGTTGCTGCTGGGACTTACGGCCGTGGCCATTAGCGCGCGCGCTACGTCGCTGAGCGGCATCGCGCGCTGGACCCTGGCGCAGGACCCCACCCGCATCTCCGCCGTCCACGTGCTCGCCTTCGGCGCGCTGGCACTGGTCGCGATTGCGGAGACCGGCCGCATCCCGGTGGACAATCCCACCACCCACCTGGAACTCACGATGATCCACGAAGCCATGGTGCTGGAATATTCGGGGCCAAGCCTGGCATGGATCGAGTGGGCCAGCAGCATCAAGCTGACGCTCGTCCTGGGGCTGCTGATCGCGCTGTTCGCGCCGTGGGGAATGGCGGTGAGCGTCTCGGCCATGGGCATCGCAGTCGCCACCGCGCTTTTTGTGGTGAAACTCGCCGTGCTCGCGCTGACGATCGCGGTGGTCGAGTGCAGCATCGCCAAGCTGCGCATGTACCTGGTGCCCGATTTCCTCGGCGTGGCTTCGGCGCTGGCGATTTTGGCCGTGGTGTTTACGGCGGTGATGAGGTGAAGCATGGGTCTGGTTGAAGCTGCGGCGGCCAAGGCATTGGCCTCTTCCGCCGTCTTGCTGTTCATCATGGTGCTGCTGATGGCTGCCGCCAAGCGGACCTCCACCTGCATCCTGCTGTTCAGCGCGCAATGCGCCGTCATCACGGCGCAGATTCTCGCCACGGCGTACGTCCATCGCTCGCCCGAAGCCTATGCCATTGCCGGACTGGTGCTCACCATCAAGGTGCTGGCGATTCCGTACGCGCTGTCGCGGATTGTCGAGAACCTGAAGGTGCCGCGCGACGTGACCGCGTCCACCACCTCGGCGCAATCGGTGTTCATCGCCTCCGCGCTGATCCTGCTGTCGTTCTTCGCCATCGGGCCGTACGTCCGCGCGCTGCGCGTGGATGGGGACATGCTCGCCGCCGCGGTGGCGCTGGTGCTGACGGGCGCGTTCCTGATGGTCAGCCGCAAGAAGGCGCTGATGCAGGTGGTGGGCCTGCTGGTGCTGGAGAACGGCATCTTTCTTGCCGCGCTGACCACCACATTCGGCATGCCCTTGATCATCGAGATCGGCATCTTTTTCGATCTGCTTATGGGAGTGTTCCTGATGGGGCTGTTCGTGTTTCGCATCCGCGACACCTTCGACCACCTGGACGTGTCGAAGCTGCGGAAGTTGAGGGGCTGAGGCGATGGGTCTGTGGGCTGCCATGCTCGTCCCGCTAGTCGGCGCGTTCGCCGTGTTCGCCTGCAAGAATCCGCGCCGCGCGGTACGCGTCGCGCTGGCAACCGGCGCTTTGGAGTTGCTCGCCATTGGCAACCTCGTCTGGATGGTGCATCGCGCCGGGATGGTGACGGCCGGCCGATACCTGCGCGCGGACAGCCTCACGTCATTTTTCCTGATCAACATCGGCCTCATCTTCGGCCTGGTGCTGACCTATTCTGTCGGCTACCTGCGAACCATCCCGGCAGGCCGGTTCTCGTCGCCGCGTTGGTTCTACGGCCTGGTGTTCCTCTTTCTTTTCACCATGGTGTCGGTGTACCTGTCGGCGAACCTGGGGATGCTGTGGATTTTTGTGGAGGCGACAACGCTCGCTTCCGCGCTGCTGGTGGGCTTCTATAACACCGAGGGCGCGGTCGAAGCAGGCTGGAAGTACCTTATCGTCTGCACTGTGGGGATTGCATTCGCGCTGTTCGGCACGATTACGCTGTACCTGGCGGCCGTGCGCAGCGGCCTGGATCCCGCCAACGCGCTGGATTGGGCGACACTCATGAACGCTGCTCCGTCGCTGAACGGCGCGCGCGATCTCATGAAGCTGGCATTCGTCTTTGTGGCAGTCGGCTACGGCACCAAGGTCGGGTTCGTCCCGATGCACAGCTGGCTGCCCGACGCGCACGCCGAGGCGCCCTCGCCGATCAGCGCGTTGCTCTCCGCCGCGCTGCTGAACTGCGCCATGTACGCGCTGCTGCGCTTCGACGCTATCACTGGGCGTGCGATTGGAACCGGCTTCAGCCACACGCTGCTGCTGATCTTCGGCACGGTCTCGATTCTCGTCGCCGGCCTGCTGATGATCGTGCAGCGCGACCTCAAACGCTTGCTGGCCTACAGCAGCATCGAGCACATGGGCATCGTCGCCATCGGGGTCGGCCTGGGCGGCGCGCTCGGCCTCTACGGCGCGCTCCTGCACGCCTTCAACCACTCGGTCGCCAAGACGCTCCTGTTCTTTACCGCCGGCAACGTGCGCGAGCACTTCGGGACACTGCGCATGGAGCGTATCCGGGGGATGGCCCGGGCGTTGCCCTGGACAAGTACCGGCCTGATTGTCGGCAGCCTCGCGATTGTCGGCATGCCGCCCTTCGGGCTGTTCGTCAGCGAGTTCATCATCCTGACGGCGGCGTTCTCGCAGGCGAAGTACGTTGTGGCGGTCGTCGTGCTAGTCGGGCTATCGGTGGTGTTTGGCGCGGTGCTGCATCATTTTCAAGGTATGCTCGCCGGTGATCCGACCGAAGCCACCGGGAAGCCGAAGCTGCTGGTCTCCGTCCTCGCCCCGATGGCAATCTGCGCCGCGGTGCTGCTGGTGCTCGGCGTGCGCATTCCGATAGCGTTCGTGAACCTTCTGCACAAGGCGATGGCGGTGCTGCAATCATGAGGATGCTTTCTGCCAAGCAGACGATCGGCAACACCGGCGCGGACGCCCTGGAGTTGTTACGCCAGCGCAAGGCGCGACTGGTTTCGATTTTCGGAAGCGCGGATGACAACGGCGCTCCCCGGATTCACTACATCCTTGACCTGGACAATGAATATTGCGTGTTTAGCACGCCTGTGACGGGGCACGTTGCCGCCGCCACCGCGATTACGCCCGCGGCCGCATGGTACGAGCGCGAAGTGCATGAGCGCCACGGCATTGCATTCGATGGTCATCCCGACCTGCGGCCGCTGATTCATCACGCGCCGGGCTATCCGTTTCTGAAGGTCGGCGGTGAAGGTGTTTGCGAGGTAGCGGTCGGCCCGGTGCACGCCGGCATCATCGAGCCCGGCCACTTCCGCTTCAGCGTGGTGGGCGACACGGTGCTGCACCTCGAACTGCGCCACTTCTACACCCACAAGGGCACGGAAAAGCTGTTGGAAGGCACGCCGATTATGAATGGCCCGATGGCGGCCGAGTCGGTGTCGGGCGACAACTGCTTCGCCCATGCGGTCGCCTACTGCCAGGCGGTGGAGAACGCGTGTGGAATCGCCGTGCCGCCGCGTGCATCCGCCATTCGCCTCGTCGGACTGGAACTGGAACGCATGCTCGCCCACATCGCCGATGTCGGCGCGCTCTGCGGCGACGTCGGCTTCACCGTCCCGGCTGCCTACAACGCGCGCATCAAGGAATCGCTGCTGCAAGCCTCGGCACGCCTGGTGGGCACGCGTTTCTGGAAGGGCATCTGCGTTCCCGGGGGCGTGCGGCGCGACCTCAGCGATCAGAGCGCGGCCGAACTCGGCGGGATGGTTGGCGACGCGGCCCGCGATTTCGCCGAGATGGCGCAGATCATTCTCGATGCGCCGTCGGTGCAGAACCGATTTGAGTCGACCGGAATCCTGAAACCGGAGGTGGTGCGCGATCTTGCGCTCGTCGGCCCGGTGGCGCGCGCCAGCGGCGCAGGCGCCGATGTCCGCCGCGATCACCCCTACGGACGCTACCGCGAGATCACTGTCGAAATCCCGCACTTCAGTTACGGCGATGTGCTGGCCCGAGCGAGAATTCGCATCGAGGAAACTCGCGTTTCCGCCGCGCTGATCCAGCAAACATTGCGGGCGCTGCCGGCCGGAAACGTCTGCGCTGTGACTGCGGCCACCGGCCGCGCCGAAGGCCTGTCAGCGGTAGAGTCGCCGCGGGGGGAACTGCTTTACTGGGTTCGGGTGCGCGACGGCCGGATCGCGCGCTGCCACATCAAGTCTCCGTCGTTCCAGAACTGGCCGGCGCTGCCGCACGCCATGCCCGGCAACATCATTGCCGACTTCCCGCTGATCAATAAAAGCTTCAATCTTTCTTATTCCGGATGTGACCGATGATCCTGGATGTGGTCAAGCGCAGCCTGGCTAGTCCGAAGGTGTTGATTCCGGTCGAGCAATTGCTGACCGACGCTGGCGGCGGCCGCATGCCCGACGTGGACGCCGCGCGGCTTACAGCGGCCATCGCGCAGCGCGTGGTGGAGGCTTGCCCCACCTCGGCCCTCAGCATCAACGGGTCGCACCTCGCCCTCAACTACGGTGAGTGCATCGGGTGCGGGAACTGTGTGGACGCCGGCCAGGGCGCGTTTTTCGTCGCGGAGAGATTCACCCGATGTGGCGTAAGCAAGTCCGCCCTGGTGCGCCGCTGGGACCTTGAGACCGCGAGCGAAATCATTGGCGACGAGCCGGTCATGGCAGAAGCGGCCAGGATGATCCGCGCGATCGTCGGACGCGCGCTGAACATCCGCGAAGTGGACGGCGGCTCCTGCAATGGCTGCGAAGCCGAGATCGTCGCGCTGAACAATCCCTATTACGACTTGGAGCGCTTCGGCATTCACTTCGTCGCCTCGCCCAAGCACGCGGACATGCTCCTGGTCACCGGACCGGTAACGCGCAACATGGCCGAGGCTGTCCGGCAGACCTACGAAGCGACGCCGTCGCCGAAGTTGGTGGTCGCGGTGGGCGCCTGTGGATGCACGGGCGGCATCTTCGCCGGCAGCGACGCTGTCGTGGGCGGCGTGGACGCAGTCATCCCCGTGGACGGCTACATCCCCGGGTGCCCGCCGACGCCAGCTATGCTGCTCACTGGAATCCTGAGAATTCTCAGGCCGCGAGCTTGAAGGGGACACGGACGAAAATTACGAAATTCTCTCAGCGCGACCGCCGTGAGAGCCAGCAACACTCCTCCGGCGAGCATCTGCGCCCCCGAACTCATGACTTTGGACGGCGGAAGCGGCAGCTTGCGCGTAAGCGCCGATGCATTGTCGGCCATCCACCCTCAATCGGGGCCAGGCACCAATCGTTTTTCCAGGATCCGAGCTGACTTGAATCATCGATGCTGCAGGGTATTTCTTGTGAATCCGCTGCCAGGAGCGCGTTCGAGTCACTCGATGCGCGTGGGATCGAGCATGCAGTCGAGGCAGAGACGGCGGGCCGGGGCGAAGCCCTCGCGTTTGAAGAAGGCCAGGAGATCGAAATCATCCCAGGAAACTTCGGTACGCAGGGTGGTGACGCGGAGAGCAGAAAGATTCATCCGCAACTGCCGGAGCAAAGCCCTGGCGACGTGCTGGCCGCGGTAGGCAGGATGGACGCCGATGGCTTCGAGGGACGCGGTGGGCTCGAGGACGCCGTACTCGCCGTAGTAGAGCGAGGCAATGACGAAGCCGACGACGCGGCCGTCGACTTCGGAGGCAAGCGACACCTGCAGCGCCGCCTGCTTCACAGCGCGCTCCAACATCAGCGCAAAGTACCGAGGACGGCGGCGTCCGGTGGCGGCAGCGTCAATGGAGACGACGGCCTCCAGGTCACGTTCGTGCATGATGCGGACAGGAACGCTGTCCGTTTCAAGCATGCCGGGTTCGTCCACAGGTTTGGAATTCATCACGATCTCCCTTTTCACGCGCTGCCGAGGGATTGTCCACCGTCCACGCGAAGGATCTGGCCGGTAATCTGCCGCGCGCCGGGTCCGCATAGAAAGGCGACCGCGGCGGCGACGTCGGCGGGTTCGACGAATTTTCCCAGCAGGCTTTCCGCCAGCGCGGCGTTTTGAATGTCCTGCGGCATGGATTTGGTCAGGGGAGTGAGCACCCATCCCGGTTCGACGACATTAATAAGGATGCCGAAGCGCGCCACTTCCCGGGCGGCGGTTTTGGCCAGCGCAATCAGGCCCGCCTTGCTCGCCGAATACGCCGCCGTGCCAAACTTGCCGCGCGAGCCGTTGATGGAACCGATGAGCACGATACGCCCGCCGCCGCCGCCCGCGCGCACCAGGGGGATGGCATGGCGCAACAACAGGAAGGCGCCGCGCAGATTTACGCGTTGCACAGCATCCCAATCTTCAACCGCAAGTTTCCACAGCACGCCTTCCCGCGAAATTCCCGCGGCGTGGACCACCAGGTCGAGACGGCCGTAGTCGCGCTGCACGGCGGCGAAGGCAGCCGACACCGAAGCGTCGCTGCCGACGTCGCAAGCCTGGTAGAGCCCGCCTGGCTGCGGTTGCGCCACGTCCAGCGAAACGGCGCGCGCGCCCTGCTGCTGGAGCGCGGCAACGATGGCGGAACCAATCGCGCCCGAGCCGCCGGTGACGACTGCGATCTTGTCTTTAAGAGCTACGTTCACGCCACCACCTCGGCGCGCCGGGCGAGGACGCGATGGCGGTACGCGCCCCAGAGCGCCGCGCCCAACGCGCCAGCATAAATGGAATCGGCGTGAGTGCGCACGCGCATTTCGAGTTTTTCTTCGGCGATCTTTTCTTCCAGGGCGCGCGTCAGGCCGATGTCGGAGGCGAGACCGCCGGTAATCGCCACGTCTCCGGAGGCGCCGATGGCGCGCAGCAATTTGATGTAGCGTCCCGCCATGGAAAGGTGAATCCCTTTGAGAATGTCGCTGCGCGATATACCGCGGCTGACCATGTTGATCACGTCCGTCTCCGCCAGCACGGCGCAAATGCTGCTGACCTGCTCGGGATTCTTCGCTTCGCACGACAGGGGGCCAACATCTTCGAGCATGATGCCCAGGTAGCGCGCGACGTTTTCCAGAAACTGTCCGGAACCGGAGGCGCACTGGCTGGTCATACGATAGTTCAACACGCGGCTGCGTTCGTCAATGCACATGGCGCGGGCGTGCAGGGCGCCGACGTCGAGCACGGCCGAAGCGCCCGGCATCAGGAAAGCGGCGCCACGCGCGTGCGTGGTCATGCCGTAAAAATGGCCGCTGCGAAAATCCACCAGTTCGCCCTCGCCGGTGCTGGCGGTGTAAGCGATGTCGTCGCGGCGTAATCCGGCTGCTTGCAGCACGCCCTCATAGCCTTCACGGATCACCTTGCGCAGGTCGCGGCGGCGAATGCGCTCATTGTGCAGCGCCACAATACTCTCAGTCCCGTCCGCGGCGGCCTTGACCAGGGCGAACTTGGCGGCACTGGAGCCAACGTCCACGCCGGCGGCGATGATGGTCCCGGCGCTCATGCGGCGCGGCCTGCCTCGGCATCGCGCAGAGCGAATAACGCCGCACCCAGCGCTCCGGTGTAGATGGACTCCTGAGAAATGTTCAACCTGCGCTCGCCGTAGTTCTGGCGGACAAGGTTCTGGAGCGCGGAGACAGCGGCGGGGTTGCGCGCCACGCCGCCCGCAAAAGTGAATTCGTTGGAAATCCCTCCGGAGCGCGCCAATAGCGACATGGCGCGCAGCATGATGGCGCGGTGCAGGCCGGCGAGGATGTCGGACTGCTTCTGGCCCAGCGAGAGGCGGTCGCGCAACTCGGCGCCGGCAAAAACGGTGCACGTGCTGTTGATCTTCACGCTGCAGGTACTCTCCTGTGCGAGCGTGCCGAGTTCGTGCAGGCCGAGGTTCATTTCGTCGGCAATGTAGCCAAGATAGCGGCCGCACCCGGCGGCGCAGCGGTCGTTCATCTGGAAGCTGGTGACGATGCCGCCGGCATCGACCTGAATCGCCTTGGTGTCCTGGCCGCCGATGTCGAGCACGGTGCGCGTGCCGGGAAACATGGCGTGCGCGCCCAGGCCGTGGCAAAGGATCTCGCTGCGAATCTTCTCTTTGGGAAATGGAAGTCGCTGGCGCCCGTATCCCGTGCCGACCATGCCCACGATGTGGAATTCGAGCGAGCGCACTGCGGCGATAGCGGAACGAAGACTGGAGGCACGCTCACCAATGGCCGCCGGCGCAGTGGCGAGGGTCTGTTCGAGAGCGGCGGCGGCGTGGCGCCCGAAGGCATCGTCGGTGGCCGCGTTTTCTACTTCCAGGATGGTGGCATCAAACAAGCCGCAGAGAACGTCGAAGGAGATGCGCTTGGGATCGCTGCACTGCTCGGCGAGGTGCATGTAGTCGGCGGCGGCCAGGTCGCGAAAGAAATCGCTCTTGCGCACCGCCAGTTCGCTGAAATGCTCGGCGACCCGGGCGCGCATGGAGTCGCAGATGCGATTCAGGGCTTGGTGGACGGCGTCGCGGTTGGAGGCGTAGCGGGGCGCGCCGGCATGGCAATGAAGCCCGGACTCGAGGTGGTCAAGTTGTTCCAGGTGCTGTTGACGGCGGAAATTGCGCGCCAGAGGTCCGAGAAATTTGTTCTCCATGCCCGTGAGTTCGGGATCGGCGGCGAGCGCCTGGCGGACAAGTTCAAATCTGGACTGCACCAGGGCTTCATCGCGAACGATCTGCGACGCGACCTCGTAATTGCTGCGGGTGTTGGTGATACCGCGCCCGATGACGCGGCCCGCACGGTCGAGTGCGACGGCTTTCGTCGTGGTCGAGCCGAGATCGATGCCCAGCACAATTTCCACCGCGCTCATGCGCTCACCCGCTTTTGCTCGAGCATCTGGAGGTAGCTCTCGATGCGGTTCTTGATATTGGCGGAGGAAAAGTAGCGCGGGTCCACCAGGTCGCTCTCGATGAAGCCGCCGGGGACGCCGGTGCGCTGCTCGAGCTGGCGCAGCATGAGCAGTTGGCCGACGCTGAAGGAATTGCAGCTCTTGACGCTGTTGATCATGAACCCGTCGGCGCGGTACTCGCGGATGTAGCGCTCGAGCAGATCGACGCGCGCGGGCAAGCCCAGGTTGGTATAGCAGCCGAGGCAGTATTCGGCGAGGCTTTCCAGCGGGCGGCTGGGGTCGTGGCGGAAGCCGCGGTCGTAGAGCCCCCCTACCTTGGTGTAGGTGCTGGCGACGACGACGGCGCCCTCGTCGTAGAACATTTTCCAGAACTCGCGGAAGCTGGTCCAGTTGGGCGGGCCTTCCACGACGAGGCGGTAGCGCTGCCGCTCCATCGTGCCCTCGGGCGTGATGGGGCCGAGGCCGAGGCGGATGCGCTCGGCGATTTCTTCGCGCAGCACGCGGTAGTAATCGACGCCTTCGGCGGTGCCGCGGAAGGCGGTGAACATCGGCCCGATGTAGTAGACACCGCCGAAATAGGCGTCAATCGGCGAGGGCTCGTGTTTCGCGCTCTCCAGCACCCAGACCAGATCGTCCTCGGCTTGCGCGGAGAGGGCGAGCATTTCGGAAAGGCGCGCCTCATCGTAGCGGCGTCCGCTGACCTGCTCCAGCTTGGGGATGACCTCGGTGCGAAGCTGCTGCACAACGTAATCCACATGGTGCGGTTCAATGCGGCCGTTGGCCAGGTAGGGCACGTGCAGCATGGCGACCGGGCATTGATATTCCTGGCGCAGCAGTTCGAACCACTTCAGAAACGTGAAACAGCCGGTGTAGGAAAGCAGCAGCAGATCGGGGCTCGGCAGTACAACGCCGGTCGGGCCAACGTTGCCGGACTTCAGCATGCCGATGTCGCACTTCACGTAGGTGCAGACATCTTCGCTGTGTCCTTGCTTTTCCGCTTCGGCGATGAAGTTGGCCGAGAGCTTGCGCATGCCGGACTGCAGCGCGTTGATTTCCGGAAGAATCGGCAGCAGGTCGAAGGAGCGCAGCAATTCCGTGAGGTTGCCGGGAACAAAGGTGGAGACCACTCGCTGGCCGGTTTCGCGCGCCCGACCGAGAGACTCGTAGTAATTCCCTACCAGCTCTTTCTGCAGCACCATGCTGCGCTCTTTCTGCACGGTTGTATCCTGCATTGCGCTCATGCCTCGCTCCACAGCCGGATGGAATCCGAGAAAGTGCCGGCCTGTTCGCGGATGACGGCGAACTGTCCCGTGTCCTCGGAATACTTGAACTGGGTGTGGGGAATGCGCTCGCGCTCCAGCGCCGCCACCAGCATGGGCTGTTCGAGCAGCGCGGGATCACAAAAACTGGGCGCGCAAAAAATGACTCCGTCGGCGCGGTTGCGGCGTACCGAATCCACCAGCCACTGTCCGCGCTTGCCGTCCGGCGCGTAGCACGAGGCGGTGGAAACGCTGTGCGCCAAGTAAGCGTGCGCGAGGTTTTCGATGGGATTGCCGTCTTCCGGAACGTCGGCGGTGAACCAGCGCAACCCGAGCAGCAGGTCGTCGTCCACGATCCAACAGCCCGCACGCGCCAGAGTCATGAGCAAGGCCACCGGAGGCTGCTCGCAGAACATGCCGGTCAGCACAACGCGGCTGCGATCTTCGGGCTGGCTCGACTCCTGCGAAGCCAGATCGAGGTAGCGGCGCACCATCGTGGTGTGCTCCTCCGGAGGAAGCACGCTGCCCGCGCGCAACACCACATAAACCTGCGAGATGGGGTAGAGCCACGGCGATTGGCTGCGTGCCTGATAGAGTTCCCCGATCGCCCGGCGGTTCTTGTTGTACACCTGAATGCTGCCGCGGAGATCTTCATCGGAAACCGGCCGGCCGGCGATTCGAACCATGTCGTCGCGCATCGCCGCCAATTCCCGCCGCCAGAATTCGCCTCCAACGCGAGCGTCGTAATTCTGGGGAAGGTCCACATAGCGCACATAGCGGCCGGGGAAAAGCATGCTCCACATGCCGCTCAGATTGCGGATGACATCGCAGATGGATGGGAACAACATGCCCTCGAGCGCGTCCAGGCGTCCGGAAAGCGCAAGTTCAATCGTGCTGCGCGGGATGTGGCAGATGTAGCTCTGGAAGTAGGCGTCGCCACGGATGATCTCCAGCCGATCGCCGCCGCCGAAGATGCCGACCGGCAGCATCCCGGCGGCGTGAATCAGTTCCCGCGGGACATACATCGGCATGTAGCCGATTGCCTTCCGCCCGGGTGCGGCGGACTTCCATTCCGCAACCGCCTTGAAGTCAAGATCTTCATACAGCGCCTGCGCGTGCCCGAGAATTGCTTCCAGTTCCCGGTTCACGCGGTCGTTCCTTTCTTCTTTATGCCCGGCGTAATTTCCGCGATCAACTCCTCACTCCAGCGCACACCTTCCGCGAGACGCTGGCGCAGGAGCACGAAGTCCACCTCGCGCTGCTCCTTAGGCCCGTAGTGAAATGCGCGGAAGCCGGCGTTGCCCTCGGTCATCATGTTCAGCGCCAGCCATGCGCGGTTGGTTTCGCGATTGCGGTCCCAGTGTTCCAATTTGTGCTTGCGCACGCTTTCGATGGTCTTGACGAGGCACTCCGGCATGGTGTGCAGGAGCTTGGTACAGAGTTGCTCCACGACGTCATCGAGCAGCGCGAGATCAATCGCGCCCTTGGACATCAAGGCCTTGCCGGCTTCGCGGGCGTCACCGATTTTCCAGTCTCCGAATACGCGGCGGCCAAACTCGTCGTACTCGCGGTCGGTAACCACCATCGGGTTGGAAATGTACTTGCCGTCCAGCATGAGCGCGGGCACGATCTGCGTCAGTCCGCCGAGGCGATAGAAACGATGCGCACTCCATGGCTCGCACAGCGTGGCGCTGTACATCGCGTGTTCGATCCCGACGAATAGCGGCAGGAAATCGGTGCTGCCGCCGTCGGGCACGGAACCGTGCCGCGGCCCGGCCTGGCCGAACACGGCGAGATCGCTGGCGACGGAAAAATCGCAGGCCATGCCGATCTCCTGCCCGCCGCCGACGCGCATGCCGTTCACGCGACAGATCACCGGCTTGTCGCAGTGCAGGATGGCGGTGACCATGTCGTTGAACAGCCGCATGTACTGGCGGTATTCGCCGGGAGCGCCGGCGTAGACCTCGGCATACTCCCGCGTGTTGCCGCCGGTGCAGAAGGCTTGCGTGCCCGTGCCGGTCAGCACCACCGCCACTGCGGCGCGGTCGTTGCCGGCCTGGCGCAGCGCGAGGATGACCTCTTTGATCATCGTCGTGGTGTAGCTGTTCAATTCGCGCGGGTTGTTCAGCACGATCCACACGTTATGAAGCCCGTTGACGAGCTTGCCGTCACGATCGCGTGCCGGTTTGCGCTCGATCAGGATTTCGCTCGGAGAGAACTTTTCGACCAGGTTGTGGTCCTTCATGGTTTCGATCCTTGGTGCTGACAGACCAGTACGGCTCGGCGACGCAGTTGATGGTGATGGGCGGCTTCCAGTACCTGCACGGCTTCGTCCAGGGGGTGGAGTTCGACGAAGGGAGCTAGCTGCACCTTGCCGTCGAGTACCATGGCGAGCGCGTGTGGGTATTGGTCGGGAGGGCAGCCCCAGTTGCCGCGCGCGCTGGCGTCAAAGGCCATCAGGTTGGAGAGGCGCAATTCCACTTTTTGCGCGGTGTATCCGACGACCGCCAGATGAGCGCCGGGATCGAGCAGGCTGAATGCGGTCTGCTGGCCGGCGGTGGTGCCGCTGGTTTCAAAGATCTTGAGGCCAATGCCGCGCCGGCCACTCTGCTTGGCGAAAGAGCGCACTGCGGAACGTACGTCAGCGCACTCACGGCTGTTCACGGTAAGCGCGGCGCCGTGTTGTGCGGCGAGTTCCAGACGCCCGTTATCAACGTCAATCGCCACCACGGCTGCGCCCATGGCGGCCGCGATCTGCACGCCGAATCCCCCGATTCCGCCGACGCCGACGAAGATGGCGACATTGTCCGCGCCGAGGCCGGAGCGGCGAATCGCCTCGTAGGGAGTGGTCAGCGCGTCGGCCACCACCGACAGCATCGCCAGCGTGATGCCGCCGGGCAGTTGGTCGGGGACCGGGCAGAGGCCGCGCGCGGGCACGCGGACGTGCGTGGCGAATCCACCATCGCCATCATTGCCCGGCATGAACTGCTTGCGGCAGATAGTGGGATGGCCGCAGCCGCAAGCGTCGCAGGCGCCGCAGGGAATCACGGCGGGCACGATGACCGAGCGCCCCAGCCATTCCCTGGCTTGTTCCCCCGCGAGCGCGACGCGCCCGGAGATCTCGTGGCCAAGGATCAGCGGCAGGCCATGGCGGGTGGGAACGCCGTCGTAGGCAAATCCGATGTCGGTGTGGCAGACGCCGCAGCCGGCAACCTGGATGAGGACATCATCGGCAGCCAGGTGCGGCAGGGCTGTCTCGACGCGACCGAATTTCTCTTGGGCAACTAAAGCCAGGCCTTGCACGACGGCGGGCGCGGCACAACCCGGTTGCGTAGAGCGGACGGCAGCCATGGACATCCCCATTCGAACGAACGTTCGATATATGCAAGGCTACGTTGCTTCGGGCGACCCGGCTGTGACCGCCATCACGCCCCGCTGTGACACACCGGTATCCTTTACAGCTGGCCCGGCGTCCGCCGCATTCCGCAGCTTCGTCCTTGTCCGTAACTCGGAAGCAGTAATGGGCATTTGCGGGGCAGTAAGAGCAGAAATGAGTGGAAGAGGACGGAATCCAAGAGAGCTCCACGCCGCCTAAGTCATTACAAATGAACAGCTTCTTGGATTCGATTCCCATCTCCCACCCCAGCCATCTCATTGAGCCACAAAAGAAATCCCCGACTTTACGGGGCAATAAAAGCGCAGCGCGCGCCCGGGCCCAGCATGACAGCCCTCCGGTTATTCCTCCGCGCTGAATGTTATGATGCCCCGCACAGCAGCCTGACCGAACTGACACCCATTCATGCTCCTTGAGCGCAGCCTTCGCTTGCTGGCAGAACGCTTCAGCCGCGGGGTCGTCCTGAAGCGCCGTTTGCCCCGCGAATTCGGTGGCACGCGCCTCTACGTGACTCCCGAAGCACGCTTGAACCTGTGGCGCCATGATCTGCGCAAGTGCGATCCGGCGTTGCTGGAAATCGCGCGGGAGGTGGTCAAGCCGAAGGATGTGATTTGGGACATCGGCGCCAATGTCGGCTTGTTTGCCTTTACGGCATCCCATTTCGCCGGCAGTGCCGGCCAGGTGTACGCCTTCGAGCCGGACATCACGCTGGTTCAATTGATGCGTCGCAGCGCCGCTGAAGTGCCCGCCGGTAATGCTCCCGTTCACTTGGTTGCGGTGGCAATTTCGGACCAAGTGGGATTGGCGGAATTCCGGATCGCTAAACGCCGCGCGGCGAACTCGCTACTGGTGGGGTCCTCGCTGGTAACCGGCGGCTTGGTGGAGACTCAGATCGTGCCCGTATTCAGCATTGACGCGCTGCTCGATCAGTTGCCTGCGCCAAGGGTGGTGAAGATTGATGTCGAAGCAGCGGAAAACCTGGTTTTCAAGGGAGCCGAACGGCTCTTGCGAGATGTGAAACCGATCATTATCGCGGAAACCAGCGAGCGCAACGTCGAGTGGAATTCGCAATGGCTTGCCGGATTCGGATACCGCTTCTACGATGCCGATGCGCCGAAGCATGATCGGCCGCAACTTGACAGCATGGCATGGAACACGCTGGCGCTGCCGCGGTGATCGACATCAGCGGCACTTGCGGGTAAGTGTTGCAACGGCCGCGCCTAGCGTGCGCGCTGCCATACACATGTTCCCTCCTGGGCGTCGCGGAACACCACGGAAGCCGGTGTCACCTGCGCGCAGTTCGCTCCCATTGCCAGGTAGTAATTGACGGGATAGGTCAGTGGCTGGGCCGGCGGCCATCGCAGCGATTCTGACATTCGCTTATCCGCTTCCTCGGTCGGCATCACGTGTTGGCGTGCGAAGCCGGCCCAATACACCTTGTTGTGGGTAAAGATTGGCAGGTTTTCCATCACCATCTGGGGCGCAATTACTACAGAGTCGGACGCGGTATTCTCTTGCAGCCATGCCAAGGTTCGCGGCATGCACCAGTTCAGCGCCCAATACTGCGGGTTTGCAGCGACCTGGCTGCGCAGCCGCAGGTAATCCTCCGCGTGTTGCGCTGCTCCAATTTCGATCACGAGAGCGAAAATCGAGGTGATCACGACTTTATGGATGCGGAGTTGCGCGAGCAATGCAACCCCCATGATCGCCCAAAAGGGGTTCAGCGCATCGGTGAAGTGGTACGCCTGGATCTGGCGGTTGGTGACCACGTTTTGCAGTTGCAGCGGCGCGGTTGCGGCGAAAAATGCGAACAAGAACAGAAAAACTTTCGACCGGCGCCGCAGCATCCAGGCCAGGACGGCACACCCGATGCAAAGCGCAACGTGGGGCAAAATACCGGGCTCAAGCCGGCGTCCGGGCGTCATCGTAAAGGTCGGCCAGCGGCGCAGTGTTTCCTGGACGAGAGGATTTGTTCCGTTGCGAATCGAAGCGATCACGAACGGTACCGCAGCAATTGCGCTAATGGCCGCCACGACCAGCATAGCGCGGCGCTGCTCGCTTTGGCTGACGAATGCCAACGCAATAATTCCCGCCCAAAGCACGGCCCAGTAGAAAATTGGCGTGTAAAAGATGGCGCCAACCGCAAGGCCAGCCAAGATCGCGCGGAGACGTGTCGGCCGTTGCCAGCAGACAGCGACGGCGCCGGTTGCAGCGAGATAGAGCGTGGTGTGAAATCCCGCGCTGAGGAACCGAGCGTACCGCAAGAACGACGCCAATCCCGGCCGGTGGAGTCGCAGCATGCCGAGCGAGGGCGCCAGGACGGTGAGCAGTCCCGCGAGTGCGGCCAGCGCCGGAGGGAATCCGAACACCCAACAGATCCACACAACACCCAGGAATATCGCCGCCGGCTGCAGGATGCGGAATGCCGCCGCGATCTTCACGACATCCCAATGCAGAGCTCGTCCGGCCAGCGCCACCATCCGTTCCGACAATTCTGGCATGTACTTAGGCGCGTTCTCGTGTCCCGCGATATAGGGATTCCCGAGTGTGTCGCCACGCATCGCGGCCGCGGTGCGCACCATGTAAATAGTGTCATCGATGCGGAATATCGGCAGGATTTTCCCGGTCTGCGCGATGGCAAGCAGATGGGGGAGCGCGTACACCAGGCACACCAAGGCGAGCGCTGCCCAAATGATGGATTTGGATTGTTCTTGCCCGGGAGATAACGAGGAGTTTGTGGTTTGCCTTGCCAAGGAAGCAGCCATAGCTCTCATTTAGCGCATTACCTTGGAACTAGCGCGTTGAATCTGGCACGTGCAAGCGCTCCAGGGATCCGTACCGGCTGCGGTGAAACGGGTACCCGGCGACGCCGAAAACTGGGTTGGATTTGCCGGCGACGAGTCACTTCTACAATCGGCAAAATTACGACGATGGACAAAAGCGCTGTCTGCACGATTCCGCCAAGGTACTGCGCCATTTGCGATTCCATGGCGACAAAGCCCGGCAGCAGCGCCATACCAACGCCTTTCATCAGCACGCCGGCATCGCGAGTCAGCATCAGGGAGGCCACGCAATCCAGCACCACGCCGACAAAAGCCATGACCAAAGCGGCGCCAAACCACCCGAAGCTGATATAGCCTTCCGCCAGTACTCCCACCGCAATCGACACCGAGTCGAGATTGCGCTCCGTCGTCATGCCGTAGGCGACCTGGTAAAAACGGTTGGCATCGTTCACCGTCGGCTTTTCCTTCCAGATGGCTCGCGGAATCAGCGTGTAGGCCATGTAGGCATACATCTTCCAGCCCTGGTAGGGCACGGAGGACGGCGTCAGATCCATAACGTTCGCGGTTTGCTGCAACAAAGCAAAGCGGCCCATGGAACCATAAACCTGCCGGCGCAAAGCCTCGGGGTCCGAATCCGACAAGACGCCTTCCCATTTTTGTCGAGACATTGAAATCCAATCCGATGCCCGGGAAACGTCGGTGGATTGGCTTTCGGTGCCCCAATACCTCTCCCGGAACTGCTCCTTGGCGGGCTGTAAGAACAGAATGTAGGCGAAAACTACCAGCACCGCTGCTTTCGGAATGGCAAACCGCGTATCGATCAGGACGCAGCCGGTTACCATGATGATGCCGGCCCCGGTCCCTAACCACCCGGTTGCCATCCCGAACACAAAAGTACCTATAACAAACAAGACCAGCAGTGCGCGCTCGTAGAGCGGTACCCAACGCATGAGGCTGCGCCGCAGCAGGATAGCGTACGCGACCAGGGGAAGGGCATTGCTCAGGATCATGAAGACCTGGCGGAACCCTCCCCCAAGCATGCCGGCAAGAGTGGGGAAGTACCGCAGTGAAACGCCGAACAGCATCGCGGCCATGACGTACTTTGGGGACGCGCTCGAGTCACGCAGATTAAGCGTGGACGTAGTCCGTAGCCGGCGCCCGACACCGAGATGCATCCCGAAGTAAAGCGACACGATTCCGAGCAAAGCGAGTAGCTGTGCTCGCATGACTCCTTCAGCGGAAGCGAAGCCGCCGCCAAAACGCCAGCTCTCTTCGCGGCTCCAAAACAGCGGCAGGCCATACGCCAGCCAGAACATTCCTCCGATTACCGCAAAAAACGGGAAATCCTTCTCCGCCCGCGGGATTCTTTTCCAGGAGACCCAGGAGGCCCAAGCAATCTGCAACAACAAATAGGAAAGTACTGTTTGCACGAAGGTGGCCGTACCAGTGCCGGTCAGCGAGACGAGGGCTGTAGCCAGGACAGGAAGGGCGAAATAGTGGAGCAGTTGGGCGGCGTCATTGTACGCCCGGGTATCACCTTGTGGCCGTCCTACTGGAATTTGGCGCAATGGCATGTTGAAAATTCTCTGCGATCAAACCGTAAGCCGGGGCCCGCGTTGCGTATTCACTTTTGTGCCGCTGCCGACGAAGTTTTCTGATGTTAGCATAGCTGCCGCTCGGTTCTTGGGACTATTCAAGGCCGACGTAACCTCTGGTAGTCTCCCCAAGGAACATGCCGTGGCGGAGCCGGTGACGTCACTAACCGCACACAGATGGCTACCGGACACCAGCCATGTTGAGTACGGCTGCGAGCTTCGAAACTGGGACAATGAAGTCCTGCGCTCGCCCCGCGGAAACACCGATAACGTAGTAGTACTCAGCCCGCGAGTGAGTTGCGGCGGCAAGAAAGCTTGCTTCCCGAATATTCGGGGGGAATAGCTCGACGACGACGGTGCCCTCCTGTGCAAAAAGGAGATTGGTCAGGGCAGCACCATGACCAGCAACGATGATTTTCGCATTGGCAAACAATTGAGCCTGCTGGGCCACGGTCATGCGGTCCATTGTTACCGCAACAAATCCGAAGCGCCGCAAGAGGCGGAGTAATTCCCCTTCGTTGATTACTCTCTTTGTTCGTACCGGACCGCGAAGCAGAAAGATTCGCTGCGGAAGAGAATCGTCGCGCCTGGTCGGAAACAGCGACCGGACAAAATCGTGCCCGCGTTTATCGCGATACAGCACGCCGCCATGCTGTGGCGAATGCGAATAGATCGCGGCCAGCATGCGATCGCCAGAGCATGGCTCGCGGACGACCTGTTCCGGACGAATATTGGCGCGCGCGAGTGTCTCTGCCTGGGGACGGCTTGAGTATCCTTCGCCCACGTAGTACCACTGAATCGCCGTGCCGGCGGCCATGCACTGATACAGTCGCAGCAGCGGCAGTGTGAGCTGCATCCAGTGGTAGTAATTTTCAGCCCATGTGTTGGACAGGTAGGCCACGGTCCCGCTGAGTCGCCGTTGGCTGCGGGGCGCGTAACGTCGGAATGCGAGCACTTCGTCCGCCGAAACTGTTGGCGTGAACAGGACCCGGGGCTCTGGGTCAAGGACGAGGCGGTTGCGGAACGAGAATCCGGAGTTTGAAATATCCAGGAGGACGGTATCGCAGCGCATCCGGAACGGCTGCAAGAAATCGGCACTGTCCTCGGGGAGATGCTTTGGCGTTGTCGTACTGGTCCCGTCATCCTCCGAAAGGCTGGAGGCCAGCACATGCGGATAGCTTGGTAACGAGAGACCCGGCGCGACCGGGACGACTCCGACGATGCGTTTTCCCGTGCCTCTGAGTATGAAGCGCCGGCCGCGGGCGCTGATCCGACGCGCCAGCATGCGTACGCTGTGAGCCGGGCTGGCGAGCGCTGCGTGCAAGTGGTCGAGCCGGAGCGGTGTCATACTGCCGCCAATTGGTCACGGACAAATACGACATCGAACTCGATCGTGCGGGTCGTAGTTCCGCATCCTACCACGCTGAAAAAACCGGTGGGCAAGTAACCAACTTCGCGCAATCGGGTCAGAGTCGTCGCATAATCCGGCATCCCTTCATACAAGGGAATGATCGAGATTTCGGACTGCATTGCAACAATGGAGGGGAGGGACTGTGCGGCGCCGCGGACTACCTCCAGATCATAACCTTGCGTGTCCAATTTGAGGAACACCCGAGGTGCAGCAATACCCTTGGTGATTTCGGAAAAAATGCGGTCGAGGGTGGTCATGCGAACGTCGCGCACGGCAACCACTTCGGAGTCCGCCAAAATCTCGCCGATATTATTCACCGGCGTTAGGAAAGAACTGAGAACACGGGAAGAATAAACGTTGAAAGGTTTCACCATCTCGGACGCACCGAGGGCGACATTTAGCGTTGTCCAGTCTTGCGCTGGCGAGGCGACGCGCGTCAATTCCTCGTAGACCTCAGGAAGCGGCTCGATCGAGACAATTCGGCCCTTGTAGCCATAGTGGCGAAGCATGGCCGCGTATTGTCCACGATTAGCGCCCACATCGATGAGGCAATTGATCTCCATTTGCTTCAGCAGGTTAGAGACGTGTCCCGGCAACAGCAACCCAGTGCCAACGTCCTTGCGTAAATCCACGCCGGCATAACCGAATCGGCGAAGCACCACACGCGCTATCTTTTTGAACGACTCATGCATGCTGCTCTGCCCCGGGGCCGCCCAGCACGCGAAATAACACCAACGAATCGATCGCGGCGAGTTCCCTAACGTGCCTGAATTTGGGGACATCGTTTTCGTAAAAACGATGGCTACCCATGTAATCGGGCGAGTTAGGCGCAATGCGACAGTCATGCAGGGCGATGATGCCCCCCGGCGTAACTTTCGGGGACCACTGTTCCCAGTCCTGCCGGACCGCTTCATACCGGTGGTCGGCATCAATGAAGAGCGCATCGATGGGCTGATCGAAGGGGGGCGCCGCCTCCCAACTGAGAGCCTTTATGAAAGTAAGATTATGGCACTTGTCGCGGCGCCGCTGGATGCGAGCAATCCATTCGGAGTAGCAGATGGCGAGGCGCCCCGTGGTGAAAGGATCGATGGAATACACCCGGCGCACGCCGCGCCGCGCCGCCGCGCAGGAAGTTTTGCCCTCGAAGCAGCCGATTTCGACGAATACCTGGGCGCCCTCCAGGTGGCGGAGGAGAAGCTCGGTTTCGGCCGCGGTGAGTTGCGACGATTGTTCATCCAGTCCTACTACAAAACGGAGAAAGTGCAGTAGAGAATTCATGGTTGCAGCCATTCCAGCCAGCGCTCCCGGACAGTGGCGTCTGCGTAATGTGTTTCGTACTTTTCGCGGCCTCCCCGCGCCAAGCGCTCGCGAAGCGATGCATCGTCCAGAAGAGCGCGAATGCCATCGGCCAGCGCCGCCGCGCTCTCCGAATTGCATACCCATCCCGTGCGGCCATGGTCAACGATCTCCGGCAAAACACCGCTGCGAAAGCATACCGTGGGGACGCCCGTGGCCATGGCTTCAACCACCGAGCGGCCAAACGACTCGGGATATCGCGACGGAGGAGTGGGATAGACGTGTATCTCCGCGAACCGCATGAGGCCGGCGACATCCTCCCGAAATCCCCAGAGTTGCACCACCTCGTCCAGGCCACGCGAGGAAATATCCGCCCGCAGCTTCGCTTCATCGGCGCATCCACCAATAATGTGCAGGGCTATATCGGGATGATCCGGCACCAACATCTTCACCGCATCCATCAAGAGGTCCGTGCCTTTATGGTGAGACACCTGCCCAACAAAGAAAAGGTTGCGCTTGCCCGTAAACTGCCGCCGGAGTTCGGCACTTGCACTTGCACTTGCACTTTCGCTTTGGCTCGCGTCAGTGCGAATGGAGAGGGCCGCGTTACGCTTATGCAGCAAGGCAGGGTTGCCGGCCAGCGTGAGTTGCATTCCGAGCTCGGTGTTATGAATTGCGTCGGTGACGATTCGAAGCGCCCACCGATCCACGAACCTCGGCTTCTGCGTCAGTTCGTGAAAGTGGACTACAACACGGCGTCCGCTCAGCCGAAACCAAAGGGCCGGCAGCAGTGCCAGGCCAAGACTGTTTGCCGAAGGGAGGTAGATGGCATCCTGTCGCCGCGCCGCCCGCAGAGAGTCCATATTGCCCCGTACGAACGCCGAGAACATCCGCCAGAGGTGCACGGCGCTCGTCGGCATTGCCAGCCTCGGCCATCCTTGCAAGTCGCTCAGGAACTTGTGTTCCAGGTGCCGCCGTTTGATCTCCCGCAATACCGGCAAATCGAGGCGGTGCGCGGTGTAGGTCATCAGGAAAAGCGGCTCGACTTCAGGCCGGAGCAGGTCAAAGGTCTCAATCGTCGCTCGTTCCATGCCGTACAGGGATATCGTGTTGAAGATAATCAGGACCCGGTACTTCCCGGGCTGCGCGGCATTGCGGACCGATGAACTCAAGGGACACCCGCGGCACTCTTCCTGATCTGTTGGCGGCAGCGATGGTACGACTCGTTCAGCCGCTTCGTAGCCTTCCATCCAATCAGACGCTTCAGCAGGTTGCCGCGCCAGGTTCCGAACGAAGGCGCCCAGTCGGTTCCGCCCATTTCGCGCACCTGCTCCAGCGCCTTCTCGGTCACGTCGGGATACTGTGGATATGCGATGAACGCCAGCACCAGGTAGCTGTTTGCCATGGCGCGCCGCGTGACCGCATCGTCGCCGCCGGCCAGCAGCAAACGCGCCACGGAGTCGATCGAATGTAGACGGCCCCAGAACAGTTCAGGACGCCGTGTCGAGCTGTAGCTGCCGGAAGCGGGGAACTTACGATAGAAATAGCGGCCGCTTGAGGGCCGTATGCCGATGCTTGCCAATACCACGCGCACGAAGTATTCGCCGTCGTCCATCGGCGAGCGCACGCTGGCGTCCCATGGACCGGCCTTGTCCGCCAGCCCTCGCGATACCAGGTACGACCCCAAGGGCACCAGGCCGAAGCGGTCGTTGGCGCCCCACATGTCCAGCAGCCACTGGCGCGGCGCATCGGTGGCGACAAACGGCCAGCCCGAGCGGTCCAGCCCCTGCTTCGGGTCGCTGCCATCATTGAAGTACGTGTTCGGGCAGATGGTGAGCATGCCGGGCGCGCTCGCTTCCAGCAGTTCGACTTGCGTTTCGATCTTTTCCGCGCTCAGCAGGTCGTCCGCATCGAGGTACTGGATGTACTCGCCCCGAGCGTTAGCCAGTGCGAGATTTCGCGCCGCCGCGGCGCCCGCGTTCTTCTGCTGCAAGACCCGAACGCCCCTGGATTCGTAGCTGCGCGCCACTTCGACCGTGGCGTCGCTTGAGCCATCGTCCACCACGATCACTTCCCTGTTGGGCCAGCTCTGGCCCACGGCGGAATCGAGCGTGGCGGTAATCCATGGTTGGGCGTTGTAGGCGGGGATCAGGATGGAAACCAGCGGCTTCATGCTAATCAGCCCTCTCGCTCTTCATGCGGTTTCAAGCCAGGATCGCTGCGGCATTGGCATTCGGTCGCGGTTGCGGATGTCCAGTTCGTGATGTTCGAAATGTTTCATGCACATCTCGTGATAACACAGAAAGAGATCGCATTATTGTAAGCTGAATACGCAATGTTGCTGCGCGATATACTAAACTACGCGCAACCGGAATGAACGATCAAACGCATTTTCACGAAGGTGGCAGATGCCCTTGACGGATCGACTCAGGATGCTGATACCTCAGCCGGTAAAGCGAGTTGTAAAACCGCTCTTGCCGCACGAATGGGTGTTGCGAAAAGGGGTTGAAGATCCAAGTGGCTTCGTCGGCACGGACGAGCTCAGCGGCCAGCTCCAATTCGAGCTCCTCCAGCGCGAGGGGTGCCGGCATGATTCGAGGGTGTTGGAGATTGGTTGCGGGAACCTTCATGCCGGAATCCCGCTGATTCAATTCCTGGAAAAAGGCCGTTATACCGGGATGGATCCGAATAAGTGGTTGCGGCAAGGGACCCTGAAGAACCGCCAGGTTCGTGAACTGGTCAGGGAGAAGCAGGCCAGATTCCTCAGCCGGGATGACTTTGATGCGAGCAAGTTAGGCATCAAATTCGATTTCGTTTTGTCTCATTCCGTGTTGTCGCACGCCGCGCACTGGCAATTGGAACAATATTTAGCAAACGTCGCCAAGGTATTGGCGCCGGAGGGGCGCATCGTCGCGTCAATTCGCCTGGCCGAGGGCAACGCGTTCGGCAGCCCTGGCACATCGGACAAGAACGATTCCATGGATAAAGAATGGGTGTATCCCGGAGTGTCCTGGTTCAAGCTGGCGACGGTCAGAGAAACCGCCGACCGATGCGGGCTGACGGCGCTCCACAAGCCTGAATACACGGAGTTCTACGTCAAGACGCGCCCCGATGAGGTCCATGACTGGTTTGTTTTTTCAAACAAATCCCCCAGTGCGCGGTAATTCTTTCCTGTGACCAAGCGCTCGATGCTGCGTCTGCTTGATCGCCCCGGCGGTCGTTGGGCATTGCAGGCGCTGACCAATGCCATCGCCAAGCGAAAACTGGGTCCGCATGCCGCCTCGGTTTTCTGGGACGGCCAGATGTGGCTGCACCGGTGCGGCAGCGACGTTTTTCCCGATTTTCCTTACTACGACTATTCCATCATCTCGTTTTTAAGCTGGCCCGCGCAGGCAGTCGAGTGGGAACAGAATGCGAGATCGTTCTGGTTCCATGTCTACCAGCCCAAGCCTGGCGACGTGATCGTTGATGTCGGGGCCGGTCGGGGAGAGGATACGTTTGCATTCTCGCGCGCCGTCGGCCCGCTGGGTCGCGTGCTCGCGGTGGAAGCCCACCCGGAAACCTTCGTGTACTTGCAGAAAATGGTCGAATACAACCGCCTCGACAATGTCCGGACGCTGAATCTTGCCGTATCCGACGCTCCCGGCGACGTCTTTATTAATACGGGTCCGGACTGGCAGGGAAATTCAATAACAGGTGTGTCGTCTGCGGGCGGCCACCGGGTGCCGGCGGATACCTTGGACAACTTGCTCGATCGTGAAGGCCTCAGTCGTGTGGATTTCCTCAAGATGAACATCGAAGGTGCTGAAGCGGCGGCGCTGCGAGGCATGGTCCGTTCTCAGTCGCGGATCCGATCGGTTTGCATCGCCTGTCACGATTTCCTCGCCGATTCGGGCGCGGGCGATCACCTGCGGACGCGTGCCGGTGTTACCGTTGCTCTGAAGCAGATGGGATTCAACGTCGTTTTTCGCGACGATGCCGCTGAGCCCTGGGTCCGCGACCACGTTCACGGCTTCCGGACGACGTGATTGGCCTGTCCCGCCTTAATCCACTCTCAAACTGCGGCTTCGGCTGGCCGGCGGCTCTTTTCGCCGGCACCCTCCGCCATCACCCGCCGGTACATCTGAATCACCTGCTCGCGGATCTTGCCGCGCTCCAAGCGCGCATCGGCGACAGCGGCGTTCAGCTCCGCGGCGCGGTCCACCAGTGCATCGTCTTCGAGGGCTCGCAGGATCGCCTCCGCGACCGCACCGGCATCTTCGGGCGGGACAAGCAGCCCGTTGCGCCCGTCGATCCATTCGCGGGTGGAGATCGTGTCGGACTGAATGGGAAACGCGCCGGCGATCATCGCTTCCAGCATCGTGTTCGGCGTGCCGTCTGTAATAGCGAGCCCGATTGCTATGCGCGCTGAGCCAAACAAACGAACCATTTCGCGGTGTGGCACCGGCGGAAGAAATCTCAATTGCATTTGTGCTTCCCGCGCAAGCTGCTCTCCTGCTGCGCGCACCTCCGGCGCCGCCGAGTACACCACCACTTCGTAGCCCGGCGGTAAGGGCGCGCAACGACGCAGCGCTTCGATGGCAACCAATCCTCGCGAACCTTCCGGCCGGTCTTGATATCCCTTGACGGCAATGACCCGACGCGACCGCACCGGTCCGGGCTGTCTGAGTGCACGCATCTCCGGCAAATCGAAACCACCTCCGCCCGGGATAACACCGACCGTCTCACCCGCGAAACCGAACTCGCGCGCGAGTTGCACGTCGCGCAGGCAGTCGGCCGTCAGATAGTTGGAATGCCGCAGCACCTGCCTGATCCGCTCCGCATGTTCGGGAAATTGGCCGAAGTAGTGGATGTCGTAGCCCCAACACGAATAGATCCAGGGCGGCAACTGCGGCCCGATGCGCTGGCGCGCAGCCAATACCGCGTATCCACCTCCCTGCATGCCGAGCGAGTGCACAATGTCCGGCTTCAACGACAGAATCAAACGTGCCAAGCGGGCTGCCGCCGAGTACCGGTCAAATTTTTCCAGCAATTGCATGGCACGCGTTTCCCCGCGCGCAAACGGCCACGAAAACCCTACCTGTGGCGCAACCGATCGTGTGCGGGGTCCGGTGACGAGGCGATGGACCTCGACACCGCGCAGCTCCGGATGTGGCGTCTTGTGCGTGACCGGAAAAAGATGGAGGTCCCAACCTAGCCCGTCAAGCTGCGCAATCCAGCGTGCAGAATGTATGCAATCGACGAAGGTGACGAAAAGTATTCGCATCCTTAAGGTTCGCCCCCGCGCGCCACTCCGCACCTGACCCGTCGGCTCTACCGACCGGAAAGTTGATTCACCCGGCGAACATGAGCCTGGTAGCCGATGTGACCACGCTAGCCCGCCAGCGGAGGTCACGTTGGGGTGCGCACACGGCGAGCCGCAGCAGGTGCGCCGCCCAGTGGAAACGCACTTTAGCACGGTGCCGCAAGACCGCAAATTTCATTCGCCCGGAACGCGCGTAGAACGCCGCCTGCAGTTTTGTCGCGAAGTCGGTCGCCGCCCTGACCCGCTCCCCCGAAAGTTGCGGAAATTCCTCGGCGCCCACAAAGTAAATTGCCAAGAAATCCTCGTAAAGGTTACGCGGGAGGTAGCCACCCACCAATTCACGCGCTTCGCGCAAACGAACTTCGCCCCGTTGTTTGGTCTGCGAATCGCTGTGCAGTTCCGACAACGAAGACGCCTGCCAGCGGAACCGGACCAACTCCTCGGGAATCGTGACAATATGATGTGTGCGAGCAACCCTGTTCCATAACTCGTAATCTTCCACCAGCCAGGTGTCAGCGGATTCGGAGTATCCGTCCTTGATAGCCGTCCGCCGGGCCATGACACTGGTGTGCGGCAGAACGTTGTTAAACAACAGTCGCCAACGCACATCAAGATCGTCGCCACTGGTCGGACAGAAATGTTTGATCACGTTCCCCTGCCCATCGATCCACCTGGCGGCTGTCGCCACGATGCCGACATTGGGTGCCGTATTCAGAATTTTGACCTGCCGCGCCAGGCGGGTCGGCTCCGAAACATCGTCGGCGTCCTGCCGCGCGATGTACTCGCCAGAGGACTCCCGAATCGCGCGGTTCAACGAACGCGCTACGCCGAGGTTTCTCTCATTCCGGAGCACCCGCACACGCGGGTCCTGCAAACTGGCGAGATATGCAGCCGTGGAATCGGTGGACGCATCGTCGACTATCACCAATTCAAAGTCGCTGAAGGTCTGCCCCAAAATACTGTCGATCGCCTCCGGCAATTGCACTCCGCCATTGTGGACCGGCAGGAGCACAGAAACCTCCGGCCTGCCCGCAGCGCCGCCTCGCCGGCCGTCATCATGACTCATTTGCTTGCGACACCCTGTAGTCGGCGCCGCACTGATGTCACAAGCGCCTTCGGCAACGCCGTAAGTATTCTGCGCATGCCCGGAGCGGTTGCCTCCCGGGTGAGAGTTGAGATGCGATCCGCAAAAATCGCGGGATGCACCAAGGCAGGCGGCGGCCCCGCCGTCCGCAGCGAGTTCAATTCCGCGTGACACGAGAGGTAATCCTGATCTGCATAAAGAATCACGTTCTGCCGGTACCACGGTTCTACCCGCTGGTCCTCCCAGATTCGGGAACGCAAACAGTCGGCGGCTTGAAAGCCCTGCCTCGCGAACCGCTCAGCCCAGTAAGCCGGCCACTGCTCGTTCAGGTGCCGATTCCCTCCCTGACCGGGTACCGCAGCGGAAAAAAGCACAACCGGAGCGAGCTCGCAGAGTGATTGAACGAAAGTTTCCGCGCAGTTAGCCGGAAGGTGCTCCGCAACTTCGACCGAGATCGCGAGATCGAATCGGCGACCTAGTTTCAACGGAGCTCGCAGGTCGGACGCGACGAAGCAACTTTCCGGAATGGCAAGCTGCGCTGGGTCAACGTAATCCCCGTCCACGCCGAGCACTGCCTTCGCGCCGAGCTGCAGTGCCACCGATGCCCAGGAACCCGCACCACACCCAACATCCACGACGCAATTTGGGTGGATAAGCTCGAATACGATCGGCAAGACTACGGCCGCAGATTTCGATGAGCCGTCGCGAATGGCCGAATACCATTCGGCGCTGTAGACGGTTTTCATCTTCTGCGAATTGCGTGTTGTCACGATGGAGCTTCCCCCCAAAAAACTAAGTCTTAATTGCCCAGACCAGCGGGCCGTCAGATCTCTGTTGCCGCAGATCCTGTCTCCAGCGATTTTCCGGTTTGACTACCGCCCCTCTCGTGCTGCGGAGTGGCGTTGAGCGCCACCAACCCGAACCAGTAGTCCAGCTTGCGCCCGCCATACACCGGCGTTTCCGCAACATCGAACCGGAAGGATTGCGGCAGCATCTCGGAATTCAAGCGCGCCGTGTCTCTGACGTGAATTTCCATTTGATAACTGCCCGGCAAAAGGGGGAAGTTGTTAATGGTGAAGCCGAGTGCCATGGTCTCGCCAGCGGCCAGCCGCGGCACAGATGCAAAATCCCTGAAATCCAGCCCCGCAATTCGGACATTCTCGAGAGTTTGGAAGCAAACATAAAGCCCTGGCTCTGCGATATCGGTTTTCGCGGTGACCTCGACGCGGACTTCCACCTGTTCCATGGTCTTGATCACCGGCGCGCCGCCGCAACTGATGCTAACGTCTCTGACGTAGAAACTCGGCGTTTCCGAGACCGAGGACGCAGCATCCGACTTCCCCACCGTCGCCAAGTACAGGTCAGCCGTTTCATTGATTTCGCCGTCGGCTACGACCGTTCCGCCCTGCAATACAATCCCGCGCTGGCAGGCCTGTCGCAAAGCCGCCATGTTGTGACTGACGAACAGAATGGTCCGCCCGCTTTGTCCCACCGAGCGCACCTTTTCGAAACACTTTTTCTGGAATTGCGCGTCTCCCACCGCGAGCACTTCGTCGACCAGCAGGATTTCCGTTTCCAGGTGCGCCGCCACGGCAAACGCCAAGCGCACGTACATCCCGCTGGAATAGCGCTTGACGGGCGTGTCCAGGAATTTATCGATTTCCGCAAACGCCACGATCTCGTCGAACTTGCGCGCGATCTCCGCCTTCCTCATTCCGAGGATTGCCCCGTTCAGGTAGATGTTCTCGCGCCCGGTCAGTTCGGGATGGAACCCCGTCCCCACCTCCAGCAGCGAACCTACCCGCCCTCGTACTTTGGCAAATCCCTGGGTCGGCTCGGTGATCCGAGAAAGCACTTTGAGCAGCGTGCTCTTCCCTGCTCCATTACGCCCGATAATTCCGACTAGCTCACCCTCGCGGACGTCGAAGGAAACGTCCCGCAAAGCCCACACGGTCCAGTCATCCGCATGGGCGCCCTTGTGGCTGCGGCGCAGAGGAGTTGCCAGCCGGTTCATGAGCGCTTCACGCAAGGAGTTGGTGGGACGCGCGCCAATCCGGTAGCGTTTGCTCAGCGATTCACAATGAATGGCGCTATTGCCCATGAGGAATTCGGGTGTGACCGGATTATATCCGAGGTCACGCGGGCCTCGCCACGCTGGTATGCCGCGGGTGCCGATACTATAACAGCGTGCTGGGGACTCCTTGTGGGCAGGTGCGGCAGGCGTGATGGTTGCGATGGGTCAGCGCCTGGTCCGATGGCGAAGCGACCGCGAAGCTGAGGCTCACACGATGTCGGCGAAGGTCTTTTCCATGCGGCGGAAATAGTGGAGGCCGGCAATGAGCATTAAGAGCACAAGTCCGAGCGATACGCCCAGCAGGGCGCCGGGCCTGGGGCCGGTTCCGAGCAGCGCCCAACGAAAGCCTTCGACGACACCGGCCATGGGATTGAGCACGAGCACCCACCGCCAGCGCTCAGGAAACACGGAAGCGGGATAGCCCACCGGGGTGGCGAGCATCCAGAATTGGACGAGAAAACTGAGCGTGTACTGAACGTCGCGGTAGCGGACGTTGATGGCGGAGAGCCAAACGCCCGCGGTCAAGGAAGTGATCACGGCGAACAGCACGAATAGGGGCAACAAGATCACGCCCATGCCGGGCGGCACGCGATAGTACGCCATCATCGCCAACAGCAGGAGAAAAGCGATGGCGAAATCCAGCAGGCCGGCAAGGACGGAGGCGATGGGTATTACCAGCCGCGGAAAATAGACTTTGCTGATCAGGTGTTGGCTCTGCACCAGGCTGTTGCTCGATTGCGAAAGACCGAATGCGAACAACTGCCAGGGCAAGAGTCCGCAAAAGGCGAAGATGGGATACGGCACCGGGACCGCGATCTTGGCGACGCGGCTAAACAGCAGGGTGAAAATAGCCATCAGGAAAAGCGGCTGCAGCAGCGCCCAGGCGGCGCCGAGCGCAGTCTGCTTGTAGCGCACCTTGATGTCGCGCCAGGCAAGAAAGTAAAGCAGTTCGCGATACTCCCAAATCTCGCGCAGGTTGACCGCAGACAATCCGCGAGCCGGGGCGATCAAGGTGACCGCCAGTGCGGGAGCAACCACTTCGGCCGGAACGTCCTGCAGCGCGTTGACTTGTTGTTCGCTTACGCCGGGGGCCGACACAGCACCTCCTCGAGCCGCTGGCGAAACATGCTGAAGGAAAAATTGTTTTCCAGCCGCCTCAGTCCGGCGCGTCCCATCATGAGGCGCGCGGGTTCGTCGGCAATCAAGGCGCTGATGGCGAGCTCCAGGCTGCGGGGATCGCCGGGTGCGGCCAACAGGCCGGTCTCGCCGTCAACGATGACCTCGGGCACGGCGGCGGCGCGCGCGCCGATACAGGGCTTGCCGTACTGCATGGCTTCCAGAAACACGATGCCGAACCCTTCCTTGAGGCTGGGGAGCACGAACATGTCGCAGGCCTGGTAGTAAAGAGGCAATTCGCGCTCCGAAACGCGGCCGGTGAACTTCACTTTATCATCGATGCGAAGCTGTTCGGCGAGGCGCTGCAGGCGGGCGCGGTCGCTGCCTTCACCGACAACCACCAGGAAAGTATCGGGCGCATGCTTCAAAACCGCGGGCATCGCCTCCAAGATGAGATCAATGCGCTTGTAGAACTCGGTCCGATCGAGTCGCGACACGCTCAGCAACATGGGGCCGGGCGGCAGATGGAGCAGGACGCGAGGGTCGCCGGCCGCAATGTCGGCGCCGCCGTAGAACGGATCCAGCGTGTCGGGAAAGGTGGTGAAGGCCAGACCGTTGACCTGGTTATGGAGGCGCATCTCGTCGCGGGTAAAGTCGCTGACCGTCAGGATTTCATCCAGGTGCCTCACCCCCCAGCGCTGCGACGCGCGCAGCGGCTTCCATACTTCGATGCCGTGCGCGACCAGCACGGAATGGACGGCCGGCGCCGACATTTTCATCAGCGGCAGAACCGGGCAAAAATTGACGTGTCCGATGATGGCAGTCGTGGCGCGCCTGGCGTGCTGCATAGCGGCGATGGTGAAGCGCACCGTGTTCCGCTGGAAGGCGTGGCAGGAGACGAACTCCGGGTTGAAATACGGAGAATCGTATTGGCTGCGCCGACGGTCATTGAGGACCAGCAGATCGATCTGCCAGCCGCGAGATGCGGCGATGCCGTCGAGGGCCTTGACCAGCGAACGATTGAAGGTCTGGATGCCGCCGACAGCGTCGAACAGATCGGTGAACAGCACCAACACGCGTTGCTGTTCGGTGCGAGGAGCGCCGCGGCGCACCAGGGGAGCGCGATGGGGAAGCGACGGCTTCACGCCCAGCGACGCTACAGATACCGAGTCGGACGAAGTGACGCGGGCCACGGGCGCGGCGCCGGCCCGCGCGGCAGGGACTGCGGGGCGCCGGGTTTCCATGGCGCGGGCCAGGACCGAAAGGGCCCACGGCCGCGACCAATGCACTCCACCCTTCCTGAATTGCGACCACAGTTCCTGGACGGCGCGGGATTCGAACAGCCGGCGCGATTGGACATCGGCCTCGAGGAGTCCGGGGTCGGCCTGCAACCACTCGCCGAATGGAAAGCTGAAGCCCTGCTTCGGACGGTCCCAGACGATGCGCGGCAGGGCATCACCCAGGGCGTTGACCAGCAGCGGCTTGGGCGCATGACCACGCAAGCGCCGAGCGGCGGGGACGGCGAGCACGCCGGCGACAACATCATTGTCGAGGTAAGGAACGCGAGCTTCGATGGAATGCCTCATGCTCATGACATCGGTGTCTTTTAGCAACTGGTTCTGCAGGTAGTGGTGAAACTCGAGGGCGACAAGGGAATCGACAAAACTGGTGCGGGGCAAGCTGGAGGAACCGGGAATGTTGACCCCGATGTCGCGCACTTCGCGCTCGGTGATGCCAAGGAATTCCTGGATCTGTTGCGGGCCGAAGAGGCCGCGGAACAGGAGATACATGTTCTCCGGCGTGGGATTGTGCAGGTAGGTGAGCTTTTCGCGACGTCCATAGGGAAGCCCGGTATTGTAGGCGGTGCGCACCAGAGGGGAGCGCACTTGCTTGGGAATGCGCGAAATGAACCGCGAAACAGTTCCGAGGGTGGCGGCGCGCTGCAAGTGCTGGTACCCGAGGAAAATCTCGTCGGCGCCGGTGCCGGCAAAGACCACGGTCAAACCGAAAGCCTTGGCCGCCTTGGAAACGAAATAAGTGTTCACGCCGTCAACCGTCGGCTGGTCCATGGCGTCAAAGATGCGGGGCAATTCCTGAAAGAAGTCGCGCCGGGTCAGGCGAACCTCGCCGTGTTGCGTGCCGTACTTCCTGGCGACCACGCGGGCGTAGAAGGACTCGTCGAATTCGGGTTCGTCGAAGGTGACGGAAACAGTCTTGATGGGCCTTAGGCCGGCAAGACTGGCGAGCGCAACCAGCGAGGAGGAATCGATGCCGCCGCTGAGAAAGATACCGAGAGGCACGTCGCTGACGGAGTGGGCGCGCACGGCATCGGTGAGCAGCGGCAAGATGCGATCGTCGGGCCGGTCGGTCGCCGTCTCGGGATGAAAACATTGGTTAAAGTCCCAGTACTTCCGCTGGTGAAGGCTTCCACGGTCACAGGTGAGCAGGTGCGCGGCGGGCAGGGCGTGCACGCCGCGAATGGTGGTCAGCGGCAGAGGCACCGACCCCAGTTGCAGGAAGCGCACCATGGTTTCGAGATCGTGCTGGTACGGGACCAAGCCGCTGGCCATCAGCGATTGCACTTCGGAGGCGAACAGTAGCCGCTCGTCATCGGCAAAGTAGTAGAGCGGCTTGATGCCGAAGCGGTCTTTGGCGAGCAGCAGCGCGGGCGCACTGCCGGTGCGCAGCAAGGCGCAGGCAAACATGCCGCGGAGGCGCGGCAGCAGACCGTCACCCCATTCTTCGTAGCCGTGGAGAAGGACCTCGGTATCGGAGTCGGAGCGGAAGCGGTAGCCGCGCTCCATCAACTGCGAGCGCAGTTCGCGGAAATTGTAGATCTCTCCGTTGTAGGTGATCCAGGTTCGGCCGTCGGAGCTGCCCATCGGCATGCGCGCCTTCTCCGAAAGGTCGAGGATGGAAAGGCGGCGCGCGCCGAGCACGGCCGCCGCGCCCGAACCGGAGGTGGTGTAGCGGAAATCGTGACCGCGACCCCGGGCATCAACCTCCTGCCGAACCAGGGGATCGTCGGCGAGGGATTCGGGGAAGAGAATGCCCCAATCGTCAGGACCGCGGTGGACCTCGGCGTCGAGCATGCGAAATACCGCAGCCACATCCTGCGATGTCACCGGGCCGGACAGCTTCAAGAGTCCCGCGATGCCGCACATGGTTAACTAAAAAGGTTCCTAACGCGCCGGGAGGAAAGGAGCGCAGGGTTGCGTTCCCGCCAGACGGCGCGAGATCGCACGCCGGGTGTTGCCGGCGGAAGCGGCTCATGGACGCGGCATGGGAAACTTGCCCGCCCGCCTGCATCGCCCAAATCCGGCGCTGGATGCTGGTTTCCGCGCTCGTTCATCCGCATTAGGTTTCCGCCGTTTTCAGGAATATAGCACCCGCGAGTACGCGCTCGAAAGTTCCAGGCAAGAATTCGGATGTGTGCAAAAGTCATTATCGCCTGTTCTCCGCGACACTTACAGAGCGTTTCAATAAAATAGAAAAACTGCTACTATCGGCCAACATCGTGGCCTCTGCCGTAATCGACGGCGTGCCGCCAGGAGCAGTGGATGGATCAGAGGCAGTTGAGCGCAGGGAACCACGTTTCCATTCCCTACGAGGCGCAATCGGTTGAATTTCCCGCCATTCCGATAACCTCCGGCTACTATCCCGTACAACAACCAGGTGTCTCGATCTGGGAATACCTGCGCACCTTGTACAAGCACCGCTGGCTGATCCTGGCGTCGCTGGTGATCGTGACGACGCTGGCGACCATCGCCACGGTGCGGATGACGCCCATTTATGAGGCGACGGGGCGAATCGAAATCAACCGGCCCGCACAGGACATCCTGCCGTTCAAGGACGCCAGCGCGTTTGCCGGCGGCGGTGGCGAAGACGACGCGATCGAGATCGAGACCCAGGTCAAGATCTTGCAGAGCGATGCGCTGTCGGCCGATGTGGCGCGGCGGCTCTCCGGGCCCTCGGCCAAGTACCTGGGCATCAAGGCGAGCGCCGGCACCATGGCGGGAGACTCGGGGAAGCTCGATGTGACGCAGACAGCGCGTTCCGCGGGCAAGATCAAAACCGGCCTGAGTGTCTCCACGGTGTCGCGAACCCGGCTGGTGGACATCCGCTATGCCAGTGCAAATCCGCAAGTGGCCGCGGAAATCGTGAACACCACGATTGATGCTTATATTGAGCGCAACATCCGCAGCCATTTCGAGTCGACGATGCAGGCGTCGGAATGGCTGTCGAAGCAACTGACGGACCTGCGCCTGAAGGCGGAGACTTCGCAGCAGCGGCTGGTGGATTACCAAAAGCAAAAGCAGATCGTCGGCGTGGATGATAAACAGAACATCACCCTCTCCAAGCTGGATGAACTGAACAGGCAGTTGACGCAGGCCGAGGCGGACCGCATCCAGAAAGAGGCCAACTTCCGGATTACGCAAGCCGACGACCCGGAATTGATTGTGAACCTGTCCAAGGCAGGCGAAAGCACGTTGCTGGGCACTCTGAAGGCGCAAGAATCTACGCTGAAGACGCAGATTGCACAAATGCAGGTGCTGTACGGGCCGTCGCACCCGAAAATGGCGGAGGTGCGCAGCCAACTGGCCGTGGTGGAGCAATCCATCCAGACAGAACTGAAGCGCAGCGCGGCGCGACTGCGCAGCGAGTACCAGATTGCGGTACAGCGCGAGAGCATGTTTCGGCATGAGTTCGAGAACCAGAAGCTGGAAGCCAATGCGCTCAGCGAGAATGCGATTGAGTACACGATGCTGAAGCGCGACGCGGACACCAGCCGGCAACTCTACGACGGACTGCTGCAGAAGTTGAAGGAGGCGCAGGTCTCGGCGGGGTTGAATTCCAGCAACGTGCGGGTAGTGGACGGGGCCGCCGTGCCGACCCGGCCGGCGCGGCCGAATAAGCGGCTCAACGTCATGCTGGGCTTGTTACTGGGCCTGGCGAGCGGCGTAGGCCTGGCGTTCCTGATCGAGTCTCTGGATACGACGGTCAGTTCCCCGGAAGAGGCGGAAGCGGCAGCCGCGCTGCCGTCGTTGGGAGTGATTCCGCTGAGCGCGCGCGCGCCGGTGCGGAAGTTGCTGGCTCGGTCCACTGAGGCCGCTGCCCCCGACCATGGCGAATCGCAGATGGTGGCCCATTTCCGTCCGCGTTCGCAGTCCGCCGAGGCGTACCGCGCGCTGCGGACGTCGCTGCTGCTCTCCGGCTCGGGCACACCGCCGAAGACGATCGTGATCACCAGCCCGCTGCCGCAGGAGGGCAAGACTTCCACCGCGATCAACTGTGCCGTGGTGCTGACGCAGATGGGCGCGCGCGTCTTGCTGGTGGATTGCGATCTGCGGCGTCCCAGCATTCACCGCGCGCTGGGCATGCCGAACCGCACCGGGATGAGCACGCTACTGGCGACGGGCAAGGGCTTCGAGAGCGTGGTTCTGAAGTCACAGCAGATCCCCAACCTGTGGGCCGTGCCGGCGGGGCCGCCGCCGCCGCAACCGGCGGAGCTGCTCTCCTCCAAATTCTTCCAGGAATGCCTGGCGAAGTGGAAGCAGGAATACGATCACGTCATAATTGACACGCCGCCGGTGCTTTCGGTGACCGACGCGGTGGTGCTCTCGGTGTATGCCGATTCGGTGGTCCTGGTGGTTCGCTCCGACGTCACCACGAAGAATGCGCTACGGCAGGCGCGCGACCTGCTCCTGCAGGTGAATGCGCGTGTGACCGGCACGTTGCTGAACGGCGTGGACCTGACCTCGCCCGGGTCATACTATTACTATTACGCGTATGGATACGGGCAGAAGAACCGCTACTACAACGAATCGCGGCAAAGCGAATCGCGGCAAAGCTGATCGTCGGCGGCCGGGCTGGCTGTACTTTGGATTGCCAGGCACGGCCGCGAACTTCGTATGCGCATCGAGCTGCACTCTCCCGGACGCAAGTTCCTGTACGGCCTGCTTTGCCTTGGCCTGATCGCCGGATACGTGTATCGAGCGGGGCGCGGTTACGTGGTTTCGCATGCCTTGGACAGCACCGACCCCGACGTCCTGGAGCGCGCGGTGCGATTGGAACCGCAGAATGCCGAGGCCTGGTACCGGCTGGGCAGGGTGCGCTCCGTACTCCTGCAGGATATTCCGGGATCGATTGCGCCGACGCAGCGCGCGCTTTCGCTGGATCCGCGCCACGCACGCTACTGGCTGGACTTGGGGCTGGCGTATGAATACACGGGTGACGCGGCGGCCCGGCGTAACGCGATCGAAAACGCGGTGCGGTTCGATGCGCACGACCCCGACATTGCATGGGAAGCCGGCAACTTTTATCTCGTCGCCGGCGACACGGACCGCGCCCTGCCGCTGTTCCGGACCACCCTGGAAGGTGACACCTCGAACAAGCATTTGGCGCGGGCTATCCTGCTCAGCTTGCGCGCCACCAACAACGATTTCGCGCGCGTGCTCGAAGAAGTAATCCCACGCAACCCGAATTTTTATATCGATTTCAGCAACCTGGCGGTGAGGACAAACCGGTTCGATGCCGCCGACATGATCTGGTCGCGCATGCTGCAGCTGGGCAAACGCGTACACCTCCCATCCACGAACGGCTATTTTTCCTCATTGATCGAGCGCAACGAATCGGCGCGCGCACGATCCGCCTGGAATGACCTCGCCAAGGTGAACCCCGAACTGGAGCCGTATCAGTACTCCGATAACCTGGTGGTGAACGGGCGATTCGAAAACAACATCCTGAATGCCGGCTTCGACTGGCACTACAACCGCAACGACGCCGTGCCCCTGGAGATCGACACCACGGGAGCCCACGGAGGAACCCATGCGCTGCTGATGACCTTTACCGGCCAACCGGTGGCCGAGTTGGGTTTGGGGCAGATCATCCCGGTGGACGCCGGCGCGTGCTACGAGTTCTCGGTATTCCTGCGTACCAGCGAATTAGAGGGTGTTGGCGGCCCGCAATTCTCTCTGATGGATGATAAGACAGGGCGCAGTTACGTCGTGACCGAATCGATGACCGGCACGCACGGATGGGAGCAGCGCCGGCAGACGTTCCGCACCGATCCGGCCACGCACTTCCTGGACTTGCGCATCGTGCATGAGCGCCCTCTGACGGCCATCCGCGGGCGCGCGTGGGCCGACGATGTGCGCCTGACGCCGGTCGCACCGGAGGCGTGCCGGTGAAAACACCCGTGTCGGTGTTGGTCGGCACATCCTCGAGTATGGCCTGGCAAGAAGCAAGCGATCGCTCTCCCCTGTGGGACCGCCTGCTTTTGCTGGGACTCGGCGTCGTCATCGCCTTCGCCGTGCTGGCATTTGGCACGACGGAACCCTGGTCCGAGTTAATCCTCGAGTGCGCCGCCGCAGGATTGTTCCTGCTGTGGGCAACGCGCCAGGTGGTGGAAGGGGCCATCGAAGTACGTCCCAGCCCGCTTTACCTTCCAGCGCTCGCCTTCGCCTTACTGGTTGCGGTGCAACTGGTCATCGGAATCCCGGTGTATCGCTATGCGACGTTGCAGGAAGCCATCCGTTACCTGGCGTACGGGCTGCTGATGTTTGTCGCCATCCAGTGCTTCCATAGCCGCCAGCAAATCCACGGCTTCCTGACCGGCATGACGATCTTCGGGACCATGCTGGCAGTGTTTGGCATCATCCAGGACTTCACCTCGAATGGGAAGATCTACTGGATCCGGCGGCCGCAGTTCACCGCCTGGGGCTTCGGCTCCTACGTCAACCACAGCCACTGGGCAGGGCTGATGGAACTGTTGACACCGCTGCCGCTGGCGTTGATGATGCGACGCCGCAACTCCGGAGCGCAGACGGTGCTACTGGGATTCGCCGCCCTGATGATGGGGAGCACCATATTCCTGTCGGGATCGCGCGGGGGCATGATTTCCTTTGTGGTGCAAGTCGTGCTGGGGGCGGCGCTATTGCTGCTTCGCGACCGGTCCAGCGAGCGGCTTCGCGACATCGCCATCCTGGCGGTGATCGGGGTGGTTTTCCTGGCATGGGCCGGAGGCTCGCGGGTCAGCAACCGCATTGAGAGTGCCTATAGTGCCGACGGCGCCACCATGGGCAACACCCTGGATGCGCGCTTCCGGCTGGCGTTGTTTAAAGACACGCTGTCGATGGCCAAGGCGAGGCCGATCGCGGGATGGGGGCTGGACTGCTTTACCCGTGTGTTCCCCGAATTTCAGACCTTCTACAGCGATCGTTTCGTGAACGCGGCCCACAATGATTACCTGCAATTGCTGGCGGAAACCGGAGTAATCGGCTTTGCCATCATGTTGTGGTTCGTGATTGCAATGTTCCGCTCGGGGTTGCGGCGCAGAGTCCCGCCGGGAGTTGTGTCGTCGGCGAAAATGGCGGCCACGCTGGCATGCACCGGGATCCTGGTGCACAGTTTCATGGACTTCAACCTGCACGTGGGCGCCAATGCCGCGCTTTTCTATGTCATGGCGGCCCTGGCGAGCGCCGAAGAGGTGGAAGGCGCCGGGCAACCGTTGGCGGCCCACCACGACGGGCCGGTGCTGGTGCACGATATCACCCTGGACTGATCCGGAGGTTGACGCCAGCAGCATTTAGGAGTTTCCATCGCCAGCAACGCCACTCCCATGGTTCACGCCGACACTGCCGAATTCGACCCAGCGCAGCGGTTGCTGATCCGCGCTCTCGCAGACCCGGCTCACCTCGACGAGTATTGCCGCGAAACCGGCGAAAACCTGGACTGGACACAGGTTTTCGAGCTGGCCGAAACGCAGGGAGTGTTCCCGTTGCTGGCCAGCCGCTTGGAACCAGTGAACCAATTCCTGGACCAGGAAGTGCGGACGGCAATTCGCAACAGGTTTGAGTTGCACGTGCGCCGCAGCCTGGTGATGACCCGTGAGCTGGTTCGCATACTGCAACTGCTGTCGTCAGTCAAGATCGAAGCGATTCCTTTCAAAGGCCCGGCGCTGGCAGTATCGCTGTACGGCGACGTCGCGTCTCGGCAATATTCCGACCTCGACGTCCTGGTAAAGCGCGAACACGTTGCGGCGGCGGCTGCGGCCATGCGCGATGCCGGATACTCGCAGGTGTACCCGGTGAAGGAGGAGCACCAGGAGCGATTCCTGGACTCGAACTATGAACTGGCATTCAGCAGCCCGGTGGGGATTTTGATCGAATTGCACTGGGACATCGCTCCGCGACACTTCTCAATGGCGCTTCCGGCGCAGGAACTCTGGGTCCCCTTGGGGACGGTGGTTGTCGGGGGGATTCAAGCACCCGCGTTGTCGCCGGAAAACCTGCTGCTGGCGCTCAGCGTTCACGGCGCACATCACCTGTGGAGAAAGCTCGCGTGGATGCTGGACATCCACCGGCTCATTGCGACGACGCCGGACCTCAACATCAGCCAGGTAATCCGAAAAGCGCGCGGCGCCGGGATCGAGAGAATCGTCCTGCTTGCGCTGGCGCTGGTGCAGTCGGTGTTCCGCACGCCGCTGCCGGCCCATGTCCAGCAAGCGATCGCGCAGGATCGAGCGGTTGCGGCGCTCACCGACGAAGTCAGGCGGGAGTTGGTATTCCACGAGGGATCATCGGACGTGCAGTTCCATAGCTTCCTCCTGCGCGTCCGCGAACGCTGGCAGGACAGAGCCCGCTACGCTTCGCGGTTCGTGCTGACGCCGACCATGCAGGAATGGACGACCGTGCGCCTGCCGCGCCGCGTCCATTTCCTTTACTCCGGCTTGCGCGTGCTGCGCGGGGTCGCGAAGGCGGGGCGCATGGTGTACCGAAGCGTCCGGGGCTGAAAGGGTCGCAGATCTATTGCAGGCGGATATGCACCAAGCCGGCGAGTGCTGCCGCGGCGTTGATTCCGCGTGCCAGCATGTTCGCGGTGGGAATTCCCGTGCGCACGAACGACTTCTCGCAGTCGGCGGTGGACGGCCCGCGCATGTTGCCTTCCATGTAAGCCAAGCCCGGGCAGCGCGTGCAGGACGCGACGTGAGTGCAACTGGAGCAGGTGGGCAGATCGCGCGCGCGGATAGCACGCACTTCTTTCAACTGCGGCGAGTACTTCCAGATGTCAATAAATCTTTCCCGCCTTACGTTCCCACAGGTGATCGGGAACTGCACGCAGGGATAAACGTCGCCATAGGGCGAGACGTAACACGCGGTGTGTCCGGCGCTGCACGGCAATCCATCCATGACGTCGTCGTCGGCCGCGGGCGGCGGAGCGCAAAACTCCTCGACGTTGCCGACCACGGTCGGATCCCGGAATGTCTCCTGCAATATCTTCGTCGTAGCCCGCATGCGCAGGGTCGACGGATTCCCGTCCATCATCGGCGTGATGGTGGGATCGAGGGTGTAAGTGGCGCCCAGTTCCCGCGCCAACTCCTGGACGCCGAGATGGTGGTCCATGTTCTGCCGCATGAGGACATTGGCAATGGTCACCTTCAGCCCCTGCGACTTCAAGAACCGGATGGCGGCGATGCTTCGCTTCAACGAGCCGGGCAGCTTGGTGATGCCGTCGTGCACCTCGGGGCGATGCGAGTAAATGCTGATCTGCACCTGTTCCACTCCGAGGTTCTTGAGCCGCTGCGCCTTTTTCTCGCGGATCATGACCGCGTTGCTCTTGATCTTGACGTTGAACAGCAGTGAGCGGGCATGGGCAACGATGTCGAAGAAATCTCGCCGCAGGAGCGGTTCTCCACCGCTGATGGTGAGAAAAAAGACGCCTGCCTCGGCCAACTGGTTCAGCAGTTCCTTGATCTCGGCGGTGGTCATCTCGCCCTTGTCGTCGTGGTCAAGGTAGCAGTGCTCACAGCGCTCATTGCAGCGGTAGGTAATGTCGAGCTGCGCGCTGATGGGAATTCCCAGCGCCAGCGCGCGATTATTAACGTCGCCCATCAAGCTCATCGCGGCTCCTGTTGCGGCAACTTCGCGCTTTCCTCAATCGGATCCGGTGAAACCAGCAGGATCCCGTGCTGCGCCAGTTCTTGCACGAATGACGACGCGTCCTGGAACGCCGCGTCCGCGTCCACCTCAAAGTCGCGGCAGACTCGCTGCTCCACGATGTCACGCAGCGGGGTCGCGCCATCGGCCGATTCCCAGATCGCCGTCGCCACCGGGTTCAGGGTAAACAGCGTGGAATCCACCGCTGACATGATGATGGTCTCGCCACCCAGGTGTCGGGAAGCAATCGCCGAACTGCGTGCAATGTACATCAACCGATTAACTCCCATACCCGGCGGTCGGGAACAAATGTCAGCCGCTCCATTCGTACCCGCCCGGCAAATTCGCATGCGCTCTGAAAAACCATTCGTACCAGTTGCGGCTCGTGAGCGAAAAACAAGATATTTCTCAGCAGCATGCCGGCAGCCTCGGCGGGGTCAACCGGATCGATGCGATTTTCCGGCCCTTGGGCAAGGAAATAAACCGCCTCCAGGGGCGCCGAAACATTTTCCCCAATCTTCGCCAGCTCGCCCGCGAACGGGGTACCGTAGGCACGGTAGCCGTCGGGCTCGCGGCGGACGTAGGAAATCTCGTCCGTGAGCAGGGTGACGTCAGCAGGCGCCAGCCGCGCGATGGTGGTCTTGCCTGCGCCCGAGATCCCGGAAAAAAGAAACGCTTTGCCGTTGCGGATAGCGCCGGCGGCATGCAGCAGGAAACCGCCCTGGCGCGCCAGGATGAGGCTGTGCAGGATACGCAGCACGGCGTCAATGGAGTAAGGATTCGCCGTCTGACGGACCCGGCCACGCCCGTCGGCCGGATTCCACTCGGCGCGGAAGTCGCCCCGGCGCATGGACCACAGCCCGTCGCGGCACCACACCTTGACGTCCTCGTCGGGACGGGAAGACTCCGGCGCGCACAGCTCAACCGCCAGCTCGAACTCCGCCGTGGCAGCGTCGCCCACAAACGTGCCGTAGCGCGCCCGCAGCATATCCTGGAAGACGGGGTCGGAGGTGCGCACATCAATGGCAATGCCCCCGATGTGAATGGCGATCCTATCGAGCGTGGTTGGCGCGGCTACGGACACATATCCTCGTTCGATCAGCCGGGTAAGCTCAGAACGTCATGCTCCGCCGCAGCGCGTGCACCCGCAGCACCACGCGGCTGGACCATGACTGCCGAAACAGGAACGACGCCAGCCGCGGCGCCCGTCCCCAGCGCGTCCGGCGCACCCCACGCGCGCCCCGCGCGATGTTGGTCACGCAACCCAGGACTTGCGAAGCCGCCACCGGCGGATCGGAATGCGGAGTCGCATCGCCCTGCGTGACGACCCGCCCTTCTCCGTCGGCCTCCTGAATGCTGGTGACGCGATGGATAAACACGCGCTCGCCGCGCCGGAAGAGCACGATGTCGCCCCGCTCTAGCTGTTCAGGACGGCACTGCTTGACGGTGAGCACGTCGCCCGGCCACACCGACGGAAGCATGCTCTGTCCCCAGGCCCGCAGGCGCAAACGGCCGAATTTCTTCAGCACGTCGAGCGCTACGGTCATAGCCGGACTGTCGCCCACCGCAATCAAGCTTCGCCCGGCCTAGGAGCTCTTCGTGTTGAGGTGACACTGCTGCTGCGTGGAATTGAGTTTGCCACAGCTCAGCGCCATGGTTTCGAAGATCCGCTCATGACGGAATGAAGGCTTCTGATACGGCTTCTTCAGCGGCTTACCCTCGGCCGCCGGATTCGACTGCGCGGTTGAGCGGTCTTCCTTAGACATATGGTTGTGCACTCCTGCCTTCATTCTACTGCAAGCCCAATTGCGACAATTTGTAAAAGCACGCATTGGCAAACACGCTACCACCGGTGCCGGGGGCTGTTCCGCCAAGCGCGTACGTGAACGTATTGCCGGGGGGGACGTTTACACTGGTGACTGAGAACACCCCGTCGAAAGAGATGGTGCCGCCGGTGGAAACGCCGGCGATGGTTACCGTGTCTCCGACGGCGAGACCATGAGCGGCACTGGTAGTGATGGTCACGGTCCCGCTGTCGCGCGTCGCGGTAGTAATGGTTGCCGTGGCCGGGCAACTTCCCCCGGCGATGTTACCCGCCCCCAGTTGCGTAAAGTAAATATTCGAAGCTTCCGCAAATGAGCCGGTGGCCGCGACGTTGTCAATAATGATCCCGCTGACCGCCTGGAGCGCGAGAGGCGTAGTCACATCGACGGTTGAGACGCTCTGAATTGTGCTGTCGCCTATCGCCGTTCCGGTAGCAGCCGTACCGGTGCATGGCGAGGTTGTGACCGCAGGGTTATTGAACGTGATTTGCGTTGCTGATGCGGTTAACACCTCAAAGGTACCTCGGCCGTTATTGTTGCAGGTGCCAGCAGTCGTCGCCGCAACCGTCACATAGTTGCCCGGCGCCACCCCCAGAGCGACGGTGGTGTTCATCGTAATCACGCCGTTCAGGTTAGACCATGAGGAGACGTTGCGCGACACACTGGCGGCAGGAGTTGTGAACGTGCCGTCGAAGCTGCGCAAATGTCCGTCGGTGGTTCCGCCCAGCCCCATGTAAATGCGTTCCGTCGGACCCGATGCGAAGTTGCTATTGGATACGTCGGTCACCGCGGAACACTCGGCATCGGCGGCCGCTCCCATCCCGTCCGTCAACAGATTGCCGCTTCTCGCCGCCGCAGTGGCGCTCATTACTCCGTCGGTCACCGGAAACTTGTAGAGCATCGCCTGCCAGTTGCCGGTGCCGGAGCGCACCGTGCCGCAGAAGATCATGTTGCCACTGAAGGTGGTGCTGCTGCTCTGGATGGCCGTGATGTAGGCGTCATCCGGCGTGCCGGCGTGCATGTTCGTGCTCGGACAAGCCGTGCCGGCTGCGTTACCGCCGATGTTAGTCGCAACCGACGTACCAAAACCCGCAGAGGTGTAGGGGTTCTGCACCGCCACCGCACCATTGGTGGCAGAGTCGCACCCGGCAGTCACATACAGTTTGGAATTGGTCACGTCAATCACCGGGGGATCGACGACCCCGCCGTTGGCCGATGCGGCGCGACCCGGGGTGATGGAGGGAGTCGTGGGGGCAGTGCCGTCGGCAGCCTTGCGGGCGAACACGCTGCCCTTTGAGGTACCGCTTGAACCCGCTACAAACACCAGCGGCGTGGCCAGATAAGTGTCCACCACCGGTGAGGTCAGCCCGGTGGTAGCGGCGACCGAGACTCCGGTCCCGCCCCAGGTGCCATCGAAAGCGGGCTGCGCATTTGCACAGGTGCTGTTCGCCGCGGGACTGGCGATGGTCTGGCAAAACACGTTCGTGATCTTATACAGCCGACCATTGTCGCTGCCGACATACGCCGTATCGGTGGCGTAGTCCACGTAAGGCGAAGAGTTGGTATCGTTAACTGCGCTGGCCAGAGTCAAGCTGGTCATGGTTCCACTGCCCGCCACCGGCGCGGCCGCCACCCCATGCAAACTCAATTGCACCGGCGCCGCCAACGTCCCGTCGCTCGCCTTCCAGGCAAGCACGTGAAAAACCGGCGTGGCGGCGTTCTCCACCCACGCGATCTTCGTGCCGTCCAGGGAGACCACTACGGACGTCGGGTTCGCCGCCGCGGTGTAATAAGCAAAGTACGCGGCCGGACCCGATCCGCTGCAGAAACCGGATGAGCCGGAATTCGAGTAGAGATTGTTAATGCCCACGATGTTCGGATAACCGGCAGCGCCCGGGGTGTTCAGCCCCATGGCAATGTAGTCGTTAGTGCAGTCCGGGGCGGCGTTGATGTCGAAGTTGTACTTGGCAGGGTACGCGCCGGCAGCCAAGCCGCCGTAATTGGCGATGTTGGCGCCCGCGCCTTTGCCCAGCGGCAGCGCCCAATCCACGGACACACCGCTGATGGCTCCGCCGCTTCCGCCGCCGCCCTTTTTCTTTTTGTTGATGGTTGCCACGCTCTGGTGTGCAACCAGCGCTCTGCCGGAAGTATTCGGCTGTGCCACGCGCGTGCGCCTCGCCCAGGACGACCGAGCGCGCAGGTCGCTGCCTTGCTTGAGCCGCGTCTGCACATCGTTGGTATCGGTGAAAACAATGTGGCGATGACTCCAGTCATGCACCAGCCCGATGTGCGGCTGGGCCGCGCGCTCCTGCGCGAACCCGGGAAGGCTCGTCAATCCGACGAAGGCGAGTAAAAGGGTGAATTCAGCCAGCCGCGCGGGAAATTTCTTCGCAAGTGTCAAGGTACTGTCACCTCAGCCCGAAAAATTAATGCAGCGCCACTCCGTTCGTGGTCACTGCCTGCAACCAAAATGCAAACGACGACAAACTTTTTGCCAACTCTCACGCATGCTAGCTTGCTTCCCATATAGGGTCAATGACAGTTCTGGTACCCGGGAACCGAGAAAGTAACCCCCGTAACCTGATGAATTTTCCAAAGTCGGGCGGCGGCTGAATCGATTTGTCGAAACACGATAAGTGTCGCTGCGGGCAATTTCGCACGTCGCGAGCGCAGGCCGCGGCGATCGCAGCTCAGTACATGGAGAGAGTTCCGCGCAATCGCGCGGTGCGCAGGACGGTGGAGAACAACCAAATGGCGGCGGGCAGGAGCAGCGCCGTGATCGCAGCCAGGATGAGGACGGGCCGTGCCACCTCGGGAAGCGTGGCTTGGAGCAGCAACACGTCGCGGGCGGCGTTCACGATGTAGGTGACCGGCAGCAAACGCGAGATCGTACGCAGAGCGGCCGGCAGCGTGCTCACCGGGAACATGGCGCCGCAACACAGCCATACGACCGTGCCGAACAGCCAGATGGCAGCGCTGCCTCGCTGAAAATTCAACTGGACGGAAGCGGCGAAGAGTCCCAGGCTGACGGTCATGACCGAAAGCAGCAGGAGCACGACGGCCAAGGGCGCCAGATGCGGGGTATGGATCGGAGCACGGAAAAGAACGAGGCCAAAGGCGAGGTACGCGACCGAGGCGATGATGCGGCCGATGAGCAACGCTGCCGCGGACATCAGCATGATGGTGAGCGGGCGCGTAGCCGTGGCCATCATCATTTCCAAGGTCCCCGAGAGTTGCGCATCGCGAACGCTGTCGACGAAGGCGTGCATCGACGCCACAATTACCTGCACTATGGCAGTCCCGACCAGCAGGAACGGAAAATACTCGAAACCGTCAGGGCGGAACCCGGCGCCGATGGCATGCGCAAGGTAATAGGCTGAGGCGAGTTCGGCCACGATAGACAGCGGCCAGGTGACGAAAGCACCTCGGTAGCGCGAAGCGATGAGCAGATCACGGCGCAGGAAGGCCAGGAATTTTTCAAAGAGAAGCAGCACTTTTGACCTTCCACAACATGCCCGGATCGCCTGCCGTCTGCACGTTCTGGTGATACGTGCGGCGCAGCTCTTCGACGCTGATGCGGGAACCAATTTCGTTGCACGCCGCCAGTTCGCCCTGGCGAAACATCGCGACCCGGCTCCCTACCGTGACCGCCTCTTCGAAGTTGTGCGTCGCCAGCGCGATGGCAGTGCCGGTACGGGCGCTCTGGCGCACCCAGGCCCAGAAGGCCGCGGTGGTTTCCGGGTCGAGACTGCTGGAGGGCTCGTCGAGCAGCAGGAGCGCAGGATTTTTCAACAGCGCGCGGGCAATGCCCAGGCGGCGGTACATGCCCGCGGAAAAGGTTTGCACGAGGTGGCCAGCGGCCGAGGCCAGACCGGTGGTCTCCAAAACCTCCTCCACACGGCGGGGACGCAGCGCGGCGGGCACTTCGTCGAGGGTGGCGTAAAAATCCAGGTTCTCGCGCGCGGTGAGGCGGGGGAAAAAAGAGCGCTCGGAGGTGACCGCGAGCGCGATCTTGCGAACGACTTGCTGAGCATGGCGGACGGCATCGATTCCGTCCACCTCGATCCTGCCGGCGTCGGGCAACAACATGGTCGCAACCAGCTTCAACAGAGTGGACTTGCCGCTGCCGTTAGGGCCGAGCAAAACCAGAATTTCACCACGTTCCAAGGTCAGCGAGACGTTGCGAACGGCGTGGACGGGACCGGGACGGGAGCGCGAGCGATCGAGCAGGCCAAAGCGCGGGAAGAAGGTCTTGCTCACCGAATCTAGAACGAGTGCAGGCATCGGGTGGGGCGTTAAGAGCCGAATGAGCGCAGCGGGCGGCAACCGGCAACCTCGCTCATCACCATGTACGTGTCAGGAGAGAGTTTCATAACGCAGCTATTTGCGACGGAGTCGCCTTAATGTATCACAGGCGTTTCTTGCCGTCCGACCTGTTTCGCTGCGGGCCAGGAAGGTCCGCCAGATTACGCTGAATCCGAACGGCTGCGACGCGCGGAGAAGGGCGTCACATACCGTCGTAGTTCGGCCCGCCGCCGCCTTCCGGCGGCACCCAGGTGATGATCTCGTAGGGATCCATGATGTCGCACGTCTTGCAGTGCACGCAGTTGGATGCGTTCAGGTGGATCTGCTTGCCGCCGGGCACGTCTGACGCTTCCACCATTTCGTACACATTCGCCGGACAGAAGTGCTGGCAGGGATTGCCATACTCGGTCACGCAGCGAGTGTTGCAGATGTTGGTATCGTGAATCACCAGGTGCGCCGGCTGGTCCTCCTCGTGCTTGGTGCCCGAGTAATAAAGATCGGTAAGCTTGTCGAAAGTCAGCTTGCCGTCGCCCTTGCAGGGACCGACCAAGTGCGCAGGAGCCGGCTGAATCAAAGGCTTCGTGCCTTCCCGAGGGCACAGCATCTGAACTGCGGAGTCGGCTTTACTTGGAGGCTCGAGTTGTACACGCGGCGCTGGCACGCCAGAAGCAACCTTATCCGATTTGAGCACCACCCATGCGAGACGTTTCATTCGCCGATGGCCAGCGGTCGCCGTGTATTTCGCGTGCAGCCCCCGCCCGCCGGTGACTTGCTGCAGGGCTGCGTGGAACATGCCGTGCCAGAAGCCGTGCTCGAAACCCTGGTGGAAATTCCGTACCGGCCACAGCTCCTGCTTGATCCAACTCTTCTCGACGCGGCTGGCGTAGAGATTCAGCGTGCTCTTGGTGAAGTCGCCCGCGACTATCGCGTCCATGACGGTTTCGGCGGCCAGCATGCCGCTCTTGATCGCCAGGTGGATGCCCTTCAGCCGCTGTGAATTCAGGAATCCCGCGGAGTCCCCCAGAATCATCCACCCGTCGCCCGAGACCGGCGGAATGGACCACCACCCGCCATACGGCAGCGATTTGGCGCCATAGCGGATCATGTGCCCGCCCTCGAGCAGCTTCGCCACGAACGGATGTTTCTTGAACTCCTGCAGCACGTGCTGGGGGTCGAGGCGGGGATCGGGATAGTCGAGACCGGTGACAAACCCAAGCGACACCACGTTGTCCTTGCCGCCGTAGATCCAGGCGCCGCCGTATTCGCGCGCGGTGAGCGGCCAGCCCATGGTGTAGATCACTTCGCCGGGAACGATCCGCCCCGCGGGCACCTCCCACAGTTCCTTGACGCCGACACCGTAGGTCTGCGGGTTGCGGTTTTTATCGAGTTGGAACCGTCCGACAAGCTGCTTGGTCAGCGAGCCACGCGTGCCCTCGGCAAGCACAACCACTTTGGCCTTGAGATCGTACCCGGGCTCGAAATTCCCTTTCTGCTGACCGGTTTTATCCACGCCTTTATCATCGGTGCGCACGCCGACCACCCGATCGCCTTCCACCAGCAGTTCTGCCCCGGCAAAACCGGTGAATATGGTGATGCCGGTGGCCTCAACTTTTTCACCCATCCACTTGGCGAACCGGTTCAGCGAAATCACGTAGTTGCCGTGATCGCGCATGGGCGGCGGCGTGAAGGGAAATTTGAATTTTCCTCTCTCGGTGAGGAAATAGACGGATTCCTTGCTGACCGGCGCCTCCAGCGGCGCTTCTTTTTCGAAATCGGGCAGCAGTTCGCGCATGGACCGCGGATCGAGCAGAGCGCCGGAGAGGCAGTGCTGGCCGATCTCGCGCCCCTTCTCGAGAATGTAGATGTTCTCTTTCGAGAGTTGCGCGTCGGGATGCTTGGCGTTGTGCTCGTCAATCAGCTGAGAAAGCCGCAGCGCGCAGGCGAGTCCGGCAGGCCCGCCGCCGACGATGACAACATCGGCCTCCATTTGAGGGCGTTCGATACCTTCGAGAGGTTTTCGGAAGACGATCAAGGCGCGCCCTCTATGCCTTCGCTTTCTTCACTTCTTCAATCAACGGCGGCACGATGTCGAACAGGTTTCCGACCACGCCAAAATCCGCGACTTCGAAAATCGGCGCTTCCGCATCTTTGTTCACCGCGACGATGGTGCGCGAGCCCTTCATGCCGACAATGTGCTGAATCGCGCCGCTGATGCCCAGCGCGAGGTACAGCTTGGGCGCCACGGTCTGGCCTGAGGATCCGATCTGCCGATCCATCGGCAGCCAGCCCGAATCGCAGATCGGCCGTGACGCCGCCAGTTCCCCGCCCAGCGCGTCGGCCAGTTGCCTGGCGAGATCAATATTCTTCTGTTCCTTGATTCCGCGGCCGACGGCCACAATGATTTCCGCCTGGGTCAAATCCACTGCCTGCTTGGCTTCCTGGAACGGCGCCTCGGGATGGGTACGGATCACGCCTTCGCCGATTGCAACATTCACGGTTTCTACCGGTGCGGCGCCGGCGCCCGCTTCCGCTTTATCGGCGCGAAAGGCGCCAGTTTGCAAAGTAACAAAGCACGGAGGATCGCCACCCACGGCCACGTCAGCAGCAAATTTCCCCTGAAACATCTGCCGCGTAAACAGCAGGTCGCTGCCGTCTTTGCGGAACCCGGTGCAGTCGCAGACCAGCGTGCGTCCCATCGCGGCCGCCAGTTGCGGCGCGAAGTCCCGCACCTGATAGGTGTGCGGCATCAGGACTAAACGCGGCGCGCGCTGTCCAATGAACGGCTTAAGCGCCGCGATGAATCCATCCGGGGTGTACGGCTCCAGCTTCGCCGATTCGACCGCGTAAACTTTTGCCACCTTCTTCGACGCAACTTCTTTCGCGATCTCGCCCACGCCGCTGCCGGCCACGGCCGCTTCCAGTGTCCAGCCGGTTTCGGCGGCTATTGCCTGCGCGCCCGCAATTGTTTCAAACGAAACGCGGTTCAACTTGCCTTCGCGTTGCTCGACGATCACAAGAATGGTGTCAGCCATCAGTGCCTTCTCTCGTGTTGAACAAAATTACTGGTCCCGATCAGTCAGATCACTCGCGCTTCATCGCGCAGCTTTTCTACCAGCTTTTTCGCGATTTCCGCGGGTCCGCCCTGCAGCATCTCGGTCTTCTTGGTCTTCTCCGGTACATAGAGTCGCCGAATCTGCTGAAGGTTGGGGCCGAGCGCCGGTTGCACCTCGGCCATCGTCACTTTTTTCAAGGGCTTGTTCTTGGCCTGTTTGATCCCGATCAGCGTCGCGTAGCGCAGCTTGTTGATGCCGGACTGGATGGTCAGCACCGCCGGGACCGGCATGTCCACATACTGGAAGAACCCGGCCTCGAGTTCCCGCTTGACGCGGATGCCGCCGTCCTTCTTTTCAATCTGCATGATGATGGTCGCGTGCGGCCACCCGAGCAATTCGGCCAGGAGGACACCCGTCTGCGCGAAGCCATAGTCGTCCGATTGCAGTCCGGTAAAAATGAGGTCGAATTTCTCATCTTTAATCGTGGCGGCAAATGCCCGCGCGGTGTTGAAGGCGTCGAGGCCGACGAATCCGGCATCCTCAAGGTGAATGGCGCGATCGGCCCCCTTGGCCAGCGCCTCGCGCAACACCTGCTGTGCGCGCGCCGGACCGGCGGTGATCACCACCACCTCGCCGCCGTGTTTCTCTTTCTGCCGCAAAGCCTCTTCCAGGGCATAGGCATCAGGCTCGTTCACTTCGTAGGAAACATCCTCGCGGATCCAGGTTCCGCTCTCGTTCAGCTTCAACGGAGCGTCTTTCTGCGGGACCTGTTTCATGCATACCAGAATTTTCAAGCCGCACCTCGTATGAATGCGACGAGCGCGTTCCTCGCCGCCCACGCAAACGCGCAGTATAAATGACGCGGGCTGCGCTCCGAAAGGACATGGCCGGGGTTGCCAATGCGGTTCTGCCCTAATTTGGCAATACAAAAACCCCGGCCGAAACCGGGGCGCCAGTGCGGGGAGCATGAACCCCTGAAGGTGGAACGAGGTAAACCGACCGCCTAGTCGAGGAACGCCACCGACTGCACGCCGGAGACTTCAAAGCGCTTGCGGCAGCGCACGTTCTTGCACATCACCATGTCGTCGCGCCGGACCATGTAGGAGCGGGCCTTGGCAAATTTCGCACGATCGCGCTCATCGGCGCGGCCGGGCAGTTGACGCTTCTTGGTGCGCACGATCCAGCCGAGCTCGTATTCCCCAGGCTGGCGGCAGTGGGGACAATTCAGTGTGGTCATTTTCTTGTCCTGCCGCTCGTCATAGAAATCGCGCTCGTCCATGGCCACCTCGCCGATGTTACCGGAAAAAATTATGGCACAACCGGCCTGGTAACAGTGTTGGCGTATGCTGTTCACCAAAACAACAGCTGCGAGTCGCAGGTCCAAGTACGATGGCGAAGAAGAAAAAGCCCAAGCCGTTTCGCGCCGTCACCGCCGTCAAAGCGGCCGCGCGGGAGCACATCGGGGCGCCTCCGCCTACCCGGTTCGAGCCGGACGTCACCAAGAAAACCCGGCCGAAGCACAAACCGACGCTGCCCAAGATGCTCGCCGATCCCGACGCCCAGGCCTGAAACTGACCGCTCGCAGGGCGTTGTGTGTGCAGGCCTTACGATGCGGAGACCTTCCGCCGGCCGCGCGCTTTATGCTACGCTCTTAATCATTTCGAGGCACTGCCCTGGTGCCGAAGTTGGGGACGTCCCGGCAGATTGCCGGGGCAATCGCAAAGCCGGAAGGACAAGCCATGTCCAGCATGCCCGCTGTCTCGCCATCGGCGCCGGTGCTGCTGTTCGTCCAAGGCGCCGAGCAGCGACGCATCGTGATTGATCACACGCCGTTTACCATCGGCCGCAAAACCGACCGCGACCTGCCCATCCCCGATTCCCGGGTTTCACGCGAACACGCCTCCATTGTCGCGGAAGAGGGCCGCTACTACATTGTGGACCAGGGCGGCCGCAGCGGGGTTTATGTCAACCGCATGCGCCGCGAGCGTCACGCGCTGGAGCCGAACGACCGCTGCGACTTTGGCCTTGAGGATTTTTACCTGGTCTTCAATCCCACCACGCCAATTGCGGCCGCGTCCGAGTACCTGAGCCAGATGTCCATGGCGCCGCGGTCCGGAGCGGGCTCAGAACTTCAGCAGCTCAGATTGTTCCTGGAAGCCGCGCGCCGCTTGCGCACCACTGGAGTGCTCACGGACGTGATTGCCACCCTTCTCGACTGCAGTCTGCGCCTCACCCGAGCCGAGCGCGGATTCGTGTTCCTGCGCGGTGCCGACGGCGTACTTCACCTCGGCGCGGGGCGCAGCAGCAAAGGCGAGACTTTGCGTGACGACAGCACCATCACCCGTTCCCTGCTGCAACAGGCCGCAGATTCCGGCTCCGAGTTCGTGGTTGGCGACACCTCGCAATCCGCCGACCTGTTGGGACGCGCCAGCATCGTGAGCCTCGATTTGCGCACCGTCATCGCTATCCCGCTGCGCCGCGGCATTAGCTCCGCCGCGGAAAAGGCCGGAACTCCGCGGGGTGGCAAGAGCGCATCGGCGCGCCATCCCGTTCTCGGCGTGCTCTATCTCGACAGCCGTGTCGCTTCTCGAGATCTCTCCGGCGTGAGCCAGGAGATTCTGCATGCGATTGCGAAAGAGGCCGCCGGCCTGCTGGAGAACGCGCAGTTGGTGGAGGTGGAAGAGGCGGCCCGCCGCTACCAGCAGGAGTTGCCAATCGCGGCCGCGATCCAGCAGCGGCTCATGTCGGTGCGCATTCCCGACATCCCGTTTGCCGAAGTCCAAGGGAGTAATTTGCCTTGCCATGAAATTGGTGGCGACTTCTTTGATGTTGTGCGCACGCCCGATTCGGTCTCGGTGGTGCTCACCGACGTGTCCGGCAAAGGCGTCTCCGCGGCGCTGCTCGGTTCCGTCATCCAGGGCATGATCTATTCGCAACTGGCGCAGGGCATCTCGCTGGAAGCCGCCGTCGCCGCCGCCCACAATTTTCTCTGCGAAAAGGATGTCGGCGAGAAGTACGCCACCATGGTCGTCGTCCGGCTATGGGCGGATGGCCGGATGGAGTTGCTGAATTGCGGCCACGTGCCGCCCCGGCTGGTGTCGGAAGGCAAGGTCAGCGAACCCGACAATGTCAATCCCGCGATCGGCTTGCTGCCCGACGTTTCGTTCCACAGCATGCACATGCAACTGAAGCCCGGCGACCGGCTCTTCCTCACCACCGACGGCGTCGTGGAAGCGGAAAATGCGGCGGGCGAATTCTTCGGATACGAGCGTCTCGACGGTGCCGCCGCTGGGGCTGGATTTGAAGGCGTGTTCCGCGCTGTCAAAGAGTTCTGCGGCTCTTGCCCCCTGCAGGACGACTGCACGGTTGTCGAGTTGCTGTACTCGGCGGGGAAAGCGGCCGGCGTGGAGTCATAACCGAAGCCGCCATGACGCGCCCGCGTTTGCCCCTGACCGGCGGCGCGGCTACAATAAGCTCACGCGTAGGCGCGTAGCTCAGTTGGTTAGAGCGCTTCCTTGACACGGAAGAGGTCGCTGGTTCGAGTCCAGTCGTGCCTACCATCTACTTATGGCAGCCGTGTACATTCTTCAGAGCTGCACCACGGGGAAGTTTTACATCGGTTCGACCAATGACCCGCCGCGTCGCTTTTCCGAACATGAACGCCAGCACAGCCTCTACACCAAGGGACGCGGTCCCTGGAAATTGGTACGCCTAGAAGATTACGCAACCCTGCCCGAAGCGCGTCGCCGTGAACGTCAATTGAAGAGCTGGAAGTCGCACCGTTCCATCGCGGAACTCATCGCTAGTGCCACTGGCTAGAGCGTCCCGGCACGCCGGGAAGGTCAGGAGTTCGAGTCTCCTCGTGCCTACCATCTACCTCATCGAATCTGCTGGGGAAGCACCGGCAGCCCTGCCGCGGATCGGCTCATCTCGTCACCATTCGTCACCAATTCGGAAATTTCTTTGACTTCTGCCGGTTGATGCGGCACACGTTTTCCAGGATTCTGTTGGGCCTGAATGGCGACTGCGCACCGCGTTCAGCGAAACATTCTCAAGGTGGGGTGACGGGTGAGGAACTCTGAGAGTTGATGATGCCGAGCGCTACACCGGCCGCCACAGCGCCAGCGACAACGATCAGAATGCCGATTTCGTCATTCGTCAACCAGCTCTTCTTGCCCACGTTGGAAGATGAACCGTTTGAGTCTTTCGGAAGCTTGACTTTCACGCCAGTAACCGCAGGCACGGTTTCAGTTTGCTGGCCATCGCTAAGATCAACCTTGCCTTCCAGCGCGAGCAGCTGCAATTCATCATTCACTCGCTTGGCTAGAAACTTGGCGTGCGCGCCAGGAGGCGTCGAGATAGTGAGATTCTCGATTTTGGTCGAGGTGCCGGCATCGGAACTTACGACCACCGATCCATCGATCAGCTCCAGCGCCTTTGCCCCGAGCTTCACGCTCGTGTTCGACGACACCGAAACCACCGTGCCGCGGCTGGTGACCGTGGCTTTCGAGTTCGCTCCGGTAGCGAGTCGCTCACCCTCGAATCCCATGTCGACGGCTTGGCAGGGCCGGCCGTCAATGGTGGCATCAACTCCGGAAACGTGAATCATGCCGACCGAATTCGTCGCCATGGTCGCCGCAGGCATAAGAAACAGCAGTAAAAAAGATGTGAACTTCATCCATTTCGCCGGCACGAGCACACCTCAACCAAGGGAAGATTTTGCTCATGGTGGCAAAGGCAGAATTCCCCGTCCAGTACGAAATGGTTATGTACCACGGTGGTAAACCCCGGCGCAGCTCACAATCATTGGACCAGCCAGGGAGCAGGAAGGCTGCGTTCAAGCGGTTTGAATCCGCTCCGGGCCCACCATTTCTTGTATTCAGGGATGTGCTATGCGCGCGCGAACGGTCACTTGCCTGATTTCGCTGCCTTGGCCTTTCGGAGTTGCAAGGCGACTTCGCACCCTTCGTAGGCGCAAAACACTTCGAGGTCGTACTTTCGAGATTTCGCCAGTTTCCGCGCCCGCTCCTCGATCTCCACCAGTTTGGCGTCGTTGTGTGATGGGTCGTGGTGGGTAAGCGCCAGCCGCCGCGCTCCGGCCGCTCCCGCCAGTTCCACCGCGTACTCGTACGTACTGTGCCCCCAGTTCTTCTTCTCCGACATCTCTTCCGGAGTGTACTGAGCGTCGTGGATGACCAGGTCAGCGTCGCGCATGAACTCCGCGTGCCGGCGGTCGCCGTCGTGCAGGATGGATTCGATCTTCCCCGGCTTGGCTCCCGGCCGCCAGAGCACTTCGCTGAAGGGTTCGTGGTCGGCCATGTAGGCCACGGCCACGCCATCGCTCTCGAGTCGATAGGCCAGTGTCACCGCCGGATGATGCATCGCCTGCGTCTTCACCTGCACGCCGTGGAATTCGAACACACCTTCGGCCAGGTGACGGTACTGGATTTTCGCCGGCAGCTCGTTCAGTTCCACCGGAAAGTAGGCCGTCTCCATCTGTCCGGAGAGCACGTGCGCCAGCGAACCGGTCATTCCGATGGGTGCGCAGATCAGGATTTCGTTGCCGGGCTGAAATACCGGTCCAAAGAACGGAAATCCCTGGATGTGGTCCCAGTGGGTATGCCCCAGAAACATGGTGGCGCGGATGCGCGGGTGCCCCCGCGACATCAGGTGGAGCCCCAACAGTCGCGCGCCCGTGCCGCAGTCAAAGATGAACCGCCGGCCCACCTTGGAGACCACCTCGACACAGGACGTGTTCCCGCCGAAGCGCACCGTGGATGGTCCCGGGGTCGCAATCGACCCGCGCGTGCCCCAAAATCGAACTCGCATCTCGAATGTTGCTCCTGCGCTGACACTCGCGCCAGTGCCCGAAACAACCTGCTCGCTCGGGAATACGGGGAAGATAGACGGCCAAGGAGATGGACCGCCGAATCAATGCGGCGCCTATATTGCCCGGCCTTGTACCGCCGACGCAAGCAGAATGATTGGCGACAGGTCCGGCGGCCCGACAACCAGGCCGCCTGCCATTGGCGAGAAAGGGTGCGGACACCACCTGAGCCTGTGTACAATCGCGCCGATGAAATCCTTGATTCTCGCCGCCCTTCTCCTCGCGGCCCTTCCCGCCGCCGCTATCAAAACCATGCGCGTGGACTACTACCATACCGGCAACGACCACCAGGAGACGTTTGCGCTGGATCGCATCGTGATCGAGCCGGCGCCCTGGCCCGGCAACCCGGCCAAAGCGATCGACGATACCAACCTCGGAAAGTATTTCTTTGAGGTCCGCGAGCGGGCGACGAACCGCGTGGTTTACTCCCGCGGGTTTGCCTCCATTTTCGGCGAGTGGGAGAGCACCGAAGAAGCCAAGCAGATGAGCCGCACCTTCTCCGAGTCGCTGCGCTTCCCCGCTCCCGCCGTACCGGTTCAGGTCACGCTCATGAAGCGCGACGCCAACAATGCCTTCCGCGAAATCTGGTCCACGGTCATCGATCCCAAAGACCAGTTCATTGACACCTCGGTCCCGCCCTCGCCCGGCCCGCTGATGACGTTGCAGAAGACAGGCGATCCAGCCAACAAAGTTGATTTCCTCATCCTCGGCGACGGCTACACCGCGGCCGAATTACCAAAATTTGAAAAAGACGCCCGCCGCCTGACCGAGATCCTCTTCGCCACCTCGCCGTTCAAAGAACACCGCGCCGACTTCAACGTTTGGGCGCTCTGTCCGGCCTCGCCCGAGTCTGGCATTTCGCGCCCCTCCACCGGCATACACCACCGGACTCCGGCCGGCGCCACCTACGACGCCTTCGGCTCCGAGCGTTACGTCCTGACCTTTGAAAACCGCCGCTTTCGCGACATCGCCTCTTTCGCGCCCTACGAATTTGTCGAAATCCTGGTCAACGGGACGACTTACGGTGGCGGCGGCATCTTCAACCTCTACAGCACCGTCGCTGCCGACAGCCTCTGGTCGCCCTACGTGTTCGTTCACGAATTCGGCCACCACTTCGCCGGCCTGGCCGACGAGTACTACACCTCCGACGTGTCCTACCTGCCGCCGGCGCACAAATTCGAGCCCTGGGAGCCCAATGTGACCGCCCTGCTCGATCCCGCCGCGCTCAAGTGGAAAGACATGGTGTCGGCAGGCACCCCAGTACCCACGCCTTGGAACAAAGACTCGTTCGAAGCCTACGAGCGCGAAATCCAGGCACGGCGCCACCAGATCCGCAAGCAGAACCGTCCCGAATCCGAAATGGACGCCCTCTTCGCCGAGGAGAAGAAGCACGAGGACCAGTTGCTCTCCTCCGACAAGTACTCCGGCAAAGTCGGCGCGTTCGAAGGCGCCAATTACGAGGCCAAGGGATACTACCGCCCGCAGGAGAACTGCATCATGTTCACCCGCTACGACGGCTTTTGCGCCGTCTGCCGCCGCGCCATCGAACGCATCATCGGCCTGTATACGTAGTCTTCAGTCGGCAGTCTTCGGTCTTCAGGCCCGAACACTGCCGACTAAAGACTTTCTATTTCTGGCCTGAAGACTGAAGCCTGAAGACTGAAGACTCTGTTGCATTCGCGCTCGCCGGCGTTGACAATCGAAGCGTGCCCGAAGCCGCCGCAGCCGCGATTTTTGCCCGGGGAGCCGTCGTGCTGGTGACACTCAACACGCCGCGCGAGAAGTTCTGGGGCGTGGTGCTCGAGCTGACCCCGGCGGGGCTCGGCGTACGCGGCATTGACCTGAACTCATTCGACGACTTCGCCCGCCTGGTGCGGGAGGGCGAACCGGTTGCCGCCGGCGCCGTGTTCTTTCCCATGCACCGCGTCGAGCGCATCGAATTGGACGCGCGCAACGGCAGCATTCCCTCGCTGGCGGAGCGCTTCGCGTCCAAAAGCGGCCGCGACTTTGCCGAGGTTGCCGGTCTTTCCGAATTCTCCGCGGAGCGCCAACCCTAGATGCTTCGCCAGCTTTTCACCGCGCCCAACCAGCTCACGCTCCTGCGGCTGATCTTCATTCCATTCATCATCATCAACATTGTGGACAACAATCACCGGTGGGCGCTGATCCTGCTGGTGATCGCCGGGCTGAGTGACGGCCTCGACGGCCTGCTGGCGCGCACCCTGCACCAGCAGACCAAACTCGGCCAGTATCTGGATCCCATCGCGGATAAGCTGCTGATCAGTACGTTGTTTATGGTGCTCTCCATTCTTCACCTGATTCCGTGGAAGTACACGGTCCTGGTGTTCAGCCGCGACCTAATCATCCTGCTCACTTGCGCCGTGCTGTACGCCACCACCTCAATCCGCGAATTCCGGCCGAGCATCTTCGGCAAGATCAACACCGGGGCGCAAGTGGTGACCATTTTCTTCGTGCTGCTGTTCCAGGTGGATTCCACCCCGTGGATCTTTTACTGCCGCAAAGTCGGCCTCTACGCGACCTTCGCCTTCACGCTCATCTCGGGACTGCACTACGTGTTTCTGATCGGCCAACGGATCCGGACCCACGACCGAAGTGGCCGTCCAGCGGCACCGGCGCAGTAGTTTTTCACGCAGTTGTGACAACGGTTGACCCGTTTTTCGCGCAGCCCCTACAATCGAAAGTTCCCCGTGCATCTGGTGATCGGATGATCGGGTGATCTGATCCGGCCCACACGTCGGGGATTTCGCGTTAGATCGCCAGAACGCCGGATGAAACCCCTATGCCTCGTTTTTTTAATACGCTTACCGGCCGCGTCGAGGACTTCCAGCCTCTGGAGAACAACCTCGTTCGCATGTACGCCTGCGGCCCGACGGTCTACGACTACGGCCACATCGGCAACTTTCGGACATTCATCTTTGTGGATCTGCTGCGGCGTTTTCTGCGGCAAAGCGGGTTCAAGCTGCAGCACGCAATGAACATCACCGATGTGGATGACAAGATCATCCGCAACGCCGCCAAGCAGGGCGTCAGCGTCCAGCAGTACACGAAAAAATACGAGCAGGCGTTCCTGGAGGACTCGAGTTTTCTCAACATCGAGAAGCCCGAGATCGTGGTGCGCGCCACCGACCATATCAAGGAAATGGCGGGGTTCATCAAGGGACTGGTGGACTCCGGGCACGCCTACCGCACCGACGACGGCTCTTACTACTTCCGCATTGCGAGCTTCCCCAGCTACGGAAAGCTGTCGAAAAAAGATTTCGGCGGAATCATCGAGGGCGCGCGCGTGGACGTGGACGAGTACGACAAGGATAATGCGCGCGACTTCGCTTTGTGGAAGGCGCCAAAACCCGGCGAAGCATTCTGGGAAACGGAGATTGGGCCGGGGCGACCGGGGTGGCATATCGAGTGCTCGACCATGTCCATGCAATACCTGGGCGAGAGCTTCGACATCCACCTCGGCGGCGAGGACCTCATATTCCCGCATCACGAGAACGAAATTGCGCAGTCGGAATCGCTCACCGGAAAGATGTTCGCGCACTTCTGGATACACGCTCGCTTCCTGCTGGTGGAGGGCGAGAAGATGTCGAAATCGCTTGGCAACTTCTATACCCTGCGCGACCTGATTCTGAAGGGCCACAAGCCGTCGTCGCTGCGCTTCCTGCTGACCTCGGTGCCCTACCGCAAGCAGCTCAACTTTACCTTCGACGGGCTGAAGCAGGCGGCGCAGGCAGTGGAGCGGCTGCGGAATTTCAAGCTGCGCCTGGAAACCGCTCAGTTCCCTGCCGGCAGCAACCTGGCGATCACCGAGCTTGCGAATGCAACAGTGGAGAAGATGAAGGCGTCGTTAGCGGACGATCTGAATACCGCCGAGGCCCTGGGAGCGATGTTCGACATGGTGCGTGAGGCGAACTCGGCCGCCGATGCCGGGCAATTGCGGCAGGAGAATGTCGCTCCCCTGCTGGGCGCGCTGGCTAGTTTTGACGAAGTCTTCGCCGTCATGACCGACAATGACGCGGAAAAAGTGCGCCAGGTGCTGGCGTGGGCGAAGCAGGAAGGCCGTATCCAGGAGGCCAGCGAGGAAACCGTCGAAGTCGCAAAATCCATGGAGCTGAGTGACGCCAAGATCGACAACCTGATCGCTCTGCGGCAGGCGGCAAAGAAAACGCGCGATTTCGCGCGCGCGGACGAGATCAGGACCGAACTGGCCTCGGCGGGAATCATTCTGGAAGACACGAAGGACGGCGTTCGCTGGAAGCGGAAATGAACGCTGTGTTTTGTAGCTGGAAGCGGTTTCTAGTTTCTAGAATCGAACCGGCCCCTGGCGCTGACCTCCGCAAGCTAGAAACCAGAAACTAGAAACCGTTTGCTTACGGTTTTCGTCCGTGCAGCTTGATAGAGGCGATGGCGTTGGCCGCAGCCTCGGCGATCGGATCGCTGCCGCAGCAGCCGCTGGGCGCCACCGCCTCGGCCAGCTTCTTGCCGTGCGCGATCTGCGGGATCGAAAGGTCGGTCAGGCCGGCATCGAGCGCCATCAGCACATAGTCGGTCATCATGCTTGCGCCCGCGATGCAGCCGACGTATGCACTGACGCTGTTCGCGATGTCTTTCGGCAGTTCCTGCAGGAGCACCAAGTCGCCGACCGCGATGCGTCCGCCAGGCTTGAGCACGCGCGCGATCTCGCGGAAAACCGCCGGCTTGTCCACGCTCAGGTTAATGACGCAGTTGCTGATCACCAGGTCCACGGACGCGTCTTCCAGCGGCAGCTTCTCGATCACGCCCTTGCGGAACTCGACATTGGCGGCGCCCAGCTTTTCGGCATTGGCGCGCGCCTGGGCCAGCATGTCGTCGGTCATGTCCACGCCGATGACGCGGCCGGTGGGGCCGACGCGCCGCCACGCGAGAAATGCGTCGAAACCGGCGCCGCTGCCCAGGTCAAGCACGGTCATGCCCTCGCGAATTTCGGCAAGCGCCAGCGGATTGCCGCAGCCGAGGCCGAGGTTGGCTGCTCCGGCCAGGGCGAGGTCTTCGGCGGAATAACCGATCGTTTCCGCGAATTGGGACGTGGTAGCGCAGCCGCATGCGGACTGCTCGCCGCGCGCCACCGCGCCGTAGTGTTCCTTCACTGCATCCTGAATTTTCATGGCAACGATCCTTTCAGTTGCGTCAGGGCGGTCGGGCGCAGACCGCAACACCCGCTCGATTCCAACGCGTGACTAAACTCGTGCAACATCCGCAGCACGACAGCGCGGCGGTTTTCCGGAAACGCTTCGGCGACGGCGCGGGCGCGATCGCGCATGAGCCGATCAATGCGGCGGCGCGCCTTGCGTCCGGCAGCAGTGATCCGCACCATGGCAGCGCGGCCGTCGTCCTGCTGGCCGCGGACGCGTTCCACCATGCCCTGCTTTTCCAGCTTCTCGATGACGCGGGTCATAGCGCTGGGCGTGATGCGCGATGCGGCGGCCAGATCAGTCAAGCGCGCGCCTTCCTGCGCGATCAGGGTGCGCAGGATCGAGGTCTGGCGCGGCGTCATGCCCTCGCAGCAGACCTCGTCGGGTCCGACGCACATGAGGACGCGTTCCAGACGTTCGAGCTGGTTCCACCAGGCGTCGATATCGGGGGTGTTGCTCATGAGCGGAAGGCTACGCTAAAGTACTTGCATGAGTCAAGCAATTTATTTGGCGGCAGCCACACTACGGCTGCGGTCATGCAGGGCGCGACTTGCGGGAGGGGTCCTCTAGGCGTCCGTGCCGGTGGATCGCTCTTCGATTGCCATGTCCTTAAACTCGCTGGATTCGAAGATGTCGCCGCATTCGAGGCACTCGACAAATTCCGAGTCCTCTTCGCGGGCCACGATCCGCACACGCGGATGTTCGCACTTGTCCATGCTCATACTCGGCAGGGGAGGTTTGGCGGGTGGTAGGGGTTGGTTCGAGTTCATAAATCCGGTAGCCCGGAAATGTTGGGTATTTTAGCCCGGCCCTGCGCGTTGTCAAGAGCCACCTGCGATTCCGGTTGCTGCTCTGGCACCTTGAGTAACCATAGAGGGAGTTATCGTCCGCCTGGACGTGCGGACGGCGGAAACAAGGTAGCCATTTTCCCTGACCTCGACATGGTCGTGGTCATCACCAGCACCAACCACAGCACCCGCGGGATGCACGAGCAGACGGACAATATCCTGTCTGACTACGTCTTGGCGGCGGTAGGGCAGTAGCCGCCACCGGACGAAATCCGACTAAATCCATCGCCAATCCTTAACCGTTTACTCCGCCATGAGTTGCCCTCCAATGCCCGATATGCCCATTCCCTGTTTTGTGTTGCTTTCAGGCCTTTGCGGCATCTAAAATAGATGTACGACCAATTAGGTCGGAGATGTTAGGAGTGGCTGGCGCGTGCTGAAGCTGACCAAGAAAGCCGATTACGGTCTGATCGCCATGCGCTATTTGGCTGAGAACGCCGCGGTCTCCTGCAGCGCCAAGGACATTGCCGAGGCGCACGGCATTCCGCCCGAACTGCTGGCCAAGATCCTGCAAAAGCTGGTCAAGGCCAGGTTGCTGACTTCGCACCATGGTACCAACGGCGGCTACCTGCTGGCGCGGGATGCGCGCACGATTTCCGCCCTCGAAGTCATCAAGGCGATCGAGGGACCGCTGTTCCTGACCTCGTGCGTAACCACGCGCGGTGAGTGCGGCCACACCAGCCGGTGCACGGTCCGCGAGCCGCTGCGGAAGGTTAGCCAGAGCATTGAAGAGGTTTTGAGCAAAATCAATATCGGTGACATGGGTGAACAGACTGCAACTGTGCCGCCGGAAGAATTAGTGACGTTGAGTTGAGCCGGCAAACATCCACCCCGGCATGGAGATTCCGATGAGCGTTGAACAGAAGACGACAACCGGGCACGACGGGGTAAAGCTGCCCATTTATATGGACAACCACGCCACCACGCCGGTGGACCCGCGGGTTTTGGAAGAGATGCTGCCCTACTTCACCGATAAGTTCGGGAATTCGGCCAGCCGTAACCACGTTTTCGGCTGGGTGGCCGAGGAAGCGGTGGAGCAGGCGCGCGAGCGCATTGCCAAGCTGGTCGGGGCGACGACCAAGGAAATCATTTTCACCTCCGGCGCCACCGAAAGCGACAACCTGGCGATCAAAGGCGTGGCCGAGATGTACCGCGAGAAGGGCAACCACATCATCACCGCGGTCACCGAGCACAAGGCGGTGTTGGACTCCTGCAAGCGCCTGGAGAAGTATGGTTTCCGGGTCACCTACATGCCGGTGATGAAGGACGGACTGGTTGACCTTGACGACCTGAAGCGAGCCATGGACGAAAAGACGATCCTGGTCACGCTGATGGCCGCCAACAATGAGATTGGCGTGCTGCAGCCGATCGCCGAAATCGGCAAGCTCTGTCACGAGCGCGGCGTGCTGTTCCACACCGATGCCACCCAGGCCGTCGGCAAAGTCCCCATTGACGTGCAGAAGATGAACATCGATCTGATGTCCATCTCGGCGCACAAAATGTACGGCCCCAAGGGGGTCGGCGCGCTTTACGTGCGTCGCAAGAACCCGCGGGTGCAGGTATCGCCGATCATTGATGGCGGCGGCCACGAGCGCGGGATGCGCAGCGGCACGCTCAACGTTCCCGGAATCGTGGGTCTCGGAAAGGCCTGCGCCATCTGCCACGAGGAGATGCCGCAGGAGAGCAAGCGTCTCTCCGGCCTGCGCGACCGGCTCAAGGACAAGCTCATGGGCGGGTTGGACGAGGTGTACATCAACGGTTCGATGGAACACCGCCTGCCCAACAATCTCAACATCAGCTTCGCCTACGTGGAAGGCGAGTCGCTGCTGATGGGCATCAACGATATCGCGGTTTCCAGCGGTTCGGCCTGCACCTCGGCGACGCTGGAGCCATCGTATGTATTGAAGGCCCTGGGGACGGGCGACGACCTGGCCCACAGCTCCATCCGGTTCGGCATCGGCCGCTTCAACACTGAGGCCGAGGTGGATTACGTGGCGGATCGCCTAATCGAAGTTGTGCAGCGGTTGCGTGAGCTCTCGCCGCTGTACGAGATGGCGAAGGAAGGCATCGATCTGAAGACGGTGTCTTGGGCTGCAGAAGGTTAATCCTGGTCTGTCGGTCCATCAGTCTATCGGTCGTTTGCTGACCGACTGACCGATAGACCGAGCGACCTGATCACGAGTTCTCAAAGTTTAGGAGAAGCTAGAAAATGGCATACAGCGACAAGGTACTGGACCACTACACTCACCCACGCAATGTTGGCTCGATGGACAAGAGCAGCCAGACAGTGGGTACGGGCTTGGTCGGCGCGCCCGAGTGCGGCGACGTCATGAAGCTGCAAATCCAGGTCAACCCCGAGACCAAGGTCATCGAGGACGCCAAGTTCAAGACATTCGGCTGCGGATCGGCAATCGCATCGTCTTCGCTGGCGACCGAGTGGGTGAAGGGCAAGACCGTGGACGAGGCGCTGGCGATCAAGAACACCGACATCGTGCGTGAGCTTTCGTTGCCGCCAGTGAAGATTCACTGCTCGGTGCTGGCCGAGGACGCCATTCGCGCCGCCATCGGCGACTGGAAGAAAAAGAACGGCGTAGCGTCCCAGTCAGTGACGCATGCGCCCGTGGCCAAGGCGGGAGACTAGGAATCTGGCGATCGGGTGATCCGGTGATCGGGTGATCATTTCGGGAAAAGGTTCTCGATCACCAGATCACCAGATCATCCGATCACCCGATGGCACTATCATGGCAACCATGACCGACAAGCCGGCAGAGCAGGCGGCGAAGCCAACCGTTTCGCCGAATGGCGCGGAGCAACCAGGGTCCGCAGCGGCGCAGAAGCCTGCCTCGGCGCCGGCGCGCGGTATCCAGATCACCGAGCGCGCCTTGGTGAAGATCAAGGTGGCGATGGCGAAGGAAGGCATCTTGCCCGAGCAGGGCGGCCTGCGCCTGGGCGTGCAGGGCGGCGGTTGCTCCGGCCTGACCTACAACATCCGCTTCGACACGCAGCCGCGCGAGCGCGACCGCATTTTCCAGTTCGGCGATGTGCGCGTCTTCGTGGATCCCAAGTCGTTCATCTATCTGCACGGCATGACCCTGGACTACCAGGAGACGCTGATGCAGCAAAGCTTCGTGTTCGTGAACCCGAACGCGAGCAAGTCCTGCGGCTGCGGCACGTCGTTCAGCTAACCGCAGCGATTAGCCACTAGCTGCGGCACGGCACAGATGGCTAATTGCTAATCGCTAATTGCTGATAGCCGGAACATGAGCACCACGAACAAACCCCAATCCGCGCTGCCGATGTTCGACGAAGGCACGGTCACGCACTCCTGCTGGTCGTGCGGCGACATGCGCGCGGCGCACTTCTGCGATTCCTGCGGCAAGCTGCAACCCGCATTACCCGCGGATTACTTCACCTTTTTTGGCTTGCCGCGGAAACTGAATCTCGATACGGCGGCGCTGGAGCGCGATTTTTACAAGCTCAGCCGCCAGTTGCATCCCGACCTCTACGCGCGCGCCTCGGGGCAGGAACAGAGATGGAGCCTGGAAAAGAGTTCGCAGCTCAACGACGCCTATCGCACGCTGCGCGACCCCATCACGCGCACCCAGTACCTGTTGAAGCTGCAAGGCGTGCAGTTGGAGGAGCAGTCGAAGGCGGCGACCGACAAGGCCCGGCAGACCGGCGAAGAGAAGAAGCAGGTGATTCCACCGGAGCTGCTGGAAGAAGTTTTCGAATTGAACATGCAACTCGAAGAGGCTCGGTTGAACAAGAAGATGGGCGAGCGCGACCCCGAGTTGCTGCGCGAGTTGGAAGGCACGCGCGACGACCTCCAGGCCAAGCACGATGCGCTCATGGACGAGTTGCACGGCTACTGGAACGAGTGGGACGCGCTGCCGGAGGACGCCAGTTCCAATGACGCGCAGCGCAAGCCGGTGCGCGACAAGATGGTCGGGCTGCTGAACCGGCGCAGCTATATCCGGAATCTGGTGCGCGACGTGAACGAGGTTTTAGAGGATTAAGCCACAGATCACCGCGGATTCTCACGGATCGGAGCAAGAAAATTCAATCCGTGTAAATCCGTGGCCAAAGCTTTTGCCCAATGCCTGAAGAACGCGTAGTCGGAATCGATCTTGGAACCACGAACTCGCTGGTGGCCTTCCTGGGGCCCGACGGCAAGCCCCAGGTTATCCCCGGCGAAGACGGGTCGAACCTCGTCCCTTCGCTGGTGGCGCTGGACCCCAAGGGTCAGATTATTGTCGGCAATGCCGCGCGCAAGTACCTGATCGAGACCTCGGAGCGCGCGGTGTATTCCATCAAGAGGCTCATGGGCCGCGGGGTTGAGGACATCCAGGAAGAGTTGAAGCTATTTCCGTTTCGCGTCGCCGAAGACTTGCAGCCCGGCGAAGTGTTGCGCATCAAGCTCGCGGACAAGGATTACACACCGCCGGAAATCTCCGCGTTCATCCTGCGCCAGCTCAAGCGCAGCGCCGAGCGCTATTTCGGCGCGCCGGTGAAAAAGGCGGTCATTACCGTCCCAGCATACTTCAACGACGCGCAGCGCCAGGCGACCAAGGACGCCGGCCGCATTGCCGGATTGGAGGTTCTGCGCCTGGTGAATGAGCCGACCGCGGCCGCGCTGGCCTATGGGCTCGACAAGCAGCACAACGGTGTGGTCGCAGTGTACGACCTCGGCGGCGGCACGTTCGACATCTCAATCCTCCGTTTGCACGACGGCATTTTCGAAGTGATCTCGACCGCCGGCGACACGCACCTCGGCGGCGACGACATCGACAATCTGCTGATCACCATCGCGCTCGACGACATCGGCGGCGACATGGGTTTGGACTACCGGCGCAACGCCGAGGTCGTTCAGGCGGTGCGCAAGGCGGTGATTGACGCCAAGATCGCGCTCTCGTCCAACGACAAAACGATCATCGAGGTTGACCTCCCCGAGGGCAGGAAGTATCTGCGCGCGATCACGCGCGAACAATTCGAAGCGCTGATGGAACCGGTTCTCCAGCGCACTGTCGGCCCGGTCAAGCAGGCTATCAAGGACGCCGGTCTCAAGCCGGAAGAGATCGACGAGGTCGCGCTGGTGGGCGGTTCAACACGCATTCCGCGCGTGCACACCATCGTCAAAGGGCTTTTCCGGCGCGAGCCGCATTCGGATTTGAACCCGGACGAGGTAGTCGCGCTCGGCGCCGCCGTGCAGGCCAACATTCTCGGTGGCGGCTCGGAAGCCACCAAGGACATGCTGCTGCTCGACGTCACGCCGCTGTCGCTGGGCATCGAGGCGCTGGGCGGCGTGGTGGCGAAGATCATCCATCGCAATTCGACCATTCCGGCTTCTGCCACCGAGCACTTCACCACCGGCGTGGAGGGGCAGACCAACGTCGCCATCCACGTCCTGCAGGGCGAGCGCGAACTGGCGAAGGACAACCGCTCGCTGGCTCGTTTCGACCTGAAGGGCATTCCGCCCATGCCGGCGGGCCTGCCGCGCATCGAGGTCCGGTTCCTGATTGACGCCAACGGCATCCTGCACGTCTCCGCGCGCGAGCAGCGCAGCGGCAAAGAAGCGGAAATTTCCGTGCAGCCCAGCTATGGCCTCACCGACGACCAGGTCGAGAACATGATCCTGGAGTCGTTCGACTACGCGGAGGAAGATTTCCGCCAGCGCCAGGTGATCGAGGCGCGCAACGAGGCCAACACCATGCTGACCGCGCTGCAGAAGGGCAAGGCCGGCCCGGCGTGGAACCAGCTCACGTCGGATGAGCGCAAGCAGATCGCCAAGCAGGAGAAGGCGCTGCGCGCGGTGGTGGACCAGGACGACCACCACGCCATGCGCTCCGCCATTGACGCGCTGAACCAGGGCACCATGCGTCTGGCAGAACTGATGATGGATTCGGCGGTTTCGTCCGCCTTGAAGGGCAAGACCATGGACGAAGCGGACGTTGGCGAAGGCCCGGAGTCGCCGCATCCTATCGCACCCGCGGAAATCAAAAGCGGAGACTGACATTGAGGATTTATGGCTGAAGAGAAAACACAAGGAACTGGAGCGGCAACCGTGGACGCACCGGGCGCGAACACCGTCAAGGTGACGTTCTTGCCGGAAGGCAAGACGGTGGAATTCGAGTTGGGCAAGATGCCGTATAAGGACCACGGCAAGGCGGAATCGCTGCTCGACGTGGCGCTGAACCACCACGTGTTTCTCGACCACGCCTGCGGCGGCAACTGCGCCTGCACCACCTGCCACGTGCAGGTGATCAAGGGCGCCGATCTGCTCAGCGAGATGGACGACGAAGAGGCCGACCGCCTCGACCTGGCCGCCGACCTGCAACTCAATTCCCGCCTGGGCTGCCAGTGTGTCATCACCAAGCCCGGCGAGATCGTGGTCAACGTGCCGGAGTGGAACCGCAACTACGTGTCGGAGCACCCGGAAGGTGTGGAACACTGATTTCATTTGTGATTTAGTGATTTAGTGATTTAGTGATTTGTGATTTAGTGATTTGAAAGCCAGAATTTGAGGAAGGCGGCCGTTCAATGATCAATCGCTAAATCGCAAATCACTAAATCACAACTGTGGAGAGGATGCCCGCGTGGCCACTGATTTGCACTGGGACGACACCGAAGACATCGGCCTGCTGCTGGCCGATACGTACCCCGACATCAACCCGCTTGAGGTGCGCTTCACCGATCTTCACCGCATGATTACCGAGCTGCCCACCTTTGCGGACGACCCGAAGAAGTCCACCGAAGGCAAACTCGAAGCCATCCAGATGGCCTGGAACGAGGAGTACGAAGACCGCCACGCCGCTTGATCGTCAGCAAAATCAAAGACGCCCACAGTCAGAACTGTGGGCGTCTTCAATTTTGCCGCGTCAACTTTCAGCCGCTTCGTTTTTCCCGACGACTGAAGACTTCCGACTGAAGACTCTTATTTCGTCGCCGGCGTCGCCGGCGCCGCCGGTGGCGGCGCGGGCGGCTGCGTCTCCACGCTGGCCTCGCGCAGGAACTTGGCGGCTTCCTCCGGCGGTGTCGGATTGATGTAAAACCCCGTGCCCCACTCAAATCCTGCCGTCTTGGTCAGTTTGGGCATGAATTCGATATGCCAGTGATAATGCTCGTTAAACGGGTCCTGTACCGGCGAGGTATGGATCACCAGGTTGTACGCCGGATTGTCCAGAACGTTGTGCGCCTTGGCGAGCAGGCTCTTGAGCGCCCGCGCCAGGTGCTCAAACATGGCCGACGATGAATTCTCATACGCCGACTCATGCCGCTTGGGCAGGATCCAGGTCTCAAACGGAAACCGCGGCGCGTAGGGCGCCAGCGTAACGAACTGTTCGTTTTCGCCCACGATGCGGATTCCGTTCTCCAGTTCCTGGCGGACGACGTCGCAGAACACGCATCGTTCCTTGTAGATGTAGTACTGCTTGGCGCCTTCCAGTTCTTCCACCACCAGCCTGGGAAGAATCGGCAGCGCGATCAACTGCGAGTGCGGGTGCTCCAGCGACGCGCCGGCCGCCTCGCCATGGTTCTTGAAGATCAGGATGTACTTGAACCGCTTGTCCTGCTTGAGGTCGAGGATGCGGTCGCGGAACGCCCACAACGAGTCCTCAACCCGCCGTTCCTTCATCGTGGCCAGGCTGGCCGCGTGGTCCGGCGTTTCGATGATGACCTCGTGCGCGCCGATGCCGTTCATGCGGTCAAACATTCCTTCGGCGCGGCGGTTGAGGTTCCCTTCGATGCCCAGCGCCGGGAACTTGTTCGGCACCACCCGCACGGTCCATCCCGGCGAGTCCTTCGGCGGCGTAGGGCCGCCGTTCGGGCTCGGACGGTAGGCCAAAATCTCCGGCGGCGTCTTGCTTTCGTTGCCGTAGCAGAAGGGGCAAAATCCGCCCTTGAGCTTGTTCTCCCCACGGGCGAAGTCAGTGGGACGCTTGGCACGGTCGGTGGAAATGATGACCCAGCGGCCCACGATCGGATCTTTTCTTAGTTCTGGCAATGAGGACTCTCCCCAAGTAGCGCACTCCCTACAATATTACGGCATTGGGAAGGCATTTTTGAATAGGGTAATGTCGGGAGAGTTATCTTCGGTGTCGTAATACACCGTAAGCACATCAAAACGCAGCGCTGGCTCGCCCGGCACGCGGCGGCGAAAATCGCGCGCGACTGCACCAAGATCGCTGCGTTTTTCGTCGTCCACCGCCGCCTCGGCGGGCTTAACGTCGCGCGTGGTGCGGGTCTTCACCTCGATGAAGCAGAGCACGTCGCCATCCCATCCCACCAGATCGAGCTCGCCCCGATGCCGCGGCGAACGCCAATTACGCGCCACCATCACGTACCCCTGGCGGCGAAGATAAAAATAGGCGTCGTCCTCGCCGCGGCGGCCGGTCAGCAGGTGTTGCGGCAACTTGGCCGGATTGTCGCGGCCAACCGCACCGGCGGCGCGATCCAGCGCGCGCGCGAGCTTTTCCACCACTTTTCCCTTCATCGCGCCGGAAGTTTAGCAAACCAAGCTCGACCCGTCAGTGACGCGATCTTGTGCGCCACGCCATCCGCCAACCTCCGACGGTGAGCCGTGCTGCTCTGCCCGCTGACTCCTGACGACTGACTCCTGACTCCCAGTTGCAAGAGTCGAACGCGGCATGTAATTCTTGATGGTTTGATAGGGCACTGCGAAGGAGGCATGCTGCCATGGCCCCGCTACCAGGGTCAACACTTCCGGATCTGTCCCCACTCAAGATTGACGACCGGGCTCGCGCCAGCGGTGGCCGTCGCAAATTCCTGCCCTGGTTTGCGGCAGTACTGGGTGCGGTTCTACTCGTGTCAGCTCTTGTCATTGTGCTGCAGCGCCAGGCTCCCCTGGTGGAAGTTGCGGTGGCGCGGACGACCGGGGGCAACGACCGGGTGGCGCTTCTGAATGCGAGCGGCTACGTGACGCCGCGGCGGCGCGCCACGGTCGCCGCCAAGATCACCGCGCGTGTTACCCGCATGAACGCCGAGGAAGGCATACGGGTGCAGCAGGATCAGGTGTTGGCTCTGCTGGACGACTCCGACGCCCGCGTACGCCTGAATTCCGCCATTGCCGATCGTGACGCGACCTCGGCCGCACTCGCCGACCTGGAAGTGAATCTGGCCAATGCCGATCGCGAATTGCGCCGCACTCAGGACCTGAAGACCGGCGGCGTCACCAGCCAGCAGGCGCTTGACCTGGCCCGCACCGCGGCCGACAGCTATCGCGCCCGCATCGTGCTGGCCAGGGAGCAAATCCGCGCCGCCGACGCCCGCATCAAGGTCGCGCAGCAGGACCTGGACAACTGCACCGTGCGCTCGCCCTTCGACGGCATCGTGGTCTCCAAGGATGCACAGGTCGGAGAAATGGTGTCGCCGATCTCCGCCGGCGGCGGGTTCACGCGCACCGGCATCGCCACGGTGGTTGACATGAACTCGCTGGAAATCGAGGTGGACGTCAACGAGTCCTATATCGCCCGCGTTGCATCCGGCCAGCCGGTCACCGCCACGCTCGACGCCTATCCCGACTGGAAAATTCCCTGCAAGGTCCGCACTGTTATTCCCACCGCCGACCGCCAGAAGGCGACGGTGAAGGTGCGCATTTCTTTTGATAAGCTCGACCCGCGCATTCTGCCGGACATGGGAGTGAAAGTTGCGTTTCTGAGTGACGAGCCCGCGGCCAAGCAGACCGCGGCCGGGCAAGTGGTCGTTCCCAAGTCCGCGGTACGCCACGAAGGCGGGCAGCAGGCGGTCTTCATCTACAAGGACGGCCGCGTGGAGCGCCGCGCCATCCGCGCGGGCGGCACGCGGGGTGAAGGCCAGGTCGTACTGGCCGGGGTTTCCGACGGCGACCAGGTTGTAGTCGGCGGGGCTGAGGGGTTGAAGGATGGCAGCCGCGTCACCGTTAAAAAATAGCATTCAGCGTAGTCCCAGTCGCGAGTCCCGAGTCCCGAGTTAAAGGAGGGTCCACTCGCGACTCGGGTCTCGGGACTGGGGACTGGAGAAATCCATGGTCAGGGTTGACGGACGCGGCGACGGCAGCAGCCTGGTCCGCGTGCGCGGGCTGGACAAGAAATATCAGCGCGGCAGCGAGGAAATCCACGTGCTGCAAGGCCTCAACCTCGACGTGGACGCCGGCGATTTTGTCGCCTTCATGGGTCCCAGCGGCTCGGGCAAGACGACGCTGCTGAACCTGCTGGGCGGGCTCGACCTGCCCTCCGCCGGCAACATCACTGTTGCCGGTGACGAGATCACCCACATGTCGGCGGGCAAGCTGACGGCGTGGCGCGCGCGTCACGTCGGCTTCATCTTCCAGATGTACAACCTCATTCCGGTCCTGACCGCGTTTCAAAATGTGGAACTGCCGCTGCTCTTGACCAAGCTCTCCAAGGCGGAGCGGCGCAAGCACGTGGAAACCGCGCTCCAGGTCGTCGGACTCGACGACCGCATGCACCACTTTCCGCGCCAGTTGTCGGGCGGGCAGGAGCAGCGGGTCGGCATCGCGCGCGCTATCGTCGCCGACCCCACCTTCCTGCTCTGCGACGAGCCTACCGGCGATCTCGATCGCAAGAGCGCCGACGAGATCATGGACCTGCTGTCGCGCCTGGTGAGCGAGCACAAGAAAACCGTGCTGCTGGTCACGCACGACCCCGTCGCCGCCGAGCGCGCTCAGGTCGTCCTGCACCTCAACAAGGGCGTGCTGGAGGAGGGCAGGAAGGCCGAGGCGGGCAAATGAAGTATCTCCACCTGCTGACGTCGAACCTGTTTCGCAAGAAGATTCGCACCACGCTGACCATCGGCTCTTTCGCGGTGGCGTTGTTCCTCTTCGGCCTGCTGGCGGTGGTGCGCGGCGCTTTCAATCAAGGGTTGGACGTGGCAGGCGCCGACCGGCTCGTCATCGTCAACAAAGTTTCGCTCATTCAGCCGTTGCCCATCTCGTACAAGGAGCGCCTGCTGCAGATTCCCGGCGTAAAAGGAGTGACGCACGCCAACTGGTTCGGCGGCGTTTACCAGGATGAGCGCAACTTCTTCCCGCAGTTCGCCATTGACACCGAAACCTATCGCGACATGTTCCCCGAGTTCGTGATGCCCGAGGAGCAATGGACAGCCTTCGTTGGCGACCGCGAAGGCGTCATCGTCGGCGAGGACCTGGTGAAACGATTTCACTGGAAGATCGGCGACCGCGTACCCGTCAAGGGCACGATTTTCCCTGGGACATGGGAATTCAACATTCGCGGCATTTATCACGGAAGCCGCCAGGCCGACGACACCACCCAATTCTGGTTTCACTACAAGCTCCTGGAGGAACGGCAAAACCAGTACTGGCATGGGCTGGTCGGCTGGTACACAGTGCGCATCGACAATCCTGACCACGCGGTGGGAATCGCCAAGGCGATTGACGAAAGCTTCGCCAACTCGCCCTGGGAGACGAAGACGGATACCGAGAAGGCCTTTGCCGCATCGTTTGTGAAGCAGGCAGGCAATATCGAGTTCCTGATGCTCAGCATCGGAGGCGTGGTCTTCTTCACGCTCTTGCTGGTGACGGGAAATACCATGGCGATCGCAGTCCGCGACCGCATCCGCGAACTGGCGGTGCTCAAGGCGGTGGGATACTCCGACAATTTCGTGCTCGGCCTGGTATTGGGCGAATCGTTGCTCCTGGCGTTGGTGGGCGGCGGCCTGGGAATTGGGCTGGCGAAACTCTTGACGCTGGGCGGCGACCCGACTCGTGGCTTGCTGCCGTTCTTTTATCTGCCAACCAGCGCGGCCGTCGCCGGCATCGCCCTCGCGCTGCTGGTCGGCATCCTCGGTGGAATTCTGCCCGCACTCTCGGCCATGCGGCTCAGGGTCGTGGACGCTTTGCGGAGCGTGTGAACCATGGCGATCCCACTGACCTACAACCTCCGCAGCTTGCGCGTACGCTGGATATCCACCGTAGTCGCCGTGCTCGGCATTGCGGGCACGGTTGGCGTGTTCGTGGCCATGCTCGCGCTGGCTAAGGGATTCAAGATGACGCTGGTTTCCTCCGGCTCGCCGCGCAATGCCATTGTCAGCCGCGCCGGTTCAACCTCCGAAATGATGAGCGCGGTTTCCGTGGATCATGTCCACATCATCGAAGATGCGCCCGGGGTGGAGCGCGGAGCGTCGGGGCCCCTGGTCAGCCCGGAGGTCGTGGTTGTCGCCGCATTTCCCCTGAAAACGACCGGGACCGATGCCAACGTTCAGGTGCGCGGCGTCTCCCCGAAAGCCTTGCAGGTGCGCGATAACGTCAAGATTATTTCCGGGCGCATGTTCGAGCCCGGCCTCAACGAGCTGGTAGTCGGCCGCTACGTCGCCGGCACGTACGCCGGTCTTGAACTCGGGAGCACGGTCAAGTTCGGCGGCGGGACTTGGACCGTGGTGGGCGTCTTCGACGCCGGCGGCAGCGCCTTTGACTCCGAGGTTTGGTGCGACGCCAAGGTCGTGAAGGACGTATACAAGCGTCCGCCCAATAATTTCCAGTCCGTGACCGTGCGCCTCACTTCGCCCGACGCGTTCGCCGGTTTCAAGGACGCGCTCACCTCCGACCCGCGTCTCTCCGTCCAGGCGGACCGCGAGATCGAGTACTACGACAAGCAATCGCGTGCGCTCACGCGTCTTATTCTGGTACTCGGGACCATGGTGGGCTTTGTCATGGGGATCGGCGCGGTGTTTGGCGCGCTCAATACCATGTACTCGGCAGTCGCGGAGCGCTCGCGGGAAATCGCCACCATGCGCGCCCTGGGATTCGGCGCGGGCAGCGTGGTTTCGTCCTTTGTGTTCGAAGCGCTCTGCATCGCCTTGGTTGGCGGCGTGCTCGGCTGCCTCGCCATCCTGCCGCTCAACGGGTTCACTACCGGAACCATGAACTGGCAGACCTTCTCGCACCTGGCGTTTGCGTTTCGGGTTACGCCCGCGCTGCTGGCGGGAGGGGTGGTATTTGCGCTGCTGATGGGCATCATCGGCGGTGTCCCCCCGGCCGTCCGCGCCGCCCGCGCCCGCGTCGCCGTCGCCCTGCGGGAACTCTGAAGAACTGGTCCCTGACGAATCTCCAAGGTTGGAAGCGAGGGGACCGGGGCTAGAAACAACAAGTGCCGGAGGGCGGGGATGATCGGCCTATGAAAGGGAACGCTATGAAGACCCCACCCGGTCCGGCAAACCTGGCCACAGTGTGAGGCCGTGCGCGCCAATCACGGTGTGATGTGGGTCACAATCAAGCGTGATCAGTCCTTACGCGGTAAATCACCCGGCAAACGGTGGGAGCCGGGGTCATCCCCAGACCGGAAAAAATCTCCATCCCGGCCCCAGTAATGCAGTCGCGGGCGCTGGTCGCGCATCTTATACAATGGGACAGTGTTCTTACGCGCAGGCGAACCCACATCTATGCCAAAGTCAAACCGATCCTCAGTGGCCCTCGTCGTAGTTCTCATTATGTCCGGATTTCTGGGCGTGGTTTTCGGACAGCGTGTGCAAACGGCGGAGAACGATGACGCCGACATGCAGCAGAACCTGCGCCACTTCACGCAGGTGTACGACCTCGTGGAACAGAATTACGCCGAGCCGGTCAAGCCGGACAAGGCAATCTATGACGGGGCGATCCCGGGCATGCTGCGCTCGCTGGACCCGCATTCGACGTTCTTCGATCCGAAGGCGTTCGCGCAGCTCAACGAAGAGCAACGGGGCAACTACTTCGGCGTTGGCATGGAGATCGGCCCGCGCGGCAACAGGATCGTGGTGATCTCACCGTTCGTTGGCGCGCCTGCTTACAAAGCAGGCATTCGCGCCGGCGACGTCATCATGGCGGTGGACGGCAAACCCACCGACAACATGACCACCGGCGAAGTCGCCGACCTGGTGAAAGGTCCGCGGGGATCGCAGGTGCACATCGGCATCCTGCGCGAAGGCGCGCAGAAGCCGCTGGAGTTCACGTTGACGCGCGACGAAATTCCACGGCACAGCGTTGACGTACATTTTCTCGTCCGGCCGGGGATCGGTTATCTGCACATCAGTTCGTTCATCGAAACCACCGATCACGAACTCGACATGGCGCTGGAGGAATTCGGGAACCTGAATGGGTTGATTCTTGACCTGCGACAGGACCCGGGCGGTTTGCTGAAGGAAGCGGTGGCGGTGGCGGACAAGTTCCTGCCCAAGGGTGCGGTGGTGGTGTCGCAGCGCGGGCGATCGTCGCCGGAAATCGTGTATCGCGCCAAGAACGGCAACGGCGGCAACAACTACCCGATTATCGTGCTGGTCAACCGCGGCACGGCCTCGGCGGCGGAAATCGTGTCGGGTGCCATCCAGGACCACGACCGCGGGCTGGTGCTGGGTGAAAACACATTCGGCAAGGGACTGGTGCAAACCGTGTACCCGCTGTCGGACCACACCGGTCTGGCGCTGACCACGGCCAGGTACTACACGCCGAGCGGCCGCCTGATCCAACGGAAATACAACGGCCTGTCGCTCTACGACTACTACTACGGCGCGGGCAGCCAGGACAGCACCGCCGGGCGTGAGGCCAAGTCCACCGATAGCGGACGCACCGTGTACGGGGGCGATGGCATCACGCCGGACGTGAAGTTCGCCTCGGCGAAGCCGAACCGCTTCCAGACCGAGATGCAGATCCACTATGTGTTCTTCGATTTCGCCAAGCGTTACCTGAGCAGCCATCCGGTCTCGCGCAGCTTCACCGTCGATGATCAGGTGCTGCAGCAGTTCCGGGAATTCCTCAACGCCAATAAAGTGCCGTGGAACGAGGCCGACCTGCAGCCGAACCTGGATTGGGTGAAGTCGAACATCAAAGGCGAGTTGTTTACCGAGGTGTTTGGCGTCGACGCCGGCCTGCAAGCCAGGGCGGAGGCGGACCCCGAAGTGGCCAAGGCACTCGAGCTTTTGCCGCAGGCAAAAAAACTGACCGAGAACGCGCGGCGGGTCATCGCTGCCCGATCAACCGGCGGCGCCTCGGGCAAACAATAACGGTCGTAGAAGTGCGGTGATTATGGCTATGCGGCCGCTCATCTCAGGCTTTTGCCGTCGCGAACCACCTGCAGCTTCACCTTGGTGCCGGAACGCTTCTGCCCGATCCCGAGTTGCGCGATCTTTTTTAGAGGAAAGTGGTTACAGTCCCAGGTAGGCGGCGCGGACCTGCGCGTTGTTCAACAATTCGTCCGACGGCCCTTGAAGAATGACCGCGCCGTTTTCGACCACGTAGCCGCGCTTAGAAACGCTGAGGCCGTCCACGACGTTCTGTTCCACGACCATCACGGTGACGCCCTTCTCCCCGATTTGCAGGATTTTCTGGAAGACTTCCTCCACCAGCTTTGGGGCGAGGCCGAGCGAGGGTTCGTCGAGCAGCAGCAGCTTCGGTTCCGACATCAGCCCGCGCGCGATGGCCACCATCTGCTGCTCGCCGCCCGACAGAGTTCCCGCCATTTGTTTACGGCGCTCCTTCAGGATCGGGAACATCGCGAACTGCTCTTCCATCAACTGCGGGATTCTAGGCCGCGTGCGCTGGATGTAGGCGCCGAGTGCGAGGTGTTCTTCCACCGTCATGTAGGGAAACAGTTGGCGGCCCTCGGGCACGTGGCTGATGCCGCGCGCCACGATTTCGTGCGCCGGTGTCTTGGAAATATTCTGCCCGTCGAAACTGATGGCGCCCTTGGTTGCGCGCAGCAGGCCGCTGATGACGCGCAGAGTCGTTGTCTTTCCCGCGCCGTTGGCGCCAATCAGGGTCACGATTTCGCCGCGGTTCACGGTCAAGGTGATGTTGAAGAGCGCCTGAAAATCGCCGTACGCGGCCTCGACCTCCGTCAACTGCAGCAGCGGAGTATTCCCGTTGGCGCTCATTTCAGCAGTTCCTTGTACTTCGGTCCCAGGTAGGCCTCGATCACTTCCGGCCGGTGCACCACGTCCTGGGGCTTGCCTTCCGCGATCTTGACTCCGTGGTCGAGCACGACCACGCGATCGGCAATCTTCATCACCACCTGCATGACGTGCTCGACGCCTCCAATGGCCGCAACGCCCCACTCCGGCAGGCGCTTCAGCAGGTCCGCCAGTTTCAGCGCTTCCGACGTCGGCAAGCCGGCAACGACTTCGTCCAAAAGGATCAATTTCGGTTTGGTGGCCAGAGCGCGCGCAATTTCCAGCCGTTTCATCATCGCCACTCCCATGCCGCGCGCCGGCAGGTGCATGACCTTTCCCATGCCGAGAAATTGCAGCACCTTGGCCGCCTCCTGCGCGGCCACATGCGGCGACGGCGTGTGCAGGAACGCTCCCAACATGGCGTTCTCCTGCACCGTCAGGTTGCGCAACGGCTTGACGATCTGGAAGGTGCGGCCGAGACCCAGCTTCGCCGCCTTGTCGGGCGATGAATGCGTGATGTCGCGGCCGTCAAAGATGATCTGCCCCGAATCGGCCTGGTGCACGCTGGTGATCAGGTTGAAGAGCGTGGTCTTCCCGGCGCCGTTCGGCCCCACGATGAACGCGATTTCACCGGCCTCGACCGCCATCGAGACCTCCGAGACGGCCTTCAGTCCGCCAAACCGCTTGCTCACGTTTTTGATTTCCAGCAACGCCATACGTAAGAATCTCGGAACTTACAACTCACTCCGGCTGCGGCAATGGCAAGCGCTTGCTCTCTTCCGCCGGTGCGGGCGGCGGCGTGCTCGAAGACGGCGCCACGGGTCCCGGTTTGAACCAGCGCAGCTTCCGCATCAACGTGCCCACAATTCCTTCCGGCAGGAACAGCACCACCAGCACCACCAGGATGCCGTAGATCAGCAGGTGCGCTTCCTTGAAGATGTTCTTGAACACCTCGTTCGCCGTTTCCAATACCAGCGCCCCAACCAAGGGCCCCAGCAGCGTGCCGGCGCCGCCGAGCATGGGCAGGATGGCAATTTCCACGGAGAGTTCGATGCCCAGCACCGAATCGGGCACGATGTACAGGAACAAACTCGCGTACAGCGCACCGGCCAGCGCGGTGAGCGCCGCACTCAGCATCAGCGACCACAGCTTTACGCGCGCCGTGTTCACGCCCACCGAAAGTGCCGTATCTTCGTCCTCGCGGATGGCCATCAGGTAATAGCCGAATCGCGACCGCTCCACCCAGTAACTGAGCGCGAACGCGGCCATGGTCAGCACCACGCAGGCGTAATAAAACGACACCATCGTGTTGCGCGGAAACAGCGACGCCACCGGAACACCGACGTCACCGCCGGTGACATTGGGCAGGTTCTTGGCGATCAGCCGCACCACCTCAGCGAAAGCAATCGTGGCGAGACAGAAGTAGGGTCCGCGCAAGCGGAACGAGACGCTACCGATAATCACGGCGGCGACCAGGGCGAGAACCACGCCCCCACCTATGGCCAGCCATGGCGACACGCTCTGGCTCAGCAGCGCCAGGCCGTATGCGCCAATGCCGAAGAACGCGGCATGGCCCAGCGAAAGCTGCCCGGTATATCCGCCGACCAGGTTCCACGCCAGTCCGAGCGTGGCAAACAGAAACAGCCGGAAGATGACCTGGAGGAAGTAGTCGTTGTGCAGAAACAACGGGATGACAAGCGCCACCGCGAAAATCGCCCCGCCGATCATCACCTGGGGACGCCTCATGCCCGCTGGCTCCCGAAAATGCCGCTGGGCTTGAACGACAGCACCAGAATGAAGATGACGAAGTCCACCACCAGCGCCCACTCATTGCCCCAGTAAAGGCTGGTGAGACTTTCGACCACGCCCAGCACCAGGCCCGCGGCCGCCGCGCCCTCAATCGATCCCATCCCGCCCATCACCACCATCAGGAACGACTTCAGGTTGAACAGGTGGCCCACGTCGGGATAGAGATAGAAGACGGGCAACAGCAATGCGCCGGCGATTCCCGCCGCGGCCGCGCCCAGTCCAAACGTCACCGCCTGCACGCGGTGGATGTTGATTCCCATCAACGGCGCCGAGTACGGGTTTTGCGCGATGGCGCGGGCCGCGCGCCCGAACATCGTCCGCATCACAAACATGTACAGCCCGGCCGCTGCCAGCAGCGCGATGCCGAACGAAATCACCCACGGCGCATTGAGCGAGATCTGCGATCCCAGGCGAAAGTTTTTTCCCAGGAGCGGGAAGTTGAGCTGGTGATAATCGGCGCCGAAGATCAGCAGAATGCTGTCGACGCAAATCAGCGACACGCCCAGCGTGAGCAGGATGATCATGAACTCGGCCTGCACCGGGACGTGCCGCACCAAGCCGCCATAGACCGCCGCTCCGATGATGAACAGGAGCACCCCGGTCGGGATGAAACCGATGTAGGGATTGATGTGCGCGTGCTCGAACATCACCCAGGTGGCGTACATGCCGAGCATGAGAAAAGCGCCGTGGGCGAAATTCACGATGCGCATGACGCCGAAAATCAGCGCCATGCCCATCGCGATCAGAGCGTACAGCGATCCCGTCAGCATGCCGTTCAGGACCGCCTGCAAAAATGGATAGAACCAGTCCACCGCTTACCCCGCCCGCAACTCGCTGTTTACAGCTCGCCCGACTTCTTGCGCTGGCTCCATGTCGGTGTGGGATAAATCGGCTTGGCTTCGGCCGCATCCGCAGGCCAAACTACCTTATATTGCTGGTTCTGGATTTGCGTCACCAAGGTCGGGTGCGCGTTCTGTCCTTTGGCGTCGAACTTGATGGGACCGAACGGCGTGGTGGGCATATCAGTCTTGCGGACTTCATCGCGGATTGCCGTCGGCGATGTCATGGTCTTTTTCATTGCCTCCGCCGCGACCATCAGCGCGACGTAGGCCTCCAGGGCGTGGAACGAGGGATGCGTCTTCGTCAACTCGAAGAATTTCTGGTCGAATTCTTTCGAACCCGGCCAGCTCGCCGTCGGCAGCCACTGCGACACCGAGAAGGTGAAGTTGGCGTACTTGCCGCCGCCCTTCTCCGTCGGGAAATCCGCCACCGCGAAACCGGTGCCGGCGGAGGTGTAGTACTTGGGGTTGAAGTTCGCCCCCTCGGATTGCCGCATCAGCGTGGTCGCGTCCAGCAGGTACGAGGCGAAATACACCACGTCGGGGTTCTTGCCCTTGACCCGCTGCAGGAGCGACTTGTAGTCCGGCGAGCTGGCCTGGTAGGCCTCGGTGTCCACGATCTTCAGCCCCGCCGCGGGAGCCTGTTCGCTCATGGACTTGAAATTCGCCAAGCCGAAATTCGTGTTCTCATACACGATGGCCAGGTTCTTCGGATTGCCGTTGTTCTTCAGAAAATCCAGCGTGGCCCTGGCATAATCGCCGGAACCCGCGCACAGACGGAAGATCCACTGGGACCCGGTTTGCATGATGTTATCCGCCACCGCTGTCGGAATGATCAGCGGGACTTGCTTGGCGGTCACCACCGGCACGATGGCACGCGTGCTCTCCGAGGAATACGATCCCAGGATGATGGGCACGTGGTCCTGGTCCACCAGTTTGTTGACGCCCTGCACCGCCTGGTCGGGCTTGCTCTGGTCGTCGTAGAAATCCAGCTCGACTTTCTTGCCGTTGATCCCGCCCTTGGCGTTCAACTCTTCCAGCGCGATGGCATAGCCGTTCTTGTGTGCCTGCCCGAATGCCGCCTGGCTTCCGGTCAGCGACGTAATCACGCCGATCTTTATGGTGTTGCCGCCGCCTTTGTTCTGGCAGCCGATCAGGACAGCGATGCTCAGCAATACGATGATGACGAGGACAGCAGAGGTTCTGGGGCGCATAGCCACTCCTCCATAAGAGATTGATCAGCAATAGGGCTGTAAGTGTGTGCGTGAGAACGTCGTGACGTTCTCTGCGCGAGCCCCAGGTATTGCCTTCTTTGTTTCTATTCCGGGCTAGCGGTCGAACTGCTGCTCGGCCCGGGAGCTAAATCATCGTGT